>JASCNZ010000065.1 GCA_029959905.1 Microbacteriaceae bacterium PS02344
CCTCTGCTCAGCATCCGCGACCTCACGGTCGCCTTCCGCCCCCAGGACGGGCTGCGGGAGGTGCTGCACGGAGTCAGCTTCGACGTGTTCCCCGGCGAGACCGTCGCGATCGTGGGCGAGTCGGGGTCGGGCAAGTCGCCCCCCGCCCCCCCCCCGGGGGCGCCCCCGGGGGCGGCCCCCCCCCACACCCCGCCCCACGGGAAGGGCCACGGATGCGCGGATGCCCCCGCTAGACTGGCCGGACAATCGAACACGGGCCGAACGACCCCCGCGGGAGAGCCCCGGCGAACGCAGCCGGGCACCGAAGGAGCAAGCCTCCCCGCCAATCTCTCAGGTACGCGTACCGCGTGGATCCGGCCACTCTGGAAAGCGATCGCGCAGACGTGCGGTCCGCCGACGGTGAAAGCCCTGCCACGCGGGGTGAAACTCTCAGGCCCATGACAGAGGGGGAGTTCCGAGGGGCGACGTCGTCGCCGCCCCGCCCGACCGCATCCGGGAGAACTCCGTGTCAGACCCCCGTTACACCCCGCTCCGCGAGCGCCACGAGGCGCTAGGCGCCTCCTTCACCGACTTCGGCGGGTGGCAGATGCCGGTGCGCTACACCTCCGACCTGGCCGAGCATCACGCCGTCCGCCGCGCGGCGGGACTGTTCGACATCTCGCACATGGCCGAGTTCACGGTCCGCGGCGCCGAAGCCGACGCCCTGCTCGACTACGCCCTCGCGGGCCGACTCTCGGCGCTCGCCGCGGGCAAGGCGAAGTACTCGCTGCTGCTGGCGGAGACGGGCGGCATCGTCGACGACGTGATCGTCTACCGGCTCGGTGACGACGACTTCCTCGTGATCTCGAATGCGGGCAACCGCGACGCCGTGCGCGACGCCCTTCTCGTGCGGGCCGCAGGGTTCGACGCCGAGGTCGTCGACGTCTCCGACGACTACGCGCTGCTGGCCGTGCAGGGTCCGCTCGCCGAGGCGATCGTCTCGGCGACCGCGGGCATCGACGACGTGAGCGTCCCCTGGGCCGAACAGCGCTACTACGCCTGGGCTCGCGCGAGCTTCGCGGGGGAGTCGGTGCTGCTCGCCCGCACCGGCTACACCGGCGAAGACGGCTTCGAGCTGCTGGTGCCCGCGGCGCACGCGGTCGCCCTGTGGGACGCCCTCCTCGACGCGGGCGCCGAGCACGGTCTGGTCCCCGCGGGCCTCGCCGCCCGGGACACCCTGCGCCTCGAGGCGGGGATGCCGCTGTACGGCCACGAGCTCGGGCTCGCGACGACGCCCGCGCAGGCCGGACTCGGCCGCGTCGTCGTGACGGCCAAGGAGAGCTTCGTCGGCAAGGACGCCCCGGATGCCGCCTCAGACGCGCCGGTGCTGATCGGCCTCGTCGCCGAGGGGCGCCGGGCCGGGCGTGCCGGCTACCCGGTGGTCGACGCCGATGGCTCAGTGGTCGGCGAGATCACGAGCGGCGCTCTCAGCCCCACGCTCGGCCATCCGATCGCGATGGCCTACGTCTCCCCGTCCGCAGCCGCGGTGGGGACCGATCTGTTCCTGGACGTGCGGGGGACGAGGATCCCCGCCGTCGTGACCGCTCTGCCTTTCTACCGGAGGACGAAATGACCGATCTGAACACCCTGCACTACACCGAGGAGCACGAGTGGATCGCCGCGGACGGCGACACCGTGACGATCGGCATCACCGACTTCGCCGCCGACAAGCTCGGTGACGTGGTCTTCGTCGAGCTGCCCGCCGTGGGCACCGAGATCACCGCGGGGGCGGTGGTCGGCGAGATCGAGTCGACCAAGTCGGTCGGCGAACTCTACGCGCCGGTCACCGGCACGGTCGTCGAGATCAACGACGCCGTCGTCGACGACCCGTCGCTGGTCAACGGCGAGCCGTTCGAGGGCGGCTGGCTCGTGAAGGTGTCGGTCGCCGCCGGTGCCACGGACGGCTTGCTCGACCGCGACGCATACGTCGCTCTCACGGAGGGCTGATCCCGAGTGGTCTCCTTCGCCGACCGTCACATCGGACCCACGGCCGACGCGCAGCGCGAGATGCTCGACGCGCTCGGCATCGCCGAGGGCGCCGACCCCGCCGGGCCCCTCGAGGTGCTCATGGCTCAGGCCGTGCCCTCGTCGATCTTCACGCCCGCCGCATCCGACTCCCCGGGGTCGGCCAGCAGCATCCCCGCCGCCGCGACCGAGACCGAGGCGCTGCGGGAGCTGCGCGCTCTCGCCGCGCGCAACACCGTCAACCGTCCGATGATCGGGCTCGGTTACCACGGCACCCTCACGCCGCAGGTGATCCAGCGCAACGTGCTGGAGAACCCCTCGTGGTACACGGCGTACACGCCGTACCAGCCGGAGATCTCGCAGGGACGCCTCGAGGCGCTCATCAACTTCCAGACCATGGTCGCCGACCTCACCGGTCTGTCGACGGCGAACGCGTCGATGCTCGACGAGTCGACCGCGGTCGCCGAGGGCATGCTGCTCGCCCGGCGTGCGTCGAAGGCGAAGACCGACGTGTTCGCGATCGACGCCGATGCGCTGCCTCAGACGCGAGCACTGCTCGAGAACCGCGCGGATGCCGTGGGCATCGAGCTCGTGACCGTCGACTTCGCCGCCGGCGAGCAGCTGCCGGACGAGCTGTTCGGTGTCTTCGTGCAGTACCCGGGGGCATCCGGCCGGGTGTGGGACCCATCGGCCGTCATCGACGCGGCACACGTCGCGGGCGGGCTGGCCGTCGTCGCCGCCGACCTCCTCGCGTTGACGCTTCTCGCCTCGCCGGGCTCGCTCGGCGCCGACGTCGCGGTGGGCACGACGCAGCGCTTCGGCGTGCCGATGGGCTTCGGCGGTCCGCACGCCGGCTACATGGCCGTGCGCTCGGGTCTCGAGCGTCAGCTGCCCGGGCGCCTCGTCGGCGTCTCGGTGGATGCCGACGGCAAGCCCGCCTACCGGCTCTCGCTGCAGACTCGCGAGCAGCACATCCGTCGGGAGAAGGCCACCTCGAACATCTGCACCGCGCAGGTGCTCCTCGCGGTCATGGCCTCGATGTACGCCGTGTACCACGGGCCGGACGGACTGACGGCGATCGCGCGGGAGGTCGCCGGCAAGGCGGCGCTGCTGCGGTCGTGGCTGGTCGAGGACGGCATCGCGGTCGTGCACGACGCGTTCTTCGACACCCTGCGGGTGCGGGTGCCCGGTCGTGCGGCCGAGTACGTCTCGCAGGCGCATCACGGCTTCGGCATCCTGCTGCACGCCGCCGATGCCGACACCGTGGGCATCGCGGTCGACGAGACCACAACGGTCGACGAGCTGCTGCAGGTCGCCCGGGTCTTCGGCGGTCGTGCCGGGCGCGCGTTCGCGTTCGTCGGGGGCCGCGACGGCCTGCCCGATGCGCTGCGCCGCACGGATGAGTTCCTCGCCCACCCCGTCTTCCACGCGCACCGCAGCGAGACCGCCATGATGCGCTACCTGAAGAGCCTCGCCGATCGCGACTACGCGCTCGACCGCGGCATGATCCCTTTGGGCTCGTGCACGATGAAGCTCAACGCGGCGACCGAGATGGCGGCGATCACCTGGCCGGAGTTCGCGGGCATCCACCCGTTCGCACCGGCATCCGACGTGACGGGCTACCTCGAGATGATCGACCAGCTCGAGGCGTGGCTCGCCGAGGTCACCGGGTACGACGCCGTCTCCCTGCAGCCCAATGCCGGCTCCCAGGGCGAGCTGGCGGGTCTGCTCGCGATCCGCGGCTATCACCGCGCGAACGGCGACGACCAGCGCACGGTCTGCCTCATCCCGTCGTCGGCGCACGGCACGAACGCGGCCTCGGCGGTGCTCGCCGGCATGAAGGTCGTCGTCGTCGCCTGCGACGAGCTCGGCAACGCCGACCTCGACGACCTGCGCGCGAAGATCGCCGCACACGCGTCCGAGCTGTCGGCACTGATGATCACCTACCCATCGACGCACGGCGTGTACGAGCACGACGTCGTCGAGATCACCGCGGCGGTGCACGACGCGGGCGGCCAGGTGTACGTCGACGGGGCGAACCTCAACGCATTGCTCGGCTTCGCGCGCTTCGGCGATCTGGGCGGCGACGTCTCGCACCTCAACCTGCACAAGACCTTCGCCATCCCGCATGGCGGCGGTGGCCCCGGTGTCGGTCCCGTGGCGGCGAAGTCGCACCTGGCGCCGTTCCTGCCCTCGCATCCCCTCGCGCAGCGGGCGGAGCACGCGGGCGGCTTCGTGTTCGAGGGCGGCGTGGTCTCGGGTGCGCCCTACGGATCGGCGGGGGTGCTGCCGATCTCGTGGGCCTACGTGCGCATGATGGGCGCCGAGGGACTGCGCCGCGCGACTGCGGCAGCCGTCCTCTCGGCGAATTACATCGCCGAGCGCCTCTCGGGGCACTACCCGGTGCTCTACACGGGCGAGAACGGACGGGTCGCGCACGAGTGCATCCTCGACCTGCGTCCCCTCAAGGAGGCGACCGGGGTCACGGTCGACGACGTCGCCAAGCGTCTGATCGACTACGGTTTCCACGCGCCCACGATGTCGTTCCCCGTCGCGGGCACGCTCATGGTGGAGCCGACCGAGTCGGAGGACCTCGCCGAGATCGAGCGGTTCATCGAGGCGATGATCCAGATCAAGGCCGAGGCGGATGCCGTCGCCGCCGGGCGCTGGCCGGCCGCGGACAACCCGCTCGTGAACGCGCCGCACACCGCCGCGTCGCTGATCGCGGGGGAGTGGGACCACTCCTACACCCGCGAAGAGGCCGCGTATCCAGTGCCCGCGCTGGTCGCCGGCAAGTACTGGCCGCCGGTGCGGCGCATCGACCAGGCGTACGGCGACCGCAATCTCGTGTGCGCCTGCCCGCCGATCGAGGCGTTCGCCTGACCTTCGCCGATCACGTCGGATGGCACCGCTCCCGCGAGGGGCGGTGCCATCCGTCGTATGACGGCGCGTCACGGTCTGTTTCGGGGATGTTTCCGATGGTCACCACTCAGTAACGGTTGATTAGCCGGGAGCACGGCTTCTCAGATGCCGATATAACCTGACACCATCCCTACGCGTTCGACGATGAGCGCGCAGTTTTGATGTACACGTCCTAGGAGGACACATAGTGAAGCGCAACAAGATCGCCCTGGCGGGCACCGCGCTGTTCGCGATCGGCGCCCTGGCGCTCGCGGGCTGCGCGAGCGGCGGCGGCAACTCGGACAGCGGCAACGCGGGCGGAGACGTCGACGCGGACGCGATCATCACGACCAACGGCTCCGAGCCCGAGAACCCGCTGATCCCGACCAACACCAACGAGGTCGGCGGCGGCAAGATCCTCGACGAGATCTTCGCGGGGCTCGTCTACTACGACGCCGACGGCAAGCCGGTCAACGACATGGCCGAGGAGATCACCACCGAGGACCCGCAGAACCTCACGGTCAAGCTCAAGGAGGGCCAGAAGTTCAGCGACGGTGAAGAGGTCACGGCCGACAACTTCATCAAGGCGTGGAACGAGGGCGCCAAGCTCTCCAACGGTCACCTCTCCAGCTACTTCTTCGAGGACATCGAGGGCTTCAGCTACGAGACCGACTCCGAGCTCACCGGTCTGAAGCAGGTCGACGACTACACCTTCACGATCGCGCTGAACAAGCCGGCCTCCGACTTCGCCCTGCGCCTCGGCTACTCGGCCTTCTACCCGCTCCCCGACGTTGCATTCGAGGACATGGAGGCCTTCGGCGAGAACCCGATCGGCAACGGTCCGTACAAGATCGACGGCGACGACGCGTGGCAGCACGACGTGCAGATCGACCTCGTCCGCAACGATGACTACGAGGGCGGCCGTCAGGCGCAGAACGGTGGCCTGACCATCAAGTTCTACGCCACGCAGGAGGCGGCGTACGCCGACCTGCTGTCGAACGAGGTCGACGTCATCGACGCGATCCCGACCAACTCGCTCCAGGTCTTCACCGACGAGCTCGGCGACCGCGCGGTGAACCAGCCGTCGGCCGTGTTCCAGTCGTTCACGATCGGCCAGTTCCTCCCGCACTTCTCGGGCGAAGAGGGCATGCTGCGCCGCCAGGCGCTGTCGATGGCGATCAACCGCGACGAGATCACCGAGACGATCTTCTCGGGCACCCGCACCCCGGCCTCCGACTTCACGTCGCCGGTCATCGCCGGCTGGTCCGACTCGGTCCCCGGCAGCGAGGTCCTCGAGTACAACCCCGAGAAGGCGAAGGAGCTGTGGGCCGAGGCCGACGCCATCTCGCCGTGGGAGGGTGACTTCAAGATCGCCTACAACGCCGACGGCGGGCACGACGCCTGGGTCGACGCGGTGAGCAACAGCATCAAGAACACCCTGGGCATCGAGGCATCGGGCGACCCGTACCCCACGTTCCAGGACCTGCGCACCAAGATCAACGACCGCACCATCACCACGGCGGCGCGTTCGGGATGGCAGGCCGACTACCCGGGTCTGTACA
The DNA here is from genome assembly GCA_029959905.1 of Microbacteriaceae bacterium PS02344. Classification (GTDB taxonomy): domain Bacteria; phylum Actinomycetota; class Actinomycetes; order Actinomycetales; family Microbacteriaceae; genus Microbacterium. The sequence goes on from JASCNZ010000065.1 coordinate 6,468, forward strand.
ACTTCCTCGGACCGCTCTACGCGACGGGCGCCGGCTCCAACGACGGTGACTACTCGAACCCCGAGTTCGACGACCTCATCAAGGCCGGTATCAGCAACCCCGACGCCGACGCGCAGATCGAGGACTTCACCAAGGCGCAGGAGGTTCTGTTCAAGGACCTTCCCGCGATCCCGCTGTGGTACTCGAACGTGACCGGTGGCTTCAGCGAGAACGTCGACAACGTCACGTTCGGCTGGAACTCGGTTCCGCTGTACTACGAGATCACGAAGGCCGGCGAGTAAAGCCTGACGGCACTTCACCCGTGAGGCGGTGACGATTCTTCGTCACCGCCTCACGGGCTGTGTTCTGCACGCTCTACTTCCCGGTCCAAGAAGGGACAGCGGATGCTCGGTTACATCCTGAGACGTCTCCTGCAGGTGATCCCCGTCTTCTTCGGCGCGACCCTGCTCATCTACTTCCTCGTGTTCGCCATGCCCGGCGACCCGATCCTCGCGCTGTTCGGCGACAAGACGCCGAACCCGGCCGTCCTCGAACAGCTCCGCGAGCAGTACCACCTGAACGATCCGTTCATCGTCCAGTACGGCTACTACATCGCCGGCGTGTTCCAGGGCGACCTCGGCGACACGTTCTCCGGCCGTCCGGTCTCGGCCGTGCTCGCCGCGACGCTCCCGGTCACCGGGCGCCTGGCCGTGATGGCGATCGGCATCGAGTTCGTGCTCGCGATCATCATCGGCACGGTCTCCGCGCTGCGCAAGGGCAAGCTCTTCGACAACGTCTCGCTGGTCGTCGCGCTCGTCGCGATCGCCATCCCGATCTTCGTCGTGGCGTTCCTCGCGCAGTACTTCCTGGCGATCCAGCTCGGCTGGTTCAAGCCCACCGTGGGTGCCGACAACGACTGGGGCGGCCTGTGGCTGCCCGCCATCGTGCTCGGGTTCAGCCTCTACGCGGTCAGCATGCGTCTGATGCGCAGCTCGGTGATCGACACGATGAACCAGGACTGGGTGCGCACCGCGTACAGCAAGGGCCTGCCGCGTCACCGCGTCATCCCCGTGCACGTTCTGCGCAACTCGCTCATCCCGGTGATCACCAACTCGGCCACCAACTTCGGCGTGCTGCTCGTGGGCGCGACCGTGACCGAGGGCATCTTCAACGTCCCCGGCGTCGGCAACACCCTGTTCCAGGCGATCCAGCGCGGAGAGGGCCCGACGGTCGTCTCCTTCGTGACGGTCTTCGTCATCCTGTACGTCCTGGTCAACCTGCTCATCGACCTGCTCTACGGTCTGCTCGACCCGAGGATCCGCTATGTCTGACCCCACGACCCAGAAGCATTACGTCGCCCCGGTCGAGACCGAGTCGATCGCGGTCGACGCGGTCCGCATCTCCGACAAGCCCAGCAACCTGTGGCGCGACGCCTGGCGCGACCTGCGCCGTCGTCCGCTGTTCTGGTTCTCGGTCGTGCTCGCGGTCGTGTTCCTGGTGATGGCGCTCTTCCCGACGCTGTTCACCGCCACGCCGCCGAACTCCGACTGCCAGCTGGCCAACAGCAACGGCGGTCCGGCCGACGGGCATCCGCTCGGCTTCACCTTCCAGGGCTGCGACATCTACGCCCGCATCGTGTGGGGTGCGCAGACGTCGCTCTCGGTGGGCCTCATCGCGACCCTGATCTCGGCCTTCCTGGGTCTGCTCATGGGTGCGCTCGCGGGCTTCTACGGCGGATGGCTCGACGGTCTGCTGTCGCGCATCGGCGACATCTTCTTCGCCATCCCGTACATCCTCGCGGCGGTCGTCGTGATGACGGTCTTCCGCGACTCGCGCTCGGTCTGGACTCTCGCGCTCGCGATCGGCGGATTCGCCTGGGCCTCGACCGCGCGTGTGGTGCGTGCCGAGATCCTGCGGGTGCGGCAGGCAGACTTCGTCATGGCCTCGCGCGCGCTCGGGCAGTCGAAGTTCAAGACGCTGCTCAACCACGTCATCCCGAACGCCATCGCGCCGCTCCTCGTCGTCTCGACGCTGGGTCTCGCGGCGGCGATCGTCGCCGAGGCGACCCTGTCGTTCCTCGGTGTCGGTCTGGGAAGCGACGTCATGTCGTGGGGCAACGACATCAGCAAGGCCCAGGCCTCGCTGCGCATCGCCCCGATGGCGCTCATCTATCCGTCGATCGCCCTGACCCTCGCGGTCCTGGCGTTCGTGACCCTGGGCGAGCTCATCCGAGACGCCCTCGACCCGAAGGCGAGGGCACGCCGATGAGCGACCGCATCACCGAACAGGCGCCTCTGCTCAGCATCCGCGACCTCACGGTCGCCTTCCGCACCCAGGACGGGCTGCGGGAGGTGCTGCACGGAGTCAGCTTCGACGTGTTCCCCGGCGAGACCGTCGCGATCGTGGGCGAGTCGGGGTCGGGCAAGTCGACGACGGCCACGGCCATCGTCGACCTGCTGCCCGGTACCGGCGAGGTCACGGCCGGATCGATCACCCTCGAGGGCCGCGAGCTGACCACGCTCGGCCGGAGCGCCATGGAGAGCGTGCGCGGACGTGACATCGGTTTCGTCCCGCAGGATCCGATGTCGAACCTCAACCCGGTGTGGAGCATCGGCTTCCAGGTGAAGGAAGCCATCCGCGCCAACGGCATCGCCCAGGGACGACAGGCGGTCAAGGCCCGCGCGATCGAGGTGCTGCAGCAGGCGGGGCTCGCCGATGCCGAACGGCGTCTGCACCAGTTCCCGCACCAGTTCTCGGGTGGCATGCGCCAGCGCGCGCTCATCGGTATCGGCCTCGCGGCCGATCCGAAGCTGCTGATCGCCGACGAGCCGACCTCGGCTCTCGACGTCACGGTGCAGCGCGTCATCCTCGATCACATGGCCTCGCTCACGCGCGACAAGGGCACCTCGGTGCTCCTCATCACGCACGACCTCGGTCTCGCGGCCGAGCGGGCCGACAAGATCATCGTGATGAACGGCGGCAACATCGTCGAGGCCGGCCCCAGCCGGCAGATTCTCGAGGACCCGCAGCATCCGTACACCAAGCGGCTCGTCGCGGCCGCGCCCAGCGTGGCCTCGCAGCGCATCCAGGCCGTGGTCCAGGACCGCGGCATCGAGACGCTCGAGGATCTCGCCGCGATCCCGCCGACGGTGCGCGTCGCCGGTCTGACCAAGGATTACAAGATCCGTCAGGGCGGTTTCCGGAGCGAGGCGTTCCGCGCCGTCGACGACGTGTCGTTCGAGATCCCGAAGGGCAAGACGCTGGCGCTCGTCGGCGAGTCCGGCTCGGGCAAGTCGACCGTGGCGAAGATGGTCCTCAAGCTCGAGGAGCCGACCGCCGGCACCATCGAGATCGACGGGCAGGACGTGTCGAAGCTCTCGAACGCCCAGGCGTTCGGACTGCGTCGACGCATGCAGCCGGTCTTCCAGGACCCGTACGGGTCGCTCGACCCGCTGCGCAACATCGGCAACACCATCGCCGAGCCGCTGCAGATCCACGGCGTCGGCGACCGCGCCTCGCACCGTGCGCGCGTCGAGGAGCTGCTCGACCAGGTGGCCCTGCCGCGCGTGCTCGCGACGCGCTACCCGAACGAGCTGTCGGGCGGTCAGCGTCAGCGTGTCGCGATCGCGCGCGCACTGGCGCTCAAGCCCGACATCCTCGTGCTCGACGAGGCCGTCTCCGCGCTCGACGTGCTGGTGCAGGATCAGGTTCTGCAGCTGCTCGCGGAGCTGCAGTCCGAGCTCGGGTTGACCTACCTCTTCATCACGCACGACCTCGCGGTCGTGCGGGTGTCGAGCGACCTGGTCTGCGTCATGGAGAAGGGCCGCATCGTCGAGCAGGGCACGGTCGACGAGATCTTCGCCCGCCCCCAGCAGGAGTACACCGAGCGCCTGCTGCAGGCGATCCCCGGTGCCTCGATCACGCTGGGTGGCCACGGATCGTGACCGCCTCGCAGGGCTCCGAGGGCGCGCGCACCTACCGCGCGTCCTCGGGCCCCGTCGTGCTCGTCCTGCTGTCGGCCCTCGCGCTCTTCCTGCTCGGCGACACCGTCGTGCGGGGGAGCTGGGTGCAGATGCTCCTCGTCGCGCCCTGGGTGCTGCTCGGTCTGTGGGTCGCGTACGAGCTGAGCTTCGTATCGATGGTCCGCATCGACGATGACGGGGCGCTGGTGCAGAACATGCTCCGGCGCACGTCGTTCGGATGGAACCGGGTCCGCGACATCGACTTCCGCTGGCAGCTCGAGTTCGAGCTGGACGATGACTCGAAGGTCGGCGCGTATGGCGGACCGGCCCGGTCGCGCCCGAGCCGGACTCGTGCCGCCGACGAGGGAGCCTCGAAGGTTCCCACCGGCGTGGGGGAGTTGACCGAGATCCGCGACCGCTGGCAGGCCGCGACGGGAGCGGATGCTCCGATCCGCCGTGAATGGGACGTGCGGGCCCTCGTGGTGCTCGTCGCGCTCGTGCTCTGGGCCGTCGGCGCGGTACTGGTGGCGGGCGCGGTCTGAACCGCGGCGACGGTCGAGGCGTGCCGACGCCCTCCGCGAGCCAGCGCGACGCGCGTCAGCCGGGGAGGCCGAAGAGGTCGGGGAACGTGGCGGCCGCCCAGGGGTAGCCGACGAAGACCGTCGCGTCGATGAGGAAGTGCGCGACGAGGAACGGCAGCAGGCGCCCGCTGCGCTGGAACAGCCAGCCGAACAGCAGGCCCATCGCGAGGTTGCCGACGAACGCGCCGGGGCCCTGGTAGAGGTGGTACGTCGCGCGCAGCACCGCGGTGGAGACGATGATCGTCCAGGGCGACCAGCCCAGCTGCTTCAATCGTGCGAAGAGGTAGCCCAGTACGACGAACTCCTCCTGCAGCGAGGCCCGCGCCGCAGCGAGCAGGAGGATCGGGATCGTCCACCAGTGCGTGTCGAGACCCGCGGGGTTCACCGCGACGAAGAGGCCGACCGCGCGACCCCCGATGTAGAGGGCGAGGCCGGGGACGCCGATGGCGAGCACGAGCAGCGCTCCGCGGCCGACATCGGCCCCCACCCTCCTGCCGTCGAGTCCGAGCGCTCCGAGGTGCGGTCGGCGGTGCTGCCAGAGCAGGAAGCACACGAGCAGCACCGGCACGATCGAGAACCCGATCGAGAGCACTTGGTAGATGAGATCGAAGACCTCGCGGTCGCTGCGGGAGGGGTTCAACGTGGCGGTCTGGTCGGCCAGGGGAGTGTCGTCGGTCAGCCGGTAGGCGAGTTGCACGATCGCGTAGATCGCCGACTGACCGAGCCCGAGCGCGAGGACGATCGCGACCTCCCACCACAGGCGCGAACGAGAGGGAGCGGGAGTCACTTTTCCGATGCTACGGCCTCTATCCAGGAACCCGCCGTGCGAGTGCGTTACTCTGGAGAGTCGGCTTCCCGGCGCATCCCCTTCCTCTTCTTAGGACAACTGCATGGCGCACGCCCTCCGCTCTGACCTCCGCAACGTCGCAATCGTCGCCCACGTCGACCACGGCAAGACCACTCTCGTCGACGCGATGCTCCGCCAGACGGGCTCCTTCGGCGAGCACTCGCACGTCGAGGAACGCGCGATGGACTCGAACGACCTCGAGCGTGAGAAGGGCATCACGATCCTCGCCAAGAACACGGCGATCACGTACAAGGGCAAGCACGCCGACGGCAAGGAGATCACGATCAACGTGATCGACACCCCCGGCCACGCCGACTTCGGCGGCGAGGTCGAGCGCGGTCTGTCGATGGTCGACGGCGTCGTGCTGCTCGTCGACGCGAGCGAGGGCCCGCTGCCGCAGACCCGCTTCGTGCTGCGCAAGGCGCTCGAGGCCAAGCTCCCCGTCATCCTGCTGGTCAACAAGACCGACCGCCCCGACGCGCGCATCGCCGAGGTCGAGGAAGAGGCCCACGACCTGCTGCTGGGCCTCGCGTCCGACCTGGTCGACGACGTGCCCGACCTCGACGTCGATGCCCTGCTCGACGTGCCGGTCGTCTACGCCTCGGGCCGTGCCGGTGCGGCGTCGAGCACCCGCCCTGCCGATGGCTCGCTGCCCGACAACGACGACCTCGAGCCCCTGTTCGAGGCCATCCTCGAGCACGTGCCCGCCCCCTCGTACGACGACGAGGCGCCGCTGCAGGCCTGGGTCACCAACCTCGACTCGAGCCCGTTCCTCGGGCGCCTGGCGCTGCTGCGCGTCTTCAACGGCACGCTCAAGAAGGGGCAGACGGTCGCCTGGGTGCGCGCCGACGGCACCACCAGCAACGCCCGCATCACCGAACTGCTCAAGACCCGTGCCCTCGAGCGCTACCCGGCCGAGTCCGCCGGCCCGGGCGACATCGTGGCGATCGCCGGCTTCGAGGACATCACGATCGGCGAGACCATCGCCGACCCCGAGGATGTGCGCCCGCTCCCCGCGATCACGGTCGACGACCCCGCCATCTCGATGACGATCGGCACCAACACCTCGCCGCTGATGGGCAAGGTGAAGGGTCACAAGCTCACGGCGCGCATGGTCAAGGACCGGCTCGACAAGGAGCTCATCGGCAACGTCTCGCTCAAGGTCGTCGACATCGGGCGTCCGGATGCCTGGGAGGTGCAGGGCCGCGGTGAGCTCGCCCTCGCCATCCTCGTCGAGAACATGCGTCGTGAGGGCTTCGAGCTCACCGTCGGCAAGCCGCAGGTGGTCACGAAGAAGATCGACGGCAAGACCTACGAGCCGTTCGAGCACCTCACCATCGACACGCCGGAGGAGCACCTCGGCGCCATCACGCAGCTGCTGGCGAACCGCAAGGGCCGCATGGAGAACATGACGAACCACGGCACCGGCTGGGTGCGCATGGAGTTCGTCGTCCCGTCGCGCGGCCTCATCGGCTTCCGCAGCGAGTTCCTCACCACCACGCGCGGTACGGGCATCGCCAACGCCATCTCGCACGGCTACGAGCCGTGGGCCGGCCAGATCGTGACCCGCCAGAACGGCTCGATCGTCGCCGACCGTCAGGGCGTCGTGACGCCGTTCGCGATGATCGCCCTGCAGGAGCGCATGTCGTTCTTCGTGCAGCCCACGCAGGAGGTCTACGAGGGCATGGTCATCGGCGAGAACTCGCGCGCCGACGACATGGACGTCAACATCACGAAGGAGAAGAAGCTCACCAACATGCGTGCGGCGAGCTCCGACAGCTTCGAGTCGATGACGCCGCCTCGCGTGCTCACCCTGGAGGAGAGCCTCGAGTTCGCTCGTGACGACGAATGCGTCGAGGTGACGCCCGAGATGGTCCGCATCCGCAAGGTGATCCTCGACCAGACGGTCCGTGCACGCGAGACCTCGCGCCTCAAGCGCCAGGATGCCAACGCCTGAGCATCCATCTCGAGGGGGGTCCCGACGCGCGATGAGCGCGACGGGGCCCCTTTCTCATGGGATACCCAGGTGGGGCATATGCTCCGGTCAGGTGCCGCGGAGGGGCCGTCCAGACTGATGGCCCAGACTCGTTGACTTGCGCCCGTCGAGCCGACTCCCGATGAGTCGCCCTGCATGCAGGTCCGGGCGCGTCGACGACCCGAAAGTCGATCCTTGCTGAACACCGCTGATTCCCGTGCGTCCCGGCGCGCCCACGAGGCCGCCTCCGCCCACTCCGCCGTCCGCGCCAAGCGTCCCCTCCTCATCGTGGGGACCATCGCCGGGCTCCTGCTCGGCGCGTCCGTGACGGTCGGCGCCGTCACCGCCCCCGCCCTCGCCTCCGGTCCGTCGGATGTCGGCGACACCCAGGGCAAGGCGAGCACCGCCGCCCTGCTGAAGATCCCCGACGAGGTCACGAAGGCCACCACCGCCGCGCAGGAGGCAGCCGCCGGTGCCGACGCCCTGTCCGCCGAGGTCGCCGCCTCCGGCCTCGATCTCGGCCCGTCGGCCCCGTCGGTCGACACGGTCGAGCTTCACGACGACATCTCGGAGCTGGCCGATCGCGCCTCGACGCCCCCGCTGGAGCTGTCGCTCCTCGCGGTCACGGCGCAGCAGCGCACGACCGAGGTCGTGGCGGAGACGGCCGAGCTGCAGACCGCCTTCACGGCCGCGCAGGAGGCGAAGGCCGCCGCGGATGCGGCTGCGGCCCAGGCCGCCGAAGAGCAGCGTCAGGCTGCAGCCGCGGCCGCGCTCGCCGCCGCCAACACCCCCGAGGGTGCGAAGGCGACGGCGCGCGAGATGGCCGCGAGCCGCTACGGCTGGGGTGAGGACCAGTTCTCGTGCCTCGTGTCGCTCTGGAACAAGGAGTCCGGCTGGAACTACCAGGCGTACAACCCGAGCGGTGCCACCGGCATCCCGCAGGCCCTCCCCGGGAGCAAGATGGCCGCGTCGGGCAGCGACTGGCAGACCAACGCCTCGACGCAGGTCGCGTGGGGTCTCGGCTACATCGATGCGGTCTACGGCTCTCCGTGCAGCGCCTGGGGCCACTCGCAGGCCACGAACTGGTACTGAGTCGTTCCACCGAGAAGCGGGCCGCCCCCGCGGGGGGGGGGGGGGGGGGGGGGGCGGCGCCCCGCGGCGCGGGGCGCCGCGGGTGGGGTTTTAA
>JASCNZ010000066.1 GCA_029959905.1 Microbacteriaceae bacterium PS02344
GCGGCGGCGGGGGGCCCCCCGCCGGGGGGGGGGGCGCGCCCCCCCTTACCCCCCCCCGGGGGGGGGGGGGGCCCCCCCCCCCCCCCCCCCCCCCGATCGCGCAACCCCCTGCCAGGCACCACGGCTTCCCCGTACGACTGAACCCTCGCGAGCAGCGCACACGCTCGCCGCCACGTCGAGGAGGAACCATGGCGAAGACCGCCGAGCGGAGCGGGTCGAAGTCCGCACCGTCGCCCGAGCACGACGACAAGCCCGACAGCCCCACCGACCTGCAGAAGCGATCGTGGAAGTACGTGCTCGGAAAGAGCATCCGCGAGTTCTCGGCCGACCAGTGCATGGATGGGGCCGCCGGCCTCACCTATTACGCGGTGCTGTCGATCTTCCCCGCCCTAATCGCCGTCTTTTCGCTGCTGGGCGTGGTCGGGCAGGGCGGTGCCGCTGCCGACGCCGTGCTGGGCATCATCGGCGACGTCGCCCCGCCCGAGACCGCCGAGGCGTTGCGCGGCCCCATCGAGCAGATCTCGACAGCACCCGGCGCCGGCCTCGCGCTCGTCTCCGGCATCCTGCTGGCCCTGTGGTCGGCCTCGGGGTACGTCGGCGCGTTCAGCCGCGTCATGAATCGCATCTACGAGATCGAGGAGGGGCGTCCGTTCTGGAAGCTGCGCCCCATGCAGCTGGTCGTCACGCTCATCACGGTCGTCTCGCTGACGATCGTCGCCATCGTGCTCGTGCTGTCGGGCGACGTCGTGTCAGCGCTCGGCGACGCGCTCGGCGTGGGCGAGGGCCTGCAGATCGCATGGAGCATCGCCAAGTGGCCGCTCCTGCTGTTCGTCGTCGTGTTCCTGCTGGCGATGCTGTACTACGCGACCCCCAACGCCAAGCAGCCGAAGTTCCGCTGGATCAGCGTCGGCGCGCTCGTGGCCATCGTCGTGCTCGCGATCGCCACGGCGGGCTTCGTGCTCTACGTCGCGAACTTCTCGAACTACGAGCGCACCTACGGCTCGATGGCCGGCATCATCGTGTTCCTGCTCTGGCTGTGGATCGCGAACCTCGCCCTGCTGTTCGGGGCGGAGTTCGACGCCGAGCTCGAGCGGGGGCGACAGTTGCAGTCGGGGATCGCGGCGGAGCGCGACATCCAGCTCCCGCCGCGAGACACGCGGCAGATGGACAAGCGCGAGAAGAAGGAGCGCAAGGACATCGAGGAGGGTCGCCGCATCCGCATGGAGAACGACGACGACACCCCCACGGATGCGGATGCGGATGCCCGGAACCGGAGACGCAAGGGGCGCGACCGGCGGTCGTGACCGGTCATCCCGTCGGCACGGCGGGTGGGACGGGGGTGGGAGCGGATGCCGCCGCCCCCGCCTCGACGTCGATCGCCCGGCGGTGGCGCCGCTCGACGGCCTGACCCGCGAACGCGGCGAGCAGGATGGTCACCGCGCCGACGACGCCGAGCACACCGATCGCCTCCCCCGCTATGAGTACCCCGAACGCCAGCGCCCACACCGGTTCGGTGCCCATCAGGATGCTCGCGCGGGACGCCGAGGTGCGCTGCACCGCCCACAGCTGCACGACGAACGCGAAGACCGAGCAGAGCAGCCCGAGGAACAGGGCGTCGACCCATCCGGCCGCGCTCAGGCTGCCGACGGCGGCGGGGAGCTCGGGCCCGGCGACGAGGCACGACAGCAGCGCGCACACCGTCAGCTGCACCAGCACGATGCCCCATGGTCCGTCGCTGCGGCCGCGCGTGAGTCGCGCGCTGGCCGTGACGTGGACCGCCCGCACCACCGCGGCGGCGATCACGAGCAGGTCGCCGAGGGTCGGGGTGCGCAGGCCGCCCTGCGAGACCAGCAACAGGGTGCCGACCACGGCGGCGACCGCCGCGACGAAGTAGGCGCGCGGCAGCCACCGCCGCGCCGCGACCCCCTCGAGGACCGGGGTGAGCACGAGCGACAGGCTGATGAGCACCCCGGCGTTCGTCGCCGAAGTGAGGTGTACGCCCGCCGTCTCGAGTCCGATCACGGCCGCCTGCGAGCAGCCGAGCAGGGCGGCGATCGCCAGACCGCGGCCGCGCGGCAGGCGCGCGCGGCGGATGAGGCACAGGGCGCCGAGCGCCGCCGCCGCGATGAGGAACCGCAGCGCGACGGCGGAGGCCACCCCGGCCTCGGCCGCGAGGTCCTTCGCCGAGAGGAAGCTCGCTCCCCACACCGCCGCGACGATGAGGAGCAGCAGATCGATCGCGCGTTCGCGGTGGTGAAGGGAGAGCACCGTTGTAGTGTGGCGAGGCGGACACCTAAGAACAACGGCCGCTTTCTCATTCGACGTTTCAGGGGAGCTTCATGGATGCCGCGCGACTGTCCCTGCTTCGCGAGCTCGGCGATCGGGGCAGTGTGACGGCGGTCGCCGCCGCCCTGCACGTGAGTCCGTCGGCGGTGTCGCAGCAGCTCGCCGCGCTGCAAGCTCAGGTGGCGGTGCCGCTGACGACCAAACAGGGCCGACGACTCGTGCTGACCTCCGCCGGTCAGACGCTCGCCGCCGCCTCGACCCGTGTCGAACAAGCCCTGGTCGACGCACGCGAGGCCGTCTCGGCGTTCCTCGACGAGCCGGAGCATCCGGTGAGCGTCGCCGCCTTCCACAGCGCCGGGCTCGCTCTCTTCAGCCCGCTGCTACGGGAACTCGAGGGGACCGCGTCAGTGACTCTCGTCGACGCCGACGTTGCGCAGGACCGCTTTCCCGGACTCACCGCCGACCACGACCTGGTGATCGCGCACCGCCTACCGCACGACCCGGAGTGGCCCATCGAGCGGCACGTCGTCGTACCGCTGCTCGTCGAGCCGCTCGACATCGCCCTGCCGGCCGCGCACCCTCTCGCCGCACAGCGAACGATCACGCCGGAGCAGCTGCGCGACGAGAACTGGGTCTCGGTGCACGAGGGCTTCCCCCTCGCCGGCGTGCTGCAGCACATCGGGGCCCTCGCCGGCCGCGCCCCGCGCATCGCGCATCGGATCAACGAGTTCTCGGTCGCCGCCGAGGTGGTGCGCGCGGGTGCCGCGATCGCCGTCATGCCCCGCATCACCGCCGCGTCGCTCGCCACCGACGGACTCGTGCTGCGCCCGCTCGACGGTGCACCCCTCGTGCGCCACGTCGACGCGCTCGCGCGACCGGAAGCCGTCGCCCGCGCATCCGTCCGGCGGGTGCTCGACGCGCTGCGGGCGGTGGCGCGGCGCGCTCAGAACTCCGTGTCGGCGGACTGACGCCGGAGGCGGATCACTTCCCGCGCGAGGCGAGACGCTTGCGCAGGCGCCGAACCGCCCGGCCGGCGGTGTCGCGCAGGCCGCCGGCGGGGTACTCGCGCTGCAGCACGACCGCGCCGTCATCGTCGAGCACGAGACGGCATCGGCGACCGGCCAGCAACGGCGAGCGGCCCGCGGCTTCGAGTACCGCGGCATCCGCGGTGAGGGGCGTGTCGAACGACCACCCGGCCCGGCGCACCTGCACCGTCAGCCGCACGGCCGTGGCGGTGCTCTCGGCGTCGAACACCCGCAGCGGGTCGATCGCGACGGGCACGGGCGCGAGGTCGCGGGCGGGCTGCTCGGCCAGGCGTCGCCGCGCGGGTCCGCCGTCGTCCTGCGCCGACAGCACGACACGGTCGGCATCGAGGTCGCGCGTGGCGTCGAGCACCGCGGGGCCGAGGTCGGCGAACGCCTGCGGGGCGCGCCACACACGGCGCGAGGGGTCGCCGGGCGACGGCTCGAAGACGAGGGCATCGTCGCCGTCGCGCGTCAGGAGCGTGCGGATCGTGAGCTGCAATCCGCCGCCGCGGGTCCACGTCGCACGGGTCAGCTCGGCGCGACAGGTCGTCTCGACCTCGTGACGGGCGAGGGTCAGCAGGTCGTCGCGACGCCCGGCGCGCAGCAGCGCCACCCGCACCCGGTTCGGGAAGGCGAGTCCCGCGTCGACGCCCGGGCCGAACCGGCGTTCGACGAGCGGCGTGACGACGTCGAGCAGCCGCTGCCGGTATTCGTCGGGGTATCGGGCCATCTGGCGGGCGGAGAGCCGCTTGAGGATCTTTCCGCGCAGCCAGTGCCGCAGCAGCCGGTCGCGCAGCTTCCCCGGTTCGGTGTGCGCCTCGACGAGGTCGAGCACGGCCTCGAGATGCGGGTAGTAGCTCTCGGGGTCGATGCGCGCCGAGCTCGCGCTCCCCTCGCGCTTCACCCAGCCGTAGCAGGGCACGCTCGCGAGGATCGAGATGGTGTCGGCGGCGAAGTACGCCTCCATCACGAACAGGTGGTCTTCGAGGCGCACCCGACCGGAGGGGAACCGGATGCCGTTCTCGCGCAGGAACTCCGTGCGGAACATCTTGTGCGGCGTGAGCATCTCGAGCAGCGGGTGCTTTCCGAGCTTGGCGCGCGGCACGTTGCGCGCGAAGATCGCCTTCGGCAGGTCGCGCCCGATGCCGACCTCGCGGCCGACGATCACGTCCGACCCGTGGCGGTCGGCGTAGTCGCACAGGCTCTGCAGCGCCTTCGGGAAGAGCCGGTCGTCCTGGTCGACGAAGTGCAGATACGTGCCCTCGGCGGTGTCGATGCCGTGGTTGCGCGGCGTGCCCGGCCATCCCGAGTGCGGCAGATTCGTCACCCGCACGTTCGGGTGCTCCGCCGCGATGCGAGCGAGCTGCTGCCGGGTCGCCTCGTCGGAGCCGTCGTCGCAGAGCAGCACCTCGAAGTCGGATGCCGGCATCGTCTGCGCGGCGAGAGAGGCGATGAGCTCGTCGAGCGGTTCCCCCGGGTTGTAGACGGGTACGACCACACTCACACGAACAGGCATCCAGAGCTCCTCAGCACGAAAGGACCGAGTGTCCCGGCCCCGGGGTCGGGGGTCAAGCCCCTGGCTCGTCCGTCCCCGCTGTCGTATCGTCGCGGGCCAACGGAAGGAGAAGCACATGAGCGATCCCCAGAACCCCCAGGGTACGCCCGGCACCGACGAGGAAGCCGACACGGCCTCGGGTGGCGCGCCCGAGGAGCCCGATCACTCGGAGGACGGCACGGAGGACGCGTCTTCCTGACGCCCCCGCCGCCGTATGACCCGTGAGGGGTCAGAACACGCCGCGCGCCACCTGGCGCATACGGCGTGTCCTGACCCCTCACGCGTGAAGGGGCCGCTCAATCCTCGTGCAGGGCGAGCCGACGACGACGGACGACCATCACGCCTCCCGCGGCGAGCAGCGCCAGAGCCGCCGCGAGCGACCAGCCCAGGGCGAGGCCGGTGGTCGCGAGGTCGTCTCCGTCACCCGCACCCGAGCCTCCCGAGCCGTCACCCGCGCCCGAGCCGTCACCCGCGCCTCCCGAGCCACCGCCCGTGCCGCCATCGCCACCGCCGCCGGGGTTCTCGCCCGGATCGGTCGGCACCGCCGCGACCTCGCCGGCGAAGGTGCGCGTCGCCGCCTCGCCCACGCCGTTGTCGGCGGTGATCGTGAACGCGTACTCCCCGGCCGCGGTCGGCGCACCGCCGAACGCGCCCGTCGCCGGGTCGAGAGTGACACCGGCGGGCAGGGCGCCCGCGGTCACGGCGTAAGACGGCGTCGGGGTCCCCGCGGCCGTCACGGCGGCGTCGACCGCTCGTCCGACGACGAGGTCGCCGAGCTCGCCCGTGATCGCGCCGGGCGCCGCATCGTCGATCGCGCCCGGAGCCAGGGCGCGCAACGCCCGCAGACCCGGGTCGCCCGCCGCCCACCGCGTCGACAGGGCGACGTACCGCGCGGTCTGGTCGACCGCGACGGCGCCGTGCGTCTCGCCGGCATCCAGCGTGCCCACGTCGCGGAACGTCAGGCCGTCATCGCTGACCGACACCGTGGCGGCGGGAGCATCCGCTCCGTCCCACAGCGTCGTCACCGTGCCGATGTCGCGCGCGGCACCCAGATCGGCGACCATCCGCCCCTCGGGGCCGGGAGTCCACGAGGTCGCGTCGTCGCCGTCGACCGCGGCGGCCGGCGACGTCATGCCCTCGGGCAGCACGGATGCCGGGAACGTGAGCGTGCTCAAAGCGAGGTCGGCGACCGGGAACGGCGTCGCGCCCCGGAAGGTCGCAGCCCCCGCGACGACCACCCCGCCGACAGGCAGCGCGCGCGTCTCGCCGGTCTCGACGTTGGTGACGTCGATCGTCGCGACGGATGCCGCGGCGCGTGCCGTGCCGTCGGCGGGCACCGCGTGCACCGTGCGGGCGTCGAGCACCGAGACCGTCGCCCCGGCGGCTCGCGCCGCGTCTGTCGACACGGTCGCGCGGGGGGCGAGCACCGCCGCCGAACCGGCGGGCACCGTGACGGTCAGCGTCGAGGCATCCGCCCCGAGCACCTGATCGCCGTCGAACAGCGACACCGTGTCGCCCGCGTACGGAACGGTGACCGTGGTCGTCACGTCGTCGCCGCCGAGGTTGAACGCCGTCAGATAGCCGTCGAGCGAGCTGACGAGCAGGCCCTCGGCCGTGGGCTGCGCAGCCGCGTCCTGCGCCGCTGTCGCGGCCGCGTCACCGGGCACCATCTCGACGAGGAACGGGTCGTCGCCGCCGCCGAGCCGCACGGCGTTGATGCCCGGCTTCTCGGTCGAGACCGTGATGGGAGCCTGCCCGCCGCGCACGACGTACCCGGCGGTCCCCTCGACGTTGATCCACGAGCCGTCGGTGGTCGTGACCTGGTCGCCGGTGTAGCGGAAGTGCGCGGCATCCTGCCAGGTCTGACCATCGGCCGACACCTGGATGCGGTACTCCCGACCGGCCGATGCCTCCCAGCCGAGCTGCACCTGGGCGATCGCCGTCGGCGCACCCAGGTCGACCTGGATCCACGAGTCGGCGCGAGTACGGTCGGCGCGCGACACCGCCCAGCGCGAGGCCGGATCGTTGTCGGTGACGGTCGACGGCGCGCGTCCGGTGTCGGCGCTCGACGCGGTGGCCGGCTTGCCCGCCGCGGCATCGACTCCGGCGGCCGTCAGCGCGCGCATCGTGTAGAGCGAGTACCCGTAGGCAGGGTCGCCCTGCACTCCCTGCATCCGCACGAAGCGCGCCTCGACCGGCGCCGGGGTCCCGGCCCCCGGAGGGGTGAGCGCGACCGTGTCGAGACGGGCGACGTTCGCGTCGACGCCGCCGCTGTACGCGGTCTGCGTCGTCCAGGTCTGCCCGTCGAGCGAGGTCTGCACCAGGTAGCGCTCGCCGGCGCTGGCCTCCCACGCGAGGCGCACCGCGCTCACGCGCTTCTCGGCACCGAGGTCGACCTGCACCCACGAGTCGGCGCGGGTGCGCTCCCCGACGGCGACGGCCCAGCGGGTCGTCGGGCTGGTGTCGGTCACGGCGGATGCCGGACGCGTCGGCTCTTCACTCGACGCGGTCGCGGTGCGCCCGCGGGCGAGGTCGGTCGTGGCCTCGGCATCCACGCCGTACGCGTGCAGCGAGTACAGGGAGTAGCCGTAGCGTGCGTTGCCCTGCTGCCCCTGGATGCGCACGAACCGCGCCGTCGTCGCGTCGAACGAGAGGTCGTCGATGCGCGCGGCATTCGCGTCGGCGGGATCGGCCGGGATGACGACGGGAAGGGTGTCGGTGGCCGAGCCCTCGGCCGTCGTGTACGTGCGCGTGCCGTCGAGGCCGTTGTAGCCGCCCATGTCGAGGTTGCGCACCGAGACCGTGCCGTCCTGCCAGCCCGCTCCGGTCGACGCGTAGATCGCCGCCCCCGTCGGCAGGGTCACCTGGCCCGCGTACTCCTGTCCGAGACGGAACACCGATGACGTGCCCTCGAAGCCGTCGCGCGGCGCGGTGTAGGTCTGCGTGCGGCGATCGTCGACGGTCGCTGCCGTGTTCGGGTACAGGTACGGCGTCGCTCCCGACAGTGCGAACAGCCACGAGTCGTGGCCGGGCACCCACGGGAACTTCACGAAGCCCTTCTTGCTCGCGGCGGCCGCCCAGGCATCCGCCGTCTGCTGCACGACGAGGCCCGGGCCCGCACCGAAGTCGCGCACGCCCGCGAGCCGGGCGAAGAACTCGTCCTGCGGGGTGGGCGCGACCGGACCCTCCTCCGACTCGGCCGCGGCGACGTGCAGCAGGTACGAGATGGCGATCTCGGCCCGCGCCTCGGGCTCGTACTTCGGCTCGCCCGAGAACTTCGCGAGGCGGTCGACGGGGGCGTACGACTGGTACGCCTCGAGCGATGCGGCCATGTTCGCCTCGGCGCGCACCGCGTCGGGGTCGCGCAGCACCTGACCGAGGAACGCCATCGGAATGACGTCGCGCCCGTACAGGTACTCGCGGTCGTTGACCATCGGCATGAACGGCTCGCCCTGGTTGGACATGACCATCTTGATGACGTTCCAGAGCTCGGCCGAGTTCGGCTGGTGCCGCAGGTACTCGGGCACCGGCTGGTCGTTCAGCAGGAACTGGATCGCGTTGCGGCCGCCGGAGCGCCAGATGTCGGACTGGTAGTGCGGACCGAACGACCCGTGGTTCTCGACGAGATAGGTGTCGTAGATCGTCTGCAGCGTGTTGGTCGACACCGGCTTGCCCGCGACGATCGCGGGGTTGTTGCGGTCGGCGGTCGGCTGCCCCGCGGCGTTGCGGGCCCAGTCGCCGAGCTGCTCGTTCCAGCGTGCGGCATCGGCGTGCTCGGGCGCCCAGGCGAGTCCGGGCGCGAGGGCCTGTGTGTAGACGCCGGCCTCCTCCTGCGCGGTGTCGCCCTCGTGCTTGCCCGTCGGCCAGTCGGCGGTCCACGAGCCCGAGAGCGGGTCGTTGCCGTGGTTCAGATCCGAGGTGTAGGCCGACTGCCCGACGGCGATCGTCTCGAGGTTCTTCTGCGTCGTGGCGTCGAGGTCGTCCCACAGCACGCGGCCCGCGTCGAGGAAGTACGACTGGAACGTCGAGTCCCAGAACAGGCGTTTGCCCCACGTGCCGTTCGGGTCGACGAAGCGGTTCTTCGCGGCGTAGTAGCGGATCGTGTCGATCGTGCGCTGCTTCAGCTGCTCCTTCGGGATGCCGGTGACCTCGGCGTCGTACTCGCCGTGCGTGACGATCACGGCGTTGCCGAGCACCACGGCGAAGTTGAAGTCCTTGAACTGGTACGCGCCGATCGCCGGGTCCCACACCGTGTTCACCCAGCGCGTGTGGCGCAGCAGGGCGGCGTAGTAGTCGGCGGCGATGTCGTCGGGGGCGCCGTAGGCCGCGGCCTTCACGACCGGCGCCGCGTTCGCGGGTGCCGCCGGTGCGAGAGCGGCGAGCGGTGCGGCGAGGGTCACGGCGAGTGCGAGGGTCGCGGTGCGCCGGAGCATCCGCGCGAGGGGGTGCGAGCGGCGCGCGGCGCCGTCGGGAGTGGTCGACGGGATGCGATCGCGCGACGTCGACGGGGCGGTGCGCGGGCGGCGGAGGCCGGAGCGGGCCATGGGTGTCTCCTCGGGTGAGAGTCTCGGGAACTCTGGGGATGCTCCGGCATCGGCGCCTGTCGGGGACCCACGACATGACAACGCTGTCAGAACGTTCACCACAGTAACTCGGGCGCCCCGGCGCGTCAAGAACCGGTTTACTTCGCACGCCCCCGCGCCGCGTTTCCCGTTGCCGCGCACCACCCCTCCCCGCGCTCCGGGCGCACGAACGGCTGCTCCCCTACGCTCCGGTCGCATGAACGGCCGCTTTCAGGCCTCATAGCGACCGTTGGTGCGACGGGAAGACCGACGGGGGGCTGGCGGCTGCGCAACTTAGGTTGACAGGATTTGGGGTCGCAACGTAGGTTGACAGCATGATCTCGACCGACATCGCCCGTACGGCGGCCGACACGACCGACCCGCGGGCAGGCCTGCGCGCCGTCGCCTCGCTGCGTGTGCTCGCCGACACCCTCGAACTGCGCCAGGTCGAGGCGGGCCTGCGCGCCGGCATGACCTGGCAGGCGATCGCCGATGCGCTCGGCGTCTCACGCCAGGCCGTGCACAAGAAGCACGCGAAGCGCATCGATCCCACCATCGACGTCCCCCGGAGGCACGCATGAGCAGGTTCACCGACGCGGCCGCGACCATGCACACCCTGTCGCTCGCCGCGATGGAGGAGGCCTCGCGCGAGGGCATCCGCGATGCCGACATCGAGCATCTCCTGCTGGCGCTGACGCTCGACGCGGGATCCGCCGGGCAGGTGCTGCGCGGGCTCGGCGTCACACTCGACGCCGCGCGCGACGCCGTGGCCGCCGAACGCTCCAGCCAGCTCGCGGCCCTGGGTGTGCACACGGATGCTGCGATCGACGGCCGCATCGTCTTCCACGAGACGAACGGGTACGAGTGGACCGACCGCGCAGTCGCCGTGCTCTCGCGGGCATCGAACCGCAGCGCGGACGAGCCGAGCAGCGCCGTGCTGCGGACCCTGTTGACCGAGCCCAGCGGCATGATCGCCGCACTCCTGCTCCGTCTGGGCGTCGAGTCGACCGAGGTCGAGCGCCGACTCGACGCGGCCGACGGCATCCGTCGCCCGGAGCCGGTGCCCGCAGACGGACCCCGCGGCAGCCTCTCGGCGTTCGTGCCGGCGCCGCCCGCCGACGTCTGGGCGCTCGTGAGCGACGCGCACCGCATCCCGGAGTGGGACGGCGTGGTCGGCACGGTCGCTCCCGCCGCGGCGGACGAGCAGGAGTGGGACGCCGCCGCCACCACCGCGACGCGCGAGGGAAAGCCGCTGCGCATCAGGGAGGACCTGCGCCGCATCCGCATCCGCCGCGAGCGGGCCGACGCGCCGCATGCGGTGACCTGGCGCATGACGTACCCCGATGCCCGCGCGGCCAACGAGCGCGTCGTACGTTTCGCGCTGGAGCACGCGGCCGGGGGTACGCAGGTGCGGATCGAAGCCGGGTGGGAGCGCGGGCGTCGGCGGCGTTCGCCGCTCGGATGGATGTTCCGCCCCCTCGCCCGACTGTCGCTGTTCTTCCAGCTCGCCCAGATCAGCAGCGGGTTGAGTCGCGCTTTCCGCTGACGCGGGGCCGCGCGGGTCAGCGGGCGGGAAGGGCGGGCACGGCGTCGATCAACGTGCGCGTGTACGGGTGCTCGGGCGCCCCCAGCACCTGCGGCGTCGGACCCTGTTCGCGAACCTCGCCACCCTGCAGCACCACGACCTCGTCGCACACCTTCTGGATCACGCCGAGGTCGTGCGAGATGAAGAGGTACGCCACGCCCGTCTCGCGCTGCAGCCGCGCGATGAGGTCGAGGATCTGCTTCTGCACCGCGACGTCGAGCGCCGACACCGGTTCGTCGAGCACCACCACGGCGGGTTCGACCGCGAGCGCCCTCGCGATGCCGAGCCGCTGCCGCTGCCCGCCCGAGAGCGACGCCGGCCGCCGGTCGGCGAACGACGCGGGCAGGCCGACCCGCTCCAGCCACTCCGCCACGCGCACGCCGCGCTCCCGGCGCGAGAGCGACGGATGCCTCAGCCCCACCGCCTCGTCGAGCAGCCGTCCGGCGGTCCACCGTGGGTCGAACGACGCCCCCGGGTCCTGATAGACGAACTGCACGTCGCGGGGGTCATCGCTCGCGCGGCGCACCGTCCCGGCATCCGCGCTCTCGAACCCGGCGAGGATGCGGGCGATCGTCGTCTTGCCCGACCCCGACTCGCCCACGACACCGAGAGACCACCCCCGCCGCACCGCGACCGACACGCCCCGCAGCGCCACGCGCTCGCCGCCGCCCGCGAGCCGGAACGCCTTGACCACGCCGTCCGCCGCAAGCACCACGTTGCCGTCGCCGCCGCCCGCCGCCCCGGCATCCACTCCCCTCCTCCGCACACCTTCGGAGTCGGCATCCGACACGCCGGGTGCCGGATGCTCGACCTCGGCGTGTCCGCCCGAGACTCCGAAGTTGCGCGAGGGCGAGGGCGAGGGCGAGGCCGAGGGCGCAGGCGACCGCGGCACCGGGACCCCCACCTCGAAGCGCGGGGCGGCGTCGATCAGGGAACGGGTGTACGGATGCTCGGGCGCCGACAGCACCGCCTGCGTCTCACCCGCCTCGACCACCGTCCCGCCCTGCAGCACGACGACCCGATCGGCGAGCTGCGACACGACGGCGAGGTCGTGGCTGATGAGTAGCAGCGCGATGCCCTGCGCCTTCAGCTCGGCGAACAGCGCGAGGATCTGCTTCTGCACCGACACGTCGAGCGCGGTCGTCGGCTCGTCGGCGATGAGCACCGCGGGGTCTCCGGCGAGCGCTGCGGCGATGAGCGCGCGCTGACGCTGCCCGCCCGAGAGCTGCGCCGGGCGCTCGTCGATGCGCGTCTCGGGATCGGGCACGTGGGTGCGGCGCAACAGCTCGAGTGCGCGCTCTCGTCCGGCCCGACCACCGGGCCCGCCGGTCGCCCGGATCGCCTCGCGCACCTCGGCCCCGACGGTGCGGAGGGGATCGAGCGACGACAGCGCATCCTGCAGGATGTAGCCGATCCGGCGCCCGCGGATGCTCCGCCACCGTCGCTCCGTGAACCGCCGCGCGTCGGCGCCGTCGATCTCGAGCGCCGCCGCATCCACGCGCGATCCGGCGCCGACCAGGCCGAGCAGGCTCCGCGCGCTCACCGACTTACCCGACCCCGACTCCCCCACGAGCGCCACGCACTCGCCGGCGCCGAGCTCGAACCCGACGCCCTCGACGACGGTGCGGCCCGCGAACGAGACCCGGAGGCCGTCGACCCTGATCAGCGCGGTCATCCTCGTCCCTCCAGACGTGCCTGCAGCCGTCGGCCGAGCACGGTCGTGCTGATGACGAACAGGGTGATGGCGAGTCCGGGGAACACCGCGGCCCACCACCCGAGCGTCAGGAAGTTGCGGGCGTTCGAGAGCATCGACCCCCACTCCGGCGTGGGTGGAGGGCTGCCGAGCCCGAGGAACGACAGGGCCGCACCGGCGAGCGTCGCCCCACCGAGACCGATCGTCGCGATCACGACGACCGGGCGCACCGCGTTCGGCAGCACATGCCGGACGAGCACCCGACTGCGCGCGAGGCCCATGCCGCGCGACGCCTCGATGTACGTCGACGACCGCACGCGCAGCGCTTCACCACGCACCACGCGCACGTAGTAAGGGATGCCCGCGATGCCGATCGCGAGGGTCGCGGTGGCGAGACCTCCGCCGAAAAGGGCAAGGATGAGGATGGCGAGAACCAGCTCGGGGAACGCCGCGCCGATGTCGGTGAGCCGCAGCGTCACCGTCGACACGGCCCGGTTCGACAGGCCGGCGATCAGGCCGAAGACGGTGCCGGACACCAGCGAGATCAGCACCGCGCCGAAGCCCAGCACGAGCGAACTGCGCGCCCCGAAGACGATGCGGGCGTACACGTCGCGTCCGATCTCGTCGGTGCCGAGCGGATGCGCCGCCGACGGCGCCGACAAAATCAGGGCGCGGTCTGCGGCGAGCGGATCCTGCGCGGTGAGCAACTGCGGCCACACCGCCGCGACGACGAACAGCACGAGTAGGAGCGCGCAGAGCGCGGTGCCGAGGTCGGCGGCGAGTCGCGACCACCCGCGCCGGGGCGCGAACGTGCGGGTGGTGACGGCTTCGGCGACGACTCCGGCGCTCATCGGGAGACCTCCGGGGAATCGACGGCGGATGCCGGGGCGGATGACGGAGCGGATGCCCTTGGCACCGGAGCCGGGTCGGATGCTCTCGGCAACGCAGCGGGGTCGGCGAGAGCATCCGATTCCCCCACGATGCCGGCGGCGACGGCGTCGCCCGCGGTCGGCACGCGCGTGGCCTCGCGGACCCGCGGGTCGACCAGCCCGTACGACAGATCGACGAGCGTGTTGACGAGGATGAAGACGGCGGTGGCCACGAGCACCACGCCGATGACGACCGGGATGTCCTGCGCGGCGACCGCGTCGACCAGCAGCCGACCGAGCCCGGGGCGGCTGAACAGCGTCTCGGTGATCGCGGCTCCGCCGAGGAGGGCCCCGAACGAGAACCCCAGCATCGTGAGGTACGGCACCGCGGCATGCCGCAGCGCATGACGTACGGTCACGGCGAGCGACCCGAGGCCGCGGGCGCGGGCCGAGAGGATGAACGGCTGCTCCAGCGCGTCGTCGAGCGACTGCCGCAGCACCTGCAGCAGCAGCGCGGCCGTCGGCAGCGCGAGGGTGAGGGCGGGGAGTACGAGCGAGCGCAGGTCGCCGCTGTCGAGGATCGGCAGCGCCCGCAGCCACACGGCGAACACGAGCATCAGCACGAAGCCGAGCCAGAACACCGGCGTCGACGCGAGCACGAGCTCGATCGCCGAGGAGACGGCGCTCGGCAGGCGGCGGCCGGCCGTGAGCACACCGCCCACGAGCGAGATCACGACCGCGAGCACGATCGCGGCGATCGCAAGGGCGATCGTGGGGCCGGCCTGGGCGGCGAGCAGCGGCGCGACCGGCTGCTCCTGCACGTATGACATGCCCAGGTCGCCGCGCACGAGGCGACCCAGGTAGAGGAAGTACTGCACGATCAGCGGTTCGTCGAGGTGGTACTCGGCCCGTACGACGGCGAGCACCTCCGGGCTGATGTCGACCTGCTGCTGCCCCGCCCCCAGAATGGCGAACGCCGGGTCGACCGGCACGAGCCGCAGCGCGAAGAACGTCAGGGTCGCCGCCCCCCACAGGGTGACGAGGCTCACGCCGAGACGGCGCAGCACCCTCCACACGGCGTTCACCCTGTTCGTCACGTTTCCTCGCCTTTCATCAGCATCCGTCTCTCCCTCCCCCTTCGCCCCTCCCCCCCTTCGCCCTTCCCCCTCCTCCTTCGCCCCGCTCCCCCTTCGCCCCGCCACCCCCTCCGCCTCCCC
>JASCNZ010000067.1 GCA_029959905.1 Microbacteriaceae bacterium PS02344
CGCGCGGCGGCGGGGCCGGGCGCGCCGCGGGGGCGCGCGCGGCGCCCCGCCCCCCCCCCCCGCCACTCCTTAGGGGTGGGGAGAGGTACCCGTCAAGGGCGCCTTCCTGCCACGTATGAGGGCACTACGATATTCGCGTGACCCAGAACGAGACGCCGGAGAATCCCCACGACCACCAGCCCGATCCGACGGTGCCCCCGGCGCCGTCCGACCAGGGCGCCCCGCCCGCCGAGCCCACTCTCGGCGGCCACGCCTTCCCGAGCGCCGGCACGGCCTCCTCCGAGGCCGCGCCCGCCGGCGACCCGGGCCAGGGATCGGATGCCCCGGCCGCAGACGCCGCTCCCGCATCGCCGGTGCAGGACGCGCCGCCCGCGGCGCCGTCCGCTCCGGCCTACGGCGCGCCCGCCGCGGCGTACCCCGGTGCGGATGCGGGTCAGCAGCCGACGGCGGCGTACCCCGGTGCGGATGCGGGTCAGCAGCCGACGGCGGCGTACCCGGGCCAGCCGTCTCAGCCGGGCCAGCAGTACGGCACCCCGTACGGAGCCGGTGCGCCCGGCACCCCCGGCGGCCCCTCGTACCCCGGCGGCCCCTCGTACCCCGGCGGTCCGTCCTACCCCGGCGGCCCCACCCCTCCCCCTTCGGGCGGGGGCAAGAAGAAGCTCTCGACCGGCGGCCTCATCGCGATCATCGCCGGTGGGGTCGTGCTGCTGCTCATCATCGCGGCGGCCATCATCATCCCGCTGTCGATGCGGGGCTCCGGCGGGTCCGACAGCTCGGGCGGCGACGAGCCCGCGCCCGATGCATCCACTCCCACCGCGTTCGTCGAGGGGTACCTGACGGCGCTGTCCGAGGGTGACGCCGAGGCGGCCAAGGGGTACGTCGACACGTCCAGCTACGACGACTCGCTGCTCACCGACGAGGTGCTGCAGGCGTCGCTCGACCTCGGCGCGATCGACGACATCGAGCTCGGCAAGGAGAAGGAGAGCGAGTACGGCGACGTCGTCGTGCCCGCGACCTTCACGATCGGCGGCGAAGAGGTGTCGCGCGACTTCGAGGTGTACGTCGGTTACGACGGCGACATGACGATGTTCGACGGTCTCGTCTCGGCCTCGCCCTACGGCTTCGAGCAGCTCGATCTGACGGTCAACGGCGTGGAGGCCCCGGAGCGCTTCGCGCTCTTCCCCGGAACCTACGAGTTCGCGGTGGGCGTGGACGCCTTCGCGATCGAGGGCGAGTCGACCTACCGCCTCGCGACCGACGACGACGAAGAGGCGCTGTACGACCTCAAGCCGGTGCTCAGCGAATCGGGCATCGCGACGTTCCGCGAACTGGTCACCGCGTCGCTGCGCGAGTGCCTGGCGATGAAGACGTTCGACACCCCGTGCGGACTCGACGTCACCGACATCGACACGAACGGCAACGGCTTCACCCCGATCGACGGCACGGTCACGCGCACGCTGACCGCGGAGGGCGAGTCGACGCTCGCGAACCTCAGCGCCCGCGTCTCGGAGGGGACGGTCGTCTCGGCCAGCGACTACCTCGCGACCGACGTCACGCTCGACGCGCAGAATGCGGCCGGCGAGCGCGGCACGTTCTCGACCTACGGCGTCACGCTCGACACCCCCAAGGTCGATTTCGGGGCCGAGGAGCCCACCGTCGTCTGGGAGTGACCCCGAGCATCCATCGCGCGACGTGCCCGGCATCCTCCTTGGATGTCGGGCACGTCCCGTCTCTGCGCGCGGTTCCCACCCGCCCCCGCCCTCTCGCTCCCGTCGCACGAACGGTCGCTTTCGCGCGCGAGAAGACCCGTTCGCGCGACCGGAGCGGACCAGCGGATGCAGTGGGTCAGAGCGCGACGGGAACGGACCAGCGGAAGCGCGGGCTAGCGCGCGAGCCAGCGGCGGAGGCGACGCGTGACCCAGGGCAGCACGAGGTACGCCATGATCGGCGTGAGCACGAGGGTCGTCGTGAGCACCCGCAGCCAGATCGGCAGCCCGTCCCATCCCGGCACCGGCGACATCGCGTAGGTGAAAGCGAGGTTCACGGGGAAGAATCCGAGCCAGATCGACACGGCCTGCTTCCACCGCGGGGGCGCGTTCACCACGGCGACCTCGGTCGTGCCGCCGGGGGTCTGCACCGTGACGGTGCCCGTGGTCGGTTCGTCGAACCAGCCCTCGATGCCGGTGCGTCGTCGCGAGCGCTCGCTGCGCACGAACCCCTCGCCCATCGACAGCCACCATCCGCGCTCGCCCGACTGCTCCCACGCGGTCAGCGTCGTCTCGTCGGCGAAGCGGTAGAGCATGTGCCACACGTTGGTCTCATCGCCCGACCGCACCCACCCCGACCCGAGGAATCCCGGGTACTTGTTGGCCAGGTTCACACCGGTCTGCACCCATGCGGTCGCCTCGGCGATGCGAGCGGGGTCGACCTCGCGGCGGATGGACACGGTGATCGGGTCATGGGACATGGTGGGTCCTCGGAGTGCGGGCGCGCCGGATCGCGGCGTGCGGGAAGCGGGATGCGCCGGGGTCGTGGCGCGTCGTCGATTCTATGCAGGCCGTGTGACGACGGCGTTACGGGGGCGCAGAATGGGGACATGAGTGCGCGCAGCGAAGCCGTTCTGATCGACGTGGTCCGCACCCCGGTGGGCCGGGGCAAACCGGGCGGGGCGCTGTCGCACGTGCACCCGGTCGACCTGGCGGCGGGGGTGCTGCAGGCGGTGCTCGAGCGCAGCGGCCTCGACTCCCGCGATGTCGACGACGTGCTGCTGGGCTGCGTGAGCCAGGTGGGAGACCAGTCGACGAACATCGCCCGCCAGGCGGTGCTCGCCGCGGGCTTCGACGAGCGCGTGCCGGCGGCGACGATCGACCGGCAGTGCGGGTCGAGTCAGCAGGCCGTGCATCAGGCTGCGCAGGGCATCATGGCCGGCGCCTACGACGTGGTCGTGGTGGGCGGGGTCGAGTCGATGAGCCGCGTGCCGCTCGGGTCGTCGGCGTCGGGCGGCTCGCCGATGTCGCCGAGGCTGCGGGCGCGGTACCCCGAGGGGCTGGTGAACCAGGGAGTCTCGGCCGAGTTGATCGCGCACAGGTGGGGTCTCGACCGCGACGTTCTCGACGCGTACGCGGCCGAGTCGCATCGGCGGGCGGCGGATGCCTGGGCCACGGGCTTCTTCGATCGCACGGTCGTGGCGGTCGGCGAGGCGCCGGATGCGGTCACCGACGAGACCGTCCGCCCCGGCACCACGGCGCAGGCTCTGGCCGGCCTGCACCCCGCATTCCGCACCGACGCGCTCGCGGCCCGGTTCCCCGAGCTCGACTGGCGAATCACTCCCGGCAACTCCTCGCCGCTCACCGACGGCGCCTCGGCCGCCGTGCTGATGAGCGCCGAGCGCGCGGCGTCGCTGGGCCTCACCCCGCGCGCGAGCATCCGATCCTTCGCGGTCGTCGGAGACGACCCGCTGATGATGCTGACCGGACCGATCCCGGCGACCCGCCGCCTCCTCGATCGATCGGGCCTGACGATCGACGACCTCGACGCGTACGAGGTCAACGAGGCGTTCGCGTCGGTGCCGCTCGCGTGGGCGGCCGAGCTCGGCGCCGACCCGGCGAAGCTCAACCCCCGCGGCGGGGCGATCGCGCTCGGGCATGCCCTGGGGTCGTCGGGCACCCGCTTGCTCGGCACCCTCGTCGATCACCTCGACGCGGTCGGCGGTCGCTACGGCCTGCAGACGATGTGCGAGGGCGGCGGCATGGCGAACGCGATGATCGTCGAGCGGCTCGGCTGACGCGACCTGCGCGACCCCCGCCGGCCTGCTTCTCGGCCGTCCGCGCGACCCGGGGCTGCCGGGCGTTCGTCAGTCGGCGTTCTTCCTCCGCCGAGGTGCGGCCGAGCGCGGAGGGATCTGCCGCATGTGCGTGCGCACCCGGTCGAGCGGGCCGGCGAGCGCGGCGATGTCGTCGGCGTCGAGCGGCGCGAGGAAGAGGGCGCGCAGCACCTCGATGTGCCCGGGGAACACGGCGGCGAGCACCTCGCGGCCGCGGGCGGTGATGGTGAGTGTCACCCCCCGTTCGTCGTCGGGCGAGGGGGCGCGGGTGACGAGGCCCATCTTCTCGAGCAGTCCGGCCTGGTGCGTGAGTCCGCTACGGCTGTAGACGACGCCGTCGGCGAGCGTGGTCATGCGCTGGCTGCCGTGGGGTGAGTCGCCGAGGGTCGCGAGCAGCTGGAACTGCACGTAGCTGAGTCCTCCGGCCTCGCGGAGCTGCTGCTCGACCGCGTGCCGCAGCAGGCTGCTGACCTCGATGAGCGAGAAGTAGACGCCCAGCTCGGCGGGGTTCAAGCCGGGGGTCTCGGCGGGATCGGCAGCGGGGGCATCGGCGGGCATGTTGCCATCTTACGTGCTTCGAGATCGAACTACTTGCTTCGACATCGAAGCAGTGCTACGGTCGGCGTGTGCTTCAACATCGAAGCACTTGACGAGAAGAGAACATCATGAAGGCAGTGCGCATCCCCCGACTCGGCGGCCCCGAGGTCCTGCGGGTCGACGAGGTCGAGATCCCCGAACCGGCAGCCGGGCAGGTGCGGGTGCGCGTCGCCGGCGCCGGTTTCAACCCCGCCGACGGCGGCATCCGGGCGGGTACGCTCCCGTTCCCCGTCTCCCTCCCGCACATCCCCGGCTACGACCTCGCCGGCACCGTCGACGCATGGGGTGCGGGCGTCGACGGGTTCGCGGTCGGCGACCGTGTCGTCGCATTCCTGTCGATGACCGACGACGGGGCGAGCGCCGAGTACGCGATCGCGCCCGCCGAGCTGCTGGTGACCGCGCCGGTCGCACCCGATCTCGCGGGTGCCGCCGCTCTCCCCTCGGTGGCGCTCACCGCCTGGCAGGCGCTGTTCGATCTGGGTCGGCTGCAGCGCGGTCAGCGCGTGCTGATCGTGGGCGCCGGGGGGACGGTCGGGCGGTATGCGGTGCAGCTGGCGAAGGATGCCGGGGCGCACGTCGTCGCCACAGCGAGTCCGCGCAGCCGCGCGTCGGTCGCGGCGGCCGGTGCCGACGACATCGTCGATCACGCGACGGGATCGGTCGCCGACGCGGTCGAGGTGCCGGTCGACCTGCTGCTGAACCTCGCCCCCCTCGAGTCGTCGGAGTTCGCGGCGCTGGTCGGGCTCGTGCGCGACGGTGGCGCGGTCGTGAGCACGACGGCGTGGATGCCGACACCCGGTGACGAGGGTCGAGGAGTGCGTGCCGAGACGGTGTTCGTGCGCAGTGACCCTGCGCAGCTCGCGCATCTCGTGTCGCTCGTCGACGCCGGGCGACTGCGGCTGGTCGAGTCCCGTCGCATCGGGTTCGACGAGCTCGCCGACGTGCATGCCGCGGCGGCGGACGGCTCGCTGCGCGGCAAGGTCGTGCTCGTTCCCACGGCCGGCTGATCGGTCGCCGCATCCGGTCGCTCCCCGGCGCCCAGCCGGGTACGGAGAAGCCCCCGCCGACCCGATTCGGCGGGGGCTCGGGAGCGCGATGCGCTCTCCGTGGCGCGGAAGCCTGTGACTACCCGATCCGGTCTGAGTCCGTCCGCGCATGTACAGGTGTAGTCGGCGAAGGTGACGCGTCGGTGAACGCCGTGGGAACGCTCTACTCGGGCATCGCGCGTCAATACATGGACGCCCTAGTAAATCGGCGGCCATCGAAGTAAACTCCTCTTGTGCCAACGACGGCACGAAGGGATGTCACACAATGACCCGCACCATTCCCCACTTCCTTGGCGGATCGCTCCATGCGCCGGCCGAGGGTCGCTTCGCCGATGTGTTCGACCCGAGCTCTGGCGCTGTGCAGGCCCGCGTGCCGCTCGCCTCGGCCGACGAGGTGCGCGCGGCGATCGACGTCGCCGAAGCCGCACACCCCGGGTGGGCGGCGACGAACCCCCAGAAG
The DNA here is from genome assembly GCA_029959905.1 of Microbacteriaceae bacterium PS02344. Lineage (GTDB taxonomy): Bacteria > Actinomycetota > Actinomycetes > Actinomycetales > Microbacteriaceae > Microbacterium. The sequence goes on from JASCNZ010000067.1 coordinate 5,927, forward strand.
CGGGCGCGCGTGCTGCTGCGCTTCCTCGACCTCGCGCAGCGCGAGATGCAGTCGCTCGCCGAGATGCTGGCGAGCGAGCACGGCAAGACCGTCGACGATGCGAAGGGCGACATCCAGCGCGGACTCGAGGTCGTCGAGTTCGCCGCCGGTGCGCCCCACTTGCTCAAGGGCGAGTACTCCACCGACGCGGGTTCGGGCATCGACGTGTACTCGATGCGGCAGCCGCTCGGCGTGGTGGCCGCCATCACCCCGTTCAACTTCCCCGCGATGATCCCGCTGTGGAAGGCCGGGCCGGCGCTCGCCGCGGGCAACGCGGTCGTGCTCAAGCCCAGCGAGCGCGACCCCTCGGTGCCGGTGCGACTGGCCGAGCTGTTCCTCGAGGCGGGACTCCCCTCCGGCGTGCTCAACGTCGTGCACGGCGACAAGGAAGCGGTCGACGCGCTGCTGACCGACGACCGCATCCGCGCGGTCGGCTTCGTCGGCTCGACGCCGATCGCCGAGTACATCTACGCCACCGCCGCCGCGCACGGCAAGCGCGCGCAGTGCTTCGGCGGCGCGAAGAACCACATGATCGTCATGCCGGACGCCGACCTCGACCAGGCCGCCGACGCGCTGATCGGCTCGGGCTACGGGTCGGCGGGCGAGCGCTGCATGGCCATCTCCGTCGCGGTGCCCGTCGGGCAGGACACGGCGGATGCTCTCGCCGCCAAGCTCGTCGAACGCGTCGAGCGCCTGCGCGTGGGCCCGGCCCTGGCGCCCGACGTCGACTACGGTCCGCTCGTGACCCGCGCCGCGGTGGAACGCGTCGAGGGATACATCCAGCAGGGCGTCGACGAGGGCGCGACGCTGCTCGCCGACGGCCGCGGCTTCTCGGTCGCCGGTCACGAGGAGGGCTTCTACCTCGGCCCGACGCTCTTCGACCACGTGACGACCGACATGGCGATCTACCGCGAGGAGATCTTCGGTCCGGTGCTCGTCATCGCCCGCGCCGCCGACTACGAGGAGGCGCTGCGCATGGCGTCGGAGCACGAGTACGGCAACGGCGTCGCCATCTTCACCCGCGACGGCGATGCGGCGCGCGACTTCGCGGCCCGCGTCGAGGTGGGGATGGTCGGCGTGAACGTGCCGATCCCCGTGCCGATCGCGTACTACACGTTCGGCGGTTGGAAGCGCAGCGGCTTCGGCGACCTCAACCAGCACGGCGCCGACGCCTTCCGCTTCTACACGAAGACCAAGACGGTGACGAGCCGCTGGCCCTCCGGCATCCGCGAGGGCGCCAGCTTCGTCATCCCCACCATGCACTGACCCGGCCACGAGCCGCCCACCCGAGGAGTCGACGATGACCATGACCTCCGTCACCACCACCACCGCCGAGGAGCGCCAGGCGATCCTCGAAGCCGTCCGCGAGTTCGCCGACGCCGAGCTCGCGCCGCATGCCCTCGAACGTGACGAGCAGCACATCTTCCCCCGGGAATCGCTCGGCCGTGGCGGCGAGCTCGGACTCGGCGCCATCTACGTGCGCGAGGAGTCGGGCGGCTCCGGGCTCAGCCGTACCGACACCGTCGCGATCTTCGAGGAGCTCGCGCAGGCCGACCCCGCCGTCGCCGCGTACATCTCGATCCACAACATGGTCGCGTGGATGATCGACACCTACGGCACCGACGAGCAGATCGACCGCTGGATGCCCGACCTCGCCACCATGGCGGCCTTCGGCGGCTACTGCCTCACCGAGCCGGGGGCGGGATCGGATGCCGCGAACATCGCCACCAGCGCGGTGCGCGACGGCGACGACTTCGTGCTGAACGGCGTGAAACAGTTCATCTCGGGGGCCGGCGAGGCCGCCGTCTACGTCGTGATGGCGCGCAGCGGGGGTCCCGGCGCCGACGGCATCAGCGCGTTCCTCGTGCCCGGTGACGCCGAGGGGCTGAGCTTCGGCGCGCTCGAGAAGAAGATGGGCTGGCACGCCCAGCCGACCCGGCAGGTGATCTTCGACGGGGTGCGGGTGCCGGCATCCGCCCTGCTCGGCGAGGAGGGCCGCGGCTTCCGCATCGCGATGTCGGCCCTGAACGGCGGGCGCCTCAACATCGCGGCCTGCTCGCTCGGCGGCGCGCAGTGGGCACTCGACCGGGCCGTGCAGTACGTGCACGAGCGCGTGGCGTTCGGCGAACCGCTGGCAGAGAAGCAGTCGATCCTGTTCCAGATCGCCGACATGCGCACCGACCTGCAGGCCGCACGCCTCATGGTGCGCGACGGCGCCGAAGCCGTCGACGCGAAGGCCCCCGATGCGACGATGCGCTGCGCGATGGCCAAGCGCTTCGCCACCGATGCGGGCTTCGACGTCGCCAACCGCGCGCTGCAGCTGCACGGCGGGTACGGCTACCTGCAGGACTACGGCATCGAGAAGGTCGTGCGAGACCTGCGGGTGCACCAGATCCTCGAGGGCACCAACGAGATCATGCGGCTGATCGTCGGACGCGAGATGCTCCGCCCCGCCGGCTCGACCTCGATGCGGAGCGCCTCATGACGCGCGTCGCCTTCCTGGGTCTCGGCCACATGGGACTGCCGATGGCGGTCAACCTGCAGAAGGCCGGGCACGAGGTGCACGGCTTCGACCTCGTGCCCGCCGCGGTCGACGCGGCCACGGCCGCCGGCATCCGGGTCGCCGCCCGCGGGGCGGATGCCGTGGCCGACGCCGACGTCGTGATCACGATGTTCCCCGCCGGGAAGCACGTGCTCGACGCGTACCGCACCGAACTGCTCGCCGCCGCCCGCCCCGGCACGCTGTTCATCGAGTCGTCGACGATCGCCGTCGACGAGGCCCGCGCCGCGCACGCCCTCGCGCTCGCCGCGGGGCACCGCAACATCGACGCCCCGGTGTCGGGCGGCGTGGTCGGCGCGGAGAACGGCACGCTCGCCTTCATGGTGGGCGGCAGCGACGACGACGTCGCGGCGGCGCGGCCGCTGCTCGAGGCGATGGGGAAGCGCATCGTGCACTGCGGCGGCCCCGGGCTCGGGCAGGCCGCGAAGGTCTGCAACAACATGATCCTCGCGGTGTCGCAGATCGCCGTCGCCGAGGCGTTCGTGCTGGGGGAGCGGCTCGGACTCGAGCACCAGGCGCTGTTCGACGTCGTGTCGCAGGCCTCGGGCCAATGCTGGTCGATCACCACGAACTGCCCCGTTCCCGGCCCGGTGCCGACGAGCCCGGCGAACCGCGACTACCAGCCCGGTTTCGCCGGGGCGCTCATGGCGAAGGATCTCGGACTCGCGCTGCAGGCGATCGAGCAGACCTCGACGGATGCCCGGATGGGCCGCCTCGCCCAGCAGCTCTACGCCGCCTATGCCGCGGGCGACGGAGCCGGGCGCGACTTCTCGGGCATCATCACCGACATCCGCGACGGGTCGGTGTGACGCCGCGTGCGCCAGCCGACAGACTGAGGGGACCGACGACGACGTGGAGGCGGAGCATCCGATGAATCAGTACGAGACGATCCTGGTCGAGCAGCGGGGACGCGTGGGGTGGATCACCCTGAACCGTCCGCAGGCCCTCAACGCCCTGAACAGCCGAGTATCGGAGGAGGTCACCGCCGCGGCGGTCGCCTTCGACGCCGACCCCGGGGTGGGTGCGATCGTCGTCACCGGGTCGGAGAAGGCGTTCGCCGCCGGGGCCGACATCAAGGAGATGGAGGGCATGACCGCGGCCGACATGCTCGCCACCGACCACTTCGGCTCCTGGAGCGACTTCGCCGCCGTGCGCACCCCGGTGATCGCCGCTGTCTCGGGCTTCGCGCTCGGCGGCGGCTGCGAGCTCGCGATGATGTGCGACATCATCCTCGCCGCCGATACCGCGAGGTTCGGGCAGCCCGAGATCAACCTCGGCGTGATCCCCGGGATGGGCGGCACGCAGCGCCTGATCCGGGCGGTCGGCTACTACAAGGCCGCCGAACTCGTGCTCTCGGGGCGCATCATCGACGCCGCCGAGGCCGAGCGGATCGGTCTCGTGTCGCGGGTGGTGCCGGCATCCGACCTGCTGTCCGAGGCCGAGACGCTGGCCGAGACCATCGCGTCGAAGTCGCTGCCGTCGGTCTACGCCGCCAAGGCCGCCCTCGACGCGGCGATGGAGACGGGGCTCGCCGAAGGACTCGCTCACGAGAAGCAGGCGTTCGCGTCGCTCTTCGACACCGACGATCAGAAGGAGGGCATGGCCGCGTTCCGCGAGAAGCGGCAGCCCGACTTCCGCCACCGCTGATGCCCGGCCTCACCTCGGGGCGGGTGCGCCGCTGATGCCCGACCACAACTCAGGACGAGTGGCGGCTCGCGGCCCGGTCCGGCGCGCAGCTGCGTCGGCCCGGCGGACGCACCCGCGCCCCGTCCTGAGGTGTGGTCGAGCGAGCGGGTCAGCCCCGCAGCGTCTCGACGATCGACGCGACGCGGCGGTCGCGGGTCGCGTCCTGTTTCGCGTCGGCGACGGAGCGGGCGTGCTCCTTGCGAGCGCTGTAGCTGAGCGCGTCGAACGCGGCCCGCACGGTCGGATCGGCGTCGAGTGCGGCGGCGAGTGCGGGCGGGACCTCGACGGTTCGCTCCGCGGCGTCGACAGTGACGACCGCGTCGACCTCCTGGTCGATGTCGAGCCCCATCTCGGCGCGCACGGCTTTGTTGAAGCCGATCATGTTCTCGCCGCCCATGCGGGCCAGCCGCAGTCGCGCCGTGCGACCGTCGATGGTCACCGCGACGGGGAAGGTCTTGCCCGCGCCGAGAGACGCGACCTGCTCGTCATCGAGAAGGAGTGCAGCGGCGGGGCCGCGGCGCACGAGGGTGGTGTGGAGGCGCAGTTCGCTCATGGGCACAGGGTACGCCCGGGCGGGCACGGCGAGACAGGGGTGCGCACCCGCACGGTCGCGCGTCAGGGGGTGTCCGGCGTGGAGGTCTGCGGCTCCGGTCCGGCCGATCGCGTCAGCTCGGCGACGAGCGTGCGGTTGCGCTCGGCGATCACCCGTTCCAGATGCGCACGCATGATCACGCGGTCGACGAGCCGGCCGAGCGGGCCGAACGGTGAGCGGAAGGTCACGACGTCGCGCATGAGCGTGCCCTGCGGATGCTCCGCGAAGGTGTGCTCGTGCAGGAACGAAGCGAACGGCCCGGCGATCTGGCGGTCGCGGAAACCGCGCGGCGCGTCGATGTCGAACACCCGCGAACGCAGCCGGAACGGGATGCCGAAGTGCCGTGCCCGCCACGTGACCGTCGACCCCTCGGTGAACGCCCCGCCCGCCGGGGCCTCGACCATCGTCTCGCCGTGCGCGGCCATCGACCGCACGTGCAGCTCGGGGTCGAGCGAGGCGGCGAACACCTCGGCCACCGGCGCGGCGATCACGGTCTCGAGCACGAAGCGGGCCATGTCAGAGCGGGTCGGGCGCGGGGCGCGGGTCGGTGAAGTCGCCGGCGTGCTTGCGCAGACGCGCGACGATCGCGACGAGTTCTCCGGCGTCGTCGGCGTCGATGCCGGGGGCGGAGAACACCGCGGCGTTCAGCGCCGTGGTCGCGCGCTCGACCAGGTCGCGCCCCGCCGGGGTGAGGGCGAGCAGAGCGGCGCGGCCGTCGTGCGGGTGCGGTTCGCGCACGATCAGTCCATCGCGCACGAGGCGGTCGGCGGTGCTGGTGACCGTGGTGGCATGCACCTGCAGGCGGGCCACGACGCTCGACAGCGGCAGGCGACCTTCGCGGCTGAACCCGAGCAGTCGAAGCACCTCGTACCGCGCGAAGCTCAGCCCGAACGGCTTGAGGGCCGCGTCGACCCGCGCGAGCAGCAGCTGCTGGGCCCGCATCACCGAGGTCACCACGGCCATGCCGTCGGCGGCATCCGCCCATCCGTGCGCGAGCCACTGCCGCTTCGCCTCGGCGAGCGGATCCACGGGCAGCGGACGGGGACGGGCCACGCCTCTACGGTACCGGGCGCGCGGGGCCGGATCGGGGTCGCCGAGCCGCTGGTCCCGGGTTTCACCTCGCCTGAGACGCAGTCTCGCGGGACTAGAATCGACACAGTCGTGAGGAGCATTCGATGAAGATCTTCGTCCTGGTCAAAGAGGTGCCGGACACATACGGCGACCGCACACTCGATCTCGAGACCGGTCTGGCCGATCGCGCCGCGGGAGACCTGGTGCTCGACGAAATCACCGAGCGCGCCCTCGAGGTCGCCCTGACCTACGCCGATGCGCACGAGGGCACCGAGGTCGTGGCCGTGTCGATGGCCCCGGAGGGCTCGACCGCCTCGGTGCGTCGGGCGCTCGCGATCGGAGCGGCGTCGGCCGTGCACATCGCCGACGAGCAGTTGCGGGGCGCCGACCTCGGCCTCACCGCCGAGGTGCTCGCCGCCGCCATCCGCCGCGGCGAGCCCGACCTCGTCGTCACCGGCAACCTGTCGACCGACGGCACCGGCGGCGTCATGCCCGCGATGCTCGCCGAGCACCTGGGCTGGACGCAGGCGACCGCGCTCACGTCCGTGGAGATCGGCGCCGATGCCGTGACAGGCACGCGCGCCACCGACTTCGGGTCGCAGACGGTCACCGCTGCGCTGCCCGCCGTGATCTCGGTCACCGAGGCGATGCCGGATGCCCGGTTCCCGAACTTCAAGGGCATCATGGCCGCGAAGAAGAAGCCCCTCGAGGTCGTGTCGCTCGACGACCTGGGTGTCTCGGCCGACCCGGCGGTCGCGCCGCGCTCGATCATGACCGCGGTGGCGGAGAAGCCACCGCGCGCGGCGGGAGTGAAGATCGTCGATGAGGGCGACGCCGCCCAGCAGCTCGTCGACTACCTCGTGCAGAACAGGCTGGTGTGAGATGAATCGTCCCGAGAACCCCGTGCTCGTGCTCGTCGACGTCGACCCGTCGGGTGGCATCGCCAGCAGCACCGCCGCGCTGCTCGGCGCCGCCTCGACCATCGGCACGCCCGTCGCACTGATCGTCGGCGGCTCGGCGGAGGCGCCCGCGCAGGCGGCGGCCGCCGGGGCATCCGTCGTGCTCACCGCCGACGGCGACGCGACCGCGCTGACCGTTCCCGTGGTCGACGCCCTGCATGCCGCCTTCGCGCAGGTGCAGCCGGATGCGGTGCTCGCCTCGCACTCGATCGCCGGGCGCGACGCCGCCGGTCGCTTCGCCGCCCGCGCGCGGCTCGCGCTCTGCGTCGACGTCGTCGGCGTCTCGCGCGACGACGAGGGCGTCGTGGCCCACCACTCCGTCTACGGCGGTTCGTACCTCGTCGATGCAGCGGCGACGTTCCGCGCCCCCGTCATCACGGTGCGTCAGGGCGCGGTCGAGGCGCGTGCCGCCGCGGTCGCCGCCCCCGAGGTCGAGGCGCTGTCGGTGGATCCCTCCGGCATGGCTGCGGCCTCCGTCGGCCCCGTCGAAGCTCTCGCTGCGACGTCGACCCGTCCCGAGCTGCGCGGCGCGACCCGGGTCGTGTCGGGCGGCCGCGGTCTCGCGTCGAAGGAGAAGTTCGCCCTGGTCGAAGACCTCGCCGACGCCCTGGGTGCCGCGGTGGGTGCCTCGCGCGCGGCGGTCGACGCGGGGTACGTGCCGCAGTCGTACCAGGTCGGTCAGACCGGCGTCTCGGTGTCTCCGCAGCTCTACGTCGCGCTGGGCATCTCGGGTGCCATCCAGCACCGCGCGGGCATGCAGACCTCGAAGACCATCGTCGCGATCAACAAAGACGGCGACGCCCCCATCTTCGATGTGGCCGACTTCGGTATCGTCGGAGACCTGTTCACCGTCGTCCCGCAGGTCATCGCCGCCCTCGAAGCCCGGAAGTAGGGAGCCATGGTCGCTGAGGCACGCGAAGGCCGGATGCTGCGCCGCGGTCTGCCGCGCGTCGCCGGCGGCGAACCCTGGCCTCCCGAGACGCCGTTGCCGGCGGGCGAGGGCGGAAGAGACGACACGGTCGCGGAGAATGCCGCGCACCCCGCACCGTATGCCGCCGAGGCCGTTGCGGGTGCTGCAGACGTTGTGGGTGCTCCGGGCGTTGCGGATCGGCGGGAGGATGCCGTCGTCGCTGAGCGCGGTGGTTCCGCAGGGCGCGCGGATGCTGCTGCCGGCGGGGCGGATGGCGCCGCCGTGGCAGTGGATGCCGCGGCGGGAACGACGATGAGCGGTGCTGCTGACCCTGGGGTTGCGGAGAACACGGGCGTCCCCCGTCTGCGTCGGGGGCTGCCGCGCACGCCCGGTGGCGAGCCGTGGCCGCCCGCCGACGCCGTGCCCTCCGGCGCCCTGCCCGGCGCCGGCGTGCCCGCCGGCGCCCTGGCCGCCGACGCCACGGGTGGAGAATCACCGGCCGACGCGGCACCGACCGGTGC
>JASCNZ010000068.1 GCA_029959905.1 Microbacteriaceae bacterium PS02344
GATCCGGGGGGATCGGCGGCCCCGCCTCGTCGAGGGGCGTCAACGGCGCCGCAGTGCCGTGCCCGTCCACACGCGCGCGATGCGCAGATCGCCGTCGAGAAGCACGGCGTCGGCCAGCATCCCCGGCTGGAGGCTTCCGACCTCGTCTGCGACGCCGACCGCGGCCGCCGGGGTCTCGGTGAGGGCGCGCACGGCGTCGGCGAGCGGCACGCCTGCGGCCACCGTGCGGCGCAGCGCCTCGTCCTGCGTGAGGGTCGACCCCGCGATCGCGCCGGTCTCGACGGTGCGCGCGATGCCGTCTTCGACGACGACGCGCACGGCGCCGAGATCGTAGCGGCCGTCTGCGCTGCCCGCCGCCGCCATGGCGTCGGTGATGAGGGCCACGCGGCCCGGAGCGGCGTCGAACACGAGCTTCACGACGTGCGGGTCGAGGTGCACGCCGTCGGCGATCGCCTCGAGGGTCACACGGTGGTCCGCCGCGGCCGCGAGCACCGGGCCGGGAGCGCGGTGGTGGATGCCGGGCATCGCGTTGAACGCATGCGTGAGGAGGGAGGCGCCGGCGGCGAAGGCTTCGGCCGCGATGGCGGCATCGGCATCGGTGTGGCCCACCGCTGCCGCCGAACCTCCGGCGACGATGCGTCGGATCGCGTCGATCCCTCCCGGCAGCTCCGGAGCGATCGTCACCTGGCGGATGGTGCCGCGTCCGGCGCGCAGCAGTCGATCGACGTCGTCGGCGTGCGGCTCCCGCAGGAGCGACGGCTCGTGGGCGCCGTGATGGCCGGGGTCGAGGAACGGTCCCTCGAGATGCGAGCCGAGGATGTCGGCATCCGTCTGCATGAGGTCGGCGATCGCCGCGGCGCTGCGAGCCAGCTCGTCGAGCGGGGCGGTCACGAGCGACACGACGGCGCGGGTGGTGCCGTGAGCGCGATGCAGGGCGCGCGCGGTGCGGATGGCATCCACCCCGTCGTCGAACGAGGCACCCGCGCCGCCATGGCCGTGGATGTCGATGAATCCCGGTGTGAGCACAGCGCCGGGACCGGCCGCGGCGGCCGCATCGACCACCTCGTCGGCGGGTGCCCATCCGTCACCGGTGCCGCGTGCGGCGACACGACCGTGCTCGAACCGCACCCACGCGTCGTCGTCGACGGTGCCGCGGTCGACGACGCGCGCCGAATGGATGACGAGCGTGGGAGACGAGGACGTCTGCGAGGTCATCGGTCGCTCCAGGTGATCTCGGTCGTGGGGTGGAAGTCGATCCGCTCAGCCTTCCACAGAGGGGCCATGGCGCCGACCCGGGCGCGGAACGACTCCCAGGTGCGACCGACGGCCTCGCGGGGCGACCAGGCGACCTCGGCCTCGGCGGCGGCGCGGGGGAACACGAGTCGCTCGACGTCGGACAGGGTGCGCGTCGTCTCGGACCACAGCGGCGCCTCGATGCCGAGGATCGCGTCGTCCGGGAGGTCGAGGACCGCCGTCGGTTCCCACTCGTACGCCGTGCGGACGTCGGTGAACCCCGCCCACGAGAGGCCGAGAGGGAAGTCCGCGTCGTACTTCATGTCGAGATAGGCCGCGTCGGCGGCCGACATGACGAGCGCACCGCCGCGCTCCACGAAGTGCGCGGCGTGGGCGGCGTGCGACGTCGATGGCTCGGTCATGCCCCAGTACTGGCCGACCGTGCCCTCCGCGATTCCCGCGGCGGCACCCATCTCGTGCCAGGCCATGGGACGCTTGCCCGCCTCGACGACGATGCGCGTCGCACGCTCGGCGAAGTGGTCGAAATCGTCCTGCGTGGTGCCCAGCGACTCGTCGCCGCCGAGATGGATGTACGGTCCGGGCGTCATCTCCGCGAGTTCGCGCACGACGTCCCTCACGAAGTCGTAGGTGCGCTCGTCGCGGATGCGGACGCTCGAGTGCCCCACGCCCCACCCGCGGTACGGCTCGCCCTTCACCGGCAGCTCCTGTCCGAGCTCGGCGGCCTGTGCGACGAGGGCGTCGTTGAGCACCGGCTCCTCGACGAGGTCGGGATAGGCGACGCCGATCGCGTGGGTGTGGCCGGGGAGGTCGATCTCGGGGATGACGACCATGTGGCGCGAGGCGGCGTACGCGACGATCGCCCGGTAGTCGTCTTTCGTGTAGAAGCCGCCGCGGTCGCCGTCCGCCGCGCTCGCCGAGGCCCGCTCGGTGAGAAGCGGCCACGAGTCGATGTGCACGCGCCATCCCTGGTCGTCGGTGAGGTGCAGGTGCAGGCGGTTGAACTTCAGAGCGCTGGTGGCGTCGATGAACCGGCGCACCTCGTCGACGTCGAAGAAGTGCCGGACGACGTCGAGCATGACGCCGCGGTGCGCGAAGCGCGGGGCATCGCGGATCACGACGCGGGGGATGCTCCAGCCGCCGTCCTGCTCATCCGGGCGGAGCAGCTGCAGCAGCGTCTGCACGCCGTAGAACAGGCCGGCCTCGGTGGGCGCGGTGAGCTCGACGTGCTCGTCGACGCGCAGGTGATAGCCCTCGCCCGGACCGGGCGTGGCGGCGGGGAGATCGGCAGCGGTGCCGGGATCGAGGCGCAGGACGATGTCACCCGCCACCGGCGCCGTGCCGGCGGCGGCGACGGCGGGCAGGGGCGCACCGCGGCGGCCCCATGCGGCGCGGAGGATCTCGGTGGCGGGGGTGCCGGCGATGATGCGAGACGCGGTGGTCACAGGCATCCGGCCGTCGCCCACGACCGTCTCGGCCGGGACCGGAACCAGGGGGAGCGCATCTGGAAAGACCATGAACAAAACCTAGCGCGCGCATGGCGAACAGGCCAGGGTGCATCCGCTATGCTCGTTCTGTCGCGACTGGCGTCTGGGTGGGGTACCACCGGGGAGCGACCGACCACGGAATTCGACCGCGCGCCTGGGCCGATGAGAACACCCCTTCGAATCCGTCGTCAGAGGAGCCCGTCATCATGACCGACCGTTACTTCAACGCCCCGCTCGCCGAGGTCGACCCCGAGATCGCCGAGGTGCTCGACCGCGAGCTGAAGCGTCAGCAGACCTTCCTCGAGATGATCGCGAGCGAGAACTTCGTTCCCGTCTCGGTGCTGCAGTCGCAGGGTTCCGTGCTCACCAACAAGTACGCCGAGGGATACCCCGGGCGCCGCTACTACGGCGGCTGCGAAGAGGTCGACGTCGCCGAGGAGCTCGCGATCTCGCGCGCCAAGAGCCTGTTCGGTGCGGAGTTCGCCAACGTCCAGCCGCACTCCGGCGCCTCGGCGAACGCCGCCGTGCTGCACGCCATTGCCCGCCCGGGCGACACGCTGCTCGGCCTCTCGCTGGACCAGGGCGGCCACCTCACGCACGGCATGAAGATCAACTTCTCGGGCCGTCTCTACGACATCGTTGCCTACGGCGTGAACCCCGAGACCTCCACCATCGACATGGACGAGGTGCGCCGCCTCGCCCTCGAGCACAAGCCGAAGGTCATCATCGCCGGCTGGTCGGCGTACCCGCGCACGCTCGACTTCGCGGCGTTCCGCGCGATCGCCGACGAGGTGGGCGCGCTGCTCTGGGTCGACATGGCCCACTTCGCCGGTCTCGTCGCCGCGGGCCTGCACCCGAACCCGGTTCCCCACGCCCACGTCGTCTCGTCGACTGTGCACAAGACGATCGGCGGCCCGCGCTCGGGCTTCATCCTCACCAACGACGCCGACATCGCCAAGAAGATCAACACGGCCGTCTTCCCGGGCCAGCAGGGCGGCCCGCTCATGCACGTGATCGCCGCGAAGGCCACTGCCTTCAAGCTGGCGGCGACGCCGGAATTCGCCGAGCGCCAGGAGCGCGTGCTGCGCGGTGCCTCGCTAATCGCGGAGCGTCTCTCGCAGCAGGACGTTGCGGACGCCGGCATCGCCGTGCGCTCCGGCGGCACCGACGTGCACCTCGTGCTCGTCGACCTGCGCGACGCCGAGATCGACGGCAAGCAGGCGGAAGACCTGCTGCACGACATCCACATCACGGTCAACCGCAACGCGGTGCCCAACGACCCGCGGCCCCCGATGGTGACCTCGGGCCTGCGCATCGGTACGCCGGCACTCGCGACGCGCGGTTTCGGCGATGCGGAGTTCACCGAGGTCGCCGACATCATCGCGCTCGCGCTGCAGCCCGGTGCCGATGTCGAGGGCCTCCGCGCCCGCGTCGACGCCCTCGCCGCCGCGTTCCCGCTCTACCCGGACCTGCAGCAGTAACTCGATCGCCGAGACACCACATCGGCCACGAGACGCCACGGCATCCGTGATGTCTCACGCGCGATGTGGTGTCTCGGCGTCCGTTCGATAGGAGACGACATGACCGCGACCATTCTCGACGGCAAAGCGGCATCGGCGGCGATCAAGGCCGAGCTCACCGAGCGCGTCGCCGCCCTGCGCGCGCGCGGCATCACGCCCGGCATCGCGACGGTACTCGTCGGCGCCGATCCCGCTTCGCAGCTGTACGTGGGCATGAAGCACCGGCAGTCCGAGGCGATCGGGATGAACTCGATCCAGCGCGAGCTCCCCGCCGACGCCTCGCAGGAAGACGTCGAAGCGCTGATCGACGAACTCAACGCCGATCCCGAGTGCCACGGGTACATCGTGCAGCTCCCGCTGCCGAAGCACCTCGACACCGACGCGATCCTCGAGCGCATCGATCCGGCCAAGGACGCCGACGGCCTGCACCCGACGAACCTCGGTCGTCTCGTGCTCAACGTCAACAGCCCGATCCACACGCCGCTGCCCTGCACGCCGCGCGGGGTCATCGAGCTGCTGGTGCGCAACGGCTACGACCTGAACGGCACGCACGTCGTGGTGGTCGGCCGTGGGGTGACGATCGGCCGCTCGATCGGGCTGCTGCTCACCCGCCGCGACCTCAACGCGACGGTGACCCTGACGCACACCGGCACGGTCGACATGCCCCGCTACCTGCGCGAGGCCGACGTCATCGTCGCCGCGGCCGGCGTGAAGCATCTCATCCGCGCGGAGGACGTGAAGCCCGGTGCGGCGGTGCTCGATGTCGGCGTCACGCGCGAGACCGACCCCGAGACGGGGAAGAACCTCGTCTTCGGCGATGTGCATCCCGATGTGGCCGAGGTCGCCGGCTTCGTCTCGCCCAACCCGGGGGGAGTGGGACCCATGACGGTCGCCCTGCTCATGACCAACGTCGTGGAGGCAGCCGAGCGGCTGGCCTGACGGCATCCGTTCGACCCTTCGGGGCACACGCGGAAAACCCCGCCCGGATCGGAAGATCGGGCGGGGTTTCTCGCGCACGGGGCTGCCGGATGCCTCGGAATCAGCCGCCGATGTGCGACTGCAGGTTCGTGATGCGCGCGTGCTCGTCGAACGAGAACGTCAACGCTCCCGTTTGGTCGGTGAGGTTCGCACCCGAGAACGCCTGATCGGTCCAGGTGAGCGTCCACCCGGCGAGGCGCGCCAGGTCCCACACCGCGCTGCGGGCGTCGGAGAGTGCGAGCCCGGCGAGGAGACGGGGCAGCACGATCGATGCGTCGCGCACGGTGACAGGCGGGAGCGGCGCGTCGAGCAGGAACACGGCACGCGTGCCGCCCCCGATCGGCGCCGAGTAGTACGGCGCACGGCCGGTGATCTCGACCGCGACACCGCCGACGGTGTGCGCAGCCTGGGCGATCCATGCCTCGTCGCCGGAGGCGTCGGCGGGGAACGGGACCTCGGCGTTCGTGAGATCGGTCAGGCCGTGCTTCTGCCCGTAGGCGCGCAGCTGGGTCGCGACGCCCTGCGGGTCGCCCTGAGGGTGCGCCCAGGCCCAGAGCAGCGAGCGGGGGCCCGGCGCGATCGTGGCGACGAGGTGCGCGCGGGTGACCAGGCGGCGCGACGGGTCGCCGTTCGCGCTGAAGGTCAGGGTGCCGGCTGTCATGTCGACGTCCCACCGGTGCTCGCCGAGCCCGTCGGCGGCGGCGGAGAGGGCGTCCTGACGGAGCGCGGTGAACAGGGCGGCGCGGTCGGCGAGGGGCTGGAGGGCAGCGAAGGTCATGCGTCCAGTGTGGTGCGCCCGGCTATGAATCCGCCAGTCGGGACAGCGATCTGCTCGTCGTTCAGTAGCTGTCGCGCTCGGATGCCGCGGGGGCGATGAATCGTGCAGCCAAGGCCTCCGACGCACGGGCGAGCAGGGCGACGTCGGCGCCCACCGCGACGAAGTCGGCGCCCGCGGCGAGATAGGCGTCGGCGGCCGCCGGGTCGAAGGCGTTGACGCCGACCGGTGTGCCCGCCGCTCGCACGGCGGCGAACACCGTCTCGACCGCAGCCACCACCTCCGGATGCGTCTGCTGCCCGAGCAGTCCGAGCGAGGCGGAGAGGTCGGACGGCCCGACGAACACGGCATCCACGCCATCGACGGCGGCGATCTCGGCGGCGGCCTCGACCCCGGCCGCGGTCTCGATCTGCACGGTCAGCGAGATGTGGGCATCCGCATCCCGCAGATAGCCGTCGACGCGGTTCCAGCGGGCGCTGCGCGAGAGCGCGCTGCCCACCCCGCGCACGCCCGCGGGCGGGTAGCGTGTGGCGGCGACGGCGGCGCGCGCCTCTTCGGCCGACGACACCATCGGCACGATCAGGTTCTGCGCCCCGAGGTCGAGCACCTGTTTGATCGAGACGATGTCGTTCGACGGCACCCGCACCAGCGGGGTGATCGGGTAGGCAGCCACGGCCTGCAGCTGCACGAGCACGCTCTCGAGCGTATTGGCGGAGTGCTCCATGTCGATGAGCAGCCAGTCGAGCCCGGAGCCCGCGGCGACCTCTGCCAGGAGCGGGCTGCCCGAGCACACCCACATCCCCACGAGACCGCGGTCGGCGCCGGAGAGCACCGCGCGGAAGGAGGGGTCTAGACGAAGCGGCATGCGATCGTTCCCATCGGTCCGTAGTCGCACAGCACCTCATCGCCGCGCGACACCCACATCGGGCGCGTGAACGATCCTGCCAGGATGATCTCGCCCGCCTCGAGCCGCGCGCCGTGCTGGTGGAACTTGTTCGCCAGCCAGGCGACGCCCGTGGCCGGATGGCCGAGCACGCCGGCCGCGACGCCGGTCTCCTCGATCTCGCCGTTGCGCGAGAGCACCCCGGGCACCCAGCGCAGGTCGATCTCGTCGGGGCGTCGGCGCTCGGTGCCCAGCACCATCGCGCCGTACGCGGCGTTGTCGCTGATGGTGTCGACGATCGTCCGCCCTTCGAGCTCGATGTGCGAGTTCAGCACTTCGAGTGCGGGGATGGCGTAGTCGATCGCCGCGAGGGCGTCGTCGAGCGTGCAGTCGGGGCCTTCGAGCGGATGCTTCAACACGAACGCGAGTTCGACCTCGATGCGCACGTTCGAGAAGTGCGCGGTCGGGATCTCGGCGCCCGAGGCGAACACGGTGTCGTCGAACATCACCCCGTAGTCGGGCTCGGTGATGCCCGTCGCCTGCTGCATGGCCTTCGACGTCAGACCGATCTTGCGGCCGACGAGCCGCCGCCCGGCCGCGATCTGGGCGTCGCGCCACACCCCTTGGATGGCGTACGAGTCCTCGACCGTGGCTTCCGGCCACCGCGCGGTGATGCGCGGGATCACCCCGTGGGCGCGGTCGGCCTCGGCCAGTTCGGCCGCGATCTGCGCGATGACGTCGTGCGAGAGCATCCGCCCCTCCTAGAGCTGGTGACCGAGCTTGTACTCGCCCTGCTTGTACTCGGGCATCGAGGCCGCGCCCTCGTCGGGGCGGGTGTACGAGAAGCCGTCGGCGCCGATCGTGACCGCCATCTCCGAGCTGTCGGTGCGGGCGACGACCGGCTGAGGGTTGCCGTCGAGGTCGAGCACGAGCGACGCCTCGGTGTACCACGACGGGACCACGGGATTCCCCCACCAGTCGCGGCGCTGGTTGTCGTGCACGTCCCAGGTGATGACGGGGTTGTCGGGGTCGCCGGTGTAGTAGTCCTGCGTGTAGATCTCGACGCGGTGACCGTCGGGGTCGCGCAGGTACAGGTAGAAGGCGTTGGAGACGCCGTGGCGACCGGGGCCGCGTTCGATCGCGTCGGAGCGGCGGAGCGCGCCGAGCTTGTCGCAGATCGCGAGGATGTTGTGCTTCTCGTGCGTCGCGAACGCGACATGGTGCATGCGCGGACCGTCGCCGCCCGTCGCGGCGGTGTCGTGCACGGTCGGCTTGCGGCGCATCCACGCGGCGTAGACCGTGCCCTCGTCGTCCTGGATGTCCTCCGTGACGCGGAAGCCGAGGTCCTGATAGTGGCGCACCGCGCGCGGCACGTCGGGGGTGACCTGGTTGAAGTGATCGAGGCGCACGAGCTCGCCGGGGGTGTGCAGGTCGTAGCGCCACGACAACCGCTCGACATGCGTGGTCTCGAAGAAGAACTCGTACGGGAACCCGAGCGGGTCGACGACGCGCACCGAGTCACCGATGCCCTTCACGAATCCCTCCGGCGCGCGGCGCACGTCGCAGCCGAGTTCGGAGTAGAAGGCGACGGCCCTGTCGAGGTCGACGGCCGAGCGCACACGGTACGAGAACGCCGCGACGGCGGCGAGGGGGCCCCGGCGCAGCACGAGGTTGTGGTGGATGAACTCCTCGGTCGAGCGCAGGTAGATCGCCTCGTCGTCCTCCTCGGTGACATAGAGACCCAGCACGTCGACGTAGAACTGCCGCGAGGCGGCGAGATCGGTGACGACGAGCTCCATGTATGCGCAGCGCAGGATGTCGGGCGGCGTGCTCGACGGCGTCGCGACCGGGTTGTCGGAGTGGATCGGCGCCTCCTGCGACACGTAGTAACCGGAGGAGGTGAGGGTCTTCTGGGTCTTGGCGGTCATGTCAGCGTCCTTGCTGCGGTGTCGGGGGAGGGGTCAGTGCTTGCCGAAGGTGGGGTTGTGCGGAGCGCCGAGGGTGATGTGCACGCTCTGCTGGTCGGTGTAGAAGTCGATCGACCGGTAGCCGCCCTCGTGGCCGAGGCCCGAGGCCTTCACCCCGCCGAACGGGGTGCGCAGGTCGCGCACGTTGTTGCTGTTGAGCCACACCATGCCCGCCTCGACCGACTGCGCGAAGGTGTGCGCGCGACGCAGGTCGTTGGTCCAGATGTAGGCCGCCAGCCCGTACTTCGTGTCGTTCGCGAGGGCGAGGGCCTCCTCCTCGGTGTCGAAGGGGGTGATCGCGACGACGGGGCCGAAGATCTCCTCCTGGAAGATACGGGCGTCGTGCGGCACGTCGGCGAACACCGTCGGCGCGACGAAGTTGCCCTCGTCGAAGCCCTCGGCGCGGCCGCCGCCCGCGACCAGACGCGCCTCCCCCTTGCCGATCTCGATGTAGCTCATCACCTTGTCGTAGTGCTCGGGGTGGACGAGCGCTCCCACCTCGGTGGAAGGGTCGTGCGGGTAGCCGACCTTCACGCGCTTCGCCTGGGCGGCGTACCGCTCGACGAACTCGTCGTACACGGAGCGCTCCACGAGGATGCGCGAGCCGGCGGTGCAGCGCTCGCCGTTGAGCGAGAAGACGCCGAAGATCGTGGCGTCGATCGCGGTGTCGAGGTCGGCGTCGGCGAACACCACGGCGGGCGACTTGCCGCCCAATTCCATCGACAGCCCCTTCAAGAAGGGCGCGGCGTTGCCGAAGATGATCTGCCCCGTGCGGCTCTCGCCGGTGAACGAGATGAGGGGGACGTCCGGATGCTTCACCAGCGCGTCGCCCGCCTGCTCGCCGAGACCGTTGACCAGGTTGAACACCCCCTGGGGGAGACCGGCCTCCTCGAAGATCCCGGCCCACAGCGAGGCCGAGAGCGGAGTGAACTCGGCGGGCTTGAGCACGACCGTGTTGCCGGTCGCGAGCGCCGGGCCGAGCTTCCACGACTCCAGCATGAAGGGCGTGTTCCAGGGCGTGATGAGCCCCGCGACGCCGATGGGCTTGCGGTTGACGTAGTTCATCTGGCGACCGGGAACCTGGAAGGCGTCGTCGGACTGCGCCACGATCAGATCGGCGAAGAACCGGAAGTTCTCGGCCGCGCGGCGGGCCTGGCCGAGCGCCTGCGTGATCGGAAGCCCGGAGTCGAACGACTCGAGCTCGGCGAGGCGCTGATCGCGCGACTCGACGATGTCGGCGATGCGGTGCAAGATGCGCGAGCGCTCGCGAGGGAGCATGCGCGGCCACGGACCTTCGACGAACGCCTTCCGCGCCGATGCGACGGCCCGGTCGATGTCGGCCTTCGTGCCGGCGGCCGCGGTGGTGTAGGTCTCGTTCGTGACGGGGTCGAGCACGTCGAACGTGCCGCCGTCGACGGAATCGACGAACGCGCCGTCGATGTAGTGCTGGATGTGGTCGGGCAGGTCTGCGGGGATGCGCGAATCGGTCATGACGGGTCTCCGGTCGTGGATGCGGAACGGGCGTGCAGGGCGTCGAGGAACGCGTCCATCGTGCGCCAACGGTGGTTGCGGGCGGCGAGCTCGATCTCGAGGGGATCGCCGCCCGCGCGGATCAGGTGCAGGATCTCGGCGTGCTCCTCGACGGAGTGGTGGGCACGGCCTGGGACCGACGCGAATGTGGAATCGCGGATGCCGGCGAGGCGCGACCACCCGCGGTGGACGAGGTCGAGGAGATGCGGGTTGGGACACGGCTCGAACAGCACCGAGTGGAATTGGCGGTTCAGCTCGGTGAAGGCGTGGGCGTCGAAGTGATCGAGCATGCGTGCCATGCGGTCGTTGATGCGCTCGGCCTCATCGAGCGCCGCGTCGTCGAGCAGAGGAGCGGAGAGGGCGGTGGCCGATCCCTCGACGATGCCCAGCGTCTGCATGGTGTGGGCGTATTCGCTCTCGTCGACGAGGGTCACCCGGGCTCCGACGTTGCGCTCGAACGTCACCAGGCCCTCGGCTTCGAGACGCCGGATCGCTTCGCGCACGGGCACGACACTCATCTGCAGGTCGTCGGCGATCGAGCCGAGCACGAGGCGATAGCCGGGGCTGAAGATGTGCCCGGTGATGCGTGAGCGGATCCACTCGTACGCGACCTCGGATTTGCTCGCGGCGGTCGTGGTCATCGTCCGTCGCCCCGGTGCTCGCCGTCGCCGCCGGCGGCGTCGTAGCGTGCGCGCCATTCGGCGTTCATCGGGAACAGCCCGTCGACGGGGTGTCCGGCCTCGACCTGCGTCGCGATCCAGGCGTCCTCGCGCTCCTGGGCGAGGGTGGCCTCCGCCACCTCGGCGGCGAGAGCGGGCGGGATGACGAGCACGCCGTCGTCGTCGCCGACGATGATGTCTCCCGGCTGCACCGTCGCTCCGCCGCAGGCGATGGTCGTGTCGACCTCCCACGGCACGTGACGGCGGCCGAGCACGGACGGGTGAGCGCCCTGCGAGAACACCGGGAGTCCGATCTCGGCGACGGCCGCGAAGTCGCGCACACCGCCGTCGGTGACCACCCCGGCCGCGCCGCGGGTGCGGGCGCGGAGCGCGAGGATGTCGCCGAGCGTGCCGCTGGTCGCGTCTCCGCGCGCCTCGATCACGATGACCTCGGCCTCGTCGACGGCGTCGAACAGGCGCTTCTGCGCGTTGAAGCCGCCGCCATGACTCGCGAACAGATCTTCACGGAAGGGCACGAACCGCAGGGTGCGGGCCGTGCCGACGAGTTTCGTTCCCGGGATGTTGACCGAGACGCCGTCGATGAAACAGGCGAGGTGGCCGCGCTTGCGCAGCTGCGCCGAGAGGCCGGCGGTGGGCGCCTCGGTCAGCAGGGCGCGGAGCTCGGGGGAGAGCACGGTCGAGGCGGGGGGAGCAGCGGGAGCGGCGGCCGGTGTCGTCGACGGCGCGGTCGGAAGACCTGCGGCCTCGGCGGAGCCCCAGGCCTCGGTGCGCTGGAGGTCGTCGACGGAGGGGAGCGATCCGAGGGTCTCGTCGAAGGGGATCTCGCCCTGCGTGACCGTCGTCACCAGTCGGCCGGAGGTGGGGGAGCCGGGGGCGTTCGGGGCGTCGACCTCGACCTCGACCACGTCGCCGGGCACGATCACCGACGAACCCGCCGGGGTGCCGGTCAGGATGACGTCGCCGGGTTCGAGCGTGAAGTGCTGCGACAGGTCGGCCACCAGCTGCGCCAGCGGGAAGATCATGCCGCCAGACGTGTCGTCCTGCCGGAGTTCGCCGTTGACCCATGCCCGCACGCGCAGGTCGGTCGGGTCGACGGTGCGCGCGTCGATGAGCTGAGGCCCGAGGGGGGTGAACCCGTCGCCGCCTTTGGAGCGGACGTTCGATCCCTTGTCATTGGCGCGGAGGTCGTAGAGGCCGAGGTCGTTCGATGCGGTCACCGCCGCGACGTGCGACCAGGCATCCGCGAGTCCGACGCGTCGCGCGGCGGTGCCGATGATGAGGGCGATCTCGCCCTCGAACGCGAGCAACTCCGTCCCGGCCGGCCGCTCGACCGTACCGCCGGACGCCGCGACGGAACTCGAGGGCTTGAAGAAGTAGGAGGGCGCCGCGGGGCGCCGACCGCGCTGGTCGGCGCGCGAGGCGTAGCTGAGGTGGATGGCGATGATCTTGCCGGGGCGGGGAACGGTGTCCGTCACGGGGCGCCTCCTCGCGCTCGTCGTCGTCACGACGTCTTGTGCGTCGTATCCGAAATCATATATCATCCTGACTACCCCCGGCAAGCAGCTCGACCGAGACTCGGATGCAGGCCGTGACAACGCAGTCACGAACAAAGGAGACACCGCATGAGCGGTCAGTCACAGACAGGGTTCACACCCACGGGAACCATCGCGACCGCGGCGGACCGCCGTCGCGTCGTCTTCGCCACGGTGGTCGGCACCACCGTCGAGTGGTACGACTTCTTCATCTACGCCACCGCGGTCGGACTCGTGTTCGGCCAGCTGTTCTTCGCGCCGCTCGGCGCCGACAGCGCCATCATCGCCTTCGCCACCGTGGGCGTCAGCTTCCTCTTCCGCCCCCTGGGCGCGTTCCTCGCCGGACACTTCGGCGACAAGTTCGGGCGCAAGACCGTGCTCATGTGGACGCTGATCCTCATGGGGCTCGCCACCGCGCTCATCGGCGTGCTGCCGACCTACGAGACGATCGGCGTCACCGCGCCCATCCTGCTCGTGCTGCTGCGCATCCTGCAGGGGATCTCGGCCGGCGGCGAGTGGGGCGGCGCGGTGCTCATGGCCGTCGAGCACGCCCCTCGCACCCGTCGCGGCATCTTCGGCGCATCGCCGCAGATCGGCGTGCCGCTCGGTCTGCTGCTCGCCTCGGGCGTGATGGCGCTCATGACCGCGCTCGCGCCCGGCGACCAGTTCCTCGCCTGGGGGTGGCGCGTGCCGTTCCTGCTGAGCGTCGTGCTGATCCTCGTGGGCTACTACGTGCGCCGCAAGGTCGAGGAGAGCCCCGTGTTCGCCGAGCTGGCCGAGCGCAAGGAGCGGGCCAAGATGCCCATCCTGCAGCTGTTCCGCAAGCACCTGCTGCTCGTGATCATCGCGGCGTTCGTCTTCGCCGGCAACAACGCCGTCGGCTACATGACGACCGGCGGGTACATCCAGAACTACACCACCGACCCCGAGGGACCGATCGGGCTCGAGCGCGGTCCGGTGCTGTGGGCCGTGGCCGGTTCCGCCGTCACCTGGCTGCTCACGACACTGCTCGCCGGGTGGGTGTGCGACCGCATCGGCCGCCGCACCACCTACCTCATCGGCTGGGTGCTGCAGCTCGGCGGGGTGTTCGCGCTGTTCCCGCTCGTCAACACGGGGGAGATCGGCCTCGTGTTCGCCGGCCTCGCGATCCTCACGATCGGCCTCGGCTTCACCTACGGACCGCAGGCGGCGCTGTACACGGAGCTGTTCCCCGCGAGCATCCGCTTCTCGGGCGTCTCGATCTCGTACGCGATCGGCGCGATCGCGGGCGGTGCCTTTGCCCCCACCATCGCCGCGGCGATCGTCAAGGCCACGGGCTCGACGGGCGCCGTGACCTGGTACCTCGCGGGCATGACCGTGCTCGGCCTGATCGCCACGCTGCTGCTGCGCGACCGCTCCGGCATCCCGCTCGGACCGGACCACGAGGACGAGCAGTCCGTGAGCCCCATCTACGGCCTCGCCAAGGCCTGAACCATCGGTCGGCGCCGGCCGGCTGCTCCCGTGGGGCGGGTGGTGGGGGGCGCCCCCGCCGCGGCGCCCCCCCGGGGGCGCGGGGGGCGCGAGGGG
>JASCNZ010000069.1 GCA_029959905.1 Microbacteriaceae bacterium PS02344
CCGGGGCCCGACACCGCCCGCGCCGCCCCCGCCCCCCGCCCCGGGGGGGCCGGGGGCCCTTCGTCGTGCGGTGGAGGCGACGTGCTCAGCGCCAGCGGGAGCGGTCGTACTGCCGGGGCCAGGGCACGTCGTCGCCGAGCTCGTGCGCGGCGCGCAGGCCGAAGTGCGGGTCGCGCAGCCACTCGCGGCCCGCGAAGATGGCGTCGGCCGCGCCCTCGGCGAGCACCTCCTCGGCCTGCGCGGCGGCCGTGATGAGGCCCACCGCCGAGACGGGGATGCGGCCGCCCTGGCGGACGGTCTCGGCGAGCGGCACCTGGTAGCCGGGGAAGACATCGATCCGCTGGTGCGCGACCAGTCCGCCGCTGGAGACGTCGATCAGGTCGGCGCCGTGCGCCGTGGCCCAGGCGCCCACCTGTGCGGCCTCCTCCGGAGAGAAACCGCCCTCGGCATGGTCGGTGGCGGAGATGCGCACGAAGACCGGAACGCCGTCGTCGACCGCGCCTCGCACGGCGTCGACGACGCGGAGGAGCAGACGGGCACGGTTCTCGAGAGTGCCGCCGTACTCGTCGTCGCGCAGGTTCGACAGCGGCGAGAGGAACTGGTGCAGCAGGTAGCCGTGCGCGCCGTGGATCTCGAGCACGTCGAACCCGGCGGCGACGGCGCGGCGTGCGGCGTCGCCGAAGGCCGCGACCACCCGGTCGATGCCCGCGGTGTCGAGGGCGGCGGGCTCGGCATAGCCCTCGAAGGCGACCGCGGAGGGGGCGGTCGTCGTCCACCCCCCTTCGGTGTCGGGCACCGAGCCGCGCGCGTCGGCCCAGGGCCACCACGTCGAGGCCTTGCGGCCGGCGTGCGCGAGCTGGACACCGGCCAACGAGCCGCGATCGTGGATGGCCCGCACGATGGGCCGCCACGCGTCGCGCTGCTCGTCGGCCCACAGCCCTGTATCACGCGGGGAGATGCGTCCCTCGGGAACCACCGCCGTGGCCTCGGCGACGATGAGGCCGGCGCCGCCGGACGCGAACTGGGCGAGGTGGGTGTGATGCCACTCCTGCACGAGCCCGTCGACGGCGCTGTACATGCACATGGGTGACACCCAGAGGCGGTTGCGGAACTCGACGGAACGGATGCGCAGGGGGGAGAAGAGGATGCTCACGGATCGACGCTACCGCCGAGCGCACAGGGTGCGGGCCGCCCGGCTAACGTGGACTCATGGTCGAGGTGCGCGAATGGTCCCGCGGTGACACGGCGCGGGTGCTGCGCGCTCCCGTGCCCGACGACGACAAGTACTCGCGCGGCGTGGTCGCGCTGCGGACGGGGTCGCCGGCCTACCCCGGGGCAGCGGTGCTCGGCGTCGAGGCCGCCTGGCGCGCGGGCGCGGGCTTCGTGCGGTACGTGGGGGAGCAGCGCGTCGCGGATGCCGTTCTCGCCCGCCGCCCCGAGACCGTGACGGGTCGCGATGTCGGCCGGACGCGGGTGGATTCCTGGGTCATCGGATCGGGCACGGATGCCGCGCACCGCGGATCCGACGAGGAGGAGCACCTGCGAGCTCTGCTGCGGGGCGACGCGCGCGTCGTGGTGGACGCCGGAGCACTCGACCTCGTCGACCGTCCCACCGCGCCGACCCTGCTCACGCCGCACGCCAAGGAGTTCGCCACGCTCCGCCGACGGCTCGGTCTTCCGACCGGGGGCGATCGCGTCGCCGAGGCGAGCGAGGTCGCGACGGCGTTGAACGTCGCGGTGCTGCTGAAAGGGTCGCGCACCCTCGTCGCTGCACCGGACGGGGGAGTGATCGCGATCGGTGCGGGCACCGCCTGGCTCTCGACGGCCGGCACGGGCGACGTGCTCGGCGGCGCTCTCGGCGCGGTCCTCGCGGCGGCGCCCGCCTCACCGCTGGCCGAGGCGGCCGCGGCGGGGGCCTGGCTCCACGGCCACGCCGCGCGGATCGCCTCCGGCACGACGAACGGAGAGCCCGGGCATCCGATCGTCGCGCTTGATGTGGCGGAGGCGCTGCCGCGCGCGATCGCGGACGTCCTGGCGTGACGCGCCGGACGGCGCAGGTCGGGGCACTGTGGGGGGTCTTCCTCCTCGCCCATCTGACGACGGCATATCTCGGCTGGGTGCTTCCGAGTCAGCCGATGGGCGACGTCGTGCTGGTGTACGAGCCGTGGGCCTCGGCTGCTCTCTCCGGCGGGCCGGTCATGGGCGTCACCGAGCCGTGGGTGTACCCGCAGCTGGCCCTGCTGCCGATGCTCGCCGCGAAGCTGCTCGCGACACCGCTGGTCGCCGCCCTCGGCGTCTCGGCCGCCTACCTCGTCGCGTGGGCGGTGCTGGTGACCGTGATCGACGTCGCGGCCTTCGCCGTGCTGATCGGGCGCCGACCTTCCGCGCCGCGACGCGCGGCCGGCTGGTTCTGGTGCGCGGCGCTGGTGCTGCTCGGACCGATCGCCCTCTACCGGCTCGACGCGATCACGCTGCCCCTCGTCGTGGTCGCCGGGCTGTGGATCGCCTCGCGCCCTGCGCTCGCCGCCGCCCTTCTGACGATCGCTGCCTGGATCAAGATCTGGCCGGGGGCCGTGCTCGTCGCGGGCCTCGTCGCCGTCCGTCGCCGGGCGCGGATGCTCGGGGCGGCGGCAGCCGTCACGGTCGTCGTGCTCGCGGGTCTGCTCCTGCTCGGCGCTCGCGAGGAGATCGTCGGCTTCCTGGGCGCGCAATCGGGCCGAGGGCTGCAGATCGAGGCCGTCGCCGCGACGCCGTTCCTCTGGCTGGCGACCGTCGGGGCTGCTCGGATCGAGTACAGCTTCGACATCCTGACCTTCCAGATCTCCGCACCGGGCGCCGAGGCGGTCGGCGTGGCGCTGACGCCCGCCATGGCGGTGGCCGTCGGCGGCATCATCGCCGTGGGCATCTGGAGGGTGCGCCGCGGTGCGGCGTCGGCGCGCCTCCTGCCCCCGCTCGCGCTGAGCCTGGTCGTCGCGCTCATCGTGACGAACAAGGTGGGTTCGCCGCAGTTCCAGGTCTGGCTCCTCGCGCCGGTGGTGCTCTGGCTGGTGGTGGATCGGGGGCGCGCGCAGGTCGCGGCGTCCCTGGTGCTGGCGCTGTGCCTTCTCACGTTCCTCGTCTACCCGCTCACCTATGACGCCCTTCTCCAGGCGCAGCCGCTTCCGGTCGCCCTGCTCACGGCGCGTAACGCGCTGCTCCTCGTCCTCCTCGCCGTCGGCATCCGCGCCGTGGTGAGAGTCCCCTTCGTCCGACCCTCGACCCTCCAGGAGTGAAATCATGCTGATCGCCTTCTCCGTCGCCCCCTCCGGCACCGGCAGTGCCGACGGTTCCGTGCACGATGCGGTGGCCGCGGCCGTGCGCGTCGTACGCGCGTCGGGCCTGCCGCACCGCACGACGAGCATGTTCACCGAGATCGAAGGTCCCGACTGGGACACGGTGATGGATGTCGTCAAGCGCGCCACCGAGGCCGTGATGCCGTTCGGCTCCCGGGTCTCGCTCGTACTCAAGGCCGACATCCGTCCGGGCTACTCCGGCGAGCTCGACGCCAAGGTCGAGCGTCTCGAGCGAGCGATCGACGGCGACGCCGACGCCGAGTAGCGGCCGGTCGGCCGGCATGCCGCCCAGCCGGTAAGCTGATCCGGTGAATCCCTCGACTGAATCGAGGGGTGCGGCGAAGTGGGCGCTCCTCTCCCTCGCCATCGGCAGCTTCGGCATCGGCATGACCGAGTTCGTGATCATGGGCCTGCTGCCCGACATCGCATCCGACCTGCTCCCGTCCCTCTGGGCGTCCAGCCAGGAGGACGCGCTCAGCCAGGCCGGCTGGCTCGTGTCGCTCTACGCGCTCGGCGTCGTCGTCGGCGCTCCCACGATCGCGGGCTTCGTGGCGCGCTTCCCCCGCCACCGCGTGATGATCGTGCTGGCGCTGGCCCTCACGGTGTTCAACGCGCTCACGGTGGTGCTGCCGACCTTCGAACTCGTCGGGGTCTCGCGTTTCCTCGCCGGGCTCCCGCACGGGGCGTACTTCGGCATCGGCGCCCTCGTCGCGGCCGAGGTGATGGGCCCGGGCAATCGGGCCAAGGGCGTCGCCTTCATCCTCACCGGGCTCACCGTCGCGAACGTCGTCGGCGTTCCGCTGGGTACCTTCCTCGGGCAGCAGTTCGGCTGGCGGGCGGCCTTCGCCGTCGTCGCGCTGGTCTTCGCGGTCGCGACGGTCTGCATCGCGCTGCTCGTGCCGGAGCATCCGGGCACGCCCGGGCGCACGATGCGTCAGGAGCTGGGGGTCTTCCGCATCGGTCAGGTGTGGTTCACGCTCGGGGTCGGCGCGATCGGCTTCGGCGGGTTCTTCGCCGTGTACAGCTACATCGCGCCCCTCGTCACCGAGGTCTCCGGCGCACCGGAGTGGGTGGTCCCGATCATCCTCGTGCTGATGGGTCTCGGCATGACCGCCGGAAACCTCGTCGGCGGTCATCTCGCCGACATCGACCTGCGGCGCACGCTGCTGATCGGTCTGGCAGCGATGGCGGTCGTTTTCGCGGTGCTCGCTCTCGTGGCGACCTGGATCATCCTGCTCGCCCTGCTGGTGCTCATAGTCGGCTTCGTCTCCTCCGTGTTGAGCCCCACCATCCAGACGCGTCTGATGGACGTCGCAGGCGACAACCAGTCGATCGCCGCGGCGATGAACCACTCCGCACTCAACATCGGCAACAGCCTGGGTGCCTTCCTCGGTGGCGCGGTCATCGCCGCGGGCTGGGGCTACACTGCCCCCTCGTGGACGGGCGCCGCACTGGCGGTCGCCGGCCTGCTCATCGCCCTTTTGTCGTACCGCGTCGAGGCGCGGCGGCCTGCGGGCCGGGAGCGCGTCGCGGCGTAGGGTGAGGGGGTGGATGCCCCCGATGACCTGCCCGTCGCCGGGACGGTCGTGCTGCTCCGCGACGGCGGCGAGGGACTCGAGGTGCTGCTGATGCGGCGCCCGGATCGCGGCTCGTTCGCCGGAGGGTGGGTGTTCCCCGGCGGCAAGGTCGACGACGGTGACCGGCGGCCCGGCGACTCCGAGATCGACGATGCGCGCCGTGCCGGCATCCGCGAGGTCGCCGAGGAGGTGGGCCTGGGCGTCTCGGGGCTCGTTCCGCTCTCGACCTGGCATCCCCCGCTCGAGGCTCCGACGCGCATCCGCACCTGGTTCTTCCTCGCGCCTGCGCCCGCCGCGGCGCCCGTCCCGTCACCCGCGGAGGTCGAAGAGGTCGCCTGGTCGTCGCCGGCGGCGGCACTGGCGCGTCATGCGGCGGGGGAGTGGACGCTGTTCCCGCCGACCTGGGTGACGCTGCACGGACTCTCGGCGTTCGACGATGCCGCTTCCGCCCTGGCAGCGGCGGGCGCGCCCGTGCTGTTCCGCACGCGGGTGGTCGATCGCGACGGCGGGCGTCACTTCGCATGGGAGCACGGCACGCTCGACACCCGCGTGCTGCCCTGGCGGTTCGTCGAGGCGTGATCCGCACGCAGCCCGCTCGGCCGCCGCGCGCTCAGCTCCCGAGCAGGCGACGCAGGTGCGCGCCGACGGCATCCGTCTCGATGAGGAAGCCGTCGTGTCCGAAATCGCTGGTCAGCACCACCGCGTCGTTGCCGTCGAGGGTGTGCGGGATGCTACGCGCGATGCGGTGCTGCCCGTCGACGGGGAACAGCCGGTCGCTGTCGATGCCCAGCACCAGCGTGGTGGCGGTCACGGTGCGGAGAGCCTCTTCGACACCGCCGCGGTCGCGGCCCACGTCGTGCGAGTTCATCGCCTCGACGAGCGTGATGTAGCTGTTCGCGTCGAAACGACGCGTGAACTTGTTGCCGTGGAAGTCGAGATACGACTCGACCGCGAAGCGGCCGCCGTGGCCGAGCGGGGAGACCCCCGACTGCCACGAACGCTGGAACCGCTGATTGAGCTCGATGGGGCTGCGGTAGTTCAGCAGCGCCATGCGACGGGCGAGGGCGAGTCCGCGGTGCGGACCGTCGCCGTCGTCGAGGTCGTAGTACTCGCCGCCCAGGAACCGCGGGTCCATGCGGATCGTCTCGATCTGCACGGTGTTCAGCGCGATCTGGTCGGCCGTCGTCACCGGCGGCGAGGAGAGCACGGCGAGGCGTTCGACCCGATCCGGATGGGTCACCGCCCACTCCAGGGCGTGCATGCCGCCCATCGACCCGCCGACCACCGCGGCCCATGCCTGGATTCCGAGCGCGTCGGCCAGACGCACCTGTGCGGCGACCTGGTCGCGCACCGTCAGATAGGGGAAGCGCGAGGCCCACTCGTAGCCGTCGGGGGCGACGCTCGCGGGCCCGGTGGAGCCCTGGCATCCGCCCAGCATGTTCGGAGCGATCACGAACCATCGATCCGTGTCGAGGGGCGCACCGGGTCCGGTGAGGTCCTCCCACCAGCCGGCCGTCGGATGCCCGGCGCCGGCCGGCCCGCGCACATGGCTGTCTCCCGTGAGCGCGTGCAGCACGAGCACCGCGTTGTCGCGGGCGGCGTTCAGCTCGCCCCAGCTCTCGTAGGCCAGACGGATGCTCGGCAGCTCGGCGCCGCTCTCGGTGCGGAAGGCGCCGGAGGCGGCGAAGCGTCGGCCTCCCGCCGGGTCGCCGTCGCGCCAGGCGCCGGTCGCCGGCGGTCGGGCGCGCAGCAGACGGACGTCGGCGTCGGTCACGAGTGCCGACGGCACCGTGTCCTCGGAGGTCGTCTGCCAGTCCATGCTCCCCATTCTCCCGTGGTCGGAGGAGCGCCCGGCGAACGTTACGTCACGCCGCGCAGACGGATGCCCCGGACCGTGGTGGTCCGGGGCATCCGTGTCCCGCGCGATCAGGCGCGGGCGGCCTCGCTGACACGACGAGCCGCGGCCAGGGCCTGGTCGAGGTCGGCCTTGAGGTCGTCGATGTTCTCGATGCCGACCGACAGGCGCACGAGACCCGGCGTCACCCCGGCGGTGAGCTGCTGCTCGGGAGTCAGCTGCGCGTGCGTCGTCGACGCGGGGTGGATGACCAGCGAGCGCACGTCGCCGATGTTGGCGAGGTGGCTGAACAGCGAGAGGCTGTTGACGAACTCGCGTCCCGCCTCGACCCCGCCCTTCAGCTCGAACGACAGCACCGCGCCGACGCCCTTCGGGGCGTATTCGTTCGCCTTCGCGTACCACGGCGACGACGGCAGGCCCGAGTAGTTGACGGTGGCGACGTCGTCGCGGCCGTCGAGCCACTCGGCGATCTCCTGCGCGTTCTGCACGTGGCGCTCGATGCGCAGCGACAGGGTCTCGACGCCCTGGATGAGGTTCCACGCGCTCTGCGGCGCGATGGCCGATCCGAGGTCGCGCAGCAGCTGCACGCGGGCCTTGATGATGTAGGCGAGCGCGTCGCCCACGGCCGCGGTGTAGCTCGCGCCGTGGTACGAGGGATCGGGCACCGTGAGGCCGGGGAACTTCTCGACGTTCTTCGACCACTCGAACGAGCCGCCGTCGATGATGACGCCGCCGATCGTGGTGCCGTGACCGCCGAGGAACTTCGTGACCGAGTGGATGACGATGTCGGCACCGTGCTCGAACGGACGGATGAGGTACGGCGTGGCGATGGTGTTGTCGACGATGAGCGGGACGCCGCTCTCGTGTGCGACGTCTGCGACCGTGCGGATGTCGAGCACGTTGATCTGCGGGTTGCCGATCGTCTCGGCGAAAAAGAGCTTGGTGTTGTCGCGCACTGCGCGGCGCCACTCCTCGGGGTCGTCCTGGTTCTCGACGAATGTGACCTCGATGCCGAGCTTCGCGAGCGTGTACTTGAAGAGGTTGTACGTGCCGCCGTAGATCGAGCTGGATGCGACGAAGTGATCGCCCGCCTCGGCGATGTTGAGGATCGCGAACGTCGACGCCGCCTGGCCGCTCGAGAGCACCAGTGCTCCCGTGCCGCCCTCGAGCGCGGCGAGGCGCTGCTCGAGCACGTCCTGCGTCGGGTTCTGGATGCGGGTGTAGATGTTGCCGAACTCGGCGAGCGCGAAGAGGTTCGCCGCGTGGTCCGCGCTGTCGAAAACGTACGACGTGGTCTGGTAGATCGGCGTGGCGCGGGCCTTGGTGACGGGGTCGGGTGCGGCGCCGGAGTGGATCTGCTTGGTCTCGAAACGCCAGGTCTCGGGTGCGGGCATGTGTTCCCCCTGGAACGATCGGTCGGAGTCGACGGCGGGTGCCGTTCCAGCGAGAGTACGGAAGAGGACCGGCTGTCAACAACGGCCGGGAAATGTGACGTAACACGTGCGGTCGGCGGGATGACGCGGAACATCGTACGGTGGATGCATGGCCAACAGACGTGCAGTGGTGACGGGTGCGAGTTCGGGGATCGGGGCGGCGACGGTGCGGGAGCTCCGGTCGCGCGGATGGGATGTCGTCGGCGTCGCCCGTCGCGAGGACCGGCTGGCGGCCCTGGTCGCCGAGACCGGGGCCTCGGCCATCGCGTGCGACCTCACCGATTCCGTGGCCGTCGACGCTCTGATCGCGGAGCTGGAGGCCACCGGCCCCGTGCACGCTCTCGTGCAGGTGGCGGGCGGTGCGCGCGGCACGGATCGCATCGAGGACGGCTCGGTCGAGGACTGGCAGTGGATGTTCGATGCCAACGTCCTGTCGACCCAGCGCCTCGTCGCGGGTCTGCTGCCGCTGCTGCGCCGCGCCGCGGAGGCGGACGGGCATGCGGACACCGTGTTCGTGACCTCGACCGCGGCGCAGGCCGCCTATGCCGGCGGCGCCGGCTACAACGCGGCGAAGGCGGCGGAGGCGATGCTCGTGCGGGTGCTCCGTCAAGAACTCAACGGCGAGCCCATCCGCGTCGTCGAGGTGGCTCCGGGCATGGTGCACACCGAGGAGTTCACCCTCAACCGTCTGCGCGGCGATTCGGTGGCGGCGGACTCGGTGTACGCGGGGGTGGAGGCGCCGCTGCGCGCGGAGGACGTCGCGGACGTCATCGGCTACGCGCTCGACGCCCCCGGTCACGTGAACCTCGACCTCGTGACCATGCGTCCCGTGGCGCAGTCGGCCCAGCATCTCTTGGCGCGCGGCCCTTTGCGCGTGCGGACGGCGGACTGAGGGTGGCCCGTACCCTCGCGCAGCTCGCGACGGACGGGGAGATCGATCCGGGCTGGGCGGAGGCCCTCGCGCCCGTGCAGGAGGAGATCACGGCGCTCGGCGAACGGCTGCGCGCCGAGGATGCGGCCGGTCGCGGGTACCTGCCGGCCGGCCGTGACGTGCTCCGCGCCTTCCGACGCCCGCTGGCGGACGTGCGGGTGCTGATCACCGGTCAGGACCCGTATCCGACGCCGGGGCATCCGATCGGGCTCTCGTTCGCCGTGGAGGAGCACGTGCGCCCGCTGCCCCGCAGCCTGGTGAACATCTACGCGGAGCGGGAAAGCGACCTCGGCATCCCACCCGCGCCGCACGGCGACCTGTCGGCATGGAGCGACCAGGGGGTGCTGCTGCTGAACCGCGTGCTCACGGTGCAGCCCGGTGCGCCGGGGTCGCACCGCCGGTGGGGATGGGAGCGCGTGACGGAGCTCGCGATCCGCGCGCTCGTCGCCCGCGACCAGCCGCTCGTGGCCGTGCTCTGGGGCAAGGACGCCGAGGGACTCCGCCCCCTCCTCGGCGACACTCCCATCATCGCCTCGGCGCATCCCTCGCCGCTGTCGGCGCGTCGGGGGTTCTTCGGATCGCGTCCCTTCTCCCGGGCGAACGCGCTGCTCGCCGACCTCGGGGCCTCGCCGATCGACTGGCGGGTGGAGGGGGAGGCCACGGCCTCCCTAAGCTGAACCCATGCAGTTCGAGCCGGGGGACCGACGTCGGGTGCTGCCGCGCCATCTGCGCCGCGAGCCGGCTCCCGAGGTGTTCTCGTACGCCATCCGTCCCGCGCGGTCGGGCGACCTCCCGCACGTGCGCGAGATCTACAACCACTTCGTCAGCAACTCCGCCGTCACGCTCGACGAGAAACGCAGCAGCATCCCGTACTGGCGCGACAAGCTCGCCCTGCTCGACCGGCTGCAGCTGCCGTTCCTCGTCGCGGTCTCGCCCACGGGTGCGGTGCTGGGCTATGCGCTGGCGCAGCCCTGGGCGGGGAAGAATGCTTACCGGTACACCGTCGAGGACTCGATCTACCTCGGGCCGGGCGCCGGCGGGAAGGGGCTCGGTGCCGCGCTGCTCCACGCTCTCATCGAGGCCTGCGAGCGTCGCGGCATCCGCGAGATGGTCGCCGTCATCAGCGATCGGGGCGCCGAGGCGTCGATCCGGCTCCATGCGCGGCTGGGCTTCGTCGAGGCGGGCCGGATGGCCGGCGTCGGCCGCAAGTTCGGGCGCGACCTCGGCACCGTGTACATGAAGCGCGCGCTCCGTCCTGTGCGCCGCCGCACCCTCATCCCGGGCCTGCGCCGTCACTGAGCGTCGGGGATCACCGGGATCGCCGACAGCAGCGTACGCGTGTACTCGTCGCGCGGGTGCAGGAGCACCTCGTCCGTGGCCCCGCGTTCGACGATGCGCCCGTCCTTCATGACGACCACCCTGTCGCACAGGTGCTGCACCACGCCGATGTCGTGCGACACCAGCACCAGGGTGAGGTCCTCGCTGCGGCGCAGCTCGCGCACCAGTTCGAGGATCTGCGCGCGCACCGTCACATCGAGCGCCGACAGCGGTTCGTCGCCCACCAGGATGCGGGGCCGGTGGACGATCGCGCGCGCGATCGCGATGCGCTGGCGCTGGCCGCCGGAGAACTCGTGCGGGTAGCGGTCGCCCATGTCGGGGTCGAGTCCGACCTGCGTCAACACCTCGCGCACGCGGGCGCGGTGGTCGCCGGGGATGTCGAGCGCCCACAGCGGTTCGCGGATGATCTGCCCCGCGGTCATGCGGGGGTCGAGCGAGGCGTAAGGGTCCTGGAACACCAGACCGGTCTGCCGGCGCACCCAGTGCAGCGACCGTGCGCGCGCACCGGCATCGATGTCGCGGCCGTCGAGCGAGACCGTGCCGGCGGTGGGCCGATCGAGTCCGAGCAGGAGGCGCACGAGGGTGGACTTCCCCGAACCCGACTCGCCGATGATGCCCACCGACGATCCCTCGACGATGTCGAGGTCGGTCGGGTGCAGAGCGGTGTCGGTCCGCGCGCGCTCCCAGGGCGCTCGCGTGGGCCGGATGAAGTCCCGCCGTACCCCGCGGGCGCTGAGCAGCGTCACGATGCCCCTCCTTCCGGGCGCCAGAGCGTCGCGGTCGCATCGCGGAGCAGGCCCTGCGTGACCGACGACTGCGGCGCACGCAGCAGCTGCGCCACGGGTGCGTCCTCGACCACCCTGCCGTGCTCGAGGACCACGCCGTGGGTGGCGATCTGCGCGAGCACGGCGAGATCGTGGGTGATGAACACGAGCGACATCCCCTCGTCCTGCACGAGACCCAGGAGCAGGTCCAGGATCTCGGCCTGGATCGTGACATCGAGCGCGGTGGTCGGCTCGTCGGCGATGAGCAGCCGGGGCCGGCAGGCGAGCGCCGTCGCGATCGCCACGCGCTGACGTTGCCCGCCCGAGAGCTGATGCGGGTAGCGGTCGACGATCGACGGCGGGTCGGGCAGGCGCACCCGTGCTGCCTCGGCGATCGCACGACCGCGCGCCTCGCGTCGGCCGATGCGCTCGTGGATGCGCACCGACTCGGCGATCTGGCGTCCGACGGTGCGGATGGGGTTGAGCGCTGTACGGGGTTCCTGGAAGACGATGCCGATCGCGTCGCCGCGCAGACGGGCCAGTTCGCGATCGGGGCGCCCGATGAGTTCTTGCCCGTTCCAGCGGATGCTCCCGCTCGCGACGGCGCCGTCCGGAAGCAGACCGAGGATCGCGAGGGCGGTCAGCGACTTGCCGGAGCCGGATTCGCCGATGAGCCCGACCCTCGCGCCGTCCGGCACCTCGAACGAGACGCCGTCCACGAGCCGTCTGCCGTCGATCTCGACGACGAGGTCCTGCACCTGCAGACTCATGCGACCACCCCCGGGGTGTGCGTCTCGGCGGAACGGTGGCGCAGCGTGGGATCCGTCGCCTCGCGGAGTCCGTCGCCGAGAAGGTTGAGGGCGAGCACGGTGAGCGTGATCGCGAGGCCCGGCCAGATCACCGAGAGCGGGTGCACGCCGATGTAGCGCTGCAGATCGGCCAACAGGATGCCCCAGCTGGGCTCGACGACCGACGCGCCGAATCCCAGGTAGGACAAACCCGCCTCGGCCAGCACGGCCACCGCCATCGACCACGACAGCTGCACGATGAACACCGGTGCGACGTTGGGGAGGAGATGGCGGACGAGGCTCTGCCCGGTCGTCAGCCCCGAGGCGCGCCCGGCGAGGACGAAGTCGCTCTGCTGCACCCGGCGGAGTTCGGGGCGCGTGACGCGCGCGATGTTCACCCCGAATCCGATGCCGACGGCCCAGATGACTACCCACAGCGAGCCGCCCCACACCGACGAGATCATCATCGCGATCAGCAGCACGGGGAACGCGATGAGGATGTCGACGAGCACCGCCACGGTCTCGCGGACTCCGCGGGGCGTGAGGGCGCCCAGCGCCGCGAGCGCGATGCCGACGAGCGTGGCGACGATGCCCGCACCGACGCTGACGAAAGCGGTGGTGCGCGCGCCCGCCATGAGCAGACTGAGGATGTCGCGTCCGGTGTCGTCGGTGCCGAGCAGGTGCGGGAGCCCGGGGGGCAGCCAGCGGTCGCGGATCACCGACGCCTGCGGGTCGAAGGGCGTCCAGAACAACGAGATGAGCGCGACGAGAGCGATCAGGCCGACCACGATCATGCCGAATGCCCCGGTCGGGGTCGCCGCCAGACGGCGGAGCCACTGCGGTGCCATCATGCCTCCCTCTGCCGGGGGTCGATGGCCCGATGCAGCAGGTCGACGAGGAAGCCGACGACCAGCACGAAGCCGGTCAGGACCAGCAGCTCGCTCTGCACCTTCACGAGGTCGCGGGTGCCGACATCGGCCACGAGCATCCGTCCGATGCCGGGAAGCGTGAAGAGCTGTTCGATGACGACGGAGCCGACGATGATGCCGGCCACCTGCAGACCGAGCACCGTCACGATCGACAGCCCGACGGCCGGGATGCCGTGCCGCACGAGGGCCTGCGTGCGAGTGAGTCCCTTGGCTGCAGCCGTGCGCACGAAGTCCTGACCGGCGGCCTGCAGGGTCGCACTGCGCACGAACCGCAGCAGCATCGCCCCCTCGACGACCCCGATCGTGAGCGCGGGCAGGAGGAGGGACTCCAGGGCGCGGCCCGGAGTGCTCCAGCCGGTGCGGGGGAATCCCTGCGGCGGCAACCATCCGAGCCAGACCGAGAAGACGACGATGAGCATCATGCCGGCCCACACCACGGGGACCGCGGCGAGGGCCTGAGCGCCGACGCTCAGGACGGTGCCGGACGGGCGTCCACGGCGCAGCGCGGAGAGGATGCCGAAGGGAACCGCGATCACGACGGCGATCAGCAGGGAGAGGATGCCCAGGGGCACCGTGACCTGCGCCTTCTGGAGCAGTTCCTCGCCGACGGATGCCCCCGACAGGAGCGAGGTGCCGAGGTCGCCGCGGAGGAGTCCGCCGATCCATTCCGCGTATTGGGCGATGAGCGGCTTGTCGAGGCCCAGCGAGGTGCGGAGTGCGTCGACCTCGGACGGCGAGGCCTGCGTGCCGGCGATGAGTTGCGCGACGTCGCCGGGGAAGACCCGCAGCGTCAGGAAGATGAGCGCGCTCGCCACGAGGAGCCCTGCGATGAGCAGGGCCCCTCGGGCGAGCGCATAGCGGAGCATGTCGACGGGGCGTTCAACCGG
>JASCNZ010000006.1 GCA_029959905.1 Microbacteriaceae bacterium PS02344
GTTTCGGCGGCCATAGCGTGAGGGAAACGCCCGGTTACATTCCGAACCCGGAAGCTAAGCCTCACAGCGCCGATGGTACTGCAGGGGGGACCCTGTGGGAGAGTAGGACACCGCCGGACTTCTTTTAGAACGAAAAGCCACCCAGTGTTGGGTGGCTTTTCGTCGTTAACGGCGCCTGCGATGCGCGCGTCGGCGACATCGCAAGCGACCACTGCTCGCATCATCGCGATAGGCGCGCCTGCAGGACGGATGCCGTCGAACGCACGGCATCCGCCAGCTCCTCCTCGGTGTTCGCCGACCCGGCCCAAGTCACCGCCACGGCCGCGACCGGCCACCCCGTGTGGTCGCGGACGACAGCGCCGACGGATCGCAGGCCGTCGGCCACCTCGCTGTCCTCGGTCGCATAGCCGCGTGCGCGGACCTCGCGCAGCACCTCGCGCAGGGCCTGCGGCGTGCGCGGGCCGACCCCCGTACGATCCGGAAAGGACGACGCGCTCGGGTACAGGGCGCGCACCTGCTCACGGGGGAGCGCGGCGAGCATCGCACGTCCGCTCGCAGTGAGGTGCGCGGGAAGCCGCACGCCCACGTCGGTGACCAGCGCCGTGCGTCGAGGAGCGCGCTCCTCGACGATGTACAGCACGTCGCCCCCGCTCATGACCGCGAGGTGCGCGCTCTCGCCGAGACGATCGGAGAGCGCGGCGACCAGGGGGCGTCCGAGGCGGGCGAGGGGCTGCTGCCGGGCGTATCCTCCGGCCAGCTCGAACGCCGAGGTGCCGAGCCCCCACCGGCGGTCCTCCTGGAGGTGCAGCACGAACCCGTGAGCCGCCATGGCGGCGAGCAGGTGGTAGACGCTCGACCGCGGCAGCCCGAGCTCGCGCGCGATCGCCGAGGCGGCGACGGGGGCGGGGCGCGCCGCCAGGTAGCGCAGGATGCGCAGCGTCTGGTCGGCTGCCGGAACTTGCGGGGCGCCGGACGAGGCATCCGATATGTCTGAGATCACAGACACAGGATGCCACGCGACGCCCTCGCGGACCACCGTGCGGGTGTGGAATCGAGTCATGAGTGAAACATCCGTCGTCGTCGGCGCTGCACCGCTGTCCATCGCCGAGGTCGTCGCCGTCGCGCGTCGCGGAGCGCACGTGGACGTCGCCGCCGAGGCCCTCGCCCGCGTCGCCGAGACGCGATCGGTCATCGACGGGCTCGCCGCCGATCCGCACCCGCACTACGGCGTCTCGACCGGGTTCGGCGCACTCGCGACGACCTTCATCGCCTCCGACCGGCGGCTGCAGCTGCAGGCCAGCCTGATCCGTTCGCACGCTGCGGGCACCGGAGCCGAGGTCGAGGCAGAGGTCGTGCGGGGACTCCAGCTGCTACGCCTACAGACCCTCGCCTCCGGACGCACCGGCGTGCGGCCCGTCGTCGTCGAGACGTATGCGGCCCTGCTGAACGCCGGCATCGTGCCGATCGTGCGCGAGTACGGTTCGCTCGGATGCTCGGGCGACCTCGCCCCGCTCGCACACATCGCGCTGGCTGCGATGGGCGAAGGAGAGGTACGGGTGCGTGACAGCGAGGGGCGACTCGGCGACGCGCAGCCGGCATCCGACGCTCTGGCCGCAGCCGGCGTCGCACCTGTCGTTCTCGTCGAGAAAGAGGGGCTCGCCCTCATCAACGGCACCGACGGGATGCTCGGCATGCTCGTGCTCGCACTGCACGACCTCGACGACCTGCTCGTCACCGCCGATGTCGCCGCCGCGATGTCGATCGAATCGCAGCTCGGCACCGATGCCGTGTTCGCGGCCGACCTCATGGCGCTCCGCCCGCAGGCGGGTCAGGCGACCTCGGCGGCGAACCTCCGCGCCTTCCTCGGCGACTCGCCGATCGTGCACAGCCACAAGGGACCGGAGGACGGTCGTGTGCAGGACGCCTATTCGCTGCGGTGCTCGCCGCAGGTGCACGGCGCCGCTCGCGACACCGCGGGCTACGCCACCTCCATCGCCCACCGCGAACTCGCCTCGGTCGTCGACAACCCCGTCATCACTCTCGACGGACGCATCGAGTCGAACGGCAACTTCCACGGCGCGCCGGTGGCCGCTGTGCTCGACTTCCTCGCGATCTCGGTGGCCGACGTGGCCTCGGTGTCGGAGCGACGCACCGATCGCGCGCTCGACCCGGCGCGCAACCGCGGCCTGCCGCCGTTCCTCGCCGACGAGGTGGGCGTCGACTCCGGGCTCATGATCGCGCAGTACGCGGCGGCCGGGATCGTGTCGGAGCTGAAGCGCCTCGCCGTCCCGGCATCCGTCGACTCCATCCCCTCGTCGGCGATGCAGGAGGACCACGTCTCGATGGGCTGGGCCGCGGCACGCAAGCTGCGGCGCGCGATCGACGGGCTCGCACGCGTGCTCGCGATCGAGATTCTCACCGGCGCCCGGGCGCTCGACCTGCGGGCGCCCCTGCAGCCCGGCGCGGCGACCGGGGCCGTGCGCGACCTCGTGCGCACGGTGGCCGGAGGCCCCGGCCCCGACACCTTCCTCTCTCCCGACATGGAGGCCGTGACCGCACTCGTGCAGTCCGGCGCCATCGCCCGCATCGCGAAGGAGCATGCACATGACTGACTCGACGGCACGCACGACCGCACCCGCCACCCTCACCGACCACGACCGCCGCATCCGCGCCGCTCGCGGCAATCAGCGCACCGCCAAGAGCTGGGGTGCCGAAGCCGCGAAGCGCATGCTCATGAACAACCTCGACCCCGAGGTCGCCGAGCATCCCGAGAGCCTCGTCGTCTACGGCGGCACCGGGCGGGCGGCGCGCAGCTGGGAGGCGTACGACGCGATCGTGCGCACGCTCGACGAGCTCGAGCCCGACGAGACCCTGCTGGTGCAGTCGGGCAAGCCGGTCGGAGTGTTCCGCACGCACGAGTGGGCACCGCGCGTGCTCATCGCCAACTCCAACCTGGTCGGCGACTGGGCGACCTGGCCCGAGTTCCGCCGGCTCGAAGAGCTGGGACTGATGATGTACGGCCAGATGACCGCGGGGTCGTGGATCTACATCGGCACGCAGGGCATCCTGCAGGGCACCTACGAGACGTTCGCCGCGGTCGCCCGATCGCTCGGACGCGAATCGTTGCGGGGCACGCTCACGCTGACGGGCGGAGCCGGGGGTATGGGCGGTGCGCAGCCGCTGGCGGTGACCATGAACGAGGGCACGGTGCTGATCGTCGACGTGGACGAGTCGCGCCTCGCTCGCCGGGTCGAGCACGGCTACCTCGACGAGTACACGACCGACCTCGATGCGGCCGTCGCGCGGGCGCTGGCCGCGAAGGAGGCCGGGGAGGCGCTCTCGGTGGGCGTCGTCGGGAATGCGGCCGAGGTGTTCCCCGAACTGCACCGACGCGGCATCCCGATCGACATCGTCACCGACCAGACCAGCGCGCACGACCCGCTCGCCTACCTGCCCGT
Source organism: Microbacteriaceae bacterium PS02344 (assembly GCA_029959905.1). Classification (GTDB taxonomy): domain Bacteria; phylum Actinomycetota; class Actinomycetes; order Actinomycetales; family Microbacteriaceae; genus Microbacterium. Next base: position 3,459 of record JASCNZ010000006.1, read on the forward strand.
CGGCGTGCCGGTCGCGGAGTGGAAGGCCGAGGCGGAGCGCGACCCCGAGAGCTTCACGCGTCGCTCGCGGGAGTCGATGGCGCAGCACGTCGCGGCGATGGTCGCCTTCCAGGATGCCGGGGCCGCGGTCTTCGACTACGGCAACTCGATCCGCCGCGAGGCGGAGCTCGGCGGATTCGACCGTGCCTTCGCGTTCCCCGGATTCGTGCCCGCGTACATCCGCCCGCAGTTCGAAGAGGGGCGGGGGCCGTTCCGCTGGGCCGCGCTCTCGGGCGACCCCGAGGACATCGCGAAGACCGACCGCGCCATCGCCGAGCTGTTCCCCGACGACACCGCTCTGCACCGCTGGCTCGAGAAGGCCGGGGAGAAGGTGCACTTCGAGGGTCTGCCGGCGCGCATCTGCTGGCTCGGCTACAAAGAGCGTCACCTGGCCGGGCTGAAGTTCAACGAGATGGTCGCGTCGGGCGAGCTCTCGGCGCCGATCGTGATCGGTCGCGACCACCTCGACTCGGGGTCGGTCGCCTCGCCCTACCGCGAGACGGAGGCCATGAAGGACGGCTCCGACGCCATCGCCGATTGGCCCCTGTTGAACGCGCTGCTGAACACCTCGTCGGGGGCGTCGTGGGTCTCGTTGCACCACGGCGGCGGCGTGGGCATCGGCCGGTCGATCCACGCCGGTCAGGTCACCGTCGCCGACGGCACCGAGCTCGCCGCGCAGAAGCTCGAGCGGGTGCTCACGAACGACCCCGGCACCGGGGTCATGCGTCACGTCGACGCCGGGTACGACCACGCCCGAGAGGTCGCGCGCGACCGCGGTCTGAACATCCCGATGCTCTGACCGCGCGTTCGGCCTTCCACGATCCCTCGCGCCTGAGAGGCTGATGCCATGACCCTGCTGATCACGAACATCGGCGAACTGACGACGAACGCGCCGAGTGCGGACGCGTCGGACGATCGCACCGGCACGCTGCACGAGGCAGCGGTGCTCGTCGAGGGCGGACGGATCGCATGGGTGGGGTCGGCAGCGGATGCTCCGGACGCCTCCGCCGTCGACGAGATCGTGGATGCGGCCGGCCGTGCCGTGATCCCCGGGTTCGTCGACAGCCACAGCCACCTCGTGTTCGGCGGCGACCGCGCCGTGGAGTTCGAGGAGCGGATGGCGGGCCGGAAGTACGCGGCCGGAGGCATCCGCTCCACCGTCGCGGCGACCCGCGCCGCGACCGACGACGAGTTGCGGCGTCGCCTGCGGGGGTTCATCGACGAGATGCGCGCGCAGGGCACGACCACCGTCGAGATCAAGAGCGGCTACGGCCTGAGCGTCGCCGACGAGGAGCGGCTCGTGCGGCTCGCCGCCGAGGTCACGCCGGAGGTGACGTTCCTGGGTGCCCATGTCGTGCCGGCCGAGTACGCCGACCGCGCGGAGGAGTACGTCGACCTCGTCGTCGGGCCGATGCTCGACGCCTGCGCGCCGCACGCCCGGTGGGTCGACGTGTTCTGCGAGACGGGCGCGTTCACGGTCGCGCAGTCGCGCCGCGTGCTGGAGGCGGGGGTCGCGCGGGGGCTTGCGCCGCGCGTGCATGCGAGCCAGCTCGGGCCGGGGGAGGGCATCGCACTCGCGGTCGAGCTGGGAGCGGCGTCCGTCGACCATGGAACCTATCTGACCGAGGCCGACGTCACGGCGCTCGCCGCATCCGACACGGTGCTCACTCTGCTGCCGGGTGTCGAGTTCTCGACCCGCCAGCCCTACCCGGATGCGCGTCGGCTCATCGACGCCGGGGTGACCGTCGCGCTCGCCTGCGACACGAATCCGGGGTCGAGCTTCACGTCGTCGATGCCGTTCTGCATCGCCATCGCCGTGCGCGACATGGGCATGACGCCCGCCGAGGCCGTATGGGCGGCGACCGCCGGGGGAGCGCGCGCGCTGCGCCGCGACGACGTGGGCGTGATCGCGCCCGGTGCACGCGCCGACCTCGTGCTGCTCGACGCCCCGACGCGCATCCATCTGGCCTACCGCCCCGGCGTGCCCCTGGTCGCCCAGGTGTGGAAGGACGGTGTCGCGGCCGGCATCCGTCTCTGACCGCTCGCGCAGACGACGCGCGGGGAGGTCAGAGGGAGGCGAGGACGGCGGCCGTGTCGGAGACGGTGATCTGCGGCGGATAGAGGCCCATCACCTGCAGCGCCGCCGCGTGATTCTCGGCCGTCGACCCGGCGCACGCATCCGCCGCGATGGTCACGTGAGCGCCGGCATCCGCGGCGGCCAGCGCGGTCGAGATCACACAGCAGTCCGTCGCGACCCCGGCGAGCACCACGTGCGCACCGTGGCCGACCACGGCCTCGATCTCGGCTCCCCACTTGCCGAATGTCGGCAGGTCCACGGTCGGATGCGGCGACAGCCCGGCCGCCTCGGGAACGAGATCGAAGAGCGGATGCTCGGCCGGCTGGTCCGCGAAGGGCCACGCCGCGAAGTACTCGCCCCACGACGTCGAGCGGTCGGCCGTCGGCATCCACCGCGTCACGATCACCCGGTCGCCGAACGCCGCGGCCAAGCGCGTGATGCGAGGCATCGCCTCGGCGAAGAAGGGCGACCCCCAGGCCGACTCGGGCGAGGCGAAGATCGCCTGCGGATCGATGACGACGAGCCAGGGGCGCGCGCCGGCGTCGCTCACGCCTGCTCCTGCCGCCGGATCTTCCCGGCGCGGGCGAAGAACGTCACGAGGAACGACAGCACGAGCGCGACGAAGACGCCGAGATTGGCGTAGGCGAAGTCGCCCTCCGTTCCGCCGACGAGGAACAGCAGATAGCCCTGCCAGTTGTTCCACGGTGCGGCGTCGGCGAAGCCGTTGAGCACCAGGCCCCAGCCGATGATGCTCGCGACGACCATGGTGACGATCGACGTGACGTCCCAGGCCCCGTAGCGTCCGCGTGCGTCGAACAGCGCGGCCTCGTCGTAGTCCTTCCGGCGGCGAAGGATGTCGGCGATCAGGATGCCCGCCCACGAGGCGAGCGGAACGCCGAGCGTGATGAGGAAGCTCTGGAACGGTCCGAGGAAGTCGGTCGAGAAGAACACCACGAAGATGGTCCCGGCGGTGAGGATCGCGCCGTCGATCGCCGCTGCGGACGGGCGGGGGATGCGGATGCCCAGGCTGAGCAGCGTCAGGCCGGAGGAGTAGATGCCGAGCACGGCGCCCGAGACGAGCGCCAGCACCGCCGTGAGCAGGAAGGGCACGAGCACCCAGGCGGGCAGGATCGTTGCGAGCGCGCCGATCGGGTCGACCTGCACGGCCGCGAAGAGGTCGTCGTTCGAGCCGGCGAGCAGCAGACCGAAGACGACGAGCAGCACCGGGGCGACCGAGCCGCCGATGGTGTTCCACGCGACGATCGCCCCGTCGGAGGCGGTGCGCTCCTGGTAGCGCGACCAGTCGGCGGCGATGTTGATCCATCCCAGACCGAACCCGGTCATGACCATCACGAGCGCTCCGATGACCTGTCCGACCCCGCCGTCGGGCCGCGCGAGCACGGCGTCGATGTCGATCTGGCCGGCGGCGAGCACGACGTACAGGATCGTCACGGCGCCCGTGATCCAGGTGAGCACCGACTGCATCTTCATGATGGTGTGGTAGCCGAGCACGGATGCCGCGACGATGAGCGCCGCGACGATGACGGTCGCCGCGATCTTCAGGGCGATGCTGTCGCCGTCGCCGCCGAGCTGCGTGATGATCGTCGCCGTGGCGAGCACCGCCATGATCGCGAGGAACGTCTCCCACCCGATCGAGGTGAGCCACGACACGATGCCGGGCACCTTCTGCCCGTGCACGCCGAACGCCGCGCGCGACAGCACCATCGTGGGTGCCGAGCCGCGCTTGCCGGCGATCGCGATGAGCCCGCACAGCAGGAACGACACGACGATGCCGATGACCGAGACGATCGTCGCCTGCCAGAACGAGATGCCGAAGCCCAGCACGAACGAGCCGTACGACATGCCGAACACCGACACGTTCGCGGCGAACCACGGCCAGAACAGATCGCGCGGCTTCGCCGTGCGCTCGGATTCGGGGATGATCTCGATGCCGGCGCGCTCGATGAGGCCGGGCGGGGTCTGCGTCATCCTCTCATCCTGGCACCGCGGGCGCGCGCGGGGAACGCCGCCGCACGATCGTGACGCTCAGGAGCGGAAGAAGGCCTCGGCCGTGCGCGTGAGGTCGTGCAGGTCGGAGACGCCGGCGAGTTCGCGGGCCGAGTGCATCGACAGGATCGGGATGCCCACGTCGACCGTGCGGATGCCGAGCCGGGTCGCCGTGATCGGGCCGATGGTCGAGCCGCAGGGCACGGAGTTGTTCGACACGAACTCCTGCGTCGCCACCCCGGCGCGCTCGCACCATTCGTGCCACGCGGCGGAGCCGACGGCATCCGTGGCGTAGCGCTGGTTGGCATTGAGCTTGAGGATGGGGCCCGAGCCCAGGACCGGCTGCACGACGGGGTCGTGCTTGCCCACGTAGTTGGGGTGCACCGAGTGGCCGACGTCGCTCGACAGGCACCACGACGAGGCGAAGGAACGGCGGCGCTCCGAGGCGTCGGCGCCGAGGCCGTCGGAGATGCGCCCGAGCACGTCTTCGAGGAAGGGGCCCGCGGCGCCGGAGCGGGAGCTCGACCCCAGCTCTTCGTGGTCGAAGGCGGCGAGCACGGCGATGGGGCCGCCTGCTCCGCCGTCGTGCGCGGCGAGTGCGACGACGCCCGCATGCACCGAGGCCAGATCGTCGAGGCGACCGGAGGCGAAGAACGCGTCGTCCTTGCCGAAGACGGCGCCGCGCGCGGTGTCGGCGACGACGACGTCGTAGCCGCGGATGCCGGCCGCGTCGACCCCGGCCGATGCGGCGAGCTCGCCCAGCAGGTCGGCCTCGGTCGGATCGCCCAGGCCCCACACCGGCTGCGTCTCGGTCTGCTTGTCGAGGGCGAGCCCGGAGTTGGCGGTGCGATCGAGATGGATGGCGAGCTGCGGGAGCCGCAGCAGGGCGTCGGTCTGCGCGAGCACGACGCGCCCGTCGGCGAGGGCGAGGCGCCCGGCGAGACGCAGCTCGCGGTCGAGCCACGAGTTCAGCAGCGGACCGCCGTAGACCTCGACGCCGGCCTGCAGCCACCCGCGGGTGCCGATCGTCGGCTGCGGCTTGAGCTTGAACCCCGGGGAGTCGGTGTGTGCGCCGAAGACGTGCACGGGGGTGGTGGGCGACGCATCCGTCGGCACGACCCAGGCGATCGCCGCACCGTCGCGCACCACGACGAAGCGCCCGCCGGCGGGCGCGGGCCAGGCGTCCTCCTCGGCCAGCCGGGTGAAGCCCGCGTCCTCGAGGCGACGGGCGACCTCGGCCGCCGCGTGGTAGCTCGAGGGGGAGGCGGCGACGAAGTCGGCGAGGTCCTCGGCGTGGGCGAGGGCGACCGGGGTGACGGGCATGGGGGGCCTTCCTGCAGACGGGTTCCCTTCGAGCGTACCCGCGCCGTCGCGCGCGGTCGCGAGGTGAACAGCGGCTGAACACTCGTGCGTCGTGGGTCGTGACGGCGATGCGGCTGGGAAAGTCGAACGAGGAGCGGACGCCGCGCTCCGCGCCGGAGGAGGGCAAGCGAGATGGGGACGATGCTCACGCGCCCGCCCGGCCATCGACGCGACATCGTGCTGCGACCCGCGGCGACGGCCATGGTGCTGCTGGCCGCGGGGCACCCGCACGAGACGATCGCCGTGCCCGGCGTCGCGCTCGGCGAGGAGGACGTGCTCGTCGCGGTCGAGCTGTCGACGGTGTGCCGCGCGGATGCCGAGGCCGCCCGCGGAGCGCGACGCGCGTCGACCCCGGTGGTCCTGGGTCATGAGAGCGTCGGGCGCATCATCGCCCTCGGTGATGCCGGGGCGATGGCCGTCGACGGGTCGCCGCTGCGCATCGGCGACCGCGTGGTGTGGTCGGCCACCGTGTCGTGCCGGCAGTGCGACCGCTGCCTGTGCGGTCGGCCCCAGTCGTGTCGGTCCGCCACGCGCTACGGCGAGGAGCGGGTCGCCGCCGATCGCGAGCTCGCCGGGGCCTTCGCCAGCCATGTGCAGCTTCGCCCCGGCACCGCCGTCGTGCGGGTGCCCGAGACCCTTCCCGCCGCTGTGCTCGCTCCGGCGGCGTGCGCGACCGCCACCGCGTGGGCCGCGGTCGCCCGGGTGCGCAGGCATCGCGACCTCGGCGGGACCCGCGTGCGGGTGCACGGTGCGGCTCTGCTCGGACTCACCGTCGCGGCGATCGCCGTCGAACTCGGCGCGGTCGTCGACGTGCGCGACCCCCACGCCGAGCGTCGCGCGCGCGCCCGCGACTTCGGCGCGACGGGCTTCGACGGAGAACCGGACGCCGTGATCCACACCGCGGGGCCGGTGACCGCGGCCACGGTCGAGGCCGTGGCCGACGGCGGGGTCGTCGTCGTCGTCGGCGGGGATGCGCGAGACGCCGATTCCCCTGCCGCTGCTCCCGCCGCAGGTCGCAAGACCGGCGATGGCGCGCCCGACGCCGACGCAGCGGACCTCGCCGTCCTCGCTCTCGACGTCGCGCGCCTCTCCGCGCGCAGCACGACGATCGCCGGCATGCAGGGCAGCACCGCCGGGGACCTCGCCGACGCGGTCGCCTTCCTCGCGGGCCGGGGTCGCGCCTATCCGTTCGCGGACGTGGTGGGCTCGATCGTGCCGCTCGCGGCCGTGGACGCCGCGCTCGCCGCAGCGACCGAACCAGGGGCGCCCCTACGGATCGGCCTGGTGCCCGGCCCCTGAGCCGTGCGGCCTCTCGGCGACATGGCTCGGGGGCCGGGAACGTCAGTCGTTCTCGCCGCGCAGCGGTCCGGCCGGGCGGATGCTCTCGGCATGCAGCGCCAGCAGCGTGACGGCCGCGTCGACCGCGGCATCCATCACGTCCTCGGGGTCGCCCGAGAGCATGAGCTTCTTGTGGCCGACTCCGAGCGGGCTCGCCCATCCGAGGTAGACGGTGCCCGCCGGATTGCCGCGATCATCGGGGCCGGGGCCGCCGACGCCGGTGGTCGCGACGCAGAGATCGGCCTCGAAGAGCGACAGGGCGCCGGCGGCCAGCTGCTCGGCGACCTCGGCCGAGCAGGGGTCGAGCCCCGGCGTGACCCCCAGGATGCGCTCCTTCTCGGCCGTCTGGTAGGCGACGATGCCCCCGCCGAACCAGCCGCCCGCTCCCTCGCCCGCCGCCACGGTGCTGGCCAGGCGCCCCGACGTCAACGACTCGGCGACGCAGACGCGCAGGCCGCGCTCGTCGGCGAGACCCGCCAGGTCGGCGAGGTGGTCGTGCTCGGTCTGCGTGTCGTCCGTCATCGGTCGGCGTCCGCCTTCGCCGCGTCGTCGTCGTCCGGACCCGGGGTGCCGGAAGCCGGACCGACGGGGGCCGCGTCGACATCGGGCGCCGGGGCGGCGTCGGCGGCCTCGGCATCTTCGCTGTAGTCCGGACGTGGCGCCTGCAGCTTCTGGTCGTCGTACTCGCCGCCCTTGCGTCCGCCGAAGGGGCGGCCGTGGTCGGCGAACTCGTCGCGGGCGAACACGAGCGTCCACGGGCCGGCCGTGAAGTGCGCTCCGGTGCGCAGCGTGCGCACGCCATCGCCGGGGTGCGTGGCGTCGACGCTCGGGCTGGAGTTCGTCTCGCTCTCGCCGTGCAGCGTCAGCACGTACTCGTCGCGCTGATCGTGCTCGATCGTGGCGTGCACCGGGTCGGTGTCGGACAGGCGCAGCTCGTTGCCGTCGGCCGAGCCGACGCGCACGACATCGACCTCGAGGAGGAACTCGCTGCGCTCGCCGTTCTCGTGGCTGACGCGCAGGCGCGGCGAACCGGCGCCCCACTCGGCGTGCGTGGTCGTGGGCGTGTAGCCCTGCGAATCGGAGTCATCCATGGTCTTCTCCTTTTCGGGATCCATGTCTCGACATTAGGGGGCGGGGGAGAGGGTCCGCAGGGGCTTGACTTGGACGGCACGCGTTCGCAAGCACGGCACCGCCTCGTCACGGTCGTGGCCCGGCCCCGCCGCATGCGGGATGACGTTTCCCGACACGCACGCGGGACGAAAAGCGAACGGCGGTTTGCGCGAACGGTCATCGTCGGAGTGCGCGGCGTGTCGCGGGTACGCCCGCGGTGGCTCGGGCGCTGTCGAGGGCTTACGCTTGCTTCGGTGGGCGATTCCGACGGCCGGGTCGGAGAGCCGTAAGAATCGCACCGAGGAGAGCGCCAGATGGGAAAGTTCGTCTACGAAGGCGGAGTCAAGACCGAGATCGAGGACCGGGCGCTCACGCACCTGCAGCTGGTCATCACCGCGAAGCTGCGCCGGGGCGAACCGTTCCCGTTCAGCTGGCGCGAAGACACGAGCGTCGGCGGCGGCCGTACGACCGTGTGGATCCAGCCGGGCAGCTCGCTGGTCTTCAAGTACTTCGGCAGCCGGCAGCCGTCGATCAACCGCGCATGGATCGAGGCGCTGGCGTTCACGGCGAACGCGCCGGGCGGCCTCTACCTCGTGCCGGAGCCCGAGCACGACGCATCGGCACCGTCCGAGATCCCGGGCAGCGCCCCCGCCTGATCGGCGTCGCGCGCAGCCCCGACGTCTGTCAACCCCCTGGGGTGGACGCGGGGTACCCGGCATCGTCGTGACCTCGCGATACGAAACCGAGGTGACACGATGACCGACAACACGACAGACCCCCGAGACGCGCACCGCGAAGAGGGTTTCCCGGGGCAGGAGCAGGCTCAGCCGGGAACGAACGACCGCACCGATCCGACGCCCGACCACGGCGAGGACTCGTATCAGGGGCATGGCCGGCTCGAAGGGCGCCGCGCGCTCATCACCGGCGGCGACTCCGGGATCGGCCGTGCGGCCGCGATCGCCTTCGCGCGAGAGGGCGCCGACGTCGCCATCGTGCATCTGCCCGAGGAGCAGGCGGATGCCGACGAGACGGTGCGCCTGATCCGCGAGGCCGGGCGCGAGGGTCTCAGCCTCGCGGGCGACGTGCGGGACGAGGGCTTCGCGACCGACATCGTGGCGCAGACCAGGAGCGCGTTCGGCGGGCTCGACGTGCTCGTGCTGAACGCCGGGTACCAGCACGACATCGAGGACTTCGCGTCGCTCGACACCGAGCGCATGCGCCGCGTCTTCCAGACCAACCTCGAGGGGATGGTCTTCACCGCACGGGCGGCGTTCCCCGACCTCGGGGCGGGAGCGAGCATCATCGTCACCGCGTCGGTGCAGGCGTACAACCCGTCGCCGGGTCTCATCGACTACGCCATGACGAAGGCCGCACAGGTCGCCTTCGTGCAGGCGCTCGCCGAAGAGGCGGGACCCCGCGGCATCCGCGTGAACGCCGTCGCCCCCGGGCCGATCTGGACGCCCCTCATCCCGGCGACCGGCTGGGACGAGGAGAAGCTCGCCGAGTTCGGGCAGGACACCCCGATCGGTCGCGCCGGCCAGCCCGCCGAGCTCGCCGGGGCCTACGTGTACCTCGCATCGGACGAGTCGTCGTACACCTCGGGGGCGGTCCTCCCCGTCGCGGGCGGTAAGCACCTCTGACCCCTCGCGCGGGCGGGACGGCGCATCCGGGAGCCCTACGCTGGAGAGCGTGCAGCATCCCCCGCCGACCCGCCCGCTGACGGGGGTCGCCCTCGTCATCGGCTCGTGCCTCTCGCTGCCCTTCGGGGCCGCGGTCGCGGCGCAGCTGTTCCCCGTGCTCGGGCCGTGGGGCGTGACGTCGCTGCGCGTGGCGATCGCCGCACTGCTGCTGCTCGTCATCGTGCGGCCGCGCTTCCAGCACTGGGACCGACGTCAGTGGACCGCGGCCGTGCTGTTCGGGCTGTCGCTGGCCGCGATGAACGGGTTCTTCTACGCCGCGATCGACCGCATCCCGCTCGGGCCGGCCGTGGCGATCGAGTTCCTGGGGCCGCTGGTGCTCGCCGCGGTGCTCACCCGCCGTCTCGGCGACGCGGTGTGGGTGGCCGTCGCCGTGCTCGGAATGGGACTGCTGTTCGTCGACGGCATCGTCGGTGCCGAGCCGCTCGATCCCCTCGGCGTGGTCTTCATCCTCATCGCGGCGGCGTTCTGGGCGATGTACATCCGCACCAGTGCCCGCGTCGGAGCGCTGATCCCCGGAAGCGGCGGTCTTGCGATGGGACTGGTGGTCGCGGCCGTCCTGCTCCTGCCCGTCGGCGTGCCGACGGCGGGCGTCGTCGCCGGCGACCCGCACCTGCTGCTGCTGGCGGGGATCACCGCCGTGCTGTCGTCGGTGATCCCCTACAGCTTCGAGCTCGCCGCGCTGCGACGTCTGCCGCAGCGCGTGTTCGGTGTGCTGCTGAGCCTCGAGCCCGCGTTCGCGACGCTCGCCGGATGGCTCGTCCTGGGTCAGGATGCGAGCGGTCTGCGCATGCTCGCGATCGCACTCGTCGTCGCCGCGAGCGTCGGCACGACCCTGGGCATCCGCCGGGCCCGCCGTTCCCGGCTCTCGGCGGGGGAAGACGCCGCCGACGGCTCGGACGGGCCGTTCACCGCGCCGATCCCGCTGCCCGACTGAGCCGGGCGCGTCCGCCGCGAGCCCCGGCCGAGGCGCCCCCGGAGCGAGTGGTCGCGGCCGCGGGCGCTGCCGGTGCCGCGGCCGGAAGCGGGTAGCGGCGGCGCAGCAGCACCCGCTGCACCAGCGTCCACACGACCGTCACCGTCAGGTAGAGCGCGGCGGCCAGGGGCACGAACAGCGCGAACACGGCGGTGAGATAGTGCAGCGACCCGAACACGCGCTGCATCGCGGGGGAGTTCATCGGCGAATCGTCGTCGGTCGCCGCCGGGCGGAAGACGCGACGGGTGACCTCGGCCGTCGCCACGATGACGAGCAGCAGTGCGGCGAACACGGCGAGCGCGGCGGGGGTGACGGTGCCGCCGAAGACGGCCGACGCGAGGCTCTCGCCCAGCGGCGCGCCGAACAGGTCGTGCGAGAGCAGATCGTTCGGATGGCCGGCGATCTCGGGGCGGATGAAGAGCGTGTACAGCAACCCCACCACCGGCGCCTGCGCGAGCACGGGCAGCATTCCGGCGAACGGCGAGGTCTTCTCGTCGCGGTACAGCGCGAGCATCTCGGTCTGCAGCCGCTCGGGGTTCTTCTTGTGGCGGCGCTGCAGCTCTCGCAGGCGCGGGGCGAGGCGGGCGCGCGTCTGCTCGGCGCGCGCGGTCGAGAACCCCACCGGAATGAGCAGGGCGCGCACCAGCAGGGTGACGAGCACGACCGCGAGGGCTGCGGCGGATGCTCCGGCGACGGGGGTGAGGAGGGTGGAGAGGCCGGCGAGGGCGCCGTAGGCGGCGTCGAGGAGCGCGGCGAGGGGCGGGAAGGCGAAGAGGTCCATCGGTTGTCCGTTTCATGAGGTCGGGAGGGTCGGCGAAGCCGCGCAGTCCCGTTCTCGACGGACTACGCGGGGATCGCCTCTCCCGGCGCTCGCGGACGCGGGTGGCCGGCGGCATCCGGATCGCTCTGTGCGAGCAGGGCGGAAGCGTCGATCGCGCGCCAGGGATGCGGCGCGCGGGTTCCGGAGGCCGGGCGGATGCTCAGCGCGACCGCCACGACGAGCGCGGTGACCGCGACGAGAGCGATGGCGAGGCCGAGCGCTGCCGCGTCGGGGACCGACACCAGCCCGAGGGCGGCGAGCACCACGCTCAGCACGCTCTCGAACCATCCGGACATGGTGCGAGCGTAGCACCGGGTACCGAAGGCGCGGCCGGGCCCGGGCCCGCGGAGGCCCGCGGGGGCGTCGGCGGCCGGGCATAGGCTCGTGGGCATGAGCGCCCTCCGCGAGCCGAATCCCCTGTGCGACCTTCTCGGCATCGAGCATCCGATCGTCCTCGGCCCGTTCGGCGGGTTGTCGTCCGTCGCGCTGACGGCGGCGGTGAGTGAGGCCGGCGGGCTGGGATCGTTCGGCCTCTACGGTTACGACGCCGACCGCATCCGCACGGTCGGGGCCGCGTTGCGCGACGCCACGACACGGCCGTTCGCGCTGAATCTGTGGCTTCCCACGGGCGACGAAGTCGCCCCGAACGCGCAGCACGCGATCTTCGCGCAGGCGCTCGAACCGTTCTACGCCGCGGTGGGGGTCGATGTGCCCGCGCGCCCCGACGCGTACGTGCCGTCACTCGACGAGCAGCTCGATGCGGTGTGGGAGGTGTGTCCGGCGGTGCTCAGCGTGGTGTTCGGTGTGCCGGATGGCGCGATGATCGAGGAGGCGCACCGCCGGGGCATCCGTGTGGTGGGCACGGCGACGACCGTGGCCGAGGCGGTCGCGCTCGCCGACGGCGGCGTCGATGCGATCGTCGCGACGGGGATGGAGGCCGCCGGCCACCGCGTCTCGTTCCTCCGGCCCGCGGAGGACTCGCTCGTCGGCACCTTCGCCTTGGTGCCGCAGGTGGTCGACGCGGTGCACGTGCCGGTGATCGCCGCCGGTGGCATCGCCGACCGCCGGGGCGCGGCGGCGGCGCTCGCGCTCGGGGCCTCGGCGGTGCAGGTGGGGACCGCGTTCCTCGCGACCGCCGAGTCGGCGGCGACGCCCGCACACCGAGACGCGATCCGCGCGACGGCCGCCGACGAGACGGTGCTCACCCGGGCGATGAGCGGGCGTCTGGCGCGAGGCGCGCGCAACCGCGCCGTGCGTGCGATCGAGGCCAGCGGTACCATCGCGCCCTTCCCGATGCAGAACTGGCTGACCGGCCGATTCCGAGCGGCCGCGGGCGAGCAGGGGCTCGGCGAGCTGCAGTCGCTGTGGATGGGACAGGCGGCGCCGCTCGCCCGTCGCTCGACCGTGCGCGAGGTGTTCGACGACCTGCGGGCCGGGCTCACCTCTTGAAGATGGCTAGCGACCTGGCTAACATGGCGTCATGAGCTCGCACAACGTCCTCGACGCGCGAAACCACCTCTCGCGCCTCATCGCCGAGTCCCAGTCCGGCGCCGAGGTGGTCATCACCAAGCGCGGCGCGCCCGTGGCGCGACTCGTCCCGGTCGAACCCGTCGATCTCGCGCACTCCGGCCGGCTCCTCGTCGAGTGGATCGAGGGCAACCCGCTGCCGCGCCGACTGGCGCGTCCCGTAGAAGAACTCGACGCCCTCATCGAAGAGAATCGCGACGCGTGGGCATGATCTATCTCGACGCTTGCATCCTGATCTACGCGTTGGAAGATCGAGGTGCGCGCGGCGATACCGTGCGGGCGGCTCTGCGCGAGACGACCGGTGTCGTCGCCTCGAGTTCACTCGCCCTGCACGAGTGCCTGGTCGGCCCTCTGCGTCGACGCGACCCCGAGGTGCGAGACCGCTACCTGGCGTTGTTCGACCGCGTCGAGACCATCGAACTCGGCGCGGCGGCGTTCATCCGCGCAGCGGAGTTGCGCGCCGATTTCGGGCTGCGCACGCCGGACGCCCTGCACCTCGCTGCGGCTCAGCTCGCGGGCTGCACCGAGCTGTGGACGAATGATCGTCGTCTCGCGACGGCATCGCGGGGACTCGCCATCGACGTCGTCGGCGGCGAGGCGACGGCGCGCGGCGATGCTCCGAAGGACGGCTCCTAGAGGATCACGGTCGAGCGACCGTGCACGATGACACGGTCCTCGGCGTGCCACTGCACCGCGCGCGCGAGAACGAGGCGCTCGACGTCGGCGCCGCGGCTCTGCAGATCGGCCGCCGACTCGCCGTGCGTGACGCGCGTCACGTCCTGCTCGATGATCGGACCCTCGTCGAGGTCGGCCGTCGCGTAGTGCGCGGTCGCCCCGATCAACTTCACGCCGCGCTCCTTCGCCCGGGCGTACGGGTTGGCCCCGATGAAAGCGGGCAGGAACGAGTGGTGGATGTTGATGACTGGGGCGCCGAGACGCTCGATGAAGTCGTCGGTGAGGATCTGCATGTAGCGGGCGAGCACCACGAGATCGACGTTGCCCTGCAGCAGCTCGAGCTGCCGCGCCTCCATCACGGCCTTGTCACCCCCGGGGATGTGCACGAACGGCACGCCGAACGAGCGCGCCGCCTGGGCCAGGTCGGGGTGGTTCGAGATCACCATCGTCACGTCGATGTCGAGCTGGCCGCGCTGTGTACGCCACAGCAGCTCCATGAGGCAGTGGTCGTACTTCGAGACGAAGATCGCCACGCGCTTGCGGCGCGACACGTCGTGCAGCGACCACTCCATGCCGAAGCGCTCCGCCACGGCGGCGATGCTCGCCTCGAGCGCCGGACGCGCCGCCGCGAGGCCGGGCAGATGGATGACGGTGCGCTGGAAGAAGCGCCCGCCCTCGGAATCGGTCGAGTGCTGGTCGAGCGAGATGATGTTCGCGCCGTGCTCGGCCAGCGCATTCGCGACGGCGGCGACGATGCCGGGCTGGTCGTCGCACGCGATCAGAAGGCGTGCGGTGTCGGGCTGTGCCATGGCGTCTCCTCAGGGTGTGCATCGATTCTGCCGTGCGACGGGTCACCGGGGCGAATCGCCCGCGTGACGACCCGCGGGACGTGCGTGCTCGCTAGCCTGGGAGGATGCATCCGACGGCCTCCGATCTGCTGACGCGCGCGGTCGGCGATCTCGCCGGAGCGCCGAAGGAAGGTCTGGGCGAGGAGCGCCGATCGCGCTGGCGCGGGCACCGCATCGTGCGGGTGGGTGAGGCCTGGCACCTCGGCGTGCTGCTGCTGACCGAAACCCACGCGTTGGCGACGGCAGAGGTGCTGCGCGCCGCCGACCCCGGTCGACGCGGCTACACCGCCGAATCGGCACGCGAGCGCGCGGCGCGACGGGCGCTCGCACTCAAGGGCGGGTTCGACGAGGGCGACGTGGTGCACGTCGGCTGGGGAATCATCGACGTGCAGGCGGTCGATGCCGGCGGAGCATCCGGACCGCTCGCAACGGTCGACGCGGTGCCATCCGTGCGGTGGAGCACCGCCGGCGGGTACATGCCGCTCGAGACGTACCTGCGCGAGCGGGTGGAGTTGCTGCGAGCGGCATCGGCGTGAGCGACGCGCGACCGACACGACGCGATCGTCGGCGGGGCGGGTGGCTCAGACGAAGGTGTCGGCGAAGCGGCGGAGCAGGGCAGCGCCCTCGGTGACGGATGCCGACAGCACCTGCCCCTGCACGAGGTCGAACTCCTCGGGATCGAAGTAGCCGGTCGTGCGATAGAACGTCATGCGGTCGGCGAAGTCGCGCGGCGTGGGCTCGGGGTGGAACTGCGCCGTGTAGAGGTGGGTGCCGACGCGGTACGCCTGCACGGGGCAGACGTCGTTGGTCGCGAGCAGCGTCGCGCCGGGGGGTGTCGCCACGGCCCCCTCCTTGTGCGCGGTGAACACCGTGAGCGCGGGACCGCTCGGCCCGAAGACGGGGTCGGATGCTCCCGCCTCGGTCGTGCGGATCACGGTCGCGCTCGCCGACTCCGGTGTGTCCGTGCCGACCTGGCCCCCGAGCATCCGGGTGACGACCCCGATGCTGAAGCAGGTGAAGAAGCCGGCGATGCGGCCGTCCGCCGCCTGCCCCGCGAGGGTCTCGAGATCGGCTTCGACCCGCTGCTGCAGGGGCGACTTCGCCGGATCGGTGACGTTGAAGGGCGAACCACCCACCACGATCCCGCGGTACCCGTCGAGACGGCCCGGGGCGAGGGACTCCTCGAGCAGATCGAGGCGATCGACCACGTCCACGCCGAGCGCGCGCCGGAACGAGGCGTGCTCGGCATCGGCGGCGCGCCTCTCGGGGCGCACGCAGACGTAGAGAAGCGAGGGCATCCGAGAATTCTAACGAGAATGCGCGGCTCGACCGCCCGGGTGACTCATCGTGACGAGTGCGCGGTGCGCCCGCGCACGATGCCGACGAACGTCTCGACGTCGGGGGTCGTATGCTCGCGCCGCCATGCGAGGGCCACCGTCGAGGTCGGGCCGTCGACGAGCGGACGCCAATCGGCGTCCTTGCGGTGGTGCAGTCGGGCGAGCGACATCGGCATGACCACCGCCCCTGTTCCCGCGGCGACCGTGGCGACGGCATCGGCGACGGGGAGCGCACCGAACCGCGGTGAGACGGCACCTGGCACGGCGAAACCCGCCAGGGGGTCGTCGCTGAGTCGCAGCACGACCTCTCCGGCCAGATCGGCCAGGGTCAGCTCGTCGGCCGCCAGCAGATGCGACTCGATCGAGGCGACCACGACGGGCACCTCGTCGTACAACGGGATGATGTGGAGATCGTCGTCACGAGCCGCGGCGGGCACGGTGAGAGGCAACCGCACCAGGGCGGCGTCGACGTCGTCGAGCGCGGCCCGCTGGTCACCGATCTCGATGCGCACCAACTCGAACGGCACGTGCGGCATCCGCTGCTTCCAGCGATCGATCCACGCGCCGGGCGTCGCTCCCGCAACAGCCCCGAGGCGGAAGGTGCGGGGCTCCTCGGCGATCGTTTCCTCGGGTTGCCGCGAGGAAGCGCGCTTCGACGCACTGTCGGGCGCCGGCCCGCTCTTCGCGGCGCTCCGCGGGGAGCGCTTCGGAGTCGCAGCCTTCGCGGCGCCCTTCTGCGGGGTCCCGCGCTTCGGTGTCGGCTTATGCGGTCGCCGCGCCGGTCGCCTGCCCTGGGTCGCCATGCTCTCCAGGGTATCCGGCGGCGCGCTCACCCCGGCGGCCGGTGCGTTCGGGTACGCACCGGGGCGGCTGGTCAGATCAGGCGGCGAGCCACAGACCCTTGCGGTCGGTGGCGACGGTGCGACCGGCGGCCACCGTCTCGTCGTCGCCGATACGCGCTCCGCGCACGATGCGGGCTCCGGCGCCGATCTCGGTGCGGACGCCGATGTGCGCGCCGTCGCCGACGGCAGCGCCCTCGCCGATGTGCGCGTGTGCGTCGATGTGCGCGTTGTCGCCGATCACGGCATCCGGTTCGATCCATGCGCCGCGGGCGATGGTGGCGCCGGCGCCGATGCGGGCGCCGGGTTCGATGTACGCGCCCGCCTCGACGAGAGCCCTCGGATGGACCTTCGCGCCGTGCGCGACGAGACCGCGGCCGTTGGCGTGCTTGCGGTAGCGCAGCGTGTCGCCTCGGTCGTTCTCGATGTCGACGTAGTTCTTACCCACGATTCCTCCCGTGTTCCGGGGTTTTCCCCGTGTCAGGAATAACCATGAGTCGAAGGTTTTCATTCCCTCGGATGGATTCCGTTCACCGCTGGCACACCGGGCACCAGAAGGTGATCCTCTCGCGAGTGGGGTCGGCGCCAAGAGACCCTTGACGGATGGGGGTTCCGCACCGTCGACACGGCTTGCCGGCCCGGCCGTAGACCCACGAGCCCTGCCCGGGGCGGTCGATGCCGGTGAACGTGCGGTTGCGTCGGTCGCGGTTCATGCGGATCGTGCGCACGCCGAGGTCGAGCAGGGCGGCGAGGTCGACCTCGGGCGCGGGGGTGGTGGGCAGCACGCCGCGCAGGAAGAGCAGCTCGGCGATGTAATGGTTGCCGAACCCGGCGACGTTGCGCTGGTCGAGGAACGCGACGTGGATGCTGCGGGTGTCGGCCGAAAGCCGTCGCAGCACCTCGGCCGGGTCCCAGTCGTCGGCGAGGGGATCAGGGCCCAGATACCCGACGAGCTCTTCTTCGTCGCGCGTGGGGATCAGCTCGATCTCGGCGATGTCGACGCCGACGGCCTCACGCGCGGCGGTGCCCACGATCGCCCGTACCTTGAAGGCGGGGTGGCGCCAGCGTTCTCCGGACCGATAGGTGAACCAGGCGCCGTCCATGCGCAGGTGCGAGTGCAGTGTGCTGTCGCCGATCCGCAGCAGCAGGTGCTTGCCGCGGGGCACGCATCCGTGGATCGTCTGACCGGTGAGGTCGGCGGTGGCGAAGCGCGGCACGCGGAGATCGAAACGGGTCACCTCGGCGCCCGCCAGCGCCTCATCGAGGCGGCGGGCGGTGCGGAAGACGGTGTCGCCCTCGGGCATCAGCCGGAACGTCCGGGAACGGGGGGATGCGGCGCGGGAGGCTGCGGTGCGGGAGGCTGCGGTGCGGGCGGCTGTGGGGCGGGCGGCCGCGGTGCCGGCGGCGGGGATACGGGCGTCGGCGGTGCCGGCGGGCGCGATGCGGGGCGTCCGGTGGCGAGGCGACGTTGCATCGTGCGGGCCAGAACAGTCGACCCCACGACGGCCGACGGCATGATCGCGATCGCCCCACCGGGGATGAGGAAGCACAGCTGCGTGGCGATGCCGAATCCGAGCACCCGCGCGCGACTGCCGCGGAAGAGAGCCGCGCGGTCGAGCGAGGTGAGGTCGCGGGCGTCGAAGGCTCTTCCGGTGAGTTCACGTGCCAGCAGGCGCCCCGAGAGGATCACGCCGAGTACCGCGCTCGCGATGCCGCCGACGAGTGGCAGGAAACCGACGACGAGAACGACGACGGCGATGACGATTCCGAGCAGCACGAGGCGCACACCCTCGCCGACCGAGGTCCAAAATCCTCCGCCGTCGGCCGGCGGCGGGTCGCCCAGCTCGGTCTCGACGGCGTGCCAGATGCGCTGGTAGAAGGGGTCGCCGATGGTGAGGGTCAGTGCGGTGAACACGGCGCTGGAGAGTGCGAGCGCGGCGACGATGATCGCGGCGCCGACGACGAGGCGCAGCGAGGTGCGCCACAGCTCGTCCCACCCGTCGGCGAAGGGCGTCGCCCACTCGGCGATCGCGGTCATGTTGAAGGCCAGGGGAAGGATCGCGGCCGCCAGCACCGCCAGCGCGATCACGGCGGGAAGGAGCCCGAGAACCATGAGGCCGGGGCGCACCCGCCAGAAGCGGAACCCGCCGAACAGGAGGCCGACGCCGGTGAAGAACTCGCGGAGCATGGTCTCAGGGTACGGGCGGATCAGGCGGCCTTGCGCAGGGCGTAGCCCCGCGGCGTCGCGACGAAGCCCGCGTCCTGCAGGGCGAGAGCCAGGGTCGTACCGTACACGCCCTCCCCGTCGATCTTCTCGACGGTGAGGGTGTCGAGGCGACGGGCGCGGGCCGTGGCGGCGAGGTCGGCGGCCGCGGCCATCAGCACGCTCTCGTCGTCGGTGAACGACAGCACCGTGCGGCCGCCCCGTTCGAGATAGAGCACGAGCGCGCCGTCGACGATCACCACGAGACCGCCGGCCTTGCGCCCCGGGCGGTGCGAGACGCCCTCGCGCTTGGGCCATGCGAGGGAGGCACCGTACGGATTGGCGGGATCGGTGGCGGCGAGCGTCACCGCGGTGCGCGGCGGCGGATCGGCGAGGCCGGCGAAGCTACGCAGCCGATCGACCGTGGCGGATGCGGCGAACTGCGCCGCGCCGAGCTTCTCGATCACGTATCCGCGCCGGCAGTGCCCGGCCTCCTCGAAACCGGCGAGCACCCGATAGGTCTGCGCGAAGCCGCCCGGCACTCCCTCGGCCTGCACCGACCCGCGGGTCACCACGCCGTACCGGTCGAGGAGGAGACCGGCCGCGACGGTCGCGCGACGGGCGGCGTCGGTCTCGGCGGCGGGCAGCAGCGACCAGCGCCCGCCCACTGCGGTCGGCCGGGGGGCGGTGCGGGTGAGCGAGACGCCGCGGTAGGTGCGGGTGCGCGGAGCGCGGCGCTTCACGCGGTGCGCCTGCGACCCTCCGGCCAGTAGCGAGCGGATGGGTGCGAAGGTGTCGTTCGTCACGTGGCCCGACCAGGTCAGGTTCCACAGCGCCTCGAGCACGGACTGCTCGTTCTCGGCGCCCGCCATCTCCTTCAGCTGGGCGGCGAAGTACGCGCCTCCCGCGCCGAGTGCGGCCAGCAGCCGAGCGTCGAGCGAATCCGCCGCGATCTCCGCGTCGGGCTCGGGCAGGGTGAAGGGCGCCAGATCGGCGGGATGCAGCGAGACCCACCCGTCGCGCCCCGGCAGGGTGCCGTGGCCCGACCAGATCACCTCGCCCGACGAGGTCAGCTCGTCGAGCATCGCGGGGGAGTAGTCGCGCACGCGGGAGGGCAGCACCAGCGATTCCCAGGCGCTCGCCGGGATCGGCACGCCGGCGAACTGCTCGATCACCGCGAGCACGCCGTCGATGCCCTCGAGGGGGCGGTGGATGTGCTGCCAGTCGGGGAGGAAACGGGCGAAGGCCTCGGGTGAGACGGGTTCGACGCTGCCCCGGATGGCGGCGAGCGAGCGCATGCGCAGGCGCCGGAGCACCTCGACGTCGCTCCACTCGATATCGTCCTTCGACGCGCCGCTCCCGCCCGCCGCCTCGGGCAGGAAGAAGCCGCTCGTGAGGCGCCCGGCCGTTTCGAGGCGCTGCAGCGTGTGACGGGCGACGGCGGCGCCGATGCCGAATCGCTGGGCGACGGCATCCGTCGTGAAGGGGCCGTGCGTACGGGCGTGGCGGGCCACCAGGTCGCCGAGCGGATCGGCCAGCGGTTCGAGGAACGCGACGGGGATGCCGGTGGGCAGTGCCGCGCCGAGCGCGTCGCGCAGGCGACCCGCGTCTTCGATCGCCGCGATGCGCACGACCCCGGCGATCGTCACCGGGATGGCGCGGCGCGCCTGCACCAGTGCCTCGAGGTGCGCCGCGGCGACGTCGAGCTGGGCGGGCGCGGCCGACTCGGCCGCCTCGCCCTCGGGTGCGAGACGCGCGGCGACCTCGGCGGCATCGAGGGGCCCGAGCAGCCGTAAGAGGTCGGCGACGCCCTCGAGTCCGCGCGCGCGGCGCTCGGGGTCGAGGCGCTGGGCCTCGCGTTCGAACTGCGCGATGACCGCGGGGTCGAGCAGCTCGCGCAGCTCGACCGTGCCGAGCAGCTCGCCCAAGAGCGCCGGGTCGACCGACAACGCGGCGGCTCGGCGTTCGGCGAGCGGGGAGTCGCCCTCGTACATGAAGGCGCCGACGTACCCGAAGAGCAGATCGCGCGCGAACGGCGACGGCTGCGAGGGCTGCGTCTCGACGAGACGGATGCGGCGGTCGGCGATCGAGGTCGCGAGACGCCGCAGCGCCGGGAGGTCGTAGACGTCTTGCAGGACCTCGCGCAGCGTCTCGAGGATGATCGGGAACGTCGGATGCCGGCGCGCCACCTCGAGCAGCTGCGCGGAGCGCTGTCGTTGCTGCCAGAGCGGGGTGCGACGGTTCGGATTCGTGCGGGGCATGAGCAGCGCCCTCGCGGCGCACTCGCGGAAGCGCGAGGCGAACAGCGCCGACCCTCCCACCTCCTCGGTGACGAGGTGCTCGAGTTCGTCGGGTTCGAAGACGAAGAGTTCCGCCCCCGGAGGCTCGGCGTCGGCGTCGGGGATGCGCACGATGATGCCGTCGTCGCTCGCGACCGCCGAACCCTCGACACCGAGGCGCTCGCGCACGCGGGCATTGATCGCCAGCGCCCAGGGCGCGTGCACCTTCATGCCATACGGGGAATGCAGGATGACGCGCCAGTCGCCCACCTCGTCGCGCCCCCGCTCCACCGTGAGCGTGCGATCGGTGGGCAGGGTGCCCGTGGCCTCCTGCTGCTCCGCGAGGTGGGCGAGGAGGTTGGCCCTGGCCTGCTCGTCGAGGCCTGCGTCGATGAGACGCTGCGCGGCCTTCGCCGGCGTCGCCGACGAGACCTCGCGGGAGAACACGCCCAGTGCCTCGCCGAGCTCGAACGGTCGGCCGATGCCGTCACCGTGCCAGAAGGGAACCTTGCCCGGCTGGCCGTACGCCGGGATCACGTTCACGCGATCGTGCGTGATCTCCGCGATGCGCCAGCTCGTCGTCCCGAGCGTGAACACATCGCCGACCCGTGACTCGTACACCATCTCCTCATCGAGCTCGCCGACGCGCGCGCCCGTGGATTCGCCCGCGACGAACACCCCGAACAGGCCGCGGTCGGGGATGGTGCCGCCGCTCGTCACGGCGATGCGCTGCGCACCCGGACGCCCGGTCAGCGTGCCCGCGTCTCGGTCCCAGACGAGGCGCGGTCGCAGCTCGGCGAACTCATCGGAGGGGAAGCGGCCGGCGAGCAGGTCGAGAGTGGCCTCGTATGCCGAGCGCGGCAGCGTCTGGAAGGGAGCCGACCGGCGCACGGTCTCGAACCACTCCTCGACGCTGATGGCCCCGAGCGCGCTCGCCGCGACCGTCTGCTGAGCGAGGATGTCGAGCGGGTTGCGGGGCACCTGGATGGCCTCGATCCGGCCCGCCAGCATCCGCTCGGTGACGATCGCGGTGTGCAGCACGTCGCCGCGGTGCTTCGGGAACAGAGCCGCCCGACTGATCTCGCCGACCTGGTGCCCTGCACGGCCGACGCGCTGCAGACCCGAGGCAGCCGACGGAGGCGCCTCGACCTGGATCACCAGGTCGACCGCGCCCATGTCGATACCGAGTTCGAGGCTGCTGGTCGCGACCACGCAGCGCAGCACACCCGACTTGAGTTCCTCTTCGACCTGCGCGCGCTGCTCTTTCGAGACCGAGCCGTGGTGCGCCTTCGCGAGCACGGGGTCGGCGCCCGCAGTCGCACCGGCCTGCGCCATCATCTGCGCCGGGGGCTTGGCCTGGTCGGCGTCGGGAAGGGGCACGCCGATGCGCTCGGAGTAGATCTCGTTCAGTCGTCCGGTGAGCCGCTCGGCGAGGCGGCGCGAGTTGGCGAAGACGATGGTCGAGTTGTTCTGCAGGATGCGGTCGACGATCGCCTCTTCGACATGCGGCCACACCGAACCCGTCACCTCGGTGTACTCGGCCTCGCCGTCGCCCGATGCCGCGGCCCCCGGCGGGGGCGGCGGGTTGGTCATGTCGTCCATGGGGACGACGACGCCGAGCTCGAAGGTCTTCGAGGCCGGAGGGGCGACGATCTCGACCGGGGCCGCGCCACCGAGGAAACGCGCGACCTCGTCGATCGGCCGCACCGTGGCCGACAGCCCGATGCGCTGGGCCGCGGTCTCGGCGCCCGCGTCGGCGCGCAGCCGGTCGAGGCGTTCGAGACTCACCGCGAGGTGCGCGCCGCGCTTCGTCGCCGCCACCGCGTGCACCTCGTCGATGATGACGGTGTGCACCCCGCGCAAGGTGTCGCCGGCGCGGCTGGTGAGCATGAGGTACAGCGACTCGGGGGTCGTGATGAGGATGTCGGGCGGGTCGGAGACGAGCTTGCGCCGGTCGCTCGATGTGGTGTCGCCCGACCGCACCCCCACCGTGACGGCGGGAGCGGCGACGCCGAGTCGGCGTGCCGACTGCCCGATGCCGACGAGCGGCGAGCGGAGGTTGCGTTCGACGTCGACGCCGAGAGCCTTCAGGGGCGAGATGTAGAGGATGCGCGTGCGCGGCGCGTCTTTCGGGGGCGTGCGCTCGGCGGAGGCCTCGGCCATCCGCTCGCGGAAGACGCTGTCGATCGCCCAGAGGAAGGCCGAGAGCGTCTTGCCCGACCCGGTCGGCGCCACGACGAGCGCGTGCCGGCCCGCCGAGATCGCATCCCACGCGCCCGCCTGCGCGGGGGTGGGCGCGGAGAACGCCCCCCGGAACCAGTCCTGCGTTGCGGGGGTGAAGCGCTCGAGAACGTCACTCATCCCCTCCATCTTGGTCGAGGCCTCCGACATTGGGGGTGCCGTTGTCGGAGGCAGGCCGCATGCTGTATCCATGGCGCACACGACGAACTACTCGGCGACCTTCATCGAGGTCGCCGACGACTGCCCCGCCCCGCACGGCGAGGAGCCGCCCGTCGCCGAGAATCCGTCGATCGCGGCGCTGCACTATCGACTCATCGGCGAGCATCCGTACACCCGCACATCCGACGACGTGGTCTTCGCCACGTATGCGCTGCGCGGTGGCGTCGATGTCGACGACGCCGCGGCACGCGAGGAGTTCTTCTCGGTCGGACGCCCCTGCCTGCGGTCCTCGCCGCTCGGCAAGCGCTACGGCTGGGGCATCCACCACGACGACCAGGGCAGGGTCGCCCTGGTCGCCCGCGACTCCGAGGAGTACGCGCGCCTCGCCGCCGACCCGGCACTCCGGCACACGCGCGCGATGCGCAACAGACGCGCCTGACGCCGACGCCGCCCCGCGGGCCTGTTCACACCTGCCGTACCCCCTCCTCGTCGATCTGGAGACGAAGGTCGAGATCGAGCCGGTCGAGGAAGGCGTCGTCGTGGCTCACCACGAGCACCGCGCCCCGGTACGCCGTGAGCGCGGCGACGAGCTGATCGACCGTGTCGAGGTCGAGGTTGTTCGTCGGCTCGTCGAGCACCACGAGCTGGGGTGCCGGGTCGGCGAGCAGCAGTGCGGCCAGGGCGACCCGGAACCGCTCGCCGCCCGAGAGCGCCGAGACCGGCCGATCGACGGCCCCGCCGCGGATCAGGAAGCGGGCGAGCCGGTTGCGCAGCTCCTTCTCGGGCACCCGGGGCGCCGCCTCCCGCACGTTGTCGAGCACCGACCTCGCGTCGTCGAGTCCGTCCACCCGCTGCGGCAGGTACCCGACGTGCTCCACATGCACCTCGCCGGTCGCGGCCGGCCGACCATGACTCAGGACACCTGGTTCCCCCGCCGCCGCGTCGGCCGGCTCCCGCTGCCCGTCGACCATGCGTCCTGGGTCGTGGACGCGGCCGGCGACCAGCCGTTCGAGCAGAGTCGTCTTCCCCGCGCCGTTGCGGCCGATCAGCGCGACCCGCTCCGGGCCCTGCACCACCCACGTCCGCTCGGCGTCGCCGATGGTGGCGATCCGCCGCCCGCGAGCCACTCCGGGGTCGGGCAGCTCGATGCTCACCGAGTCGTCGGACCGCACGCGGCGACCCGCCTCGTCGAGCGCGGCGCGCGCGGCATCCTCCTTCGCACCGACCTCGGTGCGCAACCGGCCCGCCGACACCTCGGCGGCCATCCGGCGTCCGTGCGCGATGATCTTCGGCACGCGCTTCTCGGCCTCGGCCCTCTTCGCCGTGCGGGCACGGTGCGCCAGCGTGACCTCGGCCTCGATGCGCTGCCGCTTCTCCTTGCGCACGGCCTGTGCGGCATCGCGTTCGGCCTGCCGGGCTGCATCCTGCTCGCCGTCCAGCCATGTACGCCACTCGGAGTACGGGCCGCCGAACACGCTCAGCGTGCTGCCGTACAGCTCGGCCGTCGCATCCATCCGTTCGAGCAGCGACACGTCGTGGCTGACGACGATCAGCGTGCCCTTCCACGTCGAGACCAGACGGGAGAGCGCCGCCCGGGCGTCACGGTCGAGGTTGTTCGTCGGTTCGTCGAGCAGCGTGATCGGTGCCCTCCGCAGGCGGATGCCGGCGATGGCGACGAGCACCGCCTCGCCGCCCGAGAGCTCCCCCACGCGTCGGTCGAGGAGCGCGGGCGCGAGACCTGCGTCGGCGAGGGATGCCTCGGCGCGCGCCTCGACGTCCCACTGGTCGCCGACCGCATCGAAGTGCGCCGGATCGACGTCGCCGGCGGCGATCGCGCGCACCGCGTCGAGCGGCTCGGCGACCCCGAGCAGGTCCGCCACGCGGCGGTCGACGTCGAGGGTGAGCTGCTGCGGGAGGTACGCGACCTCGCCGCTCGTCGTGACGGTTCCGGACGAGGGGGTCAGGTCGCCGGCGATCAGGCGCAGGAGCGTCGACTTGCCGGCGCCGTTGCGGCCGACGAGGCCCGTGCGGCCCGCCGTGAACGCGCCGGACACGGCATCGATCGCGATCGAGCCGTCGGGCCAGGCGAACGAGAGGCGGTCGAGGACGACCGCGGAGGAGGGGGTGGATGACATGGTGTCTCCTGTCGAGTGCGGGGTGCACTGACACCGCGCCCGATGCGGCACACGAGAGAGGTGCGGCGGGGCGGAGTGGCCGGTGGAGTCGGCGATCGTCGGGTCAGCGCGCGGGAAGAGGAGCGCGGAGGCGACGGATCAGATCAATGGACTTCCAGACACGGCGGACAGGACGTGACGACGATACCCGCCCTCGACGGATGCGTGCAACCCGGGCGTGTCGCGGCTCGATGACACGCGGCCGGGCGTCCGCGTCAGCTCTGGGCGACCCGGTCGAGCCAGTCGGTGAGGAACCGGTGCACGTCGCCGAGCTCCTCCTCGGAGATGCTGTGCGTGAGTCCGGTGTAGACGCGTCCCGACAGATCGGCGTGGTCGGGCAACCACTGCGAGGTGTGCGCGATCAGTGCCGGCGGGATCACGTCGTCGGCCGATCCGCGCCCCCAGAACACCACGGGGCGTGAGGCGCGCAGGGCCTCGTCTCTCGGCAGCTCGCCCGGCGTCGCGTACCCGCTCAGGGCGACCACCGCGCCGAAGCGCTCCGGCGCCAGACGCAGGGCCTGCAGCGAGACCGCGGCGCCCTGCGAGAAGCCGAGCAGAGCGACGGATGGGGCATCGGCGGCGGCGGCATCGAGCCACCCCAGCAGGGCGCGCGCGGCGGCGGTGACGGCATCCGCGCTCCGTCCGTCGAGGCCCTCGATGGGGTACCAGGAGCGTCCGGGCATGGGGAAGGGCGGCGCGAGGGGAGCGGCGACGGATGCCACGGCGATGCCCGCCGGCAGGTACCCGGCGAGACCGAGGAGGTCGTGCTCGTCGGCGCCATAACCGTGCAGGAGTACGAGAAGCGGGCGCCCGTCCCGGTCACCGGGCGCCCAGAGGGTGGCGGAGTCGTCGATCATCAGCTCGTCGCGCATCCTCCCATGCTGGTACAAAAGAGGGATGGCGGTGCGCACACCTGATCCCGATCCCGAGCCCGACGACGGCATGGGCGCGTTCAGCGGCGGCCAGCCGCCGGCCCCGGACGCCAACCCCGGGTGGCTGAGCGACATCGAGCTCGAGGAAGCCCGTCGACACCTTCCGATGCTCTACGTCGAGGCGATCCCGGTGCGCACCGACGGCTCGGGTCAGGTGACGGAGATCGGCATCCTGCTGCGCTCCACACCGCTGGGCGAGATCACCCGCACCATCGTCTCGGGCCGCGTGCGGTTCGGTGAGACCATCCGCGACGCGCTGTTCCGCCACGTCGAGAACGATCTCGGCCCCATGGCGTTCCCGCTGCTGCCGCCGCAGCCGCTGCCGTTCACGGTGGCCGAGTACTTCCCGATCCCGGGCGTGAGCGCGTACCACGACGACCGGCAGCACGCGGTGTCACTGGCCTACGTCGTGCCCGTGACGGGCACGTGCGAGCCGCGGCAGGACGCGCTGGAGGTCACCTGGTTCTCGCCCGAGGCCGCCGGCTCCGACGCCGTGTGGGCCGAGATGGAGGGCGGCCGCGGCACGCTCATCCGGCAGGCTCTCGCGCACCTCGGCCTGCTGCGCTGAGGCGCGCCCCCGTCCGAGGACGACCGCTGCGCCGAGACGCGCCGCGCCCGTCAGGACGTGAGGCGCGAGAGCTCGGCGACGAACGCGTCGACGTCGTCCTCGTGGGTGTCGAAGGAGCACATCCAGCGCACCTCGTTGCGCGCCGGGTCCCAGTCGTAGAACCGGAACGACTCGCGCAGGCGGTCGGCGACGCCGTCGGGAAGAGTGGCGAACACGCCGTTCGCCTGGGTGGGCTGGGTGAAGGAGACGCCGGTGATCGTGCCGGCGGCGATGCCCTGCTCGATCTCGGCGCGCAGGCGGGCGGCCATCGCGTTGGCGTGCCGGGCGTTGCGCAGCCAGAGGTCGCCCTCGAGCAGCGCCACGAGCTGTGCGGACACGAAGCGCATCTTCGACGACAGCTGCATGTTGAACTTGCGCGAGTACACGAGCCCGTCGGATGCCTCGGGGTTCAGCACCACGACCGCCTCGCCGAGCATGGCGCCGTTCTTCGTGCCGCCGAAGCTGAGCACGTCGACGCCGGCGTCGCGGGTGAAGGCGGCGAACGGCACGTCGAGCGCCGCCGCCGCGTTCGAGAGGCGCGCGCCGTCCATGTGCAGCTTCATGCCGTGACCGTGCGCGTGGTCGGCGATCGTGCGCACCTCGTCTGGCGTGTACAGGGTGCCCAGCTCGGTCGACTGGGTGATCGACACGACGAGCGGCTGCGCGCGGTGCTCGTCGCCCCAGCCCCAGGCCTCGCGGTCGATCAGCTCGGGGGTGAGCTTGCCGTCGTCGGTGGGCACGGTGAGCAGCTTGAACCCGCCGATCTTCTCGGGGGCGCCGCCCTCGTCGACGTTGATGTGGGCGGTGGAGGCGGCGATGACCGCGCCCCAGCGCGGCAGCATCGACTGCAGCCCGGTGACGTTGGCGCCCGTGCCGTTGAACACGGGGAAGGCCTCGGATGCCTCGCCGAAGTGGGCGCGAACGACCTCCTGCAGACGCGCGGTGTACACGTCGCTCCCGTAGGCGCCCTGGTGGCCGTCGTTGGCCTCGGCGATGGCCGCGAGGACCTCGGGGTGGATGCCGGAGTAGTTGTCGCTGGCGAAGCCCCGCACCGCGGGGTCATGCTGAATCGTCACCGATCCAGCCTAGTCGGGCCGCACGCGCGCCGACGCGAAGTGCCCCTGTTCGATGTCGGTGGTCGGACGTACCCTCGATCCATGCAGCGGACCGTGGAGAGCAGGGCGTTCCTGAACGTGCTCGTCAACACGCTGATCGCCAACGTGACGACCAGCTTCCTCTGGTTCGCGCTCACCTTCTGGGTCTACATCGAGACGCAGTCGGTGCTCGCGACCGGGGTCATCGGCGGCGCCTACATGCTGTTCGTCGCCTTCTTCGCCATGCTGTTCGGCACGATCGTCGACCGCCACCGCAAGCACGCGGTCATGCTGCTGTCGAGTGTGATCTCCGCGGTGGCCTTCCTGGTCGCCGGCGTGCTGTATCTCGCGCAGCCCGAGTCGGCGCTGCTCGATCTCGGCGGCCCGTGGTTCTGGCTCTTCTCCGCCGTCATCCTCTTCGGGGGCGTGATCGAGCAGCTGCGCAACATCGCGCTGTCGACGACCGTGACGCTGCTCGTGCCCGAGGAACGGCGCGCGAATGCGAACGGCCTGGTCGGAACCGTGCAGGGCATCGCCTTCCTCATCACCAGCGTCTTCTCCGGCTTGTCGATCGGCTTCCTCGGTATGGGGTGGACGCTGGCGATCGCGATCGCCGCGATGGCGGTGACGTTCGTGCATCTGCTCTTCATCCGCATCCCCGAGGGCGACCCGCAGGTCGACCCCGAGGCGAAGAGCGCGCTCGACTTCCGCGGCAGCGTCCGCGCCATCCGCCTCGCCCCCGGTCTCTTCGCTCTGATCGTCTTCTCGACGTTCAACAACCTCATCGGCGGGGTCTACATGGCCCTCATGGACCCGTACGGGCTCACGCTCTTCGACGCGCAGACCTGGGGTTTCGCGCTGGCGTTCGCCTCGACCGGCTTCCTGATCGGCGGGGGGCTCGTGGCGAAGTTCGGCCTGGGGGCGAAGCCCGTGCGCACCATGCTGCTGGTCGTGATCGCCATGGGCGCGCTCGGGGCGGTGTTCATGCTGCGCGAGTGGTGGTGGCTCTATGTGCTGGGCATGTGGGTCTACATGGCCCTGGTTCCGCCCGTCGAGGCCGCCGAGCAGACGGTCATCCAGAAGGTGGTGCCGTTCGAGAGGCAGGGCCGGGTGTTCGGGGTCGCGGCGGCGATGGAAGCCGCGGCTGCGCCGATCACGGCGTTCCTCATCGCTCCGATCGCCGAGTTCCTCATCATCCCGTTCATGGACAGCCGCGAGGGGCAGCGTCAGTGGGGGTGGCTGCTCGGCGACGGCGACGCCCGCGGGATCGCGTTGGTGTGTCTGTTCGCCGGACTCATCATGGTCGTGGCGGGGGTCCTCGCGTTCTTCACGAAGTCGTACCGCCGTCTCACCGAGCTCTACGCCGAGGCGCCCGAGCAGAACGTCGCCGCGGCGAACGCCGACACGCAGGCGCGGAGTGCGCCCGATGGGCCGGGTGCGCCGGACCTGCCTGATGCGCCGCCCGTCGTTCCCGGCGCCTCCCAGCTCTGAGCAGGCCCCGCCCCCGAGACACCACATCCCCCACGAGGCACCACAGCGCGCGTGGCGTCTCCCAGCGCACATTGTGTCTCCCAGCGCACGTGGTGTCTCGGGACAGGCGTGGCCTGGACGAAACACTGTGTCTCGGGGCGGGCGGGGTGTGTCACGGCGTGTGGTGTCTCGCGGGCCAGGCGGTGGTGTCTCGCGTGCCAGGCGGCAGTGCCGCGGGGTGGACGGTGGCCGTAACGCCGCCGAGACACCAGATTGGCCGTGAGACATCACGGCGGGCCTGGTGTCTCGTGGCGGATGTGGTGTCTCACGGCGTGTGGTTTTTCGGGAAGTAAGCGGTGCCGCGGGGTGGACGGTGGGCGTAACGCCGCCGAGACACCAGATTGGCCGTGAGGCATCACGGCGCACGTGGTGTTTCGTGATGGGCGTGGTGTCTCGGTGCGGATGAGCATCGCGGCGCGGATGCGACTCAGCGCAGTCGCGACGCTCGTGGTCTCCCGGCGCCCGTGTGTGACGGCGCGCATGCGGCGTACGCGCGCCCGACCGCACTGGCGCCCGCGGTCAGTCCAGGTCGATCACCCGGTCGTTGAGCGACGCTGCGCCGAGGTCCGGCGCCTCGTCGTCCCACAGGCGCAGCAGGCGCGCGGTGAGCAGGTCCGGGTCGAGCGTCTTCGCGCGGAACACCACGGATGCGGCGCGCAGCGGCTCCCCGGCCTCGCGTGCTGCCTTCGCCCACCCCTGCGCGACCGCGCGCGTCCATGCCTCGCTCGCCGCCTTCACCGCGGCGTAGTTCGCTCCGCCCGCGAGCGGGCGGCCGACCGCGGTCGACGAGACGATCGCGAAGCGTCCGGCCTCCGCCGCACGCAAAGCGCCGTCGAACGCCCGGCTCGTCGCCCGCACCGCCTCCAGCGCGGGGAGGAGGGCATGGAAGTCCTCGTCGGACTGCCCCCCGAGCCCTCCGCCCCCGCGCCAGCCCCCGACCAGCGGCACCACGGCATCCACTCCGCCCCGCTCTGCCGCGAGTCGTGCCGCGAGCGCCGTCATGTCGGCCAACGACGTCGCATCGGCGACTTCGACCCGCGCACCGGCCTCGGCCAACGCGGCCAGACGCTGCGCCGAGCGGCCGGTCGCGACGACGCGCCACCCCGCCGTGAGCAGGGCGCGAGCCGCAACGAGGCCCGTCGTGCTGGTAGCGCCCGCGAGAACGACCGTCTTCATACTCACCTCTCGTGGCGTGCGTCGTTCCTGCGGCCGGAGCAGCGGGCGTCCGCCCGGCGCGTCCGGCCGCAGGAGCTCGAACCGCGCTGTTCAGTCGTCGGTGCCGCGGATGCCGACAGTCGACTCGATGACGGTCTTCATCTTCTTGTCGAGCGCTTCGAAGAACATCGACAGCGGGAACTCGTCGTCGAGCACGGCGTCGGTGTAGCCCTTCGGTGCTCCGGCGAGGATCTCGTCGGACAGGCCGCGGGCCCACTGCGAGGCCGGGTGCGGGGTGAGCACCGAGCGCACGAGGTCGTACGCGGCGAGCCAGTGCGCCGTCTTCGGGCGGTCGATCGAACGCCAGTACAGGTCGTCGATCGCATCGCCGAGGGCGACCACCGCGTCGGGCACGGCCTCCCAGTCGAAGGCGAGGGCGGTGTCGGTCCAGTGCAGCACGCCGCGCTGGTGCAGCCAGGCGAACAACAGCTGACCGCCGAGACCGTCGTAGTTGCGCACGCGCGACCCGGTGATCGCGAAGCGGAAGATGCGGTCGAAGATCACTGCGTACTGCACGAGCGGCGCGTGAGCGAGCATGTCCTGCTCGGTGGCCGGCAGCTCTTCGCCCGCCTCGACGCGCGCCGTGAGACCGCGCTGGATCTTGACCGACTCGCGGAACGCGGTCAGGTCGCAGCGCAGCTCTTCGAGCGAGTACAGGAAGAACGGCATCCGCTGCTTGATCATGAACGGGTCGAACGGCAGGTCGCCGCGCATGTGCGTGCGGTCGTGGATGATGTCCCACATCACGAAGGCGCGCTCGGTGAGCGCCTGATCGTCGAGCATCTCGGCGGCGCGCTCGGGCAGCTCGAGCTTGGTGATCTCGGCGGCGGCGCGCGTGACGCGGCGGTAGCGGGCGGCCTCGCGGTCCTGGAAGATCGCACCCCACGTGAACGAGGGGATCTCGCGCATCGCGACGGTCTCGGGGAACAGCACGGCTGAGTTGGTGTCGTAGCCCGGGGTGAAGTCGACCAGGCGCAGCGAGACGAACAGCTTGTTGCCGTAGTCGCCTGCCTCGAGGGCGCCGATGAACTCGGGCCAGATCGTCTCGACGATGAGCGCCTCGACGAGGCGGTCGCTCGACCCGTTCTGCGTGTACATCGGGAACACCACGAGGTGGCGGATGCCGTCGACGCGGTGCTCCTGGGGCTGGAAGGCGGCGAGCGAGTCGAGGAAGTCGGGCACGCCGAAGCCCTCTGCTGCCCAGCGGTCGAAGTCGACGATCGAGGCGGCGAGGTACTCCGCGTCGTGCGGGAAGGCGGGGGCGAGGGCGCGGATGCCGGTGGTGATCGCTCGGACGAGGTCACGCGCCGTCGCGTGGTGTGCGGCGTCGGGGATCGAGCCGTCCTTGATCTGGAACTCGCGGATCGCGGTGGCGGCCTCCTTGAGCTGCGCCCAGGCGGCGGAGGTCTCGGCCGTGGCGGCGTCCTCGACGACCTCGGGTTCGCCGACGATGGCCGAAGCTGCAGAGCTGTGGGCGGAAATGATGGACATCGGGACCTCCTATCGAGGAAATTGCCGGAAACTTTCCGGTCAATACGGAAAGCAAACGATATTCTTACACGTATGGATGACGCTGTCGACCGCCAGATCCTCGCCGAGATCACCCGCGACGGGCGCGCCACGCTCGCCCATCTGTCGGATGCCGTCGGCCTCTCGGTCTCGGCCGTGCAGTCGCGGCTGCGCAAGCTCGAGACGCGCGGCGTGGTGACGGGCTACCGTGCCCTCCTCGACCCCGAGCAGGTAGGCACGCCGCTGTCGGCATTCATCGAGATCGCCCCGCTCGACCCCGCGCAGCCCGACATCGCTCCCGAGCAGTTGCAGCATCTGAGTGCGATCGAGGCCTGCCACTCGATCGCGGGCGATGCCAGCTACATGCTCTTCGTGCGCGTCGCGTCGCCGCGGGCGCTCGAAGACCTGGTGCGCGACATCCGCACCGCGGCATCCGTGAACACCCGCACCACGGTCGTGCTGCAGACCTACTACGAGAACCGCCCCGTCCTTCCCGACGCCGCGCCTGCGCACTAGAGTTCTGCCATGTCGTTCCAGGCCTATCTCGACAAGATCGAGGCGCAGACCGGGCTCACGCCCCGGCAGTTCATCGAGCTGGCGGCCCAGCAGGGGTTCGACGAGTCGACGAAGGCCACCCCGGTGCTGAACTGGCTGAAGCAGGAGTACGGGCTGGGGCACGGGCACGCGCAGGCGATGGTGCACGTCATCCTCAAAGGGCCGAAGATCGACCCGAAACACGTGGGCAGGGGCGGAGCGCACGGCGACAAGAGCGACACGCTCTGGCTCGACGGCAAGGACTCGAACCCGAACGCCTGACGGCGGGCCGCATCGACGGCACGACTAGGATTCCCTGCGTGGCAGCATCCTCGAAGCGCAAGAAGTCCGCACCCGGCGTGAGCGGCAATCCGGCCCGACGGATGAGCGGTCCGAACCGCGGGTCCGTGGTCGCGACCACGCCCGTGACCCTGGGCGACTGGATCGGCGCCGCCCGCCTGCGCACGCTGCCGCTGGCGATCGCGCCAGTGCTCATCGGCACCGGAGCCGCGCGAAGTACCGGCCCCGAGTTCCACTGGGTGATCGCGCTGTTCTGCCTCGCCGTGGCCGTGCTGCTGCAGATCGGGGTCAATTTCACCAACGACTACAGCGACGGGGTGCGGGGCACCGATGCCGTGCGTGTCGGGCCCGCCCGGCTCACCGCCTCGGGGCGGGTGAAGGCGCGCACGGTGCTGATCGTCGGGCTGACGTTCTTCGCGCTCGCCGGGCTCGCGGGCCTGGCGATCGTCGTGCGCACGCAGCAGTGGTGGATGCTCGCGGTCGGCGCCGCCTGCATCGTCGCCGCCTGGTTCTACACCGGCGGCAAGCGCCCGTACGGTTATGCGGGCCTGGGCGAGGTGTTCGTGTTCGTGTTCTTCGGGCTCGTCGCCACCCTCGGTACGACGTGGGTGCAGATCTTCGCCCTGCCGCAGCAGGCCTGGCTCGGCGCCATCGCGGCAGGTCTCTTCGCCTGCGCGGTGCTGCTCGCCAACAACCTGCGCGACATCGACCAGGACCGACGTGTAGGCAAGCGCACGCTGACCGTGCTCATCGGCCGCCGGGCCACGCAGGTCCTCTTCACGATCTTCGTGCTGGTGCCGTTCGGCATCGCCGCGGTCCTCGCGCTGCTGTTCCCGATCGCGTGGCTGTCGCTGCTGGCGCTCCTCGCCGGCCTCCCGGCGATCCTCATCGTGTGGACGTACCGTCAGCCGAAGGAACTCGTCGTGGCGCTCGCGCTCACGTCGCTCACATCGCTGCTGTACGCCGGCGCCCTGTTCTGGGCATTCGTGGGCTGAGGTTCCGTACCCCGGTCAGCTCCGGCGGTCGTCGCCCTCGGCGTCGTCGACCGCGGCGTCCTCTGCGGCGGCGTCGTCCTGGCGGGGGGAGCGCGCGGCGCGACGCTCGGCCAGTGCGGCCGACGCTTCGCTGAGCGGGCGGCGCAGGAACAGCATCGAGATGCTGGTGCCGATCAGGGCGGCGAAGATCGCCGCGAGCCACCAGAACTCCCGGAAGATCGGGAAGAACACCCAGAGGATCGCGAGCGGCACGAGGAACGCGAGCAACCGCAGCACGGTGTAGACGAAGAAAGGCGCGGGCTTCACCCTCCGATTCTACGAGCCGCTGTCTATGCGGGGCCTCACAGCCCGATGCGGGCGAAGGGGATGCCCCGCACGACGCGGTGGAACGGATGTTCGCCGAGCGTCCAGAGCATGCGCTCCTCGGGGTCGAGCGCGAGGTCCTCGCACCCGGGCGGCAGGGCCTGCGCATGGGGCGACAGGACGCCGCCGCGTCCGGTCCACAGCGTTCCCGGGTTCATGAGCGACGACTGCGAGACGAGCGTGCGGTCGCCCCAGCGCACGACGCCCTGCATGCGCGGGATGCCCGGTCGCATCTCGCCGTGGGGCGCGAAGCCGGCGTCGGGGCCCTCGGGAATGGTGAACTCGCCGATGCGCCCGTCGTCGTCGCGGCGGTACTCGCCGATGAGCACGCGCCCGGTGGGGGTGCCGTCGTCATGGAAGGTGCGCCCGAGGAACGAGCAGCGCAGGTCGACCGGATGCACGCGAGAGCGCACTGCCACCAGGCGCGACCGTCGCAGGAACCCGCGCCGCACCCGACGCAGTCCCGCCAGGTCGAACTCCCAGATGCCGTCGCGAGTGGCGGCGACGAACAGTCGGTCGCCCACCCAGGCGAGACCGCCGGCGTGGATCGGCGCCGGCCGAAGGTCGCCGTCGTCGCCGCGGATCGCGAGGTGCACGTCGATGTGCCGGGCGCGCTCCTGATCGACGAACACCACGCGCGAGCCCAGATGGGTGCCGTCGCGCTGCTGCCGGAACCAGCTGACGGCGAGGGCGCGGCGCCCCCGCAGCACGCCGACGTCGATGCCCTGCGGGTACCAGCGGTTCGTCCAGGCCCGCGCGGTCCACCAGCGCAGATCGCGGGTCTCGCCGGTGCGGCGCAGCATCCGCCGCCCTCTCGTTCCCGTCCATCGCATCCGTCCATCGTCACACGCCGCTGGAGGTGTCGGTCAGGACACCCCGCGTTCACCGCCGCGTCGCCGACCGGCAACGCACGGCTGAGACGATGCGGCGACCGACCACCCCGGGAGATCCGTGCGCAGCCCCCTCGTCACCGCCATCGTCCCCGCGAAGGACGCCGGCGCCTTCCTCGCCACGACACTCGAGACGCTGACCCGTCAGTTCGACGACCCGGCCGCGCTGAAGCTCGTCGCGATCGACGACGGGTCGAGCGATGACACGGGCGCGATCATGCGGCGCTACGCCGAGCGGTTCCCGCACGTCGCGGTGGTCACCAATCCGCGTGCGCGGGGGCTGGCGAGCGCACGCAACCAAGGCCTGGCGCATGTCGAGGGCGACGCGTTCTGCTTCGTCGACGGCGACGACTGGATGCAGCCGCAGCGCCTCGCCGTGCTGGCGCATCGGCTCGACGAACTGGGTGCAGACTTCCTGCGCACCGATCATGTGACGGTGCGCGATTCGGAGCGGATGCTGGTGCGGGCACCGCATCCGTGGCGCGAGGTCGTGGTGTCGCCGCGAGACGGCATCCTGCCGGCGGGGGAGACGACCATGGTCGACTACCCGTTCGCGTGGGCGGGGATCTTCCATCGGCGCATGCTCGACACCGGACTCGTGGCGTTCGACGAGGGGCTGCACACCGCCGAGGACCGTCCGTGGATCTGGCGGCTGCACCTCGGCGCGTCGAGCTTCGCCGTGGTCGACGCGCCGGCGCTGCTGTACCGCCGCGGCGTCTCGACCTCGCTCACGCAGGTGCGCGACCGGCGGCAGCTCGATTTCGCCCGGGCGATGGCCGAGGTGGTCGAGGTGGTCTCGCGCGACCGCGAGGCCGACCGGTTCCTGCGGAAGGCCGTCGCCACCGCGCTCGCCCTCAGCAGCCACCACCTCGTGCGGTCGCGGCGCATGCCGCGTGCCCTGCGGGGCGAGATGCGCTCGGCCATCGTCGGCCTGATGCGGCGCCTGCCTCCGGTGGAGGTGCGCCGGGCGATCGCGTCGACCGACGGCTCGCGGCGCCGGGTGCTCGCGGGCGTGCTGCGCGAGGCGGGGCGCGGCGCATGACGCAGATCTTCGCACTGCACAGCGCCTACGGTCTCGCGACCGCAGTGGCCGCGATCGACGAGGGATTGCTCGGCGACGGCGAGACGGGAGCGAGCGCCGACAGGCTGCTGGTTCCCGTCGTGTCGTCGCGGGTGCCCGAGACCGTCGTCGGGATCGGCGCAGATTCCGCGCTCGCGCCGTTGCGCGCGCGATTCGACCGGGTCGACGAGCTCGAGGCGCTGCTGGGTCCGCTGCATCCGAGCGGATGGGAGCCGGATGCCGCCGACCTGCCGTTGCTCGAGCGGCTCTTCCGGCGCGCGTGGCACCTCGACGGCGAGATCGAGCTGTGCGTGCAGAGCCCGCAGGTCGCGCCGGCCCGCACGCTCATGTCGCTCTTCCCCTCGGCGCGCATCACGATCATCGGCGACGGGCTCATGACGTACGCGCCGATGCGCGTGGCCCTGCCGCACACCGTCGCGGCCCGCATCGCGCGCGTCGTGCACGCCGACGTCGTGCCGGGAGTCGCGCCGCTCGTCGCATCGCCGACGGCGAGCGTCGTTCCGGTTCCGGCAACCGCGTTCGGGAGGGTGCTCGCAGAGACCGACGACGGCGCGCCGCTCGTCGACGGCACCGGGCGCCCGCTCGACGACGGCACCTCGACCGTGCTCGTGCTCGGCCAGTACCTCGCGGCCCTCGGCCTGGTGTCGGCCCGCGAGGAGGTCGCCCTGCAGCGCGACCTCGTCGATCGGGCGCTCGCGTGGCGGCCCGATCGCATCGTGTTCAAGCCCCACCCGGCGGCGCCCCCGCTGCACACCGGGGCGGTGCGTGAGCGCGCACTCGCGGGCGGGATGGAGTTCGCCGAGTACCGCGGTACGCTCGCCGCCGAGGTGCTCGCCCACCGACTCGGCGCACGCGGGGTCGTCGCGGCGTTCTCGACCGCGCTGCCGACGGTGCGAGCCGTGCACGGCATCCCGATCGGTTCGGTCGGAACCGCCACGCTGCTGCGACGGCTCACCCCGTTCGAGAACAGCAACCGCCTGCCGCTCACCGTCGTCGACGCGCTCACCCGCGAGCCCTCGCCGCACGCGGACCCCGATCGCCTCGCCGCCCTGGTCGACGCGGTCGGCTACGCGATGCAGCCGCGCCTCGCCGGCCACCTGCGCGAACGGGCGTCGGCGCTGCTCGCGGCGCTGCCCGTGGAGGAGCGCGAGCGTTACTTCTCTGTCGAACGATTGCGCGACCTGGGGTTGCCCGGCGCGCCGGTCGAGGGGCCGGTGCGGCGGATGCTGCGATCGACCGGTGGGACGGGCCGCGTGGAACAGCTGCGGCTGACCGCGGCGGGGGCCCGACGACGCGCGGGGCGCGTCTGGCGAGTGATGCGAGGACGATGAGATGACGGACGAGAAGACGACGCGGATCGGGGCCGAGGAAGCCGCAGTCGGGCCGGCGACGACCGAAGCGACGACCGAAGCGACGACCGACGCGACGACTGAAGCGACGACCGACGCGACGACCTCGGCGGCGCCCGCACCGGCGGAGACCGCGGCGTCAGGGCACGGCGAACGGGTGGCGGCGATCATCCCGGCCCGCGGCGGCTCGAAGGGCGTGCCGCGCAAGAACCTCCGCCGCGTCGGGGGCATCCCGCTCGTGGTGCGGGCCATCCGCGCCGCACGGGCCGCGGGCATCCGGCTGATCGTCGTCTCCACCGACGACGACGAGATCGCGACGGTCAGTGCCGCGGCGGGCGCGCGCGTCGTGCGGCGGCCCGCCGAGCTCTCGGGTGACACCGCCTCGTCCGAGAGCGCGATCCTGCACGCGCTCGATGTGCTCGACGCTGCGGGGGAGGGCATCGACGTCGTCGCCTTCCTGCAGGCCACGTCGCCGTTCCTGCCCGCCGACGCCCTCGCCGCCGCCGTGGCCCGCGTCGGCGGCGACGAGGCCGACAGCGTGTTCGCGGCTCACGAGACCTACGGCTTCCTCTGGGAGCGCGCGGCCGACGGAAGCGCTATCGCGGTGAACCACGACGCCGCGCACCGACCCCGGCGGCAGGATCGCACCCCGCACCACCTCGAGACCGGCGCGTTCTACGTGTTCCGGGCCGACGCCTTCCGCCGCAGCCGCCACCGCTTCTTCGGGCGCATCACGATCGCCGAGGTGCCCGAGTGGACGGCGATCGAGATCGACGACGAGCATCAGCTGCGGGTCGCGCAGGCGCTCGCCGCCGTGCACGACGTGCCAGAGCCGATCGACGTGCGCGCCGTGGTCACCGACTTCGACGGGGTTCACACCGACGATACGGCGATCATCGACGCCGAAGGCGGCGAACGGGTCCGGGTGAGCCGGGAGGACGGGATGGGCGTCGCGATCCTGCGACGGGCCGGCGTGCCCCTGCTCATCCTGTCGACCGAGGTGAACCCGGTGGTCCGCGCGCGAGCAGAGAAGCTGCGGGTGCCCGTGCTGCACGGCATCGACGACAAGGAGCAGGCGTTGCGCGAGTGGGCGGCGGGCGAGGGCATCCCGCTCGCCGACATCGCCTACCTCGGCAACGACGTCAACGACCTGCCCGCGATGCGTATCGTCGGCTGGCCCGTCGCGGTCGCGAACGCGCACCCCGACGTGCGCGCGGCCGCGCGGGTGGTGCTGTCGCGCACCGGCGGGAACGGCGCCGTGCGCGAGCTCGTGGAGCGGGTGTTGTCGCGTTGACCGCGTGCCGGTAACCCCGGCGTCGACGGTCGTTCACCCTCGCGGCGTAGCCAGGAGGGGCGGGGTGTTCCGCACCGCTCGACGACCGGAGGAATCATGACTGTCAGTATCGGATCGCGCGTGATCGGGGGC
Source organism: Microbacteriaceae bacterium PS02344 (assembly GCA_029959905.1). Taxonomy (GTDB): domain Bacteria; phylum Actinomycetota; class Actinomycetes; order Actinomycetales; family Microbacteriaceae; genus Microbacterium. The sequence continues at coordinate 42,992 of JASCNZ010000006.1, forward strand.
GGTCGCCCCGCGTACGTCATCGCCGAGATCGGCCTGAACCACAACGGAGACGTCGACATCGCCAAGCGCCTCATCGACGTCGCCGCGAAGGCGGGGGCGGATGCCGTCAAGTTCCAGAAGCGCACGCCGGAGATCTCCACCCCCGCGCACATGCGGGACGTGCCCCGCGAGACGCCCTGGGGAACCATGAGCTACCTCGACTACCGCCGCCGCGTCGAGTTCGGGCGCGACGAGTACGTCGAGATCGGCGACCACGCGACGATGCTCGGCCTCGACTGGTTCGCCTCGCCGTGGGACGTGCCGAGCGTCGCGTTCCTCGAGGACCTGAACGTCGTGGCGCACAAGGTCGCCTCCGCCAGCCTCACCGACACCGAGCTGCTCATCGCTTTGCGCGAGACCGGCAAGCCCGTGATCCTCTCGACCGGCATGTCGACGATCGAGCAGATCGACCGCGCGCTCGACACCCTCGGCACCGACCGCGTCGTGCTGATGCACGCCACCTCGACCTACCCCCTCGAACCCGAAGAGGCGAACCTGCGGGCGATCGCCACGCTGCGCGACCGCTACGCCGGCATCCCCGTCGGGTACTCGGGCCACGAGCGCGGCCTGCAGATCTCGCTGGCCGCCGTCGCGATCGGCGCCGTCGCGGTCGAGCGCCACATCACCCTCGACCGAACGATGTGGGGATCGGACCACGCGGCCTCTCTCGAACCCACCGGACTGGAGCACCTGGTGCGCGACATCCGCGTGATCGAGAAAGCGCTCGGCGACGGGGTCAAGCGCGTGTTTGACAGCGAGCTCGCCCCCATGGCGAAGCTCCGCCGCGTGCCCGCATGAGCACGCGGCTCCCGGCCGTCGAGCCGGGACTCCGGGTCGTCGCGATCGCCGACGCCGACTCGTTCGTGAAGTGGTCGGCGTCGCTGCTCGCATCGGTCGCGGGCATCCGGCCGCGCCTCCTGCTGGTGTCAACACCGCTCACCGTGAGCGCGGCGCAGGAGCGCACGGCGCTCGCCGGCACGGGCATCCGCCCCGAAGACGTCGTGCGGGTCGCGTTCCGCGATGCCGAGCAGTGGCTCGCGCGCGAGCGGCCCGATGTGGTCGTGCTCGCCGGACGCGGTCCTTTCGTGCGGCTGATGGGCCGTGTGATCGATGCTCTGCCCGAGCGTCCGGTGACCGTGTCGGGGCTGCCGGGCATGGCGATCCCCGCCCAGCGGGGTGCTCTGGAGTACCGCCGGCACACCGACCTCCTCGTCGTGCACTCGCACCGCGAGGAACGCGCATTCGCCGAGCTGGGCCGCGGCATCGGCATGCACGTGCCGACCGCGCTCGCGACGCTGCCCTTCGCCCGGGGCCGGGAGCGGATGCTCGCGACCGACCGCGACCGGGTGCAGGCCCTGTCGTACGCCGGCGGGGTGGGAGGTGCGACGGCGGGAGCGACGGTCGGTGCTGCTCTCGTCGAGCGTGCCCTCGACACCGCGGGGAACGAGCCCTCGGCCCGGCGCCGCGCCGCGACGGACATCGTGTTCGCGGCGCAGGCCATGGTGCCCGCCGAGCGGAGTGAGCGGCAGAAGATCGCCGAGATGCTCGTGCGCGCGGCCGAGGTCGACCCGCAGCGGCGCGTCGTGGTGAAGCTGCGGTCGCGCCCGGGAGAGGCCGAGACCCACCTCGAGCACGACTCCTACACCGGGTTGTTCGCCGGGCGGCGTCCCGAGAACCTCGTGTTCTCGTATGCGTCGATGGCCGAGGCGCTCGAGACCGCCGCCGGTCTCGTGACGGTCAGCTCGACCGCGGCGATCGAAGCACTCGCGCTCGGTGTGCCGGTGATCGCTCTCGATTCGTACGGGGTGCGCAAGTCGCTGCTCAACACCGTGTTCGTGGGGAGCGGGCTGCTGGGCGGCGGCCGCGAGGTCGTCGGAGGTCGATTCCGGCAACCGCATCCGGACTGGTTGCGCGACAACTACTTCCACCCGACGCGGGAGTCGACGTGGTGGGACCGCGTCGAGGAGCTCGTCGCCCTGCGCCGCGCAGGCGGCTTGCCCGCCCGGCGGGTGCCGGCGGCGCGCGGGGGGATGCTGCACGAGGCCTGGCATCGGGCCAGCGTGCTCGGTCGGGAGGATCGCACCGTGGGTGGCACGGTCGCCCTGGCGCTGGGGGCGCCCGCCACCCGCATGCTGGCGGCGGTGCGGCGCGGCCGCACGTCGGGCCCCGGACGCACGTGGACGGATGCCTCCACCGACTACACGCTCGAACCGAGCCCGCTGAAGGACTCGATCCGGCGGTGACGGGTGACGTTGCGCGCGTTTGGGCGCCCGGCGCCTCGTCACACGCCGACGCACACGGTCATCTCGCGGAATGTCCTCGCCGCTCGGCCTCTCCGCCGGTAGCGTCGGCGTCATCGCGGCGATCCGGGTGGTCCCGGGCCTCAGCTCATACCTGACGGTGTTGCGGGTTCGACTCCCGCCGTCGCGTCGACTCCGGCACCCGCCTGGCTCTGAAACACTCGCGCCGGCAGAGATCGCGAGCGATGCCGCTATGTGGCGCAGGTCGTGGATCGTCATTCGGGGGAATCCCGTTTTCTCGAGCGCAGTCAGGAACCGGGAACGCGACTCTTCGCTCGTGCGCGGCCGCGACCGCGGCACGTGCACGAGTCCCCCGCCGAACAGCAGCGCGTCGCGGCGCGAGCCCTCGTCGGCCGCGAAGTGGTTGACCGGGACGGATTCGGCGGCGATTGCGCAGACTCGAGCGCTCGCTGACATCGTCGATCACGCTGTGGAGACGCCGCTGCAGCTGCGCGCTCACTCGCGGCTTTTACTCGGGTGCTCGGCGAGATGGTTTCGACGCCTCGAGCTCGCAACCAGATGGAGTCTTGGCCCCGGAAACTCGACACCGCCGCGGGCGATGTGTCCACTGATGGAGGGTCGAACGTGATGCGGTTCCGTCGGCGCGATCCCCGCCGACGATGACACCGGGGATCGCATCAGCGACTGGGTGCCGCTACCGGCCTATGTCGGCGGTGTGTGTCATCCTGTCCCCATGACCCCGGAACCGATCGTGAATGTGCTCTCTCCGACCGATCTCGAGGCTCGGCGCCGCGACCTCCTGGCATCTGTCGGCTGCTCCCTCTACGATCTGCGCGATCGCGCCCACGAGTATGCGCTGTCGATCGAGGAACTCGAGGTGCTTCGCGAACTTGAACGTCTCGAGTTCCTAGCTGGCAACTAACGACCGAGGTGGGCGCATCAGCCCTCGAAGATGAGGCCCACGAGTTCGCAGTCCAGCTAATGCTCCGTCTGTCGGAGATCCTGCCGACTGGTCACCTCGGCTTCACTGCCGATGCATCGCCGGAACCGGATGGATCGGCGCGTATTGCCATCGCCTCAGTGTTTGCCGGTGGTATCCCGCTATCAATCGATGATCGCCCGGCGCTGCAGCTCGCGGTGGACTACAAGCTCATGATGAGCCCGACCTCGAGGCGTGCCACGGTCGTGGGATCGACATTTCTCGTGCGGCCCTTCGCCGTAGGGCGTCCGCTGTTCACGGTCGACTATGTCCGAGACGCCCAGTCCAACACTCCCGCCGCGCACTACAACCTGCACTTCGAGCATGGCCCGATAGAAGCTGAACTGCTGCAGACAGGCGCAACGAGGCGAGGCAAGATTCACCAGAAGGGTGTCAGGTCCGGCAAGGCTCCACGACTCGCGGATCTTCATTTCCCGACCGGTGGGCACCGATTTCGCCTGTGCCTCGAGGATGTCATCGAGATGCTCTGGATCGAGTTCGGCATCGACGTGAAGCCAACAGCGAAGAAAGCCATCTGTGAGGGACGAGAACGCTGGCGCGTCATGCAGGTGCGTGCGGCCGTCTCCGACGACCCCCAGTCCGCAGCCGAAGAGCTTCGCACTCTCGGATACGTCGTCGAGGAACCGCCCTCGCCGAGGCGGCAGCGGCTGAATCGCATTCACGCGATCTGACCTGAATCCGTTCGAGTAGAGCCTCCGCTCCATCTACGCGCCTTGGTGGGATGCACCGACGTCATGGGGCTGCAGGTCGCCGACTATGCGCTCTGGGGTGTGCACCGAGAGCTCATCGGAAAAGGTGGAGCCTGGTTCCGGGACTCGGTCGCTCCGACGTTGGCGACGACCTTCATGCCATGGGGCAGGGCTCCCATGAATGTGCCGGCTATCCCTTGAAGGGAAGAGATCCCCTGGACCTCTTTTCACCGGCACCGCGAGATTAGCAGACGCCTCCGACATGGGGTTCGACTCCCGCCGTCGCGTCGAGGGGTCGGCATCCGGGATCATGGATGCCATGCCTTCCGTTCCGCGCCCCGGTCTGCGGGTGACGCCGAACCTGGTGATTCCCGAGGCCGAATTGTCGTGGCGGTTCTCGCGCTCGTCAGGTCCCGGTGGGCAGGGCGTGAACACCGCCGACTCGCGCGTCGAGCTGGTATGGGATGCCGGGCGCTCGGCCGCGCTGTCGCCGGTGCAGCGCGAGCGCATCCTGGCGCGCCTCAACGGCCGTCTCGTCGACGGGATGCTCACGATCGCGGCATCCGAGCACCGCGCGCAGCTGCGTAACCGCGAGGCGGCGCGCGAACGGCTGGCGGCGCTCATCGCCGAGGCCGTGCGCCCGCCCGCAGCCCCGCGCCGCGCGACGAAGCCGAGCCGCGGGGCGAAGGAGCGCCGGCTGGGGGCCAAGCACCGTCGTACCGACGTGAAGAAGATGCGTCAGCGCCCGCGCGACGCCTGACCGACGAGTTATCCACAGGCCTCTCCGCGTGCCGGTCGGTTTGTGGCACCCTTGTCGCCGCTCGCTCAGGGGGAGCGAGTTCGACAGGAGGAACTCATGACCGACCCGCACGATGCTTCGGCCCACCCCGAACCTTCACCGCAGGTGTCACCCACGCATGGCGTACCGCCGGCCGCCGGGTATCCCGCTCCGCAGTTCCCGGCATACCCGCCGACGGGTGGCCCGCCCGCGGCGTCTGGGTCATACGGTGCCATGCCGGCGAACGGCTCGCCCGCGGCGTCTGGGTCATACGGTGTCATGCCGGCGAACGGCTCGCCCCCGGCGCCGGGAGCGTACGGCTTCCTGCCTCCGAGCGGGCGCCGATTCTGGGGCCTGCTCTTCCTCATGTGCATCCCATACGCCGGCGTGATCGTCGCTCTGATCGTCGCGCTCGTCCAGCGCTCGGGTGCCCGCCGGTCGCCGTACGAGATCATCCGCGAGAACGCCCGATGGGCGGCGAATTGGGCGCTCAGCTTCGCCCTCTATGGATTCGTGCTCCTCGCGGGAACGACCGCCGCAGCTGTGATCACAGCGGAGATGTCGGCAGACGGGAAGCCGGCCCCGTGGGCCGTCGCTCCGTATCTCCTCTTGGTCGCGGTCGGAATCTACTGCCTCGTCACGCTGATCCGCGGGTGCGTCATCGCCGACCGGGTCGTGCACCGCCCGGCGCTCGCGATCCCGTTCTTCCGGAGCTGACCCGCGGGCGATCCGCACTCCGCATCGAGGAGGCGTCACGCCTGACCGGCCGACGCCTCCTCGATGCGCGCCCAGCCGTGCTCGAGCACCGTGAAGCCGGCTTCCAGGGTGGACAGCTGGTCCTCGCTGTCGGTCACGAGCAGCTGCAGCTGCAGCACGAAGTGCGCGTAGACCGCGACCTCGGGGGTCGGTGCATCCAACCCCAGTTCGTCGGCGATCGCCGAGGCGAGGGCGTCTTCGTGGCGCAGCCACATCTTCGCCGCGTAGTCGCGCAGCGCGGGGGTCTCGTTCAGGAACCGCAGGAACACGCGCGAGACCTCTTCGCCGTGCTCATCGAGATTCGTCCCGATCTCGCGGGCGTAGAAGTCGTGGATGGCGCGATTGATCGACGTGCCCGCGGCGCGATCGCGCACCGCCCCGACGAGTCGATCGCGCTGCTCGTCGTCTTCGTCGAAGACGAGCGCCTCCTTCTGGGGGAAGTGCGCGAACACCGTGGTGGGGGAGACGTCGGCGGCATCCGCCACCTCGCGGATGCTCACGCCGTCGAAGCCCCGCTCGAGGAACATGCGCGTGGCGACGTCGGAGATGTTCTTCCGGGTCGCGGCCTTCTTGCGCTCGCGCCTGCCGATGGGTGCGGGATCTGCCATGACCTCACTTTACCCGCATCCGCAGCGAAACCGTATTGACTACAAAACTGGTATCGCTACACTTTCGGTATGACTTCACTCACATCTCCTGCGGCGCGCACTTCCCGACGCGCCTGGTTCATGCTCGTCGTGCTGACGATGCTCACGGTCGTCGGAATGACGATCGTCCTTCCCGTGCTGCCGTTCGTCGTGCTGCAGTACGTCACCCACGAGGCCGACCTCGCGATCTGGGTCGGCGTCCTCGAGGCGATCAACGGCCTCTGCGCGTTCCTCGTGGCGCCGTTCCTCGGCCGCCTGTCCGACCGGTTCGGGCGCCGACCGGTGATCATCGGTGCGGCCTTCTTCGCGGCGCTCTCCATGGCGATGTTCGGCATCGGAGGAGCCCTGTGGGTCCTGGTGCTCGCCCGGATCATCCAGGGGCTCACCGCGGGCGACATGCCCGCTCTCTTCGCCTATCTCGCCGACATCACGCCGCCCGAGAAGCGTGCGCAGCGGTTCGGTCTGCTGGGCGCGCTCTCGGGCATCGGCATGATGGTCGGCCCGGCGCTCGGCGGCGTCCTCGCGGCGGTCGATCTGCGGCTGCCCGTGTTCCTCACCGCCGGTGTCGCGCTCACCATCGCCGTGCTCAGCCTGTTCCTGCTGCCCGAGAGCCTGGCCCCCGAGAACCGGATCACCGAGATCCGCGCGCGCGACGTGCATCCGTTCGCCGTGTTCCGCAATGCGTTCGGCCGCCGCGAGCTGCGGGCGCTGCTCATCGCCTTCGCCCTGCTGGCCCTCCCGTTCGGATTCTTCGTCAACAACTTCAGCGTTCTCGCCCTCGACTCCCTCGCATGGGGTCCGACGCAGATCGGTCTGCTCACCGCGGGCGTGGGCGTCATCGACATCCTCATCCAGGGCGTGCTGCTCGCCATCCTGCTGCCCCGCATCGGCGAGCGCGGCGTTGTCGTGAGCGCCATCGTCGCGCAGGCCCTCGGTCTCGCCGCTCTCGCGGTCGTGGCCTCGGTGCTCGCGCAGCCGTGGGTGTTCATCGTGGGCGCGCTGCTGCTCGCGGCGGGCCAGGGGGCGTCGCAGGCCGCGATGGACGGCGCCATGTCGAACGCGGTCGGCGACGACGAGCAGGGCTGGCTCGGCGGCGTCACGCAGTCGCTCACCGCGGCGATGAACACCGTCGCGCCGCTCATCGCGGCTGCTCTCTACGCGATGGTCAGCCACGCGGCCCCGTATTGGCTGGGCGTCGCGATCATGGCGATCGCGGCTGTCGTCGTGCTCCGTGCGCACATCCGCAACACTGCGGCGACATCGGCACCGTCGGACGGACCGCTCGACGAGACGCCGGCTCCCGCCGAGCCGTCGTCGCCCGTCGTCCGTGCCTGAGGTCAGTCGCCGCCGCCGCGCACCAGCTCCAGGCCGGCGCCGGCGAACTGCCGCAGCGTGGCATCGGGAAGGAACGCCCGGGTCAGAGCGCCACCGATCCGGGCGAGGTCGCTCTCGTCGCGGTACAGCAGGTACAGGGTCTCGTACCGCGGGTGGAACTTCTGCTTGAAGCGGTGCAGCGACGCGAAACCGTAGACCGGCTCGAGCGCCTCCGAGAGCCGGTCGCTGAGCGCGGCGATGAGCCCGGCGTCGGGCGGGTACTCGTGTGCGAGGGGGGCGCCCGAGAGCGACATGATCGCGGCGCCCTCCTCCGAGAACTGGCGGGCGGATGCCCCGATCAGGAACTCCATGACCGGACCGAACCCGCCCTCGCGCCGACGCATGAGGTCGAGGGTCCAGCCGCGCACCGCGCCGCCCTCGCCGTACACCGGGAGCCACGACAGGAAGCCGTCGACATCGCCGTTCGGAGCCACCGCGAGGGCGACGCGCACCTCGGGGTCGGCGGCCTCCTCGAGCGTGCCGAGGGTGAACCGCATCTCGGGCAGATCCTTGTCGCCCACCCACGCCTCCGAGATCGCCCGCAGCTGCTGACGGATGCCCCAGGGCTCGTCCTTCAGACGCGTGAGGCGGAAGGTCATGTCCTCGCGTCCCGCACGGTTCAGCGAGGTGCGGACGGGCGCCCACTGCTTGCCGGTGAACTCCAGGCCCGGCAGGTCGACGATGGTGTCGTCGGCGACGACCAGGCTGCGCCAGCCCTCGGGCACGGCGGCACGGGTGGCCTCGTCGGCACTGAAGAAGCAGGGCACGAGACCCGCGCCCTCCGCGGCGCGGATGAAGTCGGAGACGGCCTCGCCGCGGGCATCCGCCGGCCCGATCGGGTCCGCCAGCGCGAGCGCGACGCCGTTGCGGCGCTGGTACGCGACCACCCCGCCCGCGACCCGGGCGTAGGCGTTGCCCTCCCAGGTCGCCATCCATGAAAGGGTGCCGCCGCCGTGCGCCCGCAGCGCGTCTTTCACCTCGGCGACGTCGGGGGCCGGCGACGCTCCCAGTATCGAGCGGCGTCGCGCGCGGAACGCGCCCCGCACCGCCACGAGGAAGACCATCACGATCACCCACAGGAACCCGTTCGCGAGCGCGAGCTCGGTCTCGCCGTCCCACCGCAGATCGACCTCGGCCTGGCTGGTGATCGTGATGAGGGCCGCGATGAGCGCCGCGAGGAGCACGTTGAACGCCCCCAGCAGCAGCGCGATGGCCCACGCCCACCGGCGTCCGCGGCGCAGACCGCTGGTGAGCACCGCGATCACCACGAGATCGATCGCGAGGTCGATGAATCCGCCCGACGCGGGCTCGGTGGGACCGAACGGGCCGTTCGTCGGCACGAGCACCGTGATGATCTCGACGGCGCCGAGCACGAGCACGCTGATGACGGCGATCAACCGCTGCTCGCGCACCGTCGTGCGGCGCACCCGCAGCGACCGGTCGACGATCAGGATCAGCAGCACCGCGAGCAGGTGCTCGAGGTCGGCGAGCGTGCCCCAGAACAGCATCGCGATGAAGACGAACCCCAGCAGTACCAGCCAGCCGCGCACCCGCCACGGCGCGCGGAAGAGTCCGACGGCGGCGGCGATGCACGCCATCGTGCCCCCGGACGCTCCGACGTCGAGCGCCTGCGCCTGTGTCGTCGCCCACTCCCAGGGGAACTGCGAGAGCACCAGGAGCACGAGCGCCGTCGCGAAGATCGCGAACAGCTGCCCGATCGCGTAGTACGCGACGGCGACCAGCGATCCGCGGCGGTATTCGAGATACCCCATGCCCCAGAAGCCAGAGATGGTGAAGAGGTACACCCACGGCTGATTGACGAAGAAGGTTCCGGTCAGCGGCGTCCACCATCGCCCGTCCGCGAACTGCGGGAGGCCGTACGCCACGTCGGCGAACAGCGCCGAGTCCTCGAACGGGCGCCAGAGGCCCTGCCACACCACGCCCACCACGAGGATCAGCGCGACGAAGGTCAAGGTCGCGGGCATCCGCCGCAGCACGCCGCGCACCGGGTGCGATGAGGGCTCTCGTGCCTCGCTCATGCGCTCACTGTAGCGACCGGACCCCGGCCGCGTGCAGCCGCCTAGACTGGAGGGGTGGCGAGACTACTGATCGTCGGAGGCTTCCTGGCCGCCGTGTTCTGGGTGTTCAGCATCGTCGACTGCGCCGTGCAGCCGCCGACGCGACACCGGGGTGTGCCCAAGGGCGCCTGGATCGCCATCGTCGTACTGCTGCCCGTCATCGGCGGCATCCTGTGGTTCGCGATCGGACGTCGACGCAAGAACGACAGAGGATCCACCCGGCCTCTCGCCCCCGACGACGACCCCATGTTCCTGCAGGGCATCAGCAAGTCCGAACAGGATGCGCGCATCGCCCGCCTCGAAGAGGAGCTCGCCCGTCTCGACGACGAGAGCGACGACCCGCCGACATCCGGACCGGCCCCCGGGCCGACGCCCGAGCCCCGGCCGTGACGTCGTCGCCGGCGGCGCAGGCCGCGGCATCGCTCGTCGCTGAACTCGTCGCGCACGGTGTGCGCGACCTCGTGCTGTCGCCAGGGTCGCGATCGCAGGCGCTCGCGCTCGCCGCGGTGCGCGCCTCCGACGCCGGGCATCTGCGGGTGCACGTGCGCATCGACGAGCGCGTCGCCGGATTCACCGCGCTGGGCCTCGCGCGCGAGAGCGGCGTCCCCGCGGCCGTCGTCTGCACCTCGGGCACCGCCGCCGCGCACCTGCTCCCCGCCGCGATGGAGGCGTTCCACGCGGGGGTGCCCCTGCTGCTCCTCACCGCCGATCGTCCGCCCGAGCTGCGCGGCGTCGGCGCGAACCAGGCCACCGTGCAGCCCGGACTGTTCGCCCCGTTCGTGCGCGATGCGGTCGACGCCCCGGTGCCCGACGGCGACGGCGCCGACTGGTCGGGTCTCGCCCCGCGGGCGGTCGCGGCGGCGATGGGGGCGGATGCTCCGCACGGCGCCCCGCCGGCGACCGGTCTGCCCGGTGTCGCGGGTCCGGTGCACCTGAACCTGCCCTCGCGCGAGCCGCTGTCGGGCGAGGCGCGCGCGGTTCCGTTCGTCGCCGGGGCGGCGCCGCGGCCCGTTCCCGCCGACCCGCTCGCGCTCGCCCGCGGCCCGCGCACGGTCGTGATCGCCGGGGCGGATGCCGGAGCCCCCGCCGAAGAGCTCGCGCACACCGCCGGCTGGCCGCTCATCGCCGAGATCGTGTCGGGGTCCCGCTACGGTCGACGCCTCGTGCACGGCTACCGATCCCTCCTGCGCCGAGACGACCTCGGCGGGGCGATCGAGCGCGCCGTGGTGTTCGGGCATCCGACGCTCAGCCGCGAGGTCGCCGCCCTGCTGTCGCGCGCCGACGTCGAGGTCATCGCCGTACGGCACGGCGGCGAACAGCTCGACCTCAACCACCGCACCCGCGCGGCGGCCGCCGTCGTCGTCGACCCCGCATCCGCGCCGAGCGCCGATGACCGGGCGTGGCTCGGCAGGTGGCTCGAGGCGTCCGCTGCGGCGCTGATCGACGTCGCCGAACCGGCCCCCGATCTCGACGCCCTCACCTCGACGGATGCCGCCGCCCGCCGCGATGCGGTCGCCGACGAGCTGGCGGCCGTGCGGCGCCCCCTCGACCGTGCGCTTCTCGTCGACGCGGTATGGAGGGCGACCTGGCCGCACGACCGGCTCGTGTTCGGATCGTCGCGTCTCGTCCGCGTCGCCGATGCCCAGCTGGCCGGCAAGAAGGTGCCCGTGCACGCCAACCGCGGGCTCGCGGGCATCGACGGCACGATCGCCACCGCGACCGGGATCGCCCTCGCCAGCCAGGTCGACGGCGGCCGGGGCGTCACGCGCGTGCTGCTGGGCGACCTGAGCCTGCTGCACGATGTCGGCGCGTTCCTGCTGCCGCCCGACGAGGGCGAACCCCGTCTGCAGGTGATCGTGGGCAACGACGGCGGGGGCACCATCTTCGACGGACTCGAGGTGGCGGGCACAGCCCCTCGTGCCGACCTCGATCGCGCCTTCTACACGCCGCACTCCGTGCGGCTCGAGCACATCGCCCTCGCCTACGGGTGGGAGTACCGGCGCGTGACCACCCGGTCGGCGCTCGATCAGGCGCTCACGCAGCCGGTCGGCGGTCGCCAGCTGATCGAGGTGCCGCTGGCGCGCTGACGACTTCGGGTCGTGCGCCGCGGTGCGGCGACTGATGCCCTCGGGGTGCGCGGCGCCCGCCCCCCCCGGCGGCCGCCGCCCGGGGGTGCGCCGACGCGCGGCACCGGGCAGGATGGGCGCATGCACCACGAGCTGCCCGATGCGCACCACTGGACCCAGACGCTCCGCGTCGACGACGGCTTCCGTCTCGCCGACGTCGACCCCGACGCGACCCCCGGCTATCACGGGCGCAAGGCCGACGGGGCGCGCGACCTCGCCGAGGGGCTGAAGACGCTGAGCGACCTGCAGGAACGCCTGTTCGCCGAGAGCCGCACCGGCACCGCGAAGGACGCGGTGCTGCTCGTGCTGCAGGCGATGGATTCGGCGGGCAAGGGCGGCATCGTGCGGCACGTCGTCGGGGGTGTCGACCCGCAGGGCATCAGCCTCGCGGCGTTCAAGGCGCCGACCGACGAGGAGCGGGCGCACGACTTCCTCTGGCGCATCGAGAAGCGGCTGCCCGAGCCCGGGTTCATCGGCGTGTTCGACCGTTCCCACTACGAGGACGTGCTCATCGGTCGCGTGCGGGGGCTCGCCGACGCGGCCGAGATCGAGCGCCGCTACGACGCCATCAATGCCTTCGAGGCGGAGGTCGCCGCGTCGGGCATCCGCATCGTCAAGGTCATGCTGCACATCTCGCCCGACGAGCAGAAGTCCCGGCTCATGGAACGTCTCGACCGGCCCGACAAGCACTGGAAGTACAACCCGGGCGACGTCGACGAGCGGCTGCGGTGGGACGACTACATGGCCGCGTACCAGACCGTGTTCGACCGCACGTCGACCGAGGCTGCGCCGTGGCACGTCGTTCCTGCGAACCGCAAGTGGTTCGCCCGGCTCGCGGTGCAGGAGCTGCTGCTCGCCGCGCTGCAGGACATCGACCCGCAGTGGCCGGTGGCAGACTTCGACGTCGACGCCGAGAAGAAGCGTCTCGCCGCGAGCTGATCCCGGTGTCGCGGTGGTCCCGGGTCAGGCGAGGGCGTCGACCAGGGGGCGGAACTTCACGCGGGTCTCGAGCAGTTCCGACTCGGGGTCGGAGCCCGCGACGATGCCGGCACCCGCGTAGGCGGTGACGGCGATGGCGTCGTCGGTCGCGGTGAACTGCGCGCACCGCAGCGCGATCGCCCACTCGCCGTTGCCCGCGGCGTCCACCCACCCGACGGGGCCGGCGTAGCGGCCGCGGTCGAAGGGCTCGAGCTCGCGGATCACGCCGAGCGCGATGGTCGTCGGGGTGCCAGCGACGGCGGCGGTCGGATGCAGGGCCCCCACGAGGTCGAGCGCCGACCCGCCGTCGGCGAGCTCGCCCTCGACGTCGGTGGCGAGGTGGAACAGGTTCGGCAGCTTCAGCAGGAACGGCTGCTCGCTCGCGGCGAGGGCGCGCGTGTGCGGGCGGAGCGACGCGAGCACGCTCTGCACGGCGTACTGGTGCTCGTCGAGATCCTTGCTGCTGGAGGCGAGTGCGGTCGACGCGAGGGTGTCGGCGTCGGCATCGGCCCCGCGGGCCGTGGTGCCGGCGAGCACGCGTGCGGTGACGGTGCGCTCGTGCACGGTCACGAGCGTCTCGGGGCTCGCGCCGATGAGGCCGTCGACGGCGAACGCCCAGGTGTCGGGGTATCCGGTCGACAGTGCCCGCACGAGGCGACGCAGGTCGGAGCCGGCCGGGATGCTTCCGGTGAGGTCGCGGGCGAGCACGACCTTGCTCAGCTCGCCGCCGGCGATGCGTCCGAGTGCCTGGCGGACCGAGTCCTGGTAGCCCTGAGGGCTCTGTGCGCCCGGGCCGACCGTGCCGGCCCAGTGCGGGCCGTACGGCTCGACGGGGGAGGAGTCGGCGGGCGGGGCATCCGCATACCGGATGGTCGTGCGCCAGAAGCGGTCGCCGCGGCGCCCGATCACTTCAGACGGGATGACGAGGATGCTGTCGGCGGCCGACCGCTCGTCGAACGCGAGCGCCCCGAACGCGACGAGGCCGGTGCCGGGGAGTCGGACGGGGTCGTCGACGCGGGCGCTCTCGCCGATCCGGCGCCAGGCGGTGGCGAGCGCGGCGCTGCGGGGGCCGACCGCGCCCGCGGAGGCGCTCGCGCGGAGCTCGCGCAGGGGCTCGCCGACCGCGACGATCCCGTCACCGCGACGCAGCCACGCGAGCGGCCGGGAGGGCGAGGCGAACGCCAAGACGTCTTCGAGGGGTTCGATCTCCCGTGTCTCCACGACCAGCGCGCTGCTCACCGCTCCAGCCTAATCTCCGTGCGGTGCGCGGCTCCCCGCCTAGGCTGAGCGGATGAGCACCGCCCGTCCCGAGCCCGGCACCCCGATGATCGTCCAGTGGCGCAAGTGGAACGGGTCGCCGCACTGGCGGCACGAGAGCGTCTACCTCGGCGCCGACCGGTGGGGCGACTGGGTCGGACAGCCGACGGGGTGGCGCAGCCACCGCCCGGGGCGGGACTACCCGGCGGGCAACCCGAACGTGACGCTCCTGCCGCCGCAGGGCGATTTCGCCCTCACGGTGAACCGACGGCATCCGAAGGGGATGCGCATCTACATCGACCTGGCCTGGGACGTGCGCTGGAGCGACGACCCGCTGCTCGCGACGGGTATCGACATGGACCTCGACGTCGTGCGCGTGGAGGGGGAGCGGGGTACCTGGGTCGACGATCGCGACGAATGGGCCGAGCACAGCCTTCGGTACGCGTACCCGTCCGACGTCATGACGCGCCTCGAGTCGTTGGCCCTCGATCTCGAGGACCGTGTGCGCAGCCGGGTCGCGCCGTTCGACGACGCGACGGCGGATGCCTGGCTCGACCGCCTCGAGGCTCTCGGGCTCGATGCGGGTTCACGCCGCCTACACTGATCAGGTGACCCCGAACGAGCCCCGCGAGCCCAACCGCGCCGACCTCGGCAAGGACCCCGCCCGTGTGAGCGGCATGTTCGACCAGGTCGCTGCCGGGTACGACCGCACCAACACGGCGATGACCTTCGGCAACGACGTGCTCTGGCGCGCCGCCACGACCCGCGCCGTCGCGCCGAAGCCGGGCGAGCGCATCCTCGACCTCGGCGCGGGCACCGCCTCGTCGTCGGCCTCGCTCGCCCGCAGCGGCGCCCAGGTGGTCGCCGCGGACTTCTCGCCGGGGATGCTCGCCGAGGGGGAGCGCCGCCACGGCGCGATGCGCAACCTCTCGTTCGTGCAGGCCGACGCGACCGACCTGCCCTTCGGCGACGACGAGTTCGACGCGGTGACGATGTCGTACGCGCTGCGCAACGTCAACGACCCGAAGAAGGCGCTGCGCGAGCTGCTGCGGGTGACCAAGCCCGGCGGACGCCTCGTGATCAACGAGTTCTCGACCCCGCCCGGGGCGCTGTTCCGCGGGGCCTACCGGTTCTACAACGACCAGGTGCTGCCGCGCGTCGCGCGAGTCGCCGGCACCAACGGCGAGGCCTACGACTATCTCAACGAGTCGATTCGCGCCTGGCCCGACCAGAAGCGTCTCGCCGCCTGGATCCGCGAGGCCGGCTGGGCCGACGTCGCGTACCGCAACCTGTCGTTCGGCATCGTCGCCCTGCACCGCGCGCGCAAGCCCCTCTGATGCGTCAGGCCCGCGTCGGTGGAGACCGGTAGGCTGATCCCGTGACTTCGAGCCCCGTTGCCCCGGGTTCGCGACTGGCGAGCCGACTCGGTTTCAGCGACCGTGTCTTCATCGGCCCTGCCGCCCGTCGCGTCGCCCGCTCCATCGAAGACGGCCTCGAGCTCGTCGAGACCGGGCTCGCCGCCGACGTGCGCGTCGCCGATCCGCTCGCCGACGCCGCGAGCCGCTACCTGTACGAGGCGGGGGGCAAGCGCATCCGCCCGGTGCTCACGCTCCTGGCCGCGCAGCTCGGCGACGGCAACACCCCCGAGGTGATCGATGTCGCCAAGGCGCTCGAGATCACCCACCTCGGCTCGCTGTACCACGACGACGTCATGGACGGCGCCGACCGGCGCCGGGGCGTGCCCGCCGCGCAGACGGTGTGGGGCAACAACATCGCCATCCTCACCGGCGACATCCTGTTCTCCCGCGCGAGCCAGCTCATGTCGCGCCTGGGGGAGCGGGCCATCCGCCTGCAGGCCGACACGTTCGAGCGCCTCGTGCTCGGGCAGATGCACGAGACGCTCGGTGCCCAGCCCGATGACGACCCGATCGACTTCTACCTGCAGGTGCTCGCCGACAAGACCGGCTCTCTGATCGCCGCGGCGACCCAGGGCGGCGCGATCTTCTCGAACGCCCCGGCCGAGTACGTCGAGCCGCTGCGCGTGTACGGCGAGAAGATCGGCGTGGCGTTCCAGCTGCTCGACGACGTGATCGACCTGTCGTCGAAGCCCGAAGACACCGGCAAGGTGCCAGGCACCGATCTGCGTGCGGGCGTGCCGACCATGCCGTACCTGCTGCTGAAAGCGGGCAAGGCCGCCGACACCACCGACCTCGCGGCGCGCATCGACGACGGCGTGACGCGCATCGCCGACGGTGCCGACCCGTCGATCCTCGACGCCGCCCTCGCCGAGCTGCGCGACCACGCGGCCACGGCGCAGACCCTCGACCTCGCCCTGGCGTGGACGCGCGATGCGATCGATGCGCTCCGTCCGCTCCCGCAGGGCACTGTGCGCGAGGCGCTGACGCGCTTCGCGAAGACTCTCGCCGAGCGCTCCAGCTGACCCGCTGTCGCGGCGGCGCTCCCGTCCCGCCGCGCGCCCGGGCCGCAGGCCCACGAAAGGACTCCCATGACCAAGCTCCGTCTGGCCATCGTCGGTGCAGGACCCGCGGGCATCTACGCGGCCGACCTGCTGCTGAAGGCCGAGCGCAAGTTCGACGTGTCGATCGACCTGTTCGAGCAGCTGCCGGCTCCGTACGGTCTCGTCCGCTACGGCGTGGCACCCGACCACCCCCGCATCAAGGGCATCATCAATGCGCTGCGCGACGTGCTCGACCGCGGCGACATCCGGCTCTTCGGCAACGTGCGCTTCGGCGAGGACATCACCCTCGACGATCTCAAGAAGCACTACAACGCCGTGATCTTCGCCACCGGTGCGATCCGCGACACGACGCTCGACATCCCCGGCATCGACGCCGTCGGCTCGTACGGTGCCGCCGACTACGTGAGCTGGTTCGACGGACACCCCGACGTGCCGCGCGAGTGGCCGCTCGACGCGGCATCCGTCGCCGTTCTCGGCAATGGCAACGTCGCGCTCGATGTGTCGCGCATGCTCGCGAAGCACGCGGAGGACCTGCTGGTCACCGAGGTGCCGCAGAACGTCTACGAGGGGCTGCAGCAGAGCGCCGTCACCGACGTCCACGTGTTCGGTCGCCGTGGCCCGGCACAGGTGAAGTTCACGCCGCTCGAGCTGCGCGAGCTGGGCGAGCTGCGCGACGTCGACATGGTCGTCTACGACGAGGACTTCGACTACGACGAGGCGTCGAAGGATGCCGTGGCCAGCAACAAGCAGGTCATGGTCATCGACCGCATCCTGCAGTCGTGGCGCAAGCGCGACTCGGTCAACAACGCCGGCGGCACGGCATCGCGTCGCCTGCACCTGCACTTCTGGGCGCGTCCCGTCGAGGTGCGCACCGATGACGCCGGTCGCGTCGCCGCGCTGGTCTACGAGCGCACCCGACCCGACGGCCAGGGCGGTGCCGAGGGTACCGGCGAGATGCGCGAGGTCGAGGTGCAGGCTCTGTACCGCGCCATCGGGTACTTCGGCTCGCCGCTCGACGGCGTGCCGTTCGACAAGAAGCACGGCGTCATCCCGAACCACGAGGGTCAGGTTCTCGCGAAGGACTCGAACGAGCGCGTTCCCGGCCTCTACGCCACCGGCTGGATCAAGCGCGGCCCGGTCGGCCTCATCGGCCACACGAAGTCCGACGCGATGGAGACCGTGCGCCACCTCATCAACGACCAGGGGTCGTGGTGGCGGCCCGAGGAGCCGTCGGAGGACGCCATCCCCGCCCTGCTGCAGGAGCGCGGCGTGCTCTGGACCGACCTCGACGGATGGCACCGTCTCGACGAGCACGAGATCGGCCTCGGCGCACCGCAGGAGCGGGCCCGGGTCAAGGTCGTGCCGCGCGACGAGATGGTGCGGGTCTCGCGCGGCGAGTGACGTGACCCGGCGGCCACGTGGAGGCCGTCGGCTAGCCTGGCCGCATGGTTGACGACCGCGCGGAGTGGATTCCCGACGTCCTCGGCGACGAGTTCGCGCAGCGCACGCTGACGCTCACCGACGACGACGAGGGTCCGGTGGTCGCGACGCTCGTGCGGGCGCTGCCGGCGGAGGTCCCGTGGTGGAGGAGCATCCGCGGGCATCGCCCGCTGCTCGACGGCGTCGATGTCCTCTACGTGCACGGCTGGTCCGACTACTTCTTCCAGAAGCGCCTCGCGCGGTTCTGGACGTCGCGCGGGGCGCGGTTCTTCGCGCTCGATCTGCGCAAGTACGGGCGCAGCCTGCGCGACGGGCAGACGCCCGGCTATGTGACCGACCTCCGCACGTACGACGAGGACATCGCCGCGGCGCTGGCGGTCATGGGGCATCCGGTGCGGTCCGCAGGGGCCGATCCGGCGGATGCTCCGCCGTCCGACGGGCCCGGTCGACGGCTCGTGCTTCTCGGACACTCGACCGGCGGCCTGACGCTCAGCCTGTGGGCCTCCCGGCATCCGGGAACGGCGGATGCCGTGGTGCTGAACAGTCCGTGGCTGGAGTTCCAGGTGGCGGCGGCGCGGGCCGCGATCGCCCCTGTCGTCGAGCTCGGTGCGCGTCTGCGTCCGCTCGATGCGGCGCCGCAGGTCGACCTCGGGTTCTACAGCCGCGCGCAGCAGGAGGTGGCAGACCCCGACGACCCGGTCGAGGTCGACCTGCGATGGCGGCCCCTGCAGACCATGGCGGTGCACGCCGGTTGGTTGCACGCCATCCTCAACGGGCACCGCTCGGTGTCGGCCGGTCTCGCGATCGATGCTCCGGTGTGCGTGCTGCTGTCGGCGCGCTCGGCCACGCCGACGCGATGGTCGGACGAGCTGACGCGCGCCGACTCGGTGCTGGTGGTCGACGACATCGCCCGGGCATCGCTGCGACTGGGGTCGTCGGTGACCGTGGAGCGCATCGACGGGGCGCTGCACGACGTGTTCCTGTCGGCGCACGCCGCGCGGGAGGACGCGTACCGGCGGCTCGGGCTGTGGG
The DNA here is from genome assembly GCA_029959905.1 of Microbacteriaceae bacterium PS02344. Lineage (GTDB taxonomy): Bacteria > Actinomycetota > Actinomycetes > Actinomycetales > Microbacteriaceae > Microbacterium. The sequence goes on from JASCNZ010000006.1 coordinate 61,926, forward strand.
TCGCCGGGTGGCGCGCCGGGTGGCCGCTCGCGGGAGCTCAGACGTAGTACATGAGACGGGCGAGCCGTTCGGCGGCATCCCCGTCGCCGCGCTGCACCGCGTCGCGCAGCTCCGCATGGATGCCCCGCATCCGTTCGTGGTCGTCGACGGGCACGACCCAGTCGCGCAGATTGCGGAAGACCGCGAAGCTCGCGTCGTCGATGATCGCCCCGTGACGCGGGTTGTTCGACCGGGCGCCGAGGTACGAGAAGAACTCCCACCGCCGCTCCGACGTCTGCGCGCCCGAGGGGAGTGCACCGTCGAGACGGTCGACGAGCTGTACGGCCGTGGCTCTTTCTTCCTCGGTGAGGCGCGGCACGCCCATGCGTGCGGAGACCCCGGCCTGATAGCCCGCGAACTCGCGGGTCGACGCGACCGTCTCGGGTGAGACGGGAGTGACCTCGGTGTAGCGGCTCGGGTACATCGTCACCAGACCCAGCCTCTCGAGGCGCTGCAGCGCTTCGCGCACGGGTGTGCGCGACACGTGCAGTTCGTCGGCGACGGCGACGTCGCGGATGCGGTCGCCCGGCGCGAGTGCGCCGTCGACGATCCGTTGACCGATGTGGTGGAAGACCTCGTCTGCCAGCAGCTGCTTCGCGTCGCCCGTGCGGCGGCTTTCGATCGTGTTCATCGAGTGTCCCCAGAGTTCTCTCGTGCAGAGAGCGCCCCATTCGCCCTCGGCAGGAAACTACATCATGCACCTATGCGGCGGCAGAGTGTATACCGCTGCGTCTCGCGTCGACCCGATCCGCGCCCGCCCCGGGTGACGGGCGAACGGAAGAGCCCCCCGACCCGGAGGTCGAGGGGCTCTTTCCGCGTCCGCTTCGAGGCGGGATGCTCGGATGCTCAGCGGTAGTTGATGAACTGCAGGTCGATGTCGAGGTCCGAACCCTTCAGCAGCGCGATGACGGCCTGGAGGTCGTCGCGGCTCTTCGACTGCACGCGCAGCTCGTCGCCCTGGATCTGGCTCTTCACGCCCTTGGGGCCCTCGTCGCGGATGATCTTGTTGATCTTCTTCGCGTTCTCCGACGAGATGCCGTCCTTCAGGCTGGAGACGATGCGGAACTCCTTGCCGCTCGCGAACGGGTCGCCCGACTCCAGCGACTTCAGCGAGATTCCGCGCTTGATGAGCTTCGACTGGAAGACGTCGAGCACGGCGTTGGCGCGCTCCTCGGTGTTCGCCGTGATGAGCACCTGCTCGCCGCTCCAGGCGATCGAGGCGCCGGTGCCCTTGAAGTCATACCGCTGCTCGACCTCTTTGCGCGCCTGGTTGAGGGCGTTCTCGGCCTCCTGGTGATCCACTTTCGAGACGATGTCAAAGGAACTGTCAGCCATACCAGGAGTGTACCGAGCGGGCCCGCGCGCCGCCTCCGTTGCGCAACCGCACGTCGCGGCGACGGCGACGCGCGGACCGCGGCGTTGCTCCCACCGGAATATCGGTGGGCGTCGTAGCGTGGGCGCATGGCACGGATCGGCGGTCGCAATCTCGGCATGAGCTGGGTGGCCGGCATCCTGTGCGCGGCCGTCGTCGGCGGGCTGCTGTGGCTGTCGTTGCCCATGGCGCCTGCCCTCGCCGGGCTCGCCGGCGACATCCTGCGGGCCGCGTTCCCCTGAGCACGCGTCGGGGTGGGGGAGAGGCGTCTGGCGACACGTCGGCACGCCTCCCGAGCGCTGTCGGCGCGCGGCGGTAGCCTCGGCACTGCACATTTCGACGAGAGGCGCACCCCATGAGCGACCCCGAGGTTCACCCGGCCGACAAGCCGAAGGACGTCGACCACGTCGTCGACAGCGCGAACGCCGGTCTCGACGCGGCCGCGGCCGCGCGCGGCGACGTGCCCGGTACGCCGGCGAACGACGCGGCGATTCGCGACGGCGCCCCCGCAGACGTCGACCGCACCGACCGTGCGATCGACCCCGATCTCGCGGCCTTCGAGGCCGCCGAGCGCGACCACCCCGGCACCTTCAGCACGGCTGGCGCCGGCACGGCCGCGGCTGCGGCTGCCGCCGGATCGACGGATGCCCCGCGCGCGGACTTCCGCGCCGACGACGAGCGCCGCGATGACGACGCCCGGGAGGTCGCCGCACGCGAGGCCGCCGCACGTGACGAGGCTGCACACTCCGAGGCCGCCCGCGACGAGGCCGAGACCCGCGAGGAGGCGGCGCGCGCCGCCGACCGCTGGCGCGACGACGACGGCACGGCCGTGCACACGACCTCGACCGTGCGCGATGCGGAACGCTCGCCGATGGCCGACTCCGCCTACTCGGCCTCCGACCGCACCGACACGACCATCGTCCCCTCCGAGCCGGTGACCGGCACGAGCGGCTTCTCGGGTCCGCAGCCGATCTTCGTGCAGGCGCCGGAGCCGCCGCGCGACCGCGGCAACCGCGGCACGGCCGGCGCGATCGGCCTGCTGGCCACCCTCGCCTTCGCCCTCCTCTACCTCGGTGCAACGCTCGGGCTCGGCGCGATCGCGGGCGACGTCACCGCCGAGAACCTGGGAGAGGCGGCGCTGGCGCCGCTCACGACGTGGGGCTTCTGGACCCCCGTCGTGGTCTTCTTCCTCGGCTTCTGGCTGCTCGGCGCGATCATCAACCGCGGCCGTTGGGGCCTGTGGGTCATCTTCGGCATCGTCGTCGGCGTGATCGCCTACGGCGGTCACATCCTCGGCCAGCTGTTCGAGGCGCCCTTCTGGGCGATCCGTTCGTCGGCCGCAGCCGACGTGGTGAACGGAGAGCTGCTCGCCCCGCTGGCGATCGCGGCGTTCGTGTTCGCCCGCGAGCTGACCATCTGGTTCGGCGCGTGGGTCGCGCGCAGCGGTGCTCGCAAGACCGAACTCAACATCGAGGCGCAGCGCGAATACGAGCGCACGCTCGAGGCCGGACCCACGCTGGCGAGGTGATGGACCAGCCGTCGTCGAGAGACCCCCGCGGATCCGATCCCGCGGGGGTCTCTCCTGTCCTGGCGACGGTCTTCGCGACGGTCGGCTTCTTCGCGCTCGCGGTCTTCGGGCTCGGCGCGCTGAGCGTCGCCACCGATACCGACATCATCTCCACGCCCGGCCTCGGGCAGGGGCCGGGCGTCGGGGGGATGCTCGGCGCTCTCGTCGCCTTCGCCGGACTGCTCCTCGTCGCCCTGCGCCGTCGGCCCCCGTCGTTCTCCTCCGCTGCGGTGATCGCGGTGTGCACGGCGCTCGCCCACCTCGTCGTGGTCTGGATCGTCACCACCTCCGTGACCGCCAGCTTCCTTCTCGCCACGGCGGTCGCCGGCGATCTGGTGCGCGGCGGCACGAGCGCCGTGCTGCTCGTGGCGGCGGGAATCGCGGCGTGCGGCGGCATCGTGATGCGACGGGCGGGAGCGGGGCATCCGCGCTGGCCCTGGGAGCGCGACTCCGAGGGATGACGCGCCGTCCGCCGGGCGTGTCGCCCGGGAACACGCCCCCCGCGTACGCTGGAGGGGTGGAGCGCTCGTTGGAGACGCAGGTCGACCAGGCCGTCGAGGCCTGGTTGCGTTGGGTGCCGCGGTGGGAGCCGGCGACGCACCGCGGACGCACCGCTCCGTGCCGCCGATGCCTCGGGTCGCCGATGCTCTCGGCCGCCGGCATCGCCGGCACCGTCCCGCACGGCGTGCAGCACGGGCTCTCGACCCGGCTCAAGACCATCGTCGACCACGCCGTCGCCGAGTACACGGCGCGCAACCTGCCGATGCTGCAGAGCGAGCTCGATCAGCAGGCCGCGCGCAACCGGGCGCGCAGCTACCGCCCCACGGAAGACCTCGACCCCGAATTCGACGGGCTGCCGCTCGACCCCGAGCCGGTGCCGGGTGCGCCGTTCCTCTTCACGATCGCGGAACTCGCCGACGATGCCGCCGAGTCGCTACCGCCGCTCCCGCCGCTGAGCGAGGAGGCGAAGGTGGCACTGCGGCAGGAGGTCGCCCTGGCAGACGAGTACGCGAACCTGGTCGGCCGGGAGATCTGCGGTCTGCTTCTGCGTCATCGCATGCGCATCCAGGCTGCGGTCTCGCAGCACGTCGAGCCGCAGATCGAGGCGCTGCTGGCCGAGCTGACGCAGTCGCTCGATTCGCCGTTCGACGCCGATCCGTCCTGACCGGACCCATTTGACCAGCTATGTGACGCGGCATTACACTTGATCAGGTGTGTGCACGTCTCGACGTGCGCGCTGGGCGCCGGTCCCATGACCGGTCCGCCCCCACGGCATACCCATCACACCAAAAGCTCGTCTGCTCAGGCGCGCCGGTGGGTCATGATGTGAAACCCATCACGCTGTCACCGTGCAGCACTATGAGGAGAGAACGTGCCAACCATTCAGCAGTTGGTTCGCAAGGGTCGCTCGCCGAAGGTCACCAAGACCAAGGCTCCCGCCCTGAAGTCGAACCCGCAGCAGGCCGGGGTCTGCACCCGCGTCTACACCACCACCCCGAAGAAGCCGAACTCGGCGATGCGCAAGGTCGCCCGTGTGAAGCTCCGCAACGGCACCGAGGTCACCGCCTACATCCCCGGCGAGGGCCACAACCTGCAGGAGCACTCGCTGGTGCTCGTCCGCGGTGGTCGTGTGAAGGACCTCCCCGGTGTGCGTTACAAGATCGTCCGCGGCGCCCTGGACACCCAGGCCGTCAAGAACCGTAAGCAGGCTCGTTCCCGCTACGGCGCGAAGAAGGGTTGAGTTAGATGCCTCGTAAGGGTCCCGCCCCCAAGCGCCCCGTCGTCAACGACCCGGTCTACGGCGCTCCGATCGTCACCTCGCTGGTGAACAAGATCCTCGTCGACGGCAAGAAGTCGCTGGCCGAGTCGATCGTCTACGGCGCCCTCCGCGGCGTCGAGGCGAAGAACGGTCAGGATGCCGTCGCCACGCTCAAGAAGGCGCTCGACAACGTCCGTCCCACCCTCGAGGTCCGCAGCCGCCGCGTCGGTGGCTCGACCTACCAGGTGCCGGTCGAGGTCAAGCCGCACCGCGCGAACACCCTCGCGCTGCGCTGGCTCGTCAGCTACGCCAAGGGCCGTCGTGAGAAGACGATGACCGAGCGTCTGCAGAACGAGATCCTCGACGCGTCGAACGGCCTCGGTGCCGCGGTCAAGCGCCGCGAGGACACGCACAAGATGGCCGAGTCGAACCGCGCGTTCGCTCACTACCGCTGGTAACAGCCTCGCCCGCCCCCGGCCCCCGGGTCGGGGGCGGGCACCCTCTCTTCGCAGTTCACCTGCCAAAACGATAAGGACACTCCTGTGGCACAAGACGTGCTCACCGACCTGAGCAAGGTCCGCAACATCGGCATCATGGCTCACATCGATGCCGGCAAGACCACCACCACCGAGCGCATCCTGTTCTACACGGGCGTCAACCACAAGCTCGGCGAGACGCACGACGGCGCCTCGACGACCGACTGGATGGAGCAGGAGAAGGAGCGCGGCATCACGATCACGTCTGCCGCCGTGACCTGCTTCTGGAACAACAACCAGATCAACATCATCGACACCCCCGGTCACGTGGACTTCACCGTCGAGGTGGAGCGTTCGCTCCGCGTGCTCGATGGCGCGGTCGCCGTGTTCGACGGCAAGGAGGGCGTCGAGCCCCAGTCCGAGACCGTGTGGCGTCAGGCCGACAAGTACAACGTCCCCCGCATCTGCTTCGTCAACAAGATGGACAAGCTCGGCGCGGACTTCTACTTCACCGTCGACACCATCGTGAACCGCCTCGGCGCCAAGCCGCTCGTGCTCCAGCTCCCGATCGGTGCCGAGAACGACTTCGTCGGTGTCGTCGACCTCATCGAGATGCGCGCCCTCGTGTGGCCCGGCGATGCCAAGGGTGACGTCACCATGGGTGCGTCGTACGAGATCCAGGAGATCCCGGCCGACCTCAAGGACAAGGCCGACGAGTACCGTCAGACCCTGCTCGAGACCGTCGCCGAGACCGACGACGCGCTGCTCGAGAAGTTCTTCGGTGGCGAGGAGCTCTCGGTCGCCGAGATCAAGGGCGCCATCCGCAAGATGGTCGTCGCCAGCGAGATCTACCCGGTCCTCTGCGGCTCGGCGTTCAAGAACCGCGGCGTGCAGCCGATGCTCGACGCGGTCGTCGACTACCTCCCGAATCCCCTCGACGTCGGTGCCATCGAGGCGCACGACCCGAAGGACGAGGAGAAGGTCATCGAGCGTCACCCCGACGCGAAGGACCCGTTCGCCGCGCTCGCGTTCAAGGTCGCCGTGCACCCGTTCTTCGGTCGCCTCACGTACGTCCGCGTCTACTCGGGTCACCTCGACTCCGGCTCGGCCGTCATCAACTCGACCAAGGGCAAGAAGGAGCGCATCGGGAAGATCTTCCAGATGCACGCCAACAAGGAGAACCCGGTCGACTCGCTCACCGCGGGCAACATCTACGCCGTGATCGGCCTGAAGGACACCACCACCGGTGACACCCTCGCCGCGATCGACGCGCCCGTCGTCCTCGAGTCGATGACGTTCCCCGAGCCCGTCATCGAGGTCGCCATCGAGCCGAAGACCAAGGCCGACCAGGAGAAGCTGGGCACCGCGATCCAGAAGCTCGCCGAAGAGGACCCGACCTTCCGTACGGAGCTCAACCCCGAGACCGGTCAGACGACCATCAAGGGCATGGGCGAGCTGCACCTCGACATTCTCGTCGACCGCATGAAGCGCGAGTTCCGCGTCGAGGCGAACGTCGGAAAGCCCCAGGTGGCCTACCGCGAGACGATCAAGAAGGCCGTCGAGAAGCACGACTACACGCACAAGAAGCAGACCGGTGGTTCCGGACAGTTCGCGAAGATCCAGTTCACCATCGAGCCCCTCGAGCTCGACGGCGACAAGACCTACGAATTCGTCAACTCGGTGACCGGTGGCCGCATCCCGCGCGAGTACATCGGTTCGATCGACGCCGGTTTCCAGGACGCCATGAACGTGGGCGTGCTCGCCGGCTACCCGATGGTCGGCGTTCGCGCGATCATCGTCGACGGTGCCGCTCACGACGTCGACTCCTCGGAGATGGCGTTCAAGATCGCGGGTTCCATGGGCTTCAAGGAGGCGGCGCGCCGCGCCAACCCCGTGCTGCTCGAGCCGCTGATGGCCGTCGAGGTCCGTACTCCGGAGGAGTACATGGGCGACGTCATCGGCGACCTGAACTCGCGTCGTGGCCAGATCCAGTCGATGGAGGACGCCGCCGGCGTCAAGGTCGTCCGCGCTCAGGTGCCGCTGTCCGAGATGTTCGGCTACATCGGCGACCTGCGTTCGAAGACCTCGGGTCGCGCCGTCTACTCGATGGAGTTCCACAGCTACGCTGAGGTTCCCCGCGCCGTGGCCGACGAGATCGTCCAGAAGGCCAAGGGCGAGTAACACTTCTGGGTGCCGGCCCCTGAGCATGCGACGGGGCCGGCTCCCAGGTCACCTACAACTTCACATTCCCTCTCTACTAAACTGAGATTCACACCCGTAGAGAACCGGTCGCAATCCAGTGCCCGGCACCTCTACAACGACGTCCTGAGGAGGACCCAGTGGCTAAGGCCAAGTTCGAGCGGACCAAGCCGCACGTCAACATCGGAACGATCGGTCACGTCGACCACGGCAAGACCACGCTCTCCGCAGCGATCTCGAAGGTGCTTGCCGACAAGTACCCGTCCGACACCAACGTGCAGCGCGACTTCGCTTCCATCGACTCGGCGCCGGAAGAGCGCCAGCGTGGTATCACCATCAACATCTCGCACATCGAGTACGAGACCCCGAAGCGCCACTACGCGCACGTCGACGCGCCCGGTCACGCCGACTACGTCAAGAACATGATCACCGGTGCCGCTCAGATGGACGGCGCGATCCTCGTGGTCGCCGCCACCGACGGCCCGATGGCTCAGACCCGTGAGCACGTTCTGCTCGCCAAGCAGGTCGGCGTTCCCTACCTGCTCGTCGCGCTGAACAAGTCCGACGCTGTCGACGACGAGGAGATCCTGGAGCTCGTCGAGCTCGAGGTCCGCGAGCTGCTCTCCAGCCAGGGCTTCGACGGCGACGAGGCTCCGGTCGTCCGCGTTTCCGCTCTCAAGGCCCTCGAGGGCGACGAGAAGTGGACGCAGGCCATCCTCGATCTGATGCAGGCTGTCGACGACAGCGTGCCGGACCCCGAGCGTGACCGCGACAAGCCGTTCCTGATGCCCGTCGAGGACGTCTTCACGATCACCGGTCGTGGAACCGTCGTCACGGGTCGCGCCGAGCGTGGCACGCTGGCCATCAACTCCGAGGTCGAGATCGTCGGACTCCGTCCGACCGTCAAGACCACGGTCACGGGTATCGAGATGTTCCACAAGCAGCTCGACGAGGCCTGGGCCGGCGAGAACTGTGGTCTGCTGCTCCGCGGCACCAAGCGTGAGGACGTCGAGCGCGGCCAGGTCATCGTGAAGCCGGGTTCGGTTACGCCGCACACCGACTTCGAGGGCACCGCGTACATCCTGTCCAAGGACGAGGGTGGCCGCCACAACCCCTTCTACACGAACTACCGCCCGCAGTTCTACTTCCGTACCACCGACGTCACCGGCGTCATCTCGCTGCCCGAGGGCACCGAGATGGTCATGCCCGGCGACACCACCGACATGACGGTCGAGCTGATCCAGCCGATCGCCATGGAGGAGGGCCTCGGCTTCGCCATCCGTGAGGGTGGTCGTACGGTCGGCGCCGGTACGGTGACGAAGATCATCAAGTAAGCATCTGCTTCCTGCGAAAGGGTCGGACCTCCGGGTCCGGCCCTTTCGTCGTCTCCGGATGCTCCACCGGAGACCTCGCAAATATATTCACTTGAACAAAACACTTCGTGTCTTGTAGTGTGATCTTGCTGTGCTGAGCACAGCCGGCAGGCATGCGTCCGAGCCCTGAGTCGGACCGGCGCTGCGGCGGTCGGAGGAACCCGAAGCTCCTTCGACCCGCCGGGCGCACTCGCGCCTGCGAGAAGGGGAGAGCCTGCGCATCGGGGAAGGGTGCGTGGGACCAAGGGGAGCATCACCATGCGTTCGACCATGCGTCGGAAGACTTTCACGCGCGCCCGGAGCCTGACGGCCGTCACCGCCGTTCTCTCCCTGATCGCCGGGGCTCTGGTGGTCGGTGCGACCGCTCAGATGGCTGCGGCCCAGGAGTGGACGCCGACGGTGACGATGAACGCCGTCGATTCGTCCGGCGGGAAGAAGGACTTCGTCCTCGCGGGCGATCCCGTCGCCTTCGACGTCGCGGTCGCGAACCCGGCGAACGGCACGGGGGGCAAGCAGTTCAACCTCAGCCTCATGGCGGTCGCGCCCGACAGCGTGGAGCTGGCCGACTCGGGCGCGTTCGGTGCCGCGAAGGTCTACCCGGCGGGCAGCATCCTGCCGAACGCCACCCGCACCGCGCAGAGCGCCCCGGCCGACTGCGCAGCAATCGGACTCGTCGCCGCCCCCATCGACTCGAAGACGCCCTTCCTGTGCGCCGTGCCCGAGGGGCAGCAGGTCTTCGTGTGGTCGAACGTCAACGACCTCCCCCAGGGCGGCACGGTGTCGGCGCGTATCCGCCTCACCGTCGACGAAGCGGTCTCGCCGGTCGGCGCGACCGTGCCCTTCGCGATCCGTGCCTTCACGAGCAACGATCCCACCCGCATCCCGACCTTCGACGGCTCGGCGAGCGTCTCGCGCACGGGCGACCACACCTCCGGAGCCGGCACGGACCGCGCCGAGGTGAAGATCGGTGCTCTGCGCATCGTGAAGACCGAACCGAGCGCCGAGGCCGAGCTGCTGCGCGGTGCGCACGACCACCCCACCGAGTACACGCTGCGCGTGACGAACACCGACCGTGCCGCCACGAACGCCGTCGTCGTCACCGACTACCTGCCCGCCGGTCTCGAGTACCTCGGGACGGGCCGTGCCGACGACAACTCCGTCGCCCGCGAGTACCCGACGGCGGCCGCGCTCGACGGTGGCGCGACCTCCAGCGAGGTCGTCGAGACCGTGCAGGTGTCGGCCGATGATGCCCGCGCGCTCGACCTCCCGGGCGCCGGTGTGTACACCAAGGTGACCTGGACGATCGGCGACCTCCCGGCCGGAGCCGAGCGGGAGATCCGCTACCGCGCGGCCGTGCCGCTGTTCGAGAACGTGCTCTGGGCCGACGGCACCGCGCCGAGCCCGCAGAGCGGCGAGCAGGCGGCGAACCTCGGCAACAACACGGGGCCCTCGACGCGCCACGGTTCGACCGCCGCGCCCGCGGGCGCGCAGAGCCTCCGCAACGTCGCGCACGCCGCCGGCACCTACCAGGGTGCGGTCCTCAATGACGACCCGGCCCTGCGTGCCGTCGCCGACCACGACTCCGAGATCGTCGACGCCGTCGACGTGCGCGTCCTGAAGAGCGTCGACAGCGGCGACACCTTCGACACCGGCGTCCTGGCCGTGTACTCGGTGCAGGTCGACGTCAGCGAGTACGTCGATGCGAGCGACATCGTTCTCACCGATGTCATCCCCAACGGGCTCTGCCCGGCATTCCCCGTCGCGGCCGATGGCGTGCGGCTGATGATCGCCGGCGAGACGGTGACCTCCGAGGTCTGGAACGGCGCCGTTCCCGGCGATGCCTGCACGTACCCGTCGTCCGGCGCGGGCGCCGAACTCTCCGACGATCTGCACCTCGCCTCGATCGACTACGCGCCCCAGGCGGGCACGTTCACCATCGCGTTCGGCGTCGACGACATCCCCGCGAACGGCACCCTCACGGCGAAGTACACGGCGATGCAGCGCTCCAACTACACCGGCGGCAACGGCGGCACGAGCGCCGGCGACAGCTTCGTCAACCACGTCGAGGTCACCGCGCGCACCCAGCCGATCGCCGCGATCGCGAACGACCCGGTGCTGTCGGACCGCGTCGGCGGCGAACGCCTCACCTGGGACGACTCCTCCGCGACCATCGCGTCCGACCACAGCGTCCTGACCAAGACCGTGCTCGAGCGCGGTACGGAGCTGACCACCGCGCCGTCGGCCTGGGTCGCCCAGGCCACGCGCCCGTTCTCGCCCGGCGACACCGTCTGGTACCGAGTCGAGCTGCAGCTCGCCCGCGGCATCGACTCGCGCAATGTCGAGCTGACCGACTATTTCCCCGAGGGCATCGCCTTCCGTGACGTGCTCTACACCTGGAACGGCATCCCCGGCTTCCCGGCTCCGAGCGCCCCTGTCGCGCGAGGAACCCAGGGTTTCCCCGAGGCGTTCGTGCCGAGCCCGCAGACCACGGCGAACTCGCTGACCTGGGCGCTCGGTTCGCAGAACCGCGCCGCGAGCGGTGACCGCTTCATGCCGGCCGGCAGCACCGTGACCGCGTACATCGCCGGCGAGGTCGTCGGCCAGTCGGCCTCGCCCGACGAGGTCGACAACCCCAAGAACCAGGCCAAGTACCTGCAGGTGAACGTCGACCGCGCGATCGAGTTCGGCCGCGCCGACGCCGGCATCGACCTCGACTGGGGATCGACGCTGACCAAGGGCATCCGCGCCGTGAACGGTGACGTCATCGGCGCGACCTTCGGCGAGCGGGTCGAGTCGCGCCAGGTCGTCCAGACCGACAAGGTCGAATACCGCATCGACGTTCGTACTCCGCAGAACCCGACCACCGACTACGTGGTGTGGGACGTGCTCCCGGCGGGTGTGACGAAGCAGGACGTCCGCGGGTTCACCGCCGAGCTCGTCGACGGAACGCAGAGCACCTCGCTGACCGCAGGCCAGGCGGATGCCGTCGCCTACGACGCGGGCGAGCTGCCCCTCGGCATTCGCCCCCAGGTCGGGCTCGAGAACCGCTCGGTCATCGTCTGGAACGTGAGCGCGACCGTGCCGGGGTCGACCCCGCAGGCGACGGGCGTCCCCGGTGTGGTGCGCGGCCTCTCGCTCGGCTACACGCTCGTGATGCCGACCGGCGTCGCCGGCGGCGGCGCCCCGGCGCAGGTGAACCAGCAGTACGTCAACACCGCCGGCATCGTCAGCTACGGCATCGAGAACTCGGCGACGCGCACGACCACGATCGTGCCGCAGCGCGACGGCGGTGGCCAGCAGCTGACCACCCGCACGCCGCAGGACGGCGAGGTCCGCGTCTCCGACATCGACACGGTCGACGCCGCCGAGGTGCACCTGCCCGATGTCGACGTGCGCAAGAAACTCATCTCCACCGAGGTCGGTCCGACGACCGGCACTCCGTTCGGCGAGAACGTCCTCACGGGCAGCCGTAACGGCGCATCGCAGATCGTGCAGGGCGAGCACGCGACCTTCGAGTACTCCCTGACGGTTCCCGCGCGCACGACGATCACGAACGCTGTGCTTTCGGACGGCGGGCGGCTCTCCTCCGCCTCCGGCGATGTCGTGTACGAGTACGTCGAGGGGAGCGCCGAGTTCTTCGGGCCGGACGACGCTCCCATCGAGGTGCGCGACGAAGCGGACGGGTTCCGCACCGCCGAGACCCAGGGCAGCGCGCACGGCGTGCTGACCTTCCCCTCGACGTACACCAACGACACCACCGACGCGCAGACCTTCCGTGTGCGGGTGACCGTCTGGGTGAAGGACCGCGACGCGGCGAACCCGACGGCGACCCAGATCGCCGACGGGGCATCCCTGACCAACACCGCGACCGCGACCTTCGGCGACCCGAACGGCGTCGCCGGAAGCCGCCTCACCCGCACCGCCACCGCGACGGCGACGTTCGCCGAGCCGGCGCCCCGGGTCACCAAGACCGCGTCCTCGGCGACGGTCTCCGCAGCGGGCACCGTCGACTACACGATCGTCGCCCAGAACGGCGCCAACCGTGTCGCGATGTACGACAACGTCGTGCTCGACTGCGTGCCGGGCGAGGTTACCCCGAGCAAGCTCACCGCGAGCGTCGGCACGGTCCGCGTGCTGGACCGCACCTGCGCGATCGCCACGTCGGGCGCGATCCAGACCGACACCGGCACCGGCAAGCTCATCGAGTGGAGCATCCCCGAGATCCAGGGCACCGGCCCCACCGGCGCTCCGACCCTGACCTACACCGGCACCGTCCAGGCGCAGGCCGGCGGTGGCTCGACGTTCACGAACCGTGCCGAGCTCACCGGGCACACCCTGCCCGCATCGCTCGGGGGCGACGACACCTCCGCTCGGCGCGGCACCGTCACGGCGTCTGTCAACAGGACCGTGACGATGCCCGACGCGACGATCACCAAGACCCCGTCGAGCGGAACGGCGCCGGTCGGCGACGTGATCACCTACACCGTGACGACGACGCTGCCGTCTGCGACGAACTTCTACGACGTCACGCTCACCGACACGCTGCCCGCCGGAGTGGAGTTCCTGCCCGGTGGCACGCACACCGAGGTGGCCGACTGGCGGGGGGCGCCCGACGCTCCCGCCATCGGCGCCCCGCAGCTCGACGGCCGCACCCTGACGTGGGCGATCGGCCCGGACGACGTGCTCGCCTGGAGCACCGCGCGCACGATCACCGTGACCTACCAGGCGCGCCTCACCCCGGACGCCGCGGCAGCCGCTCCGTCGAACACCGCGGCCTTCACCTGGAGCAAGATCGACGGATCCGCCGCGACCGCCGACCGGCGCACGGCACAGACCACGGCGTCGGTGACGCTCCTCAACCCCCGGGTGACCGTCGCCAAGCTGGTGAAGGCCACGAGTGCGGCCGATTCCACGTACGCCGCGACCGCCTCGGGCGACCCCGACCAGTCGTTCACCTTCCGCGTGCGGCTGACGAACGCGGGCAACACGCCGGCGTACGGCATCACCGTCACCGACACCGTGCCCGCGGGCCTGCGCGTCGACACGACCCAGGCGGCGTTCGCCGGCGCGATGTTCTCCGACGAGACGGCGATCCGCGAGGGTCGCGGCGGCACCGTGCGCTGGGTGCTCGCCGGCCCGCTCAGCAACCTGAGCCCGTCGAACGTCACCGATCTGACCTATCGCGGCACGTTCGTCGCGTCGTCCGACCTGCGTGCGGCCGCCCTGGCCAACACCGCGACGGTGACGGAGTACGCGTCCGCGGCGACCGGCGGATGGGTCTACCGGCCCGGCACGGGCAGGCTGCCCGGCAACGCGGTCGTGTCGAACACGAACACGACGGCCTCGGCTTCCGTCACGCCGCGCTTCCCGCAGGTCACGTTCGCGAAGAGCGCGACGGGTGGCACGCAGGCCTTCCTCGGGGAAGCGTTCTCGTGGACCCTGCAGGCGAGCAACGCCGGAGCCGGCGTCGCTCACACGGTCACGCTGGTCGACACGCTCCCCTCGAACTGGGAGTACGACGCATCGGTGACCCCGCGGCTCAGCGTGGGCGGGGCCGCGGCCGTCGACCTCGCCGCGCCGACCATCACGACCCAGAACGGCCGCCAGGTGCTGACCTGGACGGTCGGCACGGCGGGCAGCGTCCTGCTGCCGGGCACGGTGGGCAACACGACCGCCGCCCAGCGCACCCTGAAGGTCGTCTTCTCGGCGAAGCCGCTGGCGGATGCCGTCAGCACCAACGGATCCGGGCTGTCGATGAACCACGTCAACACGCTCAGCGGTTCGGTGACCGACTCGACCGGCGCGCAGCGGAACGCCGCGGTGTCGGCCTACGCCGGCGCCAACGCGCAGGCGAACGCGCAGATCGCCCGGGCCGACCTCAAGGTCGTCAAGGCGGCGATCGGCGGCGACGCGAAGGGCGCTTGGATCGCCGGCGAGACCGTGCGCTCCGGGTACACGCAGCCGCAGTGGCGCATCACGATCACGAACCAGGGACCGGATGCCGCGAACGGACCGTTCACGGTGACCGACGCCGCGGAGCTTCCCGCCGGGGTGACGACCGGGGCGTTCACCGCCCGGTACTTCGCTTCGACGAACGACGCCTCGGGAACGGCTCTGTCCCTCAGTGGCACGGGCACCGCGGGCGACCCCTTCGTCGTCGGCGACGCCGGGCGCACGCTCGCCCCGAACGGGTCCGACCGCATCGAGCTGACCGCGAACGCCACGGTCGCCGCGACCGCCACCGGTACGGCGGAGAACACCGCCGACGCGACGAGCCGCACCTACGAGGCGCCGGCCGACATCGCGAAGGACAACCGTTCGGTCGCCTCGCGCGTCATCGCCACCTCGGCTGACCTCGCGGTGCAGAAGACCGTGAACACCGCGGAGGCGACCGCTGGCCGCCCGATCACGTGGAACATCGCCGTGCGAAACAACGGCCCGTCGTCGGCCGCCTCGACGAGTGGGGCGCGCATCACGGTGACCGACACGGTCCCGGCCGGTATCACCGACGTGCAGGATCCCTCCGCGGGTCTCACCTCGTGGACGGTCACGGCCTCGGACGGCTGGCCGGCCACCGCCGGTGACACGATCACCTGGACCTACGAGGGCGCGACGCTGCCCGTCGGCCCGGCGCAGGGTCTGTCCCTCACGGGACTGGTCGCCCCATCGTGGACCGGGGGAGCGGTCGCCAACACGGCGACGGTGACCGCGGGAGCGACGAGCGATCCGACCCCCGCGAACAACACGTCGACGGTGACCGTCACCCCCGGTGACGCCACCACGCTGGCCGTCACCAAGACCCGCGTCGTGAACGACGGCGGCGTCTGGAAGGATGCCGCGCAGTACGGCGAGGCGCTTGCGGAGCCCGTGGCGGGCGAGACGATCGCCTACCGCGTGGTCGTCACCAACAACGGCCCCGCCGACGCGCGCGGCGTGCGGGTGGTCGACGAGGTGCCGGACATGCTGACCTACGCGTCGGTCGTGAACGAGAACGGCTCGTGGACCCGCACGGCGGGTCCGGGCGCCGACGACACGTTCGCCCTCGGCGGCACGATCCGCACCACCGCAGGGAACGACACCCGTTCCTTCGTCGTGGTGTACACGGTGGACTCGGCGCTCGCGCCGGGCGCGGTGATCGAGAACGTCGTCGTCGCCTCGGCCACCAACGCCACGAACGCCCCGCGCGACATCGCCACGACGGCATCCGACCGGGTCGCCGATCTGTCGATCGTCAAGCAGGCGCTCGACGCCGACGGCGCACCCGTTCCTGCGGGCACGATCCCCGAGGTCGTCGCCGGCACCCAGACGCGCTTCGTGCTCACCGTCACGAACGACGGTCCGAGCAGCTCGAGCGCGCCCATCTCGATCACCGACCGCCTTCCGGCGGGGATGACGTACGTCTCGTCGACGATCGATGTCGCCGGCTCCGGTGCGGGCGCGGCAACGCCGGTCGTGAGTGAGGACGGGCGATCCCTCGCCTGGGAGGCGGTGACCGGCTCGGGCACGCTCGCGGTCGGACAGACCGCGATCATCGTGGTCACCGCCGCCATCGCACCCGACGTGCGCGAGCAGCGTCTCGTGAACGTCGCGGACGTCACCGCTCCCGAGGAGTCCGACGCGTCGAACAACCACGCCGAGGCATCGGTCGACGTCGTGACGCTCGCCGAGATGTCGATCGTCAAGACCGTCGCCGACGGTCCCTGGATCGCCGGAACCGATGTGACCTACACGATCACCGTCGACAACGACGGGCCATCGGTCGCCGACGCGTTCGTCTCGGATCTGCTGCCGGCCGGCCTCACCGCCGTGTCGATCAGCGGCCCCGGGTGGGACTGCGACCGGGACGGCCTCGACTGCGAGCGCGCTGCGCATCCGGTGGGGGAGAGCACGATCACCGTGGTGGCTCGCGTCGCCTCGAGCGTGCCGACGGGCGAGGAGCTCGTCAACACGGCCGACCTGACCTGGACCGACAGCCGCAGCACCTCGCCACATGAAGACAGCGACTCGGCGTCGATCGAGGTGACGACGCGCGCCGATCTGCGCGTCGTGAAGACCGCGTTCGATGAGCGCGGTGACACGACGGGCGCCGCCGTGGCGGGCGAGACCGCCCGTTACCGCATCTCGGTCGACAACGCGGGCCCGAGCGATGCGGTCGGTCCTCTGACCGTGGTCGACGCGCTGCCCGCGGGCATGCGTTTCGAGCGGATGCTCGGCGACGGGGCCGACGCCTGGGCCGTGGTGGCCGACGACGCCGACCCGCAGGTGGTGACGTTCGTCCGGCTGCCGTCGAGCGCGGGACTCGCGAACGGGGCGACGGCACCGTCGATCGAGTTCGAGGTGACGGTCGACGAGTCCGTCGCGGCCGGGACCGTGCTGACCAACGTGGCCACCGCGACGTCCGGCACGCCGGACCCGAACCCGACGAACGACTCCGGCAGTGCCGAGGTCACGGTGACGCGCGCGGTCGACCTGTCGATCACGAAGGTGCACGACGCGTCGGCGGTCCGCATCGGCGATGCGCTGCCGTTCTCGCTGCAGGTCACCAATGCCGGCCCCTCGGAGGCCTCGGACATCGTCGTGACCGACGTGGTGCCGGCGGGACTCACGGTGCTCACCGAGGTGGGTGACGAGGTCGGCGACGACTGGACCGTCGAGTCGATCGCGCCGGTCGATGCCGACGATCCGGCGGCCGGCACCCGGGTGACGGCGCGGTACGCCCTCACCGTCGCCCCGACCGCGACCGCATCGGAGCTGACGCTGCGCACCCGTGTCGAGGTCGGCGCCTACCCGCAGGTCGTGAACACGGCGTCGGTGACGGCGGCCGAGATCACCGACGCGACGCCCGATCGCACCCCGGCGGACAACTCCGTCGAGGATGCCGTCGTGGTCCCGCCGATGGCGGCGCTGGTCGTCACCAAGACGGCGGTGGGGCAGCTCAAGGTCGGCACGGCAGGGGAGTACCGGATCGTCGTGCGCAACGACGGGCCGACCGCCGACCCCGGCCCGGTGACGGTCACGGATGCACTCCCCGAAGGGCTCACCTTCGTCTCGTCGCCCGACGAGGGCGTGCAGGTCGACGGTCGCATCGTGACGTGGACGCTGGCCGACGGAGTCGCCGCCGGCGATCTGGTGGAGCTGACGCTGCACGTGAACGTCGGGGAGGCCGCGTACCCCTCGGTGAGCAACGCCGTGGTGGTCGAATCGCCGAGCGAGCAGACCGACGACGCCGTGCTGACGGCGGTGTCGACGAGCGACGTGCAGGCCGCCGATCCGCTGGCGACGACGGGTGCCGAGCTGACATGGGGCCTGATGCTGCTGGCGCTGCTCCTGCTGCTGTCGGGAGGGTTCTTCGCGGCATACCGCCGTCGTCGCCCTTCCGCCCCGGCCGCGATCTCTGCAGAATGAGGGATGCGCCGGAACCGCTCCGGCGCATCCTGAACACAAGGGGACGAGCATGGCCATCGACGACGCCGTGAACAAGGGCAGGGACTTCCTGGAGCAGAACAAGGACAAGATCGCCGACGCGGTGAAGAGCGAGCAGGCCGAGGACATCAGCGACAAGGTCCTCGACGGCGTCGCCGACTTCGCCAAGAAGATCGCCCCCGGTGCGGCCGAGAAGATCGACGAGATCCGCGACGCGGCCGACAAGCAGATCGGCAACCAGTAGCCGACGTCATCAGGGCGGTGCCTCCCTTCGCGGGAGCACCGCCCTTCGTCGCGTCCCCGGAGCGCGCGACGCGATATACCGGCGGATGCTCGCGTCGGTGCCGCCGCGACCGTAGACTTCTGGTGGCCGCACTGGGGATAGGGCGGCCGGGGAGAACCGGAGGGGTCCGGCCTCCCGACGCACGCGGCTCGGCCGCGTCGACACTGGGGAACGACCATGGGGATCATCACGCGACGCGCTCGGCCATCGAGCTCCGCGACACCCCGCACGCGCGGCGGGTTCTCCGCCGCGCCCTCGTCCCCGGTCGCGCGACGCTCGTCTGTCGCGTCCTCGATCGGGGATGTCGGCGGCCCTTCCCGCCGGCATCCTCGCGTCCGGTGCCTCCCCCTCGTGCCGGACGCCCTCCCCGAACGGGGTGGGGCATGGGGATGCCCCGCCCCGTTCTCAGGAGCCGGGATCCCGCGGTCCGACGTCGACCGGTGAGCGCGACACGCCCGGGTTTGCGCAAGTGAAATCCCCCGTGGCAGAATAGACAGGTTCGACATTTCGGTGCGCTCAGCGTGCGCCGGATCACTGCCAGGGCAGTGCATAGACGGCGTCTCTTCGAGAGATGCAGGGTTCTAGGCCGCGGGCAGGACAACACAATCCCCGACACCCCTCCAGGCGAGGGTTCCGCCGTGCGCGGCGGAGGTCGGCATCTTCCCGCCGCGAGGCGGGGGAATGACAGCAGAACAGTGGTGCAGCAGATCGACTCGCGAGGGTCGGCCATGTGCCGAGGCGCGAACAGCGCCGACGTGCGTCCAATGCCCCAGGGTCACCCGGCCCCGGTCGGTAAGACGCTTAAAGAGAGTGAGCAGACAATGGCGGGACAGAAAATCCGCATTCGCCTGAAGTCGTACGACCACGAGGTCATCGACTCGTCGGCACGCAAGATCGTCGACACCGTGACCCGTGCGGGCGCGACCGTCGTCGGCCCCGTGCCGCTTCCGACCGAGAAGAACGTCGTGTGCGTCATCCGGTCGCCCCACAAGTACAAGGACAGCCGCGAGCACTTCGAGATGCGCACCCACAAGCGTCTGATCGACATCGTCGACCCGACGCCCAAGGCCGTCGACTCGCTGATGCGTCTCGACCTCCCGGCCGACGTCAACATCGAGATCAAGCTCTGAGGTCCGACATGGTTGACATCAACGCAAAGATTTCCAAGGGCATGCTCGGCACGAAGCTCGGCATGACCCAGGTGTGGAACGAGAACGGCAAGCTCGTTCCCGTCACCGTCATCGAGCTCGCACCCAACGTGGTCACGCAGGTTCGCACGCCCGAGAAGGACGGCTACAACGCCGTGCAGATCGCGTACGGCCAGATCGACCCCCGCAAGGTGAACAAGCCCCTCTCGGCTCACTTCGAGGCCGCCGGCGTCACGCCGCGCCGCCACGTGACCGAGATCCGTACCGCGGACGCCGCCGACTACTCGCTGGGCCAGGAGCTCACCGTCGACGGCACGTTCGAGGCCGGCCAGCTCGTCGACGTCGTCGGCACGAGCAAGGGCAAGGGCTTCGCCGGTGTCATGAAGCGTCACAACTTCAAGGGCGTCTCGGCATCGCACGGTGCGCACCGCAACCACCGCAAGCCCGGCTCCATCGGCGCATCGTCGACCCCGAGCCGCGTCTTCAAGGGCATGCGCATGGCCGGCCGTATGGGTGGCGAGCGCGTGACCGTCCTCAACCTCACGGTGCACGCCATCGACATCGAGAAGGGTCTGATGCTCGTCAAGGGCGCCGTCCCCGGTGCTCGTGGCCGCATCGTCTACGTCCGCAACGCAGTGAAGGGTGCCTGATCATGGCTGACTCGACTCTCGCGCTCGACGTCCTCAAGGCCGACGGCAAGAAGGCCGGCTCCATCGAGCTGCCCGCCGCGCTCTTCGACGTCAAGACGAACATCCCGCTGATCCACCAGGTCGTCGTCGCGCAGCTCGCGGCGGCTCGCCAGGGAACCCACTCGACCAAGCGTCGCGGTGAGGTCTCCGGTGCAGGTCGCAAGCCCTTCAAGCAGAAGGGCACGGGTAACGCCCGTCAGGGCTCGATCCGCGCACCGCACATGACCGGTGGTGGCATCGTGCACGGCCCGAAGCCGCGCGACTACTCGCAGCGCACGCCCAAGAAGATGATCGCCGCCGCCCTCCTGGGTGCGCTCAGCGACCGCTTCCGCGGCGACCGCATCCACGCCATCGAGTCCTTCGGGATCGACGGGACGCCCTCGACGAAGACCGCGGTGAACTTCCTCACCAACGTCGTCTCGTCGAAGAACGTGCTCGTCGTCATCGAGCGCGGCGACGAAGTGACGCTGAAGAGCATCCGCAACCTGTCGAACCTGCACGTGCTGACGTTCGACCAGCTCAACGCCTACGACGTGCTCGTCTCCGACGACATCGTCTTCACCCAGGCCGCTCTCGAGGCGTTCATCTCCTCGAAGACCGGCGCCAACCAGGAGGTCTCCGCATGAGCGAGCAGGCATCTGTTCTCCAGACGGCCCTGAACAAGGACCCGCGCGACATCATCCTGAAGCCGGTCGTGTCCGAGAAGAGCTACGGGCTCATCGACGAGGGCAAGTACACCTTCCTCGTCGACCCGCGCGCTTCGAAGACCGAGATCAAGCTCGCCATCGAGAAGATCTTCGGCGTCAAGGTCGCGTCCGTCAACACGCTCAACCGCGTCGGCAAGGCCCGTCGCACCCGCTTCGGCACCGGCAAGCGCAAGGACACCAAGCGCGCCATCGTGACCCTGAAGTCGGGCACCATCGACATCTTCACGGCAATCGGCTGATCCGGGGGATAAAGGACAATCATGGCAATTCGCAAGTACAAGCCCACGACCCCGGGCCGTCGCGGCTCGTCGGTGGCTGACTTCGCCGAGATCACCCGATCGACGCCCGAGAAGTCGCTGCTGCGCCCGCTCTCCAAGACCGGTGGTCGCAACAACCAGGGCCGCATCACGACCCGTCACATCGGTGGTGGCCACAAGCGCCAGTACCGCGTCATCGACTTCCGTCGCAATGACAAGGACGGCGTGAACGCCAAGGTCGCGCACATCGAGTACGACCCCAACCGCACCGCGCGCATCGCGCTGCTGCACTACTTCGACGGCGAGAAGCGCTACATCCTCGCGCCGGCGAAGCTGAAGCAGGGCGACGTCGTCGAGTCCGGCGCCGGGGCCGACATCAAGCCGGGTAACAACCTGCCGCTGAAGAACATCCCGACGGGTACCGTCATCCACGCGATCGAGCTCCGCCCCGGCGGCGGCGCGAAGATGGCGCGTTCGGCCGGTGCATCCGTCCGTCTCGTCGCCAAGGACGGCCCCTACGCCCAGCTGCGTCTGCCCTCGGGCGAGATCCGCAACGTCGATGCGCGCTGCCGCGCGACCATCGGCGAGGTGGGCAACGCCGAGCAGTCGAACATCAACTGGGGCAAGGCCGGCCGTATGCGCTGGAAGGGCGTCCGCCCGACCGTCCGCGGTGTCGCGATGAACCCGGTCGACCACCCGCACGGTGGTGGTGAGGGCAAGACGTCCGGTGGACGTCACCCCGTCTCCCCGTGGGGTCAGGCTGAGGGTCGCACCCGTCACGCCAACAAGGAAAGCGACAAGTACATCGTGCGTCGTCGTAACGCCGGCAAGAAGCGCAAGTAGGAGTAAGAGAAGATGCCTCGCAGTCTTAAGAAGGGCCCCTTCGTCGACGAGCACCTGCTTCGCAAGGTGGTCGTGCAGAACGAAGCCGGCACCAAGAACGTCATCAAGACCTGGTCCCGTCGGTCCATGATCATCCCGGCCATGCTGGGCCACACGATCGCGGTCCACGACGGACGCAAGCACATCCCCGTGTTCGTGTCCGAGACCATGGTCGGTCACAAGCTGGGCGAGTTCGCGCCCACCCGCACCTTCCGCGGCCACGAGAAGGACGACAAGAAGGGGCGGCGCCGCTAATGGTCGAATCGATCGCACGCGTGAAGCACATCCGCGTGACCCCGCAGAAGGCTCGTCGTGTCGTCGCGCTCATCAAGGGCAAGCAGGCTCAGGAGGCTCTCGCCATCCTGAAGTTCGCGCAGCAGAGCGCCAGCGAGCCGATCTACAAGCTCGTCGCGTCGGCCATGGCCAACGCGTCGGTGAAGGCGGATCGCGACGGCGAGTTCCTCGACGAGCAGGACCTGTACGTGAAGAACGCGTACGTCGACGAGGGCACGACGCTCAAGCGCTTCCAGCCCCGTGCACAGGGTCGCGCTTTCCAGATCAAGAAGCGCACGAGCCACATCACGGTCGTGCTCTCCACGCCGGAGGCGGCTCCGACCGCGGCCGGCGACAGCAACAAGAAGGCGAGCAAGTAATGGGACAGAAGGTAAACCCCTACGGCTTCCGCCTCGGCATCACCACGGACCACGTGTCGCGCTGGTTCTCGGACTCGACGAAGCCGGGTCAGCGTTACGCCGACTACGTGGCCGAGGACATCAAGATCCGTCGTCTGCTGCAGACGCAGCTCGACCGCGCCGGCGTCTCGAACATCGAGATCGAGCGCACCCGTGACCGCGTCCGCGTCGACATCCACACGGCCCGCCCGGGCATCGTGATCGGACGTCGCGGCGCCGAGGCCGAGCGCATCCGCGGCGACCTCGAGAAGCTCACCGGCAAGCAGATCCAGCTGAACATCCTCGAGGTCAAGAACCCCGAGGCCGACGCTCAGCTCGTCGCGCAGGGCATCGCCGAGCAGCTGTCTGCTCGTGTGGCGTTCCGTCGTGCGATGCGCAAGGGTCTGCAGGGCGCTCAGCGCGCCGGCGCCAAGGGCATCCGCATCCAGGTCTCGGGCCGTCTCGGCGGCGCCGAGATGAGCCGGTCGGAGTTCTACCGCGAGGGTCGTGTGCCGCTGCACACGCTGCGCGCGAACATCGACTACGGCTTCTACGAGGCCAAGACGACCTTCGGCCGCATCGGCGTGAAGGTCTGGATCTACAAGGGCGACCTCACCAACAAGGAACTCGCTCGCGAGCAGGCCAACGCGCCGAAGTCGCGTCGTGACGACCGCGGTGGCGACCGCCGTCGGGCCCCCCGCAACGAGGCCCCCGTCGCAGAAGGAGCGTCTGCCTGATGCTTATCCCCCGCAAGGTCAAGTACCGCAAGCAGCACCACCCCAAGCGTGACGGCCAGGCCACCGGCGGCACGAAGGTCTCCTTCGGCGAGTTCGGCATCCAGGCGCTCACGCCGGCGTACGTGACGAACCGTCAGATCGAGTCCGCTCGTATCGCGATGACCCGTCACATCAAGCGTGGCGGCAAGGTGTGGATCAACATCTACCCGGACCGCCCCCTCACGAAGAAGCCCGCCGAAACCCGCATGGGTTCCGGTAAGGGTTCCCCCGAGTGGTGGGTCGCCAACATCAAGCCGGGCCGCGTCCTCTTCGAGGTCGCCGGTGTCAACGAGGAACTCGCTCGCGAGGCACTGACCCGAGCAATTCACAAGCTGCCGCTCAAGGCACGCATCATCAAGCGCGAGGAGGGCGACGCGTAATGGCGATCGGCACCAAGGAGCTCGCTCCGGCAGAGCTCGACACGTTCGAAGACCAGCGCCTCGTTGAGGAGCTGCGCAAGGCCAAGGAGGAGCTGTTCAACCTCCGTTTCCAGTCGGCCACCGGCCAGCTGGAGAGCCACGGCCGCATCCGCGCCGTCAAGCGCGACATCGCGCGCCTCTACACCGTGATCCGCGAGCGCGAGCTGGGCATCCGTGCGACGCCCGCTCCGGTCGAGGCTCCGGCCAAGAAGGCGACCAAGTCGAAGGCGAAGAAGACCGAGGACACCTCGGCCGACGCCGAAGGGAAGGCTGAGTGATGGCCACCAAGAAGGAAGCCGCCGTCGAGGCTGAGCACGCCGCGCACGACGTCCGCGACGCGGACGCCCGTGGCTACCGCAAGGCGCGCCGCGGCTACGTCGTGAGCGACAAGATGGACAAGACCATCGTGGTCGAGGTCGAGGACCGCGTGAAGCACCCGCTTTACGGCAAGGTCATCCGCCGCACCTCGAAGGTCAAGGCGCACGATGAGACGAACTCCGCCGGCATCGGCGACCTCGTCCTCATCAACGAGACCCGTCCGCTGAGCGCCACCAAGCGCTGGCGTCTGGTGGAGATTCTGGAGAAGGCCAAGTGATTCAGCAGGAGTCCCGCCTCAAGGTCGCCGACAACACCGGTGCCAAGGAGCTGCTCACCATCCGCGTTCTCGGCGGCTCGCGCCGCCGGTACGCCGGTGTGGGCGACACCATCGTGGCCACGGTCAAGGACGCGATCCCTGGCGGCAACGTCAAGAAGGGCGATGTGGTCAAGGCCGTCATCGTCCGCACCGTCAAGTCCACGCGCCGTCCCGACGGCTCGTACATCAAGTTCGACGAGAACGCCGCCGTGATCCTGAAGAACGACGGGGAGCCCCGCGGCACCCGTATCTTCGGACCGGTCGGTCGTGAGCTTCGCGACAAGAAGTTCATGAAGATCGTCTCGCTGGCGCCGGAGGTTATCTAAGTCATGGCGAAGATCAAGAAGGGTGACCTGGTTCAGGTCATCACGGGCGCCAAGCCCGAGCGCGGCGGAGACCGCGGCAAGCAGGGCAAGGTCCTCGAGATCCTTGCCGAGCGCAACCGCGTCATCGTCGAGGGCGTGAACTACGTCACGAAGCACACCCGCGTCGGACAGACGCAGCGTGGCACCAAGACCGGAGGCCTCGAGACCGTCGAGGCCCCCATCCACATCTCGAACGTCGCACTCGTCGACCCCTCGACCAAGAAGCCGACCAAGGTCGGCCACCGGGTCGAGGAGCAGACCAAGGACGGCGTCAAGCGCACCGTTCGCGTGCGGTTCGCGAAGAAGAGCGGTAAGGACCTCTGATGGCAAGCACCGACGCCGCGGTGGCTGGCAAGATCCAGCCCCGCCTGAAGGCGAAGTACAACGCCGAGATCAAGAAGGCGATGCAGGACGAGTTCGGTTATGCGAACGTCATGCAGATCCCCGGACTGGTCAAGGTCGTCGTCAACACGGGTGTCGGCGAGGCGGCTCGCGACAGCAAGGTGATCGAGGGTGCGGTCGACGACCTCACCAAGATCACCGGCCAGAAGCCGATCGTCACCAAGGCCCGCAAGTCGATCGCGCAGTTCAAGCTGCGCGAGGGCCAGGCCATCGGCGCGCACGTCACCCTCCGCGGTGACCGCGCGTGGGAGTTCCTGGACCGCCTGGTCTCGCTCGCCCTGCCCCGTATCCGCGACTTCCGCGGCCTCTCGGCCAAGCAGTTCGACGGCAACGGCAACTACACCTTCGGTCTCCAGGAGCAGAGCGTGTTCCACGAGATCGACCAGGACCGCATCGACCGGGTCCGCGGTTTCGACATCACCGTCGTCACCACGGCGAAGACGGACGACGAGGGTCGGGCACTGCTCCGCCACCTCGGCTTCCCGTTCCGCTCGGAAGACGCACAGGCGTAACACCTCTCGACGGGCTCAGTGGTCTCGTGTCACTGAGCCCGTCGATGTGTGCGTACAATTGAAGATTGCGTGCTCATCGCAGGCCGTCTGTCGTGTAACGGCAGCCGGAACCTCATGAACGAAAGAAGAACACAATGACAATGACAGACCCGGTCGCAGACATGCTGACCCGTCTGCGCAACGCGAACTCGGCGCACCACGACTCCGTGACCCTGCCGTCGAGCAAGCTCAAGACGCACATCGCCGAGATCCTCCAGCAGGAGGGCTACATCGCCGGCTGGGAGACGTCCGACGCCCGCGTGGGAACCAACCTCACGCTGACGCTCAAGTACGGCCCCAACCGCGAGCGGTCGATCGCCGGCATCAAGCGCGTGTCGAAGCCCGGCCTCCGCGTGTACGCGAAGTCCACCGAGCTCCCGCGCGTCCTCGGCGGCCTCGGCGTGGCCATCCTGTCCACCTCCTCCGGTCTTCTCACCGACCGTCAGGCTGAGCAGAAGGGCGTGGGCGGAGAAGTTCTCGCCTACGTGTGGTAATTCGAAATGTCGCGTATTGGACGACTTCCCATCGACGTTCCCGCGGACGTGACCGTTTCGGTCAACGGCCGTGAGGTCGCGGTGAAGGGCCCCAAGGGTGAGCTCACCCTCACGGTGGCCAGCCCCATCGAGGTCGCGGTCGAGGAGAACCAGGTTCTGGTCACCCGTCCCGACGACGAGCGCGAGTCGCGGTCGCTGCACGGCCTGACCCGCACGCTCATCAACAACAACATCATCGGCGTGACCCAGGGCTACACCAAGGGTCTCGAGGTCGTCGGCACCGGTTACCGCGTGCAGCAGAAGGGCAGCTCGGTCGAGTTCGCCCTCGGCTTCTCGCACCCGGTCCTGATCGACCCGCCCGCCGGGATCACGCTCACGGTCGAGGGCACGAACAAGCTCACCGTCAGCGGAATCGACAAGCAGGCTGTCGGCGAGGCAGCTGCGAACATCCGCAAGATCCGCAAGCCCGAACCGTACAAGGGCAAGGGTGTGCGCTACGCCGGCGAGGTCGTGCGTCGCAAGGCCGGAAAGAGTGGTAAGTAACCATGGCTCTCAAGTCAAAGTCTGACGCCCGCGCGCGTCGTCACGCCCGCCTTCGCAAGAAGGTCGTCGGCACCGAGGTGCGCCCGCGCCTCGTCGTCAACCGCTCGGCGCGCCACGTCTTCGTGCAGCTCGTCGACGACAGCAAGGGTCACACCGTGGCCTCCGCATCCACGCTCGAGACCGACCTGCGTTCGTTCGAGGGTGACAAGACCGCCAAGGCCCGCAAGGTCGGCGAGCTCGTCGCCGAGCGCGCGAAGGCCGCCGGCGTTTCCGAGGCTGTGTTCGACCGTGGCGGCAACCGCTACGCCGGTCGTGTCGCCGCCATCGCCGAGGGCGCCCGTGAAGGGGGGCTGGCACTGTGAGTGACAACAAGGAGAACGAAGTGACCGAAGCGGCTGCTGCCACTTCCGAGACGGCCGCCGGCACCACGCAGGGCGACTCGACTCGTGACCAGCGCGACGGTCGCCGTGGCGGCCGTGGTGACCGCAACCAGGGTGGCCGCGACCGCAACTCGCGCGACCGTGGCGACAACCAGTTCCTGGAGCGCGTCGTCACCATCAACCGCGTCTCGAAGGTCGTGAAGGGTGGTCGTCGCTTCAGCTTCACCGCTCTCGTGGTCGTCGGCGACGGCAACGGTCTGGTGGGCGTCGGCTACGGCAAGGCCCGCGAGGTGCCCCTGGCGATCTCGAAGGGTGTCGAAGAGGCCAAGCGCAACTTCTTCCGCGTGCCGCGCGTCGGCAGCACCCTCCCGCACCCCGTGCAGGGCGAGGCCGCTGCCGGTGTCGTGCTGCTGCGTCCGGCTGCCGCCGGTACCGGTGTTATCGCCGGTGGTCCCGTCCGCGCCGTGCTCGAGTGCGCCGGCGTCCACGACGTCCTGTCGAAGTCGCTCGGTTCGTCGAACACGATCAACATCGTGCACGCGACCGTCGCCGCTCTGAAGCAGCTCGAGGAGCCCCGTGCGGTCGCCGCACGCCGTGGCCTCGAGTTCGACCAGGTGGCTCCGGCGCGTCTTGTCCGCGCCGAGGCCGAGGCCATCGCCGCACAGAAGGTAGGTGCCTGATGGCCGCGCGTCTGAAGGTCACGCAGATCAAGTCCAAGGTGAGCGAGAAGCAGAACCAGCGCGACACGCTGCGCAGCCTCGGTCTCAAGCGGATCGGTGACAGCACCGTCCGCCCCGACGACGCGCAGACGCGCGGGTACGTCAAGACCGTCGCCCACCTCGTCAAGGTTGAGGAGATCGACTAATGGCTGAGAAGAACGAGGCCGTCGAGGCCGAGAAGGCCCCGAAGAAGGCTGCGGCCCCCAAGGCCGCCGCCAAGAAGCCCGCCGCGAAGAAGGCGGATGCTCCGGCATCCCGTCCGGGCGTGCTGAAGGTGCACCACCTGCGTCCGGTCCCCGGCGCCAACACCGCGAAGACCCGTGTGGGTCGCGGTGAGGGCTCGAAGGGTAAGACCGCCGGCCGCGGAACCAAGGGCACCAAGGCGCGCAACACCGTGCGCGTCGGCTTCGAGGGTGGGCAGATGCCGCTGCACATGCGCACCCCGAAGCTGCGCGGGTTCAAGAACCCGTTCCGCGTCGAGTACCAGGTCGTGAACCTGGAGAAGCTCGCGGAGCTCTACCCCCAGGGTGGCGACGTCACCATCGGCGACCTGGTCGCCAAGGGTGCGGTTCGTAAGAACGAGAAGGTCAAGGTTCTCGGGAACGGCGACATCGCCGTGAAGCTCACCGTCGCGGTCGACAAGGTCTCGGCTTCGGCCGAGCAGAAGATCGTGGCTGCGGGCGGTTCCGTCAAGTAACCACCTGACAGAAGGGGTCGGACATCGTCCGGCCCCTTCTGTGCTTGCGGATGCCGGTGACCGCGGTTAGGTTACTCTGGTCTTTCAGCCGTCCTTCAGCACGGCAACCCTTTTCAGGAGGAACGTTCTTGTTTAGCGCCATCGCGCGGATCTTCCGCACGCCCGACCTTCGTCGCAAGATCGGTTTCACTCTGGCCATCATCGCGATCTACCGGCTGGGCTCGAACGTTCCCGCTCCGTTCGTGAACTTCCCGAACGTCGAGGAGTGCCTCGCGGTCAGCTCCAGCACCGACGGTCTGCTGGGCCTGGTGAACCTCTTCTCCGGCGGGGCGCTCCTCCAGCTCTCCATCTTCGCGCTGGGCGTGATGCCGTACATCACGGCCACCATCATCACCCAGCTGCTGCGCGTGGTGATCCCTCACTTCGAGGCGCTCCACAAGGAGGGCCAGGCCGGTCAGGCGCGGCTGACGCAGTACACGCGCTACCTCACGATCGCCCTCGCGCTGCTGCAGTCGACGACGCTCATCACGGTCGCCCGCAGCGGTCAGCTCTTCGGCACCACCGATCTCGCCGCGTGCCAGAACCTCCTCACCAACGACGTGTGGTGGGCGCAGTTGCTCATCATCATGGCGATGACCGCCGGAACCGGCCTCATCATGTGGTTCGCCGAGCTGGTCACCGAGCGCGGCATCGGCAACGGCATGTCGCTCCTCATCTTCACCTCGATCGCCGCCACGTTCCCCGGCGCCATGGGCCTCATCTGGCAGACCAAGGGCTTCGAGATCTTCCTGCTCGTGCTGCTCGTCGGCGTCATCGTCATGGCGCTGGTCGTGTTCGTCGAGCAGTCCCAGCGACGCATCCCGGTGCAGTACGCGAAGCGCATGGTCGGCCGTCGCACCTACGGGGGCACGAACACGTACATCCCGATCAAGGTCAACATGGCGGGTGTGATCCCGGTCATCTTCGCCTCGTCGCTGCTCTACATCCCGGCGCTGATCGCCCAGTTCAACACCCCGCAGGACGGCTCGACGCCGGCGCCGTGGGTCACCTGGATCACGACGTACTTCACCACGGGCAACCACCCGATCTACATGGCGGCGTACTTCCTGCTCATCATCGGCTTCACCTACTTCTACGTCGCGATCACCTTCAACCCGGTCGAGGTCGCCGACAACATGAAGAAGTACGGCGGGTTCATCCCCGGCATCCGCGCCGGCCGCCCGACCGCCGAGTACCTCGACTACGTGCTCACGCGCATCACCCTGCCCGGGTCGATCTACCTGGGTCTGATCGCGCTGATCCCGCTCATCGCGCTGGCCACCGTCGGCGCGAACCAGAACTTCCCGTTCGGCGGCGCCTCGATCCTCATCATCGTGGGTGTCGGTCTCGAGACGGTCAAGCAGATCGACGCGCAGCTGCAGCAGCGCCACTACGAAGGGCTCCTCCGATGACGGCATCCGCCAGGCTTCTGATCGTCGGACCGCAGGGCTCGGGCAAGGGCACGCAGGGTGTGCGCATCGCCGAGACCTTCGGCATCCCGGTCGTCTCGACGGGTGACATCTTCCGCGCGAACATCAAGGGCGGCACCGAGCTCGGCACCCAGGTGACCGAGATCCTCGACCGTGGCGATCTGGTGCCCGACGAACTCACGAGTGAGATCGTGCGCGACCGTCTGTCGCAGGACGACGCCGCGAACGGCTTCCTGCTCGACGGCTACCCCCGCAACGTCGCCCAGGTGGGCCACCTCGACGAGTTCCTGAGCGGTCGTGGCGAGGCGCTCGACGCCGTGCTGCTGCTCGACGTGCCGCGGGCCGAGAGCATCTCGCGTCTCAGCCTGCGCGCCATCGAGCAGGGGCGTTCGGACGACACCGAAGAGGCCATCGCCCACCGTCTCGACATCTACGAGCGCGAGACCGCACCGATCATCGACGTGTACAGCGAGAGGGGCATCGTCGACCGCATCGACGGCGTCGGCTCGCTCGACGAGATCACCGAGCGCATCGTCGCCGCGCTCGACGCGCGCGGCCTGCACGTCGCAGTCTGAGCGGCGTCATGTTCCGCCGGTCGATCTACAAGACCCCTGCCCAGCTGCGTTCGATGGTCGAGCCCGGCCTCATCACGGCGGCGGCGCTCGACGCCGTGCGTCCGCTGATCCGTGCGGGCGTCAGCACGATCGAGCTCGACACCGCCGCGGAGCGCGCGATCACGGCGCGCGGGGCCGAGTCGAACTTCCAACTCGTCAAGGGATACCACCACACGATCTGCGTGTCGGTGAACGAGCAGGTCGTGCACGGCATCCCCGGAGAGCTCGTGCTGCAGCCCGGAGACATCGTCTCGGTCGACTGCGGCGCGCAGTTCGATGGATGGAACGGCGACAGCGCGATCACGGTCGTGGTGCCGGACGACACCCGCCCCGACGTCGTGGCGAACCGCGAGGAGCTGTCGCGGGTCACCGAAGGCTCGATGTGGGCGGGCATCGCCGCGATGGCGACCGCGTCGCACCTCGGTGAGGTCGGAGCGGCGATCCAGGAGTACATCGAGGCCCAGGGCCCGTCGGCCGTGTCGGGGGAGACCTACGGCATCCTGCGCGAGTACGTCGGCCACGGCATCGGTCGCAAGATGCACGAGGCCCCGAGCGTGTTCAACTACCGCACGCCCGACCCCGGCGCCGAGATCAAGCCCGGCCTCGTCGTCGCGATCGAGCCGATGGTCACGGCGGGCGGTGAGGCGACTTTCATCGAGGAGGACGACTGGACCGTCTCGACCGTCGACGGTTCGGACGGGTCGCACTGGGAGCACAGCGTCGCCCGCCATGAGGGTGGCATCTGGGTGCTCACCGCACCCGACGGCGGTGCCGCCGGTCTCGCGCCGTTCGGCGTGACCCCGGTTCCCCTCGCCTGAGACTGCTGCCGCGCGGTCCGGTGCGAAAACGCAGACCGGATGCTAGGGGCGAGGCGAGTCGCGCTGCGACACGCCGACTCGCTCGCCGGTCGTCTCCGTTTCGGCGAGCTCGGCGGCGGGAGACGTTACCGAAGCGTGAGCGGGCGGGGGAGGGCCGCTCACACGCAGCCCATAGGCTGATGCAGGAAGATCACAGGGTACCTGCGCCCGCACCGGCATGCGGCGAGACCGAGAGAAACGGAAGACAATGGCAGCGGCGAAGAGCAACACCAACTGGTTCGTGATCGGGGTGTCCGCAGCCGTCGTTGTCGTGCTGATCGCCCTCGGTGCGCTGGTGGTGTTCTTGAACAACCAGGCCACCGACGCAGGGCCCACCCCTGACGGGAACGACTCCTTCAACTCCGAGACCGGCGCGGTGTCCGTCGGGGACGGCGAAGACACGATCGCGGTGTTCGTCGACTTCCAGTGCCCCGTCTGCAAGACGTTCGAAGAACAGTACGGCCCGGCACTCGAGGCTGCGGCGGAGGACGGACGGATCACTCTCGAGTACCACCCGATCGCGATCCTCGACCGCTACTCGCAGGGCACCGAGTACTCGTCCCGCTCCGCAGGCGCGGCCGTCTGTGTTGCGGACTCGAACCCGGACCTCTACCTGGACTTCGCGAAGGCGCTCTTCGACAACCAGCCCGCGGAGAACACGTCCGGTCTGACCAACGAGCAGCTCGCCGACTTCGCGTCTCAGGTGGGTGCTGACGATGCGGTCGCGTGCATCACCGATGAGACGTACAAGAAGTTCGATGTGTCGCAGGCCAAGTCCCACGAGATCCAGGGCACTCCAACCGTCGAGGTCAACGGCGAGCGCCTCGACCTGCAGAACGCCGAGGACTTCAAGACCTTCACCGATCTCATCAGCTGAGCTCACATATATATATGGGCTGTGGAAAACTCCGGCCGCGTTTCTTCCGTCTGCAGTACGGTGCCTACGCACGACCCCGTGCACCGTACTCAGAGGAGAGCAATGAAGACTCGGTCGATCGTGAAGTTCACGGCTGTCGCGGCGGTTGCGGCGTGTCTCAGTCTCGGAGCCGCGCCTACGGCGCAGGCGGCCGCTACGTGCAGAATCAGCTACTACCAAGGCTCAGGAGGAGGAATCGTGAGCTGCAGTGGTTATTCCCTCAATCAGAAGGTGAACGCATACGTGGAGTGCGTTGCGCTCCGGCCTTTCACCGGCTGGAAGCGCTACACCGGACGACTGGGCATGGGTAGCCATACCATCTCCGCATCTACGTGGCCCAGCTGCCCTTGGCCGGCGAGCTACCGAACGGGCTATTACATCTCGTACTGATCGAAGCATTGGCGGACAGTGAAGGGTTCCAGCAATCGCCCCAGGTTGCTGGAACCCTTCACGTCGTCTAACATAGATCTTTGGTGCCTTGTGCACTGATTCGGCGTGTCCGTCGGCGCAGCACCACAAACCCATCCATCCACCGCAGATCGACCGATCTGCAGAAGCGTCAGCGAGGCTATGGCTAAGAAAGACGGTGTCATCGAGATCGAGGGCGTGATCTCCGAGGCTCTCCCCAACGCGATGTTCCGCGTTGAGCTCAGCAACGGACACAAGGTCCTGGCAACGATCTCGGGCAAGATGCGGCAGAACTACATCCGCATCATCCCCGAGGACCGCGTGGTCGTGGAGCTCAGCCCCTACGACCTGACCCGCGGCCGCATCGTCTACCGCTACCGCTGATCGGTCGAGAAGTAACGGCCTGCCCCCCGGGGCGGTACGAAGACAGCGAACAGGAAGCATCATGAAGGTCAACCCCAGCGTCAAGCCCATCTGCGACCACTGCAAGGTGATCCGCCGTCACGGCCGCGTCATGGTGATCTGCAAGAGCAACCCGCGTCACAAGCAGCGCCAGGGCTGATCGCCCGCGCTGCGTGAGCTGGTCTCTCGCAATCGACAACTGAACACACAACGGCAGGATCAGATCCCCCGTCGGGAGACCGGCGGGGAGGACACCTCGGGGCGGAGGCCCGGGCACCGATCCTGTTCCACACCTCCATCACACCCAGGAGAACCGCATGGCACGTCTTGCCGGCGTTGACATCCCGCGCGACAAGCGCGTGGTGATCGCCCTTACCTACATCTACGGCGTCGGCCGTACCCGCTCGGTCGAGATCCTCAAGGCGACCGAGATCGACGAGAGCATCCGCGTGAAGGACCTCAGCGACGAGCAGCTCGTCGCCCTCCGCGACTACATCGAAGGCAACTACAAGGTGGAGGGTGACCTGCGCCGCGAGGTCGCCGCAGACATCCGCCGCAAGGTCGAGATCGGCTCCTACGAGGGCATCCGCCACCGTCGTGGCCTCCCGGTCCGTGGTCAGCGCACCAAGACCAACGCCCGTACCCGCAAGGGCCCGAAGCGCACCGTCGCCGGCAAGAAGAAGGCCCGCTAAGCGCGGCCCCAGGGACTAGGAGAACACTTTCATGGCTGCACCCAAGGCCGCCGCGCGCAAGCCGCGCCGCAAGGAGAAGAAGAACATCGCGCTGGGCCAGGCCCACATCAAGTCGACGTTCAACAACACGATCGTCTCGATCACCGACCCGTCCGGCGCGGTCATCGCCTGGGCATCGTCGGGTGGCGTGGGCTTCAAGGGCTCGCGCAAGTCGACCCCGTACGCCGCGGGCATGGCTGCCGAGTCGGCAGCCCGCCAGGCTGCGGAGCACGGCGTCAAGAAGGTCGACGTCCTCGTGAAGGGTCCGGGCTCCGGCCGCGAGACCGCGATCCGCTCGCTCCAGGCCGCCGGCCTCGAGGTCGGCTCGATCCAGGACGTCACCCCGCAGGCGCACAACGGCTGCCGCCCGCCGAAGCGCCGCCGCGTCTGATCCGGCTCGCGAGCCGCTCGACCGCCCCTCGTCAGGAGCGCGGTGGTCGGGCGGCTCGCACGCCCCGTCGCGGGCATCGCCTTCCAC
>JASCNZ010000070.1 GCA_029959905.1 Microbacteriaceae bacterium PS02344
GGGGGGCGGGGGGGGGGGCGGGGGCCGGGGGGGGGGGGGGGGGGCGGGCGGGCCGCCCCCGCGCCGGGGGCCCCCCGGGCTCCCGGGGCCGCGGTCGCCCGCGGCAACACGATCGCGATGACGAGCACGGCGAGCCAGGCCGTAATGGCGACGCCGATCGCGACGACGTACAGACCCTGCTCGTAGTCGACAGACAGCGGCACGGTGAGCATGCTGCGCAGCAGCGACATGAGCGGGCCGGAGTCGCCGGCATCCTGCATGGTGAGCGTGAGGGCCACCCACCCCCACCAGTTGACGAACAGCAACCCCACGATCGGGGCGGGTGCGGTGGTGTGGCCGCGCTTGCGCAGGAGGAAGCGCGGGAGAGCGCCGAGCAGACCGGCGGCCGGAATGAAGACCGGCGAGGCGAAGAGCAGCAGCAGTGTCGCCCATCCGCCGACCCCGAGGAAGCCGTGCAGCACGAAGAACGTCGGCAGGATCCAGTTCATCCACGGCCAGACCGCCCACACGAACCCCTGGATCCCCGAGGGGCGCGACCTCGGCTGCGGCTGCGGCAGATGCCAGGGCGGCGCTCCGGCCGCCACCGATTCTGGATTCTGATATGCCATGACTCCCCCTCCGCCGCCAGCCTAGCGAGCACGCGGAGGGGGAGCGGATGCCGTGGCGCTACGCGCCGAGCACGACCTTCAGCTGCTCGACCGCCCAGTCGAGCTCGGTCGCGCGGATCACGAGCGGCGGAGCGATGCGGATGGTCTGTCCGTGCGTGTCTTTCACGAGCACGCCGCGGTCGAGGAGCTTCTCCGCGATCTCGCGGCCCGTGCCCTTCGCGGGGTCGATGTCGACGCCCGCCCACAGACCGGCGATCCGCACCTCGGTGACACCGTGGCCGATGAGCGGCTCGAGCTTCTCGGCGAGGTGGGCGCCGAGGGCGCGGGCGCGCTCCTGGAACTCCCCCGTCTGCAGCATCTCCACCACACGCAGCCCCACGGCCGACGCGAGCGGGTTGCCGCCGAACGTCGACCCGTGCTCGCCGGGTCGGATGACGCCCAGCACGTCCTCGTTTCCGACGACGGCAGAGACGGGCAGCACGCCACCGCCGAGGGCCTTGCCGAGCAGGTACAGGTCGGGCACGACGCCCTCACGGTCGCAGGCGAACGTCTCGCCCACGCGGCCCAGGCCCGCCTGGATCTCGTCGGCGACGAACAGCACGTTCTTCTCGTCGCAGATCTCGCGGATGCGGCGCAGGTACCCCTCCGGCGGGATGATGACGCCCGCCTCGCCCTGGATCGGCTCGACGAGCACCGCGGCGGTGTCGTCGGTGATCGCCGCGGCGATGGCATCCGCATCTCCGTACGGCACCACGTCGAAACCGGGCGTGTACGGGCCGAAGCCGTCGCGCGCCTGGTCGTCGTCGCTGAAGCTGACGATCGTGGTCGTGCGGCCGTGGAAGTTGCCCGCCGCGACGACGATGCGCGCGCGGCCCTCGGCGATGCCCTTCACCCGGTAGCCCCAGGCGCGAGCGACCTTGATGCCGGTCTCGACGGCCTCGGCGCCGGTGTTCATCGGCAGCACGAGGTCTTTGCCGGCGAGCTGCGCGAGCGCGGCGGCGAACGGTTCCATGCGGTCGCTCATGAACGCACGGCTGACGAGCGTCACCCGGCCGAGCTGCTCGGTGAGCGCGGCCACGAGAGCCGGATGCCGGTGCCCGAAGTTCACGGCGGAGTACGCCGCGAGCAGGTCGAGGTAGCGCTTGCCCTCGACATCGGTGACCCAGGCACCCTCACCGCGCGCGATCATCACGGGCAGCGGGTGGTAGTTGTGCGCGACGTGGGGCTCGGCGTGCACCTGCTTCTCATCGACGGGCTCGAGACCCTCGACGCCGTCGATTCCCTCGGCGCCGGCCACGGCATCCACCGTCGTCACTTCGCACCCCGCAGCTCGAGCGTGCAGCACTTGATGCCGCCGCCGCCGAGCAGCAGTTCGGAGAGGTCGACCGTGATCGGGTTGTAGCCGCGCTCGCGCAGCTGCTTCTCGAAGCCCACGGCGCGCGGCGAGATGATGACGTTGTAGCCGTCGCTGGCGGAGTTGAGGCCGAACACGGCGCCGTCCTCGTCGGACACGAGGATCGCGTCGGGGAAGCGCTCCTCGAGGATCGCGCGGCTCGCGTCGTCGAACGCACCCGGCAGGTAGGCGATGTTGGCACGCTCGGGACCGCCGTTCTCGACGCCCTGCACCGGGTCGAGCACCGCGATGGCGGTGTCGAGGTGGTAGAAACGCGGGTCGGTGAGGTTGAGCGAGACGACCTCGCGCCCGAAGACCTCGCCCACCTCGCGGTGGCTGTCGCCGGTCGAGCGGAACCCGGTTCCGGCGAGGATCACGTCGCCGACGAGCAGGAAGTCACCCTCGCCCTCGTTGACCTCCTGCGGCATGACGGTGTCGTAGCCGTTCGCACGGAACCAGTCGGCGAACGCGGGGGCCTCGCCCTGACGCTCCACGAAGCGGAACTCGGGCACGTAGGCGCGCCCGTCGATGAGGAATCCGCCGTTGGCCGTGTAGACCATGTCGGGGTAGCCGGCGAGGGGCTCGATGAGCTCGACCTCGTGGCCCAGCTCGAGGTACAGGTCGTACAGCTTCTGCCACTGGGCGACCGCGTTGGCGGTGTCGGTCGGACGCGACGGCTCCATCCACGGGTTGATGGAGTAGTTGACCGTGAAGTGCTCGGGGCGGCACATCAGGTAACGGCGGCGGTGCGCGGTGCGCGCGGGGGCGGACGTGACGGCGGCTTCAGGCGTCGACATGGATGCTCCTCGAATGAACGGGTGCGGCGGACGCTGTCCAGGGGCCCGGCGGTCCTTCGACCCGCTCCTCTCGCGGGAGGTGGCGGGGAAGATGCGACTCGGGCACGCCGCGTCCATTGTGCCACCCGGGAGTTGTGCGACGCCAGAGCGCCTCGTTCCCTCACTGATTCGCGTCCCGTATCGATCACGCAGCCGCCCGCCTGTGGTGCGTGAGGGCCATGCTCGCGTGCTGGCCCAGGTCTGCATGAGGACTCAGGCTCGCGTGAGGGGTCGGGAAACGCCGCGCCCGCGGCATCCGTCACGGCGTGTCGTGCCCCCTCCCGAGCGGGGCCGCGGCCTGGGCCGCGAGGAGGTGGGCCTGGATCTCATCCATCCAGGCGAAATCGCCCTTCCACCCCGCCCAGAAGTCGTCCTTCTTCTCCGTGTCGCTGAGGTCGTCGTAGTACGTCCAGTCGCTCTCCACGCGACCGGTGCGGGTATCGACCACCCACCGGAACCGCACGGGGGATTTACCTTGCGAGGCGAAGAGGAGATCGTGAAGCTCCTCGATCCGCGGAAGAATGTGCGCCGAGTTCGCGTCGAACTCCTCATCGGTGAGGAGCTCGCTGTTCTTCATGAGACGCTCATCCCGCACGCCGAACGGCATGTTTCCGCTCACCATCAGAATCCGCCCGGACTCGTCGTCCGACACCTTGCCCTGCACGTAGAACGTGTCGACACGATCGGCGACCTGGTCCCACGTGAACCGCAGGATCTCGTCCTGGATCTCCGAGATCCGCTCGAGTGCGACTGCATCCGTCATTCCGTCTCCTTCGCGATGAGTTGTCACGGCGTGTCTTGACCCCTCACGGGCGCGCTCCCGGATTGGGCCGCGGTGAGATGGGCCTGGATCTCATCCATCCAGGCGGAGTCGCCCTCCCAGTGCTTCCAGGAGTCGTCCCTCTTCCCCGTGTCGGTGAGGTCGTCGTAGTACGTCCAGTCGCTCTCTACGCGACCGGGGCGGGTGTCGACCACCCACCGGAACCGCACGGGGGACTTGCCCTGCAAGGCGAAGAGAAGGTCGTGCAGTTCGTGTATCCGCGGACAGATGAACCCGGAGTTACTGTCGAACTCCTCGTCGTCAAGAGCGTCGCCGTTGTCGATGAGTTCACTCCCGCGGGTGCCGCACACGAAGTTGCCTTGAAGCATCAGCACCTGCCCGGACTCGTCGTCCGACACCTTGCCCTGCACGTAGAACGTGTCGACACGATCGGCGACCTGGTCCCACGTGAACCGCAGGATCTCCTCCTGGATCTCCGAGATCCGTTCGAGTGCGACTGCATCCGTCATTCCGTCTCCTTCGCGATGAGTCGGCGGAGTCGTCGATCACCGCCGAGTCGACCCCTCCGTCGTGGCGGGTGGTGCAGGAAAACGACCTTCCGATCATTGTGCCCCGCACCCCACCGCCCGAAACCCCATGTTCCCGTCGCACTTTGTGTCGCTCCGGCGGCCCACGGGCGACAGAAAGTGCGACGGGAGCAGCGAGAGGCGCCAGCCGGTCAGACGGAGGCGACAACCACCTTGCCGACGGTGTGGCCGGCGGCGACGTGGGCGAGGGCGGCGGATGCCTCTTTGAAACGTGCGTCCGCCACCCGGGCCCATTCGGCGAGGTCGAGGACGAGATATGGACTCAACCCGATCTCGTGTCCCTCGATGTAGTCCATCCCGTAGCGCCCGAGATCCACAGCGCATGCTGTTTCCAGTCCCAGAAGACCCGCGCGCGCGGTGGTTCGTCGGGCTCTCGGACAGGCAACGTGACGCGAGAATCGTCCGTTACAACTCCCGTCCGGGTCCTCTTCCTCCGGTCGCCGATCGACCTGAAATAGAGAATTTCTCACATCGCGGATGCGGTGCGGAGGCCGAGACAGGCCAGAGCCGCAGCTATCCTTCGTCAGGCCGGCTCCGCTCCCAGGTGATCACGATAGGGCACTGGTGCCGAAAGAAGTGGGCGTAATCAGCGCTGCTGAATCCGTTGTCGCCATGCGGCATCGACGCACGAAGCGCCGAGACCAGCTCATCGAGATTCGGCTCATCGCGGCCGGGGTCGCGTCGCCGTAGGCGCGCATAGCCTTCGATCACCAATCGGCGTGCGGTCCAACAGAAACCGTCGACGCGCTCTGGAAGACTTTCGCACCAATGCGGGACCTCCGGATAGCCGTTCGGGTGAAGGAAATAGCCCCACAGGCTCTGCAGACCACGATCGCGCAGCGCCATTGCAACGTATCTCACGTGTCCAGGAGCAAGAATTTCCGATGATCCCCTTGCGACCGGGCCTACGCCCGGAGCCTCCAGGCTTCTGCGAAGCTGCTCCCGGTCCGTCGGCAGCGCTACGGGAACCCCACCGGGAAGAAACGGGATCGGCGCAGCCTGATTCGGCCACTTCCAGTTCGACCCCATCGGGCACTCGGGTGAGAAGAACCACAATCCTTCTTCCATGCCTTCGTCGTCCGCGGGAAAAGCCCGACGGAGAGCGTCGATCTTGTCGTCGATGAGGCCCGGAAAGGGAACGCCACCGTCACGGAGCAGCTCGATGTAACCGTGCTCGAAAAGCTGCCTGACCGTCCACAGGAATCCCTCCCGGCGTTCGGCGAAAGTCACCAGCGCGTGAGGGAACTCGGGATCACCGCCCGGAGTGTCGAAGGAGAACCAGATGCTGTGGAGGTCAACGATCCTCGCACCGGCTCGCGATATCGGCGAGCTGCTCCGGTGAGATGGCATACACCACTCCGCCCCCTCCTCCGGTCGCCGATAGACCGTTCATGAGGCATGAGTATCGCCCGGTCCGCTGAGAATCCCGCATGAAACGCCGAGGCCAGGACCCGCACCCCGCATCACCTCGCAGATCTGCATTTTCTCGCACCGCATCCGCCGCTCGCCTGCGAGATCGTGCAGATCTGCGAGCCCTCGGGTGGGCACGTCGCGGGCAGGCTGTGACCCCGGGTCAGATCACGTCGGCGAACACCGGGTCCGGGTTTCCGAAGCGGTGCGCGGTGATCGAGATCGCCTGCTCGTGCACGAACGGCAGCAGCTCGAGGCGACCGGCCGAGGTGACCTCGCCGTCGTAGATCGCGATGTCGGGGTCGCCGTCGACCGCGCGAGCGAGCACCTCGTGCACCGCCGCCACGGCATCCCGCGATCCGATCAGACGGATGCGCGAGGCCCGCGTCGCGGACACCTCCGCGCCCTCGAGGCGCGCGTCGTCGCGCCCGCGCACCCGTGCGATCCAGTCGTCCTCGGTCTCCACGAACACGGGGGCGTCGAGATCCCCGAGCGAGTGCCGCACCGCGGCGGGCAGCCCGGTCGGCAGCGAGAGCACGAAGCGCGCGCCCGCCCGCACCGCGGCGAGCACCGTGCGCAGCACCTCCTGCAGCGGAGCATCCGCCGTGGCCCGCAGCTCGACCGGCACCGGACGGTACCGGAACAGGTTGCGCTCCACGCCCAACCGCGAGACGTCGCGCACCTGGCCGAACTCGCGGTCCCACGCGAGGGCATCCGACAGCGCCGACTTGCGCAGCCACTCGAAGGCCTCGAACCCGAGCGACGGCTGCGCCGCCTCGATCAGCGCGGTGATGCGCGAGTCGAGACCGCGCAGGTGCAGCGTGCTCGACGGGGCCGAACCGGGAAGGGAACGCCACGACCCCAGCGCCAACAGGTAGTTCGGGCCGCCGGCCTTCGCACCCGGACCCACCGATGAGCGCTTCCACCCGCCGAACGGCTGCCGCTGCACGATCGCCCCGGTGGTGCCGCGGTTGACGTAGAGGTTGCCCGCCTGCACGCGGTCGAGCCATACGGCGAGGTCCTCGGGATCCTGGGTGTGCAACCCCGCGGTGAGCCCGTAGTCCACCGCGTTCTGCATCTCGATCGCCGCGTCGAGCGACGGCGCGTACATGACCCCGAGCACGGGACCGAAGAACTCCTCGAGGTGGAACCGCGACCCCGCGCGCACCCCCACGCGCACGCCGGGGCGCCACAGCCGTCCGCTGCCGTCGTCGTCGGGCGACAGCGCCGGCTCGACGAGCCACTTCTCGTCGCCTTCGAGCTCGGTGAGCGCCCAGGCCAGCTTGCCCTGGGGCTTCTCGATCACCGGGCCGACCTCGGCGAGCGGGTCGGTGGGGAAGCCGACGTGCAGCGAGCGCACGGCATCCGCCAGCTGCCGCGCGAACCGCTGCGACCGCCCGACGGGTCCGACGACGATCGCGAGCGATGCCGCCGAGCACTTCTGCCCCGCGTGACCGAACGCGCTCTTCACGAGGTCGGCGACGGCGAGGTCGAGATCGGCGGAGGGTGTGATCACCATCGCGTTCTTGCCGCTGGTCTCGGCGAGCAGCGGCAGGTCGGGTCGCCACGAGCGGAACAGGGCCGCCGTGTCCCACGAGCCGGTGAGGATGACGCGGTCGACGGCGCTGTGCGTGATGAGGTGCTGTCCGAGGTCGCCTTCGTCGATGTCGACGAGGGCGAGCACGTCTCGCGGCACACCGGCCTGCCAAAGGATGTCGGCGATCACGGCCGCGCAGCGACGCGCCTGCGGGGCGGGTTTCATGACGACGCCCGAGCCCGCGGCGAGCGCGGCCAGCACGCCACCTGCGGGGATGGCGAGCGGGAAGTTCCACGGCGGGGCGACGACCGTGACGGATGCCGGCACGAACGACGCTCCGGCGATCGCATCGAGCTCGCGGGCCTTCGCCGCGTAGTAGCGCGCGAAGTCGACGGCCTCGCTCACCTCGACGTCGGCCTCGGCGAGGACCTTGCCGGTCTCGGATGCGGCGACCTCGATCAGCTCGCCGCGCGACGCCTCCAACGCGGCGGCGACCCGCATGAGCACCTCCGCCCGTTCGACCGCGGGGCGCGCGCCCCATTCCGACGCCGCGGCCCCGACCCCGGCGACGACGCGGTCGAGGGCATCCGCCTCGTCGATGCGCGCCGCGGCGAGCACGTCGTCGCCCGCGGCCGACCCCGCGATGCGCGCGCGGATGCCGGCCGCCCACTCCCGATTCGCCGGCAGGGCCGGGTCGCTGTCGGACGTGTTGGCGAACCCCGGGGCGCCGCCCGTCGGATCGATCACCTCGCGCGACGAGTACACCGCGGTCTCCAGATACGCCTCACCGTCGAAATCGGATGCCTCGTCCGAGCCTCGCGAGATGCCCAGCACCGCCTTGGTGAGGTCGGCCTCCGGCAGCGGCGCGGCGGGCAACGGCCGAACCGACTCGTGCGCGGGCGCCGAACGGTCCTGCGTGCGCCGGGGGCCGGTCGCGAGATTCGGGTCCGTCGAGCGCTCCAGGGCGTCGAGGAAGCGGTCCTGTTCGCGCACGAACAGCGTCTCGTCCTCGCCCAGCCGGAACGCGGCCGAGAGGAAGTTGTCGCTCGACGCGTTCTCCTCCAGCCGCCGCACGAGGTAACTGATCGCCACGTCGAACTCGGCGGGCGCGACGACGGGCACGTACAACAGCACCGGGCCCACTTCGCGCGACACGGCCTGCACCTGCCCCTGCGCCATGCCGAGCAGCATCTCGAACTCGACGTGCTCGCGCACCCCGCGCTCACCCGCGAGCAGCCAGGCGTAGGCGATGCCGAACAGGTTGTGTCCGGCGACGCCGAGGCGCACGGCATCCGTGTTCTCGGGCCGCAGCGCCCAGTCGAGGCAGCGCAGATAGTTGGCGTCGGTGTCGAGCTTCGTGTCGTACGTCGCCGGTGTCCACCCGTGCATCGTCGCCTCGACGCGCTCCATGGCGAGGTTCGCCCCCTTCACGAGACGCACCTTGATCGGGGCGCCGCCGTGGGCGACCCGGTCGTGCGCCCACGCCGTGAGCTCCTGCAGGGCGGGCAGCGCATCGGGAAGGTAGGCCTGCAGCACGATGCCGGCGTGGAGTGCGGTCAGGCGCGGATCCTCGAGGATGCGCGTGAACACCGCGATCGTGAGGTCGAGGTCGCGGTACTCCTCCATGTCGAGGTTGATGAAGGTGCCGTTGTCCGCCGCCGTGAGGTAGAGGGGCAGGAGTCGCTCGACGACCCGATCGACGACCTCGTCGAAGGCCCACATCGAGATGTGGCTGATCACGGCCGACACCTTCACCGACACGTAGTCGACGTCGGGCCGGCGGACGAGCTCGTGGATGCCGTCGAGCCGACGCCGCGCCTCGGCCTCGCCGAGCACCGCCTCGCCGAGCAGGTTGAGGTTGAGCCGCGCTCCCGACTCGCGGATGCGCTCGATCGCGGGCCCGAGCTTCGCGGGGCGGGCGTCGACGACGAGGTGCCCCACCATCTCGCGCAGCACGCGGCGCGCGATGGGCACCGTGGGGGCGGGCAGCACCGGGGCGATACCACCGCCGAGCTTGACCGCGCCCTTCAGGTACCAGGGCAGGAAGTCGGGCACGATCGGCGCGAGGCGATGCAGGCGGGATGCCGCGGCGCCGAGACTCTCGGGGCGCATCACGCCGTCGACG
Source organism: Microbacteriaceae bacterium PS02344 (assembly GCA_029959905.1). Taxonomy (GTDB): domain Bacteria; phylum Actinomycetota; class Actinomycetes; order Actinomycetales; family Microbacteriaceae; genus Microbacterium. Next base: position 9,278 of record JASCNZ010000070.1, read on the forward strand.
AACCCGAGCGTGAAGGGCAGGCCGTTCTCGTCGCGCAGCACCCCGGCGAGCCGTGCCGCCGCGGGGTCGACGTCGGCCGCCGCGGCTTCGATCACCCAACGGCGCGCGAGCTCGACGGCACGGTCGGCGAGGGGGACGGATGCCGTGGCATCCGAAGCGGGAGACGACGACTCTGCCATGCCTCTCACCCTAGGACCGCGCTCCTGCGCGGCCCCGTCGGCGCGCCACGCCCGTCCCCTCCGCCGCCCACACAACTTCGGAGTCGCGGCGCGCCGCGCCCGTCCCCCCGCACAACTTCGGAGTCACGGAGCGCCACGCCCGTCCCCCCGCACAACTTCGGAGTCACGGAGCGCCACGCCCGTCCCCCCGCACAACTTCGGAGTCACGGAGCGCCACCCCGGGAAACGGATGCCTCAACCGGGGTGTCGCGGCTCGCGCTCCGAAGTTGTGCGCGCGGCGCGCTCCGAAGTTGTGCGCGCGGCGGGCTCCGGGGTCGTGCGCGCGGCGGGCTCCGGGGTTATGCGCGGCGCGCGCTCCGAAGTCGAGCGCGCCGGGGGCTGAGGAGCGAACCACTCGTTGGCCGACGGCATCGTGATGAGCACGCACTGGAGGGCGAGCAGCAGAACGCCCGCAACGGCCCACCCTCCCTGCTCCGCGGCCGAGAGCAGCACGATCATCACCAGCGCCTGCATCGCGACGATCCACCGCGTCCACTCGCGTCGCCGGATGCCCCCGACGATCACCGCCGCGTTGGCCGCCACCCCCGCCGCGACCCCGCCGATCCACACGGGGAGGACATCGCCCGTCACCTGTGCGCGCTGTGGAGCGGCGATCAGCAGCAGACCACCCACGACCCACGCCCCCACCGACACCGCGGAGATGAGGAGCGCGACGACGATCGTCCACGGCATCCGCTCCCCCGCCGGCATCCGCTCCTCCGCCGGCGTCGGCTCCCCCGCCGGCATCCGCTCCTCCGCCGTCGTCGGCTCCCCCGTCGGCATCCGCTCCGGCCCGCCGTCGCGCGCCGGTCGACTGAGCCACTCGGTCATGACACTCCCCCCTCGCCGTCGTCGGACGGCATCGGGCGGACGACGCCTCGGCTCTGGGGTTCGGTCTGTCAGGGCATCGACCGGAGCAGGGCGTCTCCGCGGTGGCGCACGACTTCGGATATCGCCCGCCGACACGCCACGATAGGGCGCTGCGCCGCGGCGTGTCGAGGCCTCACTCCGAAGTTGTGCGAGGCGTATTGATATACCGCATCACCAGGGGAAAATAACGGCCAGCAGGGCTCAGTTCCAGATGCTCGGCGCGGGCTGCCGCACGGGCGGCAGGGAGGATGCCGCGGCCCAGTCATGCACCCACGCATCGATCTCGGGCACGCCCTGCGGTTTGCCCACCGCCGCGAACAGCTCTTCATTCGGAACCGTGCCGCCCGTGCGGCGCAGCATGCGCGCCCGGATGATCGCTCGCGCGTACACCTCGCCCTTCACCACGGCCCGGTGCTCGAGGAACAGCGCCTTGTCGTCGTGTCCGATGAACCGCGACTGCACCTCGAACCGCTGCCATAGCTGCAGCGACTTTCGGAAGGTGATGGTCTCGCTCGACACGACCGCGTACCAGCCGCGGTCGTTCATCGCATCGAAAAGGCCCGTGCGGATGAGCAGGTCCCACCGCCCCAGGTCGAACAGCGAGAGGTACCGCCCGTTGTTCATGTGCCGCAGGATGTCGATGTCGGTCGGCAGCGTCGTCAGGCGGATGCTCGCCACCGCCGTCGGGTCGAGCGCCTTGCCGCGGCGCACGCGCGTGCGGGCCCGGAGGATGACGAGGAGGGTGCGCCAGATCACGTTCACGAGGATCGATCGTATTCTTCGGCGCACGATCGACCCATATCGTTGTCGGAAACCTCCATCGCCGAGTGGGGCTGCGCGCGGGGCATCCGTCCGATTTCCAGATCGCGGATGCCGCGCGTAGAGTCACCGCATGAGCGCCGAAGCCCAGCCTGAAGTCATCGTCCGCCCGGTCCGCGATGTCGACGCGGAAGCCCTCGGTCGCGTGCACGCGCAGTGCTGGCACGAGACCTACGACCACCTCATCAGCAAGGCCGCGCTGGAGAAGATCTCGCCGCGTCGCATGGCCGAGCTCTGGACGCACTGGGCCTCGCAGGGGCCCGACTTCACGATGCGCGCCGCACTCGTCGACGGCGAGATCGTCGGATTCGTCGGCTCGGGTCCGGCCCGCGACAAGGATGCTCCCGCCCTGCGCGAGCTGTACTTCATCTACCTGCTCGACGCGTACCACGGCACCGGCATCGGCCAGAAGCTGTTCGACGCCGCCGTCGAGAAGGACGCGCCGGTCTACCTCTGGGTCGCCGAGGACAACCCCCGCGCTCACCGCTTCTACACGCGCAACGGCTTCACCCTCGACGGAGCGACCCACACCGAGCCGTTCCTCGGCGAGACGCTGACCGAGGTGCGCTTCACGCGCTGACCCCCTCGGACGGTACCGTCCACGAACGAAGCCCCCACCTGCGATCGTCTGCAGGTGGGGGCTTCGTCGTAGCGAGGGACGTCGCCGTCAGCGCGGGCGGCGCCGTCAGCGCGGGCGGCGCCGCCGGCGCGAGGGCGTCGCGGTCAGCGCCCGGAGACGTTGCCGAACAGGCGCGCGATCGGCGCGATGACGACCGTTCGGGCGGCGACCCAGCCGGCCGCCATCACCACGAGCGAGGCGATGAACACCCAGAACCCCGTCCACGTGACCGCATCCTGCGCGGCGTACATGTGGTTGAGGTTGCGCAGGAATCCGGTGAGCATGACCAGGGCGACGTGCGCCACGATGAAGATCACGAAGTAGATCATGACCGGGAAGTGGAGCCGGCGCGCCCACTCCACCGGGTACGCCTTCGACAGCCGCTCGGCCTTCTTCGGCCACATGCCCGACATGCGGAACCCGGTGATCGCGGCGAGCGGCGCCGCGATGAACACGGTTGCGAAGTAGGCGAGCTGCTGCAGGCTGTTGTAGTTGTTCCAGCCGTTCTCGTGCGGCCAGTCGAACGAGACGTACTGCAGGGCCGCCGACAGCGCGTTGGGGATGACCTCCCAGCTCGTCGGCACGATACGCACCCAGTGCCCGGTGACGAACAGCAGGACCACGAAGATCACGCCGTTCACCAGCCAGAGCACGTCGAGCGCCTGGTGGAACCAGATCGTCAGGCTGGTCTTGCCCTTCGGGTTGTTGCGCGGCGCCCAGAATGCGGTCGGCCGCTTCTCGTGACGGATGCGCAGTCCCGAGCGGATGATCAGCACCATCAGGAACGCGTTGAAGAAGTGCTGCCACCCGACCCACGGCGCGAACCCGGGCTCGACGGCGACCGCGGGGGCGTACTCGCCGGGATACGTCGCGAGGAAGTCCTGCAGGGCGGGCAGGCTGAGCAGCGCACGCACCAGGGCGACGGCCCCGCCCGCGAGAACGCCCAGTGCCGCGGCGCCGAACAGCAGGGCGATGCCCTGGGTCCATGTCGGTCGCGGACGGGCGGATGCCGCGGCCGGGGTCGCCGACGGTGCCGGGATGCGGCGCGGTGCGCGGCCGTCCCACACCGTCCGGGGCCCTCCGAGGGGTGTCGACAGGTCACGGCCCAGCACTGATCCGGTCGATTCCACGGCCGTGGAGGCCGCCGCCGCAGTCGGCGCTTCGGCGGGTGCGGGCGCGGGGGTCGACGCGGCACCCGGCACGGAGGTCGCCGCCGCCGAATGGGTCGGCGCGGCGTCGTCGTTTTCGGGGTCGGCCGCGGCGGAGGGGGACGACGTCGCGGACGCGAGGTCGGCGGGAACGGTGTCGGCGGGGACGGTGTCGGCGGGCGGCCAGGGCTCGCCACCCTGCGCGCGCGGCAGGCCGCGGCGGATGCCCGACGCCGAGGCCGCACTCACCTCAACTGTCGCGGCGGCGGCGGTGAGCGAAGCCCCCGCGCCAGCTCGCGCATCGGCGTCCGCCGGCTGGGAAGGAGCGGGTGCGTGTGCGTCGGTGGGCGCGGGCGCGATCCCCCGCGCCTCCGCGCTCCCGCCCGCGGCACCGGTCGGTGCCGCGT
>JASCNZ010000071.1 GCA_029959905.1 Microbacteriaceae bacterium PS02344
CCGGCGCGGGGGGCGCGGGCGGCTGGTGTGTGAGCTTCTCGATCCGCGCGGGGCGGGCCGCCCCGGCGCGGGCCCGCAGCCGGGCGGCCGCGGCCGCCGGGTCGAACGTCGGCTCGCCCTCGAACGGCTGGAAGGCCGTGACGAGCACGTTGCCGACCTGCGCGTAGGCCACGAGCATCCGCACGTCGTACTGCTCGTCGCCCCCGTCGACGACACCGGCCAGCGCGCGCACGCCGTCGACCTCGTCGGCCGTCGCCGTCAGGAACGTCGCCGGGCCGTCGAACTCGAACTGCCCGCATTGGGCGGCGGCCGAGAGCAGCTGGTCCATGCGTCCGGCGGCCTGCTCCTCGGCGCCGAACTGCAGCACCTGCTGGGCTCCGCGCATCGGCGGGACCGGCGTCGACCACGTCGATGTGCGCGCGGCCACGCTCCACAGCGACTGCTCGACGATCGGCGCCCAGCAGATCGCGGGTACGGGGTCGGGCGCCCCACCGTCCGAGATCTGCTCGAGTTCGGCGAGCAGGTCGCCGACGTCGGAGGCGCCGGGGAACGTCGCCGTGATCTCGTCGGCCGTGAGCGCGAAGGCGTCGAGGTCGTCGCCGACGAACAGGAGCGGACCGGTGTAGGGCTCGGGCGTCGGGGCCGCCGTCGTCGGAGCCGCAGAAGGAGACGGAGAGGGCGATGACGGCGGGGTGCAGCCCACGAGCGTGAGCAGGGCGGCCAAGGTGATGGCGCTCGCGGCGACAGACGCACGACGGCGAGACATGGAATCCTCCGATCTGCGCGCGCGAGCGATCCGCGCACGACCCCCACGAGCGACTCTAGAGCGCGGAATACCGCGAGACCGGACGATCGGCGAAGTCGCAATCGGAACGATACGGAGGCGGCTCCGAGCCCGAGGGCGTCACCCACCCGCCGTCGCGTGCCGCGTCGCCGCCTCGTGCGCGCGATCGGCCGTCGGGGCGTCCAGCGCCGCCCGAGCGCGCCGCCGGCACTCCTCGCCGTCGACCGCGGCCAGCGCCTGGGCCACGCGACCCAGCGACCGCGCACCCATCGAGAGCGAGGTCACGCCGAGGCCGACGAGCACGGGAGCCAGGGCCGCGTCGGCCGCCGCTTCGCCGCACACGCCCACCGGCCGTCCCGCCGCCCGGCCGGCGTCGCCGACGAGGCCGATCAGGCGCAGCACCGCGGGCTGCCAGGGGTCGGTCAGGTCGGCGAGGTCGCCGAGCATCCGATCCGCGGCGAGAGTGTACTGGGCGAGATCGTTCGTGCCCAGGCTCACGAAGTCGACGACCTCGCACAGCTCCCTTGCCATCAGCGCGGCGGCGGGCGTCTCGATCATGACCCCGACCCGCTCGATGCCCGCCGCGCGAGCGCGCGCCACGAACTGCTCGGTCTCGTCGACCGTAGCCACCATCGGCGCCATGACCTCGAGGTGCGCCTGCTCGGCCGCGGCCGCGAGAGCGAGCGCCCGCAGCTGGTCGTCGAGCAGCGCGGGCGCTCTACGGGCGATGCGCAACCCGCGCACACCCAACGCCGGGTTCTCCTCGTGCTCGGCGTTCGCGAACGGCAGCGGCTTGTCGCTGCCCGCATCCAGCGTGCGGGCGACGACGCGACGACCGGCGAAGGGCGCCAGCACGCCGCGGTAGGCGATGACCTGCTCCTCGATCGAGGGGGCCGCGCTGCGCCCGAGGAAGCAGAACTCGGTGCGGAAGAGCCCGATGCCGTCGGCCCGCGCCTCGGCAGCGGCGAGCGCATCCGCCGCGCCGCCGACGTTCGCGAGCAGGGCGATCGGGGCACCGTCCGACAGCGCACCGCCGCCGGCGTAGTCGACGACGACGGCGGCCGTGCGGGCCGCGTCGATGTGCGCGACCGCAGGATCGACCTCGACCGTGCCGTGCTCGCCGTCGACCAGCACCGTCGCCCCCTCCGGGATGCGCAGCGCGCCCTCGACCGCCACGACCGCCGGCAGACCGAGAGACCGCGCGATGATGGCGGTGTGCGAGGTGGGCCCGCCCTGCTCGGTGACGAGCCCGGCGCACCCGCCGCCGCTCAGCGACGCCGTGTCGGCGGGAGACAGATCGACGGCGACCAGCACGAACGGCGCGGAGCGGTCGGGCACGCCGGGCATCTCGACGCCGGTGAGCTCGGCGACGAGCCGGTCGCGCACATCGCGGATGTCGGCGACGCGCTCGGCCGTGCGTCCGCCGACCGCATCGAGCGCCTGCTCGTGGCCGCCCATCACGTCCCAGACTGCACGCGCCGCCGAACGCCCCTGGGTGCGCACGATACTCGTCGCGTCGGCGCGAAGCTCGGGATCGGATGCCATGGCGCGCGTGGCCTCGAGGATGCTGCGGGCCTCCCCCGCCGCGACCTCGGCTCGCGCACGCAACCGCTCGGCGACGGCGGCCACCGCGCGTTCGAGCGCAGCGACCTCGGCGTCTCGATCCGCGGGGGCCACGGTGTCGGTGTCGTCCGGTTCCGGCACAGCCGAGGCGAGGCGCACGACGGGCGCGGCGGCCGCGCCGGGACTCACGCCGCGTCCGCGCAGAACCGTGCCCGTGGGAAGAGGCTCGTGGTGGCCAGCGTCACCTGCGCTGCCCGGCACACCTCGTGCGGGCTGATCTCCTCGAGCGGATGGAGGTGGCGGCGTTGCCGGAGCATCGTCGACGCCCTCGCCGAAGCCGTCGTCGAACAGAGCGGCGATGCGGTCGATCGCCGCCACGGCATCCGCTCCCCCCGCCGTGAGCTCGACCTCGTCACCCTGCCGGGCGCCGAGGGCGAGCAGGCGGACCAGGCTCGACGCGGAGGCCGAAGGCCCCGCGGGAAGTCGCCGCAGGTCGACGGCCGCTCCCGCGGCGGCCTCGGCGATCAGCGCCGCGGGTCGCGCGTGCACGCCCTGCGGATTGCGCACCCGCACCACACGCCTCTCCCCGGTCGACGACGCTCCTTCGGTCGCGCCGGCGGCGGCCTCGGCATCCGCGCGTGCCTCGCCGCCCGCCTCGTCACCGCCCGCCGACACCGGATCGAGCTGCTCCGACTTCGCGGCGAGCGCACCCGTCGCCTCGGCGGCCACGTCATCGAGACCGGCGCCGGCGGCGGCCGACACGACGGCGGCGAGCAGTCCCTCGACGAACGGCGCGGGCGCGAGGCGCACGGCGACGTCGCTCGCCCGCAGTTCGAGGGCGAGTTCGGCGCTCAGCACGGCCGACCCCAGATCCATGAGAACGAGCACGCCGTCGCAGTCCGGGGCGAGCTCGTCGATCGAGGCGGCCACGGCGACCGCGTCGGTCCCGAGGATGGGCGTGCCGTCGGGCTCGACACCGGCCCCGGCGGCGACCCGGACGGGCACCCGGTCACCCGGCACCATCTGCTGCGCGAGCTCGCGCGCCGCCTCGCCCAGTCGTGCACTGTGCGAGACCGCGACGATGCCGATCATCAGCCCGCGGCGATCGTCGCGTCGAGGCTCTCGAACAGCAGCGCGGTGGAAGCCGCCCCGGGGTCGAGGTGTCCGGCGCTGCGTTCCCCCAGATAGCTCGCCCGTCCTTTGCGCGCCACGAGCGGGAGGGTCGCGTCGCGCCCGGTGGCGGCGGCCACCGCGGCGTTCTTCGCCGCCTCGGCGAGATCGCCCCCGCCCGCCAGCGCCGCGTCGAACGCGTCGACCGCCGGAGACATCGCGTCGAGCAGCGTCTTGTCGCCCGGTTCGGCCTTGCCCCGGGCGACGATCCCCTCGAGCCCCGCGCGCAGCGCCGCCGCGAGGGCCGGAGCGTCGAGCTCCTGCACCGCTCCGGCCGCCATCCCCATCCGCAGGAAGAATGTGCCGTAGAGCGGGCCGCTCGCACCGCCCACCGAGCTCACGAGCGTCATCCCGGCGGTCTTCAACAGGTCGTCCGCCGCGGCGGGGGCGCTCGATGCGAGCTTCTCCGACACCGCCGACATCCCGCGCGCCATGTTGGCCCCGTGGTCGGCATCGCCGATGGCGGAGTCGAGTTCGGTGAGCCATTCGCGCTTCTCGGCCACGGCGGCTCCGAAGCGCGTGATCCAGTCGTGCAGCCCGGCCGTGTCGACGGTCTCCGCGGCCATCAGGCGCCCCATCGCAGCCCGGGCGTCACGACCGGCGCGTCCCATAGCCGCAGCAGCTCGTCGTCGGCCTTCAGCACGGTCAGCGAACATCCCGCCATGTCGAGCGAGGTGATGTAGTCGCCCACCAGGTTGCGGGCGATCTGCACACCGGCGCGTTCGAGCAGCGCCGCGACCTCACCGTACATGAGGTACAGCTCGATGAGGGGCGTCGCACCCATGCCGTTGAGCATCACGATCGCCGGGCCGGCGGCGTCGAGGTCGGCGAGGATCGGTTCGACGAGCTGGCGCGCGATCTCCGACGCGGGCGCGAGGGGTTCGCGATGGCGACCGGGTTCGCCGTGGATGCCGATGCCGATCTCCATCTGATCGTCGGGCAGCTCGAAGGTGGGCTTGCCCGCCGCAGGCACGGTGCAGCTGGTGAGCGCCATGCCCATCGAACGCCCTTGGCCGTTGACGCGCTGGGCGAGGGCGACGACCGCCGCCAGATCCTGCCCCTCCTCGGCGGCCGCGCCGACGAGCTTCTCGAGCAGCACGGTGAGCCCGACTCCGCGGCGACCGGCGGTGTACAGCGAGTCCTGCACCGCCACGTCGTCGTCGACCACCACGGTGCCGACCTCGATGCCCTCCATCGCGGCGAGCTCCGCCGCCATCTCGAAGTTGAGCACGTCGCCGGTGTAGTTCTTCACGATGTGCAGCACCCCGGCCCCGCGGTCGACCGCCTTGGTCGCGGCCTGCACGCGGTCGGGCGTCGGCGAGGTGAAGACCTCGCCCGCCACGGCGGCGTCGAGCATCCCCCTTCCCACGTACCCGCCGTGCAGCGGCTCGTGGCCGGAGCCTCCGCCGGACACGACCGCGACCTTGCCCTGCGCCTTGGGTTCGGCCCGGGTGATGACGTGCGTCTCGAGGTCGACCGCCAGCTCGGGATGCGCCGCCGCGACGCCCTTGAGCGATTCGACGAGCACGTCCTCCGGGGCGTTGATCAGCTTCTTCATCCTGCGATCTCCTTCGATCTGTCACCAGGACCGGACGAACGCCGTCGGTCCCGACTGCTGCGAACATGGGAAAGCACTCCGTCACTGTCGAATATGCTCGGGGCGCGTCGCGATGTCAACGTGCCCGTTGTCCTCCGCGCCGCGCCGTGGCAGAATTACCTAACGATCGGTCAGTAAAGATGCTGGCCGACGGGAGGCGAGCACATGACCGAGGCGACAGTCCCGACCACCGCGGACGACGGGCGCACCGACGAGGAGCGCCTGTTCGACGAAGTCCTCGCGAACGAGCAACGCATCGAACCCCGCGACTGGATGCCCGAGGCGTACCGCAAGACGCTCATCCGTCAGATCTCGCAGCACGCGCACTCCGAGATCATCGGCATGCAGCCCGAGGGCAACTGGATCACGCGGGCCCCCAGCCTGCACCGCAAGGCCATCCTCATGGCCAAGGTGCAGGACGAGGCGGGACACGGCCTCTACCTCTATTCGGCGGCGCAGACCCTCGGCATCACGCGCGACGAGATGACGCAGCAGCTCATCGACGGCAAGGCCAAGTACTCGTCGATCTTCAACTACCCGACCCCCACCTGGGCCGACATGGGAGCGATCGGGTGGCTCGTCGACGGCGCCGCGATCTGCAACCAGGTGCCGCTCTGCCGCGCCTCCTACGGCCCCTACGGTCGCGCGATGGTGCGCATCTGCAAAGAGGAGTCGTTCCACCAGCGGCAGGGGTTCGAGATCCTGCTCACCCTCATGCGCGGCACCGACGAGCAGCGGGCGATGGCGCAGGATGCGGTCGACCGCTGGTACTGGCCGAGCCTGGCCATGTTCGGCCCACCCGACGACCTCTCCCCGAACTCGGCGCAGTCGATGGCGTGGAAGATCAAGCGTTTCTCGAACGACGAGCTGCGGCAGCGGTTCGTGCAGATGCTGGTGCCGCAGGCCGAGATCCTCGGGGTGACCCTGCCCGACCCCGACCTGCGCCTCGATGAGGAGACCGGTCGGTACGACATGGGCGAGATCGACTGGGATGCGTTCTTCGAGGTGCTGCGCGGCAACGGCCCGTGCAACGCCGAACGGCTCGAACGTCGGCGCAGCGCCCACGACGAGGGGGCCTGGGTGCGGGAGGCGGCTGCCGCGTACGCACGCAAGCAGACGCCGCGCGTCGAACAGGCGGTGGCGTGATGGCGGCCCCGGGCACGGATGCCCGCGAGACCTGGCCCCTCTGGGAGGTGTTCGTGCGCGCGAACCGCGGCCTCAGCCACGTGCACGTCGGATCGCTGCATGCCCCTGACGCCGAGATGGCGATCCGCAACGCGCGCGACCTGTACACGCGACGCGGCGAGGGCGTGTCGATCTGGGTGGCGCCGTCTGCGGCGATCACGACGAGCGACCCCGACGCGAAGGGCGCCTGGTTCGAAAGCCCTGCCGGCAAGAACTATCGGCACGCCGTGGCCTACACGGCGTCGGAGGGGGTGCCGCACCTGTGATCGACGACTCGCTCGATGCCGCGCACGGGGCCGTTTCGGTCGCCGAGCTGCACCTCTCCGACGAACTCACCGCCGCCGGCGCGCCCCCGGCCTCGGCGGATGCGGCCGAGTACGCGCTGCGCCTCGGCGACGACGCGCTCATCCTCGCGCAGCAGCTGGGCGCCTGGATCTCGCGCGCCCCCGAGCTGGAGGAGGATGTCGCCCTCGCGAACATCGCCCTCGACCTGCTCGGGCACGCGCGGTCGCTGCTGCACCATGCGGGCTCGTTCGACGGGCGCAGCGAAGACGATCTCGCCTACTTCCGCGACGAGCACGAGTTCCGCTGCGCGTGGATCGTCGAGCAGCCGAACGGCGACTTCGCGCAGACGATCGCTCGGCAGTTCGTGGTCGCGACGTACATGGTCGAGCTGTACGAGGCGCTCCGCCGCAGCGACGACGCGACGCTCGCGGCGGTCGCCGGGAAGGCGCGCAAAGAGGTCGACTACCACCGCGATCACGCGGTGCAGTGGGTGCTGCGGTTGGCGGGCGGCACCGATGAGTCGCGGCGACGCCTGATCCGCGCGCTCGACGACGTCTGGCCGTATGTCGACGAGCTCTTCCGCGACGACGACCTGATCGACCGGCTCGAGGGCACGGCCGTGCGGCCCTCCTCGCTCCGCGACGGCTTCGACGCGGTCGTCTCGACCGTATTCACCGAGGCATCCCTGACCGCGCCGGAGGTCGCCGCCTCGGCCGCCGGGGGACGGCACGGTTCGCACGCCGCGCCGCTCGGGCGCATCCTCGCCGAGATGCAGGTGCTCGCCCGGCGATACCCGGGGGCGACATGGTGACCGCCACGCAGACGACGGATGCCTGGCGCATCGCCGCCGCCGTCACCGACCCCGAGGTGCCTGTGCTGACCATCGAGGACCTCGGCGTGCTGCGAGCGGTGGAGGTCGCGGGTGGCGCCGTGCGGGTCGACATCACGCCCACGTACAGCGGATGCCCCGCGATGACCACCATCCGCGACGACATCGTGCTCGCGCTCACCGCCGCCGCTTACGAGCGCGTGGAGGTGCGTCTCGTACTCTCCCCCGCCTGGACGACGGACTGGATGACCGATGCCGGTCGGCAGAAGCTGCGCGCCTACGGCATCGCCCCGCCGACCGGCCGCTCGAGCGTCGGCCCCGGGCCGCTGCGCCTGACCCTCAGCGTGCGCTGCCCGCAGTGCGGCTCGCTCGACACCCGCGAGGTGTCGCGTTTCGGCTCGACCTCGTGCAAAGCGCTGTTCGAGTGCCGGACCTGCCTCGAGCCCTTCGATCACTTCAAGGTGCACTGATGACGGTGACGAACGCCCTCTCAACGCGCGACGATGCCGTTCCGCGCGACGAACCGGCGCCGCGCCGACGCGCTCGCTTCCATCCCCTCACGGTCGCCGAGGTGCGAACGCTCACCGACGACGCCGTGGAGGTGTCGTTCGCGGTACCCGACGATCTCGCCGCGGAGTTCTCCTATCTCCCCGGTCAGCACGTGGCGCTGCGCACCACGCTCGACGGTGCCGAGGTGCGCCGTTCGTACTCGCTCTGCCGGGCGCCGGAGCACCGTCGCGACGGCACGGTGACCCGGCTCAGCATCGCGGTCAAACGCGACGAGGGCGGGCTGTTCTCGACGTGGGCGCAGACGGGTCTCCGGCCGGGGGCGACCATCGACGTGATGAGCCCGCAGGGCACGTTCACCTCGGCGCTGCCCGACATCGACGGCCGTCACATCGTCGGCATCGCCGCGGGGTCGGGCATCACGCCGCTCATGGCGCTCGCCCAGTCGGTGCTCGCCCGCTCCGAGACCGCGCGGTTCACGCTGCTGTACACGAACCGGTCGTCGTCCGACGTGATGTTCCTCGACGATCTCGCCGATCTCAAGGACCGCCATCCCACCCGCCTGACCCTGCACCACGTGCTGTCCCGCGAACAGCGCACCGCTCCCCTGCTCTCCGGGCGCATCGACGAGATCAAGCTGCGCACCATCCTCACCGCCCTCATCCCGCCCGCGCGGGTCGACGAGTGGTTCCTGTGCGGACCGCTCGCTCTCGTCGACCTGTGCCGCGAGGTCCTCGGCGATCTGGGGGTCTCGCGCGAGCACATCCGGTTCGAGCTCTTCACGACCGGCGACGAGCCCGCGCGTGCGGCGCGCCCCGTGGAGGTGCGCGACGGTGGGCGCACGGTGCGGGTGGAGGTGACCCTCGACGGCATCTCCTCGACCGTCGAGAGTCCGGTCGATGCGCACGAGTCTCTGCTCAACGCGGCGCTGCGCGTGCGCCCGGACGCACCCTTCGCCTGCGCCGGTGGAGTGTGCGGCACCTGCCGCGCGCGGCTCGTGGAGGGCAGCGTGACGATGGCCGAGAACTACGCGCTCGAACCCGACGAGATCGAGCGCGGCTTCGTCCTCACCTGCCAGTCCCATCCGACCAGCGACCGCGTGGTCGTCGACTACGACGTCTGAGCGGCCCGGCGAAGGAGCATCCGATGATCGACCTCACCATCGCCGACGACGTGGCGACCGTCGTCCTCGACGCCCCGGCGAAGCTCAACGCCGTCGACGAGCAGGCTCTCCGCGACCTCGATGCCGCCTACGCCGATGCGGAGGCCGCCGAGGTTCGCGCCCTCGTGCTGCGCGGCGAGGGGCGCGCGTTCTGCGCGGGCCGCGACATCGCCGGGGTCGACCCGCGGGACGACGACGTCATCGGTTTCCTCGGCGGGCTCGTGGCGCCCGTGATGCGGCGCATGGCGCGGTTCCCCGCCCCCACGTTCGCCGTGGCACACGGCGCGTGTCTGGGCGTGGGCCTCGGGCTGCTGATCGCCACCGACGTGGTGTACGTGGCCGAGTCGGCGAGGATCGGCTCGCCGTTCGCCGGCCTCGGCGCGGCGCTCGACTCGGGGGGACACGCGCTGTTCGTCGAACGCCTCGGCGCGCACCGCGCTCTCGACCTCGTCTACACCGGTCGCATGATGAGCGGAGTCGAGGCGGTCGCCGCCGGGCTGTTCTCCCGCGTGCTCGCCGACGACGACGTCGTGCCGGCGACGTTCGACGCTGCACGCGGAGCGGCCACGGGCGCCACCGCCGCGTTCCGCGCGAGCAAGGAGATCGTCGCCCGCATCCGCGATCAGCGTCTCGCCCTCTGGGAGGCGATGGACCTCGAGACGGCGGCGCAGGCGGCGCTGCGCGACACCGAGGACTACCGCGAGGGCTTCACGGCCTTCCAGGAGAAGCGACCGCCGCGGTTCACCGGCCGCTGAGCGGGCGGCGCCCGGCGCATTGTCAACGCTCTGCGCGATGTCGGTCACCGATGGCATCATCACCCCATGGACCTCTCCACGCTCGTCCACGCCGCCGGGGCGGTCGCCGCCACGTCGTCGCGCCTCACCAAGATCGACGTGCTCGCCGGGCTGCTGCGCTCCGCCGACGCCGATGAGGTTCCGGCGCTCGTCGGACTCCTGCTCGCCGCTCCGCGACAGGGCAGGGTGGGCGTCGGGTGGCGCGGGATCGCCTCGCTCGACGTGTCGCACGCCGAGCAGTCGTCGCTCACGATCGCCGACGTCGATCACGCGCTCACCGACCTCGCCTCGGCCGCCGGAGCGGGGTCGAGCGGCGTGCGGGCCGAGGTGCTGCACGCGCTCGCGGCCCGCTCGACGCCCGCCGAATGGGACTTCGTCACCCGGTCGATGCTCGGCGAGTTGCGCACCGGGGCGCTCGGGGGCGTGCTGCTCGACGCGGTCGCCCGGGCCGCCGACCGCTCACCCGACGCCGTGCGTCGAGCCGCGATGCTCTCGGGAGACCTCGGCGAGACCGCCCGCGTCGCCCTCACCGGCAGCCCCGACGATCTCGATGGCGTCGGGCTTCAGGTCGGCCGCCCCGTTCTTCCGATGCTCGCCTCCACCGCGTCGACCCCGACCGAGGCGCTGGGCGTCACCGGCGAGGCGTCGGTCGAGTTCAAGCTCGACGGCGCGCGCATCCAGGTGCACCGTCGCGGCGACGAGGTTGGCGTCTACACCCGCAGCCTGGCCGACATCACGCACCGGGTGCCCGAGATCGTCGAGATCGTGCGGGCGCTGCCGGCCGACGACCTCATCCTCGACGGCGAGACGCTCGCGCTCGACGAAGACGGCGGTCCGCGGCCGTTCCAGCAGACGATGTCGCGGTTCGGCGCCGACGCCGCGCGAGAACTCGCGCTGCGCCCGTGGTTCTTCGACGTGCTGCACGTCGACGGGCGCGACCTCATCGACGAGCCGTTGCGCACGCGCCTCACCGAACTCGACCGCGTGGCGGGCGAATGGCGGATGCCCGGAGTCGTGACCGCCGACGCCGACGCGGCCGAGCAGCTGTCGCGAGAGGCTCTGGCCGCGGGGCACGAAGGGGTGCTCGTGAAGGGGATCGACTCGCCCTATACCGCCGGGCGTCGCGGCAAGTCCTGGATCAAGGTCAAGCCCGTGCTCACCTTCGACCTCGTGGTGCTCGGCGCCGAATGGGGTTCGGGGCGCCGCAGCGGCATGCTGTCGAATCTGCATCTGGGGGCGCGCGACCCCGAGGGCGAGTTCGGCGACCCCGGCGGGCTGGTGATGGTGGGCAAGACCTTCAAGGGGCTCACCGATCAGCTGCTCCGGTGGCAGACCGACACCTTCCCCGGTGCCGAGACCCGGCGCACGCAGTCGACCGTGTTCGTGCGCCCCGAGTTCGTGGTCGAGATCGCGATCGACGGGGTGCAGCAGTCGCCGCGCTATCCCGGTGGGGTGGCGCTGCGTTTCGCGCGCGTGAAGGGCTACCGCCCCGACAAGGCGCCGGCCGAGGCCGACACGATCCAGACCCTCCGCGGACTGCTCCGCGGCTGACGCCACGGGGCGGGCACGCAGCGCGGGGCCGTCTGCGCGCACCCGCGGGTCAGCGCATCCGCTCAGGCCGAGGGCGCGAGCCCCAGGTCCTCCTCGCGCACGGTGCCCTGGAACGACCACGGGAAGTTGATCCAGAGGTCGGTGTCCTTCCAGGCATAGTCGGGCTGGATGATCGTCGACGGCTTGGTGTAGATCGTCACCGAACGCACGTCGGCACCCTTGTCCTTCAGCAGCTGCACGGCGAGGGCGAGGGTGCGCCCCGAGTCTGCGACGTCGTCGACCAGCAGCACCCGCCGACCGTCGAGGTAGGCCATGTCGAGTTCGGGAGGGAGCACCTCGGGCGCGTCGAGCACGGTACCGATGCCGGTGTAGAACTCGACGTTGATCGCGCCGCAGTTCTTCGCGCCCAGGCCGTACGCGATGGCGCCCGCCGGCAGCAGACCGCCGCGCGCGATCGCCACGACGACCTCGGGCTCGAAGCCGGAGTCGAGGATGTTGCGGGCAAGGTCGCGGGTGGCGGCACCGAAGCCGTCCCAGGTGAGCGTCTCGCGCTCGTTCGCTGCATCAGTCACCGCTCCATTGTGCGCCACGACGGGCGATAGACTGCACTCGTCCGGTCCTTCGACGACCGGTGCCTGAAAAAGGGGCACGAAGCACCGCGCGACGACGCGGGTGCGAGACACATACGGAACGCATCCCTCCGTCCCTGTCTCGAAAGGCTTCGCCATGCCCTCCGTGTCCGCTCACGTCGCCCTCACGCTCGCCCAGCACATCGACGCCGTCTTCGGGGTGATGGGCAACGGCAACGCATACTTCCTCGACGCGCTCGAGACGCAGACCGACGCCGTGTTCACGGCCGTGCGCCACGAGCAGGGAGCAGTGGTCGCCGCTGACGCGCACTACCGCGCCTCCGGTCGCATCGCCGCCGGCACATCGACCTACGGCGCCGGCTTCACGAACACGCTCACCGCTCTGGCGGAGGCGGTGCAGGCTCATGTGCCCCTCGTCCTGGTGGTCGGCGACGAACCGACATCGGGTCCGCGCCCGTGGGACGTCGACCAGATCGCGCTCGCCTCGGCGGTCGGCGCGCGCACGTACACCGTGGGCCGCGCGGATGCCGCCGCGACCACCGTCATCGCGATCGAGCACGCGCTCACGTACCGCGTGCCCGTGGTGCTCGCGATCCCCTACGACGTCGCCGCTCTCGACGCGGGTCCGGTGCCCGCCGCCCCCGAGCCGCGCGTGCCCGCACCCCTGGCCCCGCGCGGCGAGTTCGCCGAGGGCATGCTCGACGAGATCGCCGCGGCCCTGCGCGACGCCGAACGCCCCCTCCTGATCGCCGGCCGGGGTGCCTGGCTCGCCGGCGCGAGCGACGCGCTGGGTGCACTGGCGGAGGCGACCGGGGCTCTCACGGCGTCGACGGCTCTGGGGCGCGGGGTCTTCCCCGACGCGCGCTACGACCTGGGGGTGACCGGAGGGTTCGGCGCCGAGGGGGCGATGGAGCTGATCCGCGAGGCCGACGTCGCGGTCGTGTTCGGGGCGGGACTCAACCAGTTCACGATGCGGTTCGGCGCGCTGTTCGCCCCGGGAACACGGGTGTTCCAGGTCGACATCTCCCCCGCGGCCACCCACGCCCATGTCGGAGGCTTCGTGCGCGCCGACGCCCGCCTCGCCGCCGAGGCCCTCGTGGCGCGCCTCGCCCCCGCATCCGCCGCCTCTTCTCCCACCGCCGACTCCCCCACCCCCAACTCCCCCACCCCCGACGCCCCCACCGCCGACTCC
>JASCNZ010000072.1 GCA_029959905.1 Microbacteriaceae bacterium PS02344
GTGCAGAGGGGAGGGGTGCAGGGGGGAGCGGTGCAGAGGGGGAGCGGTCAAAGGGGGAGGGTGCAGAGGGGGAGCGGCGCCGAAGGGGAGCCGTGCAGGGGGGAGCGGTGCAGAGGGGGAGCGGGGCAGAGCGGAAGCGGTGCAGGGCGAAAGCCGGGCACGCGATCGCTGAGAGAACCCGCAGTGGTCTGACGAAATTGCGGGCCGTGAGGCGTTGAATGCATCTGAGCGATGGCGCGTCGCGAAACGTGGATCTGGACTCCTCGGGGTCAGGCGTAACTCTGACTCGGCTCCCTTAGGCGGGTCGCTGGGTCGGCCGGCACAGGGTGTCCCCACGACCCAGCGTCTGTGCGGGGCGGCCACGCCGTCTGGTTCGCAGCGCCTCGGTGGCATTGCGGCGGTCGGAGAGGTCGTGCCCGTACGGGAGGAAGGTGGGGCTAGCGGTCGCCACAGGCGGAAGTTCCGGCCATGTTTCACGTGAAACCCTACGCCCGCTGCGTAACGGTGTGGCACCGCCGTACGAACACCCCCACAGGGGGAGAGGAACGAGCGGGGGGTGCGTCAGCACCCCAGGAAAATGAGCGGAGCTGGGGCCCTGCGACGCCAATCCTCCAGAAACCCCGTCACCTACGAGGTGGTCGCAAGGGGAATCACCGCCCGAGAACGAATCAGGGGATCCAAGATATTCGTGCTCATCCCTGTTTCACGTAAAACACGGGGGCCGCCTCCGCGGCTGACGGCGCTAGCGCGCGAACACTGCGAGCCTCGATCTCGTGCCTCGCCGTCTCGCGGATCCTGGCGCGCGCTTCAGTCGCCCCGCGGCTCCCTGCGGAGAAAGTCCTGGCTGGCTGCCCCGTCCTGCGCGGCAACACCGGGTGGTGAGTACCAGTGCACATCGCACCGATCCCGCGCTCGACCGGGGCGATGTCGGCCCGAGCGATTAGAGTGGAGAGCGGCCCCGAAAGGAGTGGATGTTTCACGTGAAACAGTCCGAAAAGGCATCCTCGAACTCATCGTTCGGTATGGACACACCGCTCGCGCGGGAGCTGGCCGACCTCACTGCTCGTCGACGTGCGCTGGAGTCGGTGAGTGTGACCTTCACGGGGGAGACCCGCGTGATGACGGTCTCGAATCAGAAGGGCGGCGTCGGCAAGACGACCACGGCGGTGAACATCGCCTCAGCACTTGCGGGCCTTGGCGCCACGGTGCTGGTCATCGACCTCGACCCCCAGGGAAATGCGTCTACCGCCCTGGGAGTGCCGCACAACGGTGACACGGCGAGCATCTACGACGTGCTCATCGACGGCACGTCCCTCGCCGACATCGTGCAGAAGAGCCCGGAGAGCGACAATCTCTTCTGCGCGCCCAGCACGATCCACCTTGCGGGGGCGGAGATCGAACTCGTGGCGCAAGTCGCTCGCGAACACCGGCTGCGGACCGCGCTCGACGAGTATCTCGCCTCGAACCCCGTCGACTTCGTCATCATCGACTGCCCGCCATCGCTCGGGCTGCTGACGATCAACGCGTTCACGGCAGCATCCGAGGTGTTCATCCCGATCCAGTGCGAGTACTACGCGCTGGAGGGGCTGAGCCAGCTGCTCGGCAGCATCCAGATGATCCAGAAGCACCTGAACCCGGCGCTCCACCTCTCGACCATCCTGCTCACCATGTACGACGGGCGCACGCGCCTCGCACAGCAGGTGGCGGAGGAGGTGCGCGGACACTTCCCCGACCAGGTCCTGACGACCATGATCCCGCGCTCCGTGCGTGTGTCGGAAGCCCCCAGTTTCGGCCAGACGGTGATCTCGTACGACGGCCAGTCGGCCGGCGCGATCGCATACCGCGAGGCAGCAGTAGAGATCGCGTCCCGCGCGGCGCAGAGCAAGGAGAAATGATGGCGAAGCGCACTGGCTTGGGTCGGGGGATCGGGGCACTCATCCCCACGGCAGACCAGACCGAGCGTCCGGTCGACGTGTTCTTCCCGGGCGGAAGCCTCCGTCCGTCGGAGGTCACCACGACGGCCGAGGCACCGACCGCGGATGCGCCCGAGGATGCCGAACTCACAGCGGTTCCCGGCATCCGTCTCGTGCAGGTCGACCCCCAGAAGATCGTCGCCAACCCGCGACAGCCGCGCACGCACTTCGACCCCGAGGCCCTGGCGGAGCTGGTGCACAGCGTGGGTGAGTTCGGTGTGCTGCAGCCCGTGATCGTGCGCACGAACTCCGACGGTGACTACGAGCTGATCATGGGTGAGCGACGCACACGCGCCGCCCGGGAGGCCGGCCTCACGACGATCCCCGCCATCGTGCGCGAGACCGCCGACGAAGACCTGCTGCGCGACGCTCTGCTCGAGAACCTGCACCGTTCCGAGCTGAACCCGCTCGAAGAGGCATCCGCCTACCAGCAGCTGCTCGACGACTTCGGCATCACCCAGGAGGAGTTGGCTACCCGCATCGGCCGGTCGCGTCCGCAGATCAGCAACACGATCCGGTTGCTCAAGCTGCCCGTACCCGTGCAGCAGCGCGTGGCCGCCGGTGTGCTGACCGCCGGCCACGCCCGCGCCATCCTCAGCCTCGAGAGTCCCGAGGCCATGCAACGCCTCGCTGACAAGGTCGTGAATGAAGACCTCTCGGTGCGCGCGACGGAGGAGGCGGCCAAGAACCAGTGGAGCGGCGGATCGAGCTCGGCGAAGGCCACTCCCGGCGCCCGTCGCGCCTACCTCGACGAGGTGGCCGGCAAGCTCGGCGACCGCCTCAACACGCGAGTGAAGATCTCTCTGGGTGCACGGAAAGGCCAGGTCACGATCGATTTCGCATCAATTCAGGACCTCAACCGCATCCTCGAAGAGCTCGGTGAGGAAAGCTACGGTCGCTAGACGGCGCCGACCCCTCGGATCCTTCACGCCCGGGCACCCCTGACGGGGCGCCCGGGCGTGCTCGTCCGCCCGCGAACGAAAGTCAAGCACCGGCGCGAAATCGTCGCCCGTCCTAGACTCGCTGGGTACGAACCCACGGGAGGGCAACATGTCTGCGACAGCATCCGGATCCGGGATCAAGGGCAAGGTCATCGGAATCAGCATCGCGGCGGCCCTCGGCGGCTTCCTCTTCGGCTTCGACACGGCCGTCATCAACGGCGCAGTGGATGCCCTCGCCGGCACCCAGTCGGGCTTCGACCTCGGGGCGGGTCTCAAGGGCTTCGCCGTCTCGTCGGCCCTGATCGGTTGCGCGATCGGCGCGTGGTTCGCGGGTCCACTCGCGAACAAGTACGGGCGGATCCCGATCATGGTCGCGGCCGCCGTGCTGTTCCTGCTCTCGTCGGTCGGTTCGGGCCTCGCGTTCGGCGTCGTCGACCTCATCGTCTGGCGCATCGTGGGTGGATTCGGCGTCGGCGCCGCGTCCGTCATCGCTCCCGCCTACATCGCCGAGGTGTCGCCCGCCAGCATGCGCGGTCGCCTGGGATCGCTCCAGCAGCTCGCGATCGTCATGGGCATCTTCGTCGCCCTGCTCTCCGACGCGATGCTCGCGCAGGTCGCCGGGGGAGCGGCCGAGTCGCTGTGGGGACTCTACGCGTGGCGGTGGATGTTCATCGCCGAGGCGATCCCCGCGATCATCTACGGCATCATCGCCCTGAAGCTGCCCGAATCGCCGCGGTATCTGGTGCGCAAGGGCGAGATCGACCGGGCATCCGAGGTGCTCACGACCGTCACCGGCACCGTCGACGTCAAAGCCAAGATCGACGAGATCACCGGCACGATCGACACCGAGAAGAAGGAGTCGCTGCGCGACCTGCGCGGCAACCGCCTCGGTCTCAAGCCGATCGTGTGGGTGGGCATCCTGCTGTCGGTGTTCCAGCAGTTCGTGGGCATCAACGTCATCTTCTACTACTCCACGACGCTCTGGCAGTCGGTGGGCTTCGGCGAATCCGAGGCACTGCTCATCACCGTCATCACCTCGGTCACCAACATCGTCGTCACCATCGTCGCGATCCTGCTCGTCGACAAGGTCGGCCGGCGCATCATGCTGCTCGTCGGGTCGGTGGGCATGACGCTGTCGCTGGGCACCATGGCGGTGGCGTTCTCGTTCGGAACCCTCGACGCCGCCGGAGCCGTCACCCTTCCGGAGCCGTGGTCGACCGTCGCGCTCATCTGCGCCAACGCGTTCGTCGTGTTCTTCGGTGCGACGTGGGGTCCGCTGGTGTGGGTGCTGCTGGGCGAGATGTTCCCCAACTCCATCCGCGCCGGTGCCCTTGCGGTGGCCGCCGCCGCCCAGTGGGCCGCGAACTTCTTCATCTCGACGACCTTCCCGTGGTTCTCGAACATCGGCCTGCCGTTCGCCTACGGGTTCTACGCGTTCTTCGCGCTGCTGTCGTTCTTCTTCGTGTGGTTCAAGGTCGCCGAGACCAAGGGCAAAGAGCTCGAGGACATGAGCGAAGACGTGAAGGTGGAGCGCCGACCCCGTCGCGCACGCGCGTAGGCTGGAGGAATGACCGAGTCCGTTCCGCGCCGCGCGAGCCTCGAAGTGCTGCGCGCCGAAGCGTCGGACGAGCTCGCCGTGATCGTGCAGGAGCGCCTGCTCGGGGGAGAAGACCCCTGGGAGTTCATGGAGGAGCTGCCGAGCATCGATGAACTCGTCGTCTACCTGCTGCGTGCCGACAACATCGCCGCGAACGACGGGGTGCGTCCGAGCGAGGCGCGTCACTACCGTGTGCTGCGGCAGATCGCTCTCGAGTACCCCGAGCTGACCCCGGCGGTCTGGGGTCTGCTCGACGAGAAGCAGCGGTACCGTCGTTGGGATCCGACGGTCGCCTGACTCGTCCTCGACCATGCCGCGGATGCTCGTGCCCTACGACCCGTCGTGGCCGGCGCAGTTCGCCGCGGCCGCCGCGCAGCTCGCCGAGGTGGGCGGCCCGGAATGGGTGATCGAGCACATCGGGTCGACGGCCATTCCCGGCATGCGGGCGAAGCCGGTGATCGACCTCGCGGTGCGCGTACCGGACCTGACCGACGTCGACCGGCACCGCCCCGCCCTCGAAGCCGCCGGGTGGATGCGGGGAAGCGGCGTGCGCAGTCATCCGGTGCTGCTGCGCGAGAGCGGCGGCGGAGAACGGACCCACATCGCGCACTTCTTCCCCGCTGCCGACTGGGATACGGTGAATCAGCGTCTTCTGCGGGACTGGCTGCGCGAGCATCCGGATGACGCGCAGCGATACTCTCGAGCCAAGTGCGCAGCCGTCGCCGCGTCGGCGCGAGGGCAGTCGACCTACAACGCGGCCAAAGGTCCCGCGATCCAGGAGATCGTCGATCGCGCGCGCCGCGCGCGAGGGTTGCCGCCGGTGGATGCATCCGACAAGTGAGGCAACCGAGCACGTCACTGGAGTGTGTATGCGCATCCGCTCTGCAGGAGATCTCGTGCTCTGCAGGAGGGATCCGCGTATCCGGCCCTTCGGATCGTGAGAAGTCCTTCTGAGCGGGCGACTGGGCCGGCGGAGAGGAGACCCGCCGTGTTCCGGGCATGGGGCGAGCGCCTAGCGACGGCGGGAGGGCATGAGAAAGGGCCGCCACCCCGGAGCGTGACGGCCCGTGACTGCCTGTGCGAGCGGACTCAGCCGAGGAACGCGGCCAGGTCCTTCTCGAGAGCGGGCTTCGGCTTGGCGCCGATGATGGTCGTCTTGACCTCACCGCCCTGGAACACCTTCATCGCGGGGATCGAGGTGATCTGGTACTTCATCGCCAGCTCGGGGTTCTCGTCCACGTTGAGCTTGAGGATGGTGATCTTGTCGGGGTTCGCCGACTGGATCTCGTCCAGCACGGGCGCGACCATGCGACACGGTCCGCACCACTCGGCCCAGAAGTCCACGAGAACGGGACCGTCGGCCTGCAGAACGTCCTGCTCCCAGGTCGCCTGGCTCGTAGCCTTTGCACTCATCAGAGTTTCTCCTTGTTCGAGGTACGTCGAATACAACAGCGGACCGCGGGAAAGTGTTCCCGCGGTCGGGTCAGGCGGTGAGGACCTCGGCGGCTTCGGCCGCGGGCACCTCGACCGAAGCGTCTTCGAGATCGGCCAGGAAGTGCTCCGCGTCGAGCGCGGCGACCGTTCCCGAACCCGCGGCGGTGATCGCCTGACGGTACGTGGGGTCGATCACGTCACCCGCCGCGAACACACCGGGCACCGAGGTCTTCGACGAGCGGCCGTCGACCCAGATCGTGCCCTCGGCGGTGAGATCGAGCTTCTCGTGCACGAGGTGCGTGCGCGGGTCGTTGCCGATCGCGACGAAGAGGCCGTCGAGGGGCAGATCGCGCAGCGAGCCGTCTTCGGTCGACCGCAGCTTGACGCCGGTGACGGCGGTCTCGCCGATGATCTCGGCGACCTCGCTGTTCCACACGAACTCGATCTTCTCGTTCGCGAACGCGCGCTCCTGCATGATCTTCGACGCACGGAGGGTGTCCTTGCGGTGGATCACGTAGACCTTGTCGGCGAAGCGCGTGAGGAAGGTGGCCTCCTCCATCGCCGAGTCGCCGCCGCCGACCACCGCGATCGTCTTCTCGCGGAAGAAGAACCCGTCGCAGGTGGCGCACCACGAGACGCCGTAGCCCGAGAGGCGCTCCTCGCCCTCGACGCCGAGCTTGCGGTAGGCCGAACCGGTCGCGTAGATGAGGGTCTGCGTCTCGTGCACCGCTCCGCTGCCGAGGGTGACCTTCTTGACGGTGCCCGCGAGGTCGAGGTCGGTGACGTCGTCGTAGACGACCTCGGTACCGAACTTCTCGGCCTGCTCCTGCAGCTTCGCCATCAGCTCGGGGCCCTGGATGCCCTCGGGGAAGCCGGGGTAGTTCTCGACCTCGGTGGTGTTCATCAGCTCGCCACCGACCTCGACCGAGCTCGCGATGAGCAGCGGCTCGAGGCTCGCGCGCGCCGCGTAGATGGCGGCGGTGAAACCGGCGGGGCCGGAGCCGATGATGATGACCTGACGCATGGTGCTCTCCAAAGGACTGCAATGCCATCGAATGATGTTCGATTGGTTCAACCCATGGTAGCCGCGGGGCATTCCCGCGGGCGGGGGCGCGCGGCTCGTCGTCGCCGGCTCAGCGCCCGGGGAGGAAGCGCCGCACGAGACCGCCGGCGGCCTTCAGCTCGGGAGCGCGCAGCAGGGCGAGGATACCGAGGTAGACGACCACGACGACGAGCCCGATGATCGCGGTGCCGAGGGCGCCCTGGATCTTGTCGTCGAGCATCCACCCGTCCATGCCGCCCAGGAGCAGGAACGCGCCCCAACCGGCGAACCCGGCGGGGATGCCGGCGAGGGCGAAACGCGCGATCGCGGCCATCCAGGACCGGATCTTCAGACCGCCGATCTTGCGGTGCAGCAGCCAGGTGGCGACGATCGTCTGCACGATGCTGGCGATCGATTGGCCGAGGGCGACGACGGCGGCCAGCGAGGTGAGGGGGATGACGCCCGCCTCGCGCAGACCGAGTGCGCCCAGCGCGGTGACGACGATGAGCACGCACTGGAAGATCGTGAACCAGAAGGGGGTGCGGGTGTCGTCGTAGGCGTAGAACGTGCGCTGCACGATGAACAGGATCGTGAGCGGGATGAGCCCGACGAGGTAGGCGATGAGCACGAGCGCCGCCGCCTGGGCATCGTCGGCGTTGTCGGTGAACACGCGGGACGCGGGGATAGCGGCCGCGGCCACGGCGGCGGTGGCGGCGACGATGAAGAACAGCAGGGTGCGGATGCTCTGCGCGATGTCCGCGCGCACCTCGTCGTCGCGCCCGGCCGCGGCGTGGGCGCTGATCTGGGTGAAGTAGGGGGTGCCGATCGAGAGCACGATCACCGAGTAGGGGAGCATGAAGATGAGCCAGGCGTTCGCGGTAACGGTCGCCGAGGCACCGAGGCCCGACACCTCGCTGATGAGATAGCCCTGGTACATCCCCGCTGCGAGGCTCGCGAAAGCCATGAGGAAGGTCCAGCCGGCCAACCTTCCCACGTTCCCGAGGCCGACCCCGCGCCACCGGAAGTCGGGCTTCAGGGCGAGTCCTGTGCGGCGCCAGAACACGAGCAGCACGAGCGCCTGCAGGGCGATGCCGAGAGTGGCCGTGCCGCCGAGAACGGTGATCATCTCGGGGGTCCAGTTGGCGGCCTTCGTCGACACCGGGCCGAAGAGAGCGCCGAGGGCGAGGAATCCGGCGATCGAGACGATGTTGTTGATGACCGGCGCCCAGGTGAACGGGCCGAAGATCTTGCGGGCGTTGAGAGCTTCGCCGAGCATCGCGTACAGGCCGTACAGCAGGATCTGCGGCAGACACCAGTAGGCGAGTGCGGTGGCGAGGGCGAGCACGTCGTCGCTGGCTTTGCCGGCGACGAGATGCACGAGCCACGGCGCGGCGGTCGTGGCGATCGCCGTGACGACCACCAGCACCACCGTGCCCAGCGTGAAGAGCTTCGAGATGAAGGCGTTGCCACCGTCGGCATCCGCGGTGGCCTTCACGATCTGCGGCACGATCACGGCCGTCAGGATGCCGACCGAGATGAGCGAGAAGACGCTGTTCGGCAGCTGATTCGCATAGGTGAACGCATCCGCCGCCTCAGACGCGACCGACCCCAGCACCCCGACGAGCACGATGCTGCGCAGGAGTCCCGTGATGCGCGAGACGAGCGTGCCCGCACCGATGATCGCGCTCGCGCGCCCGAGGCTAGTCATTCGCGACCCCTGCTTCCGTGTCGGCATCCGCTTCGGCTTCGGCATCGGCATCGGCGTCGGCATCGGCATCCGCCTCGGCGTGCTCGCGGCGCTTGCGCAGCACGGTGCGCACCACACCACCCACGATGAGCAGTCCGGCGAGTGATCCGAACAGGATCAGGCCGATGGTCTCCCATTCGGCGCGCACAGCGACGCGGGCGATCTGGGGTCCATCGACGAGTACGCCGGCAGGGCTGTACACGCTGAGGCGCAACGCGACCTCGCCGCTGCCCACCCGGGCCGTCACGGGCACCTTGACGCGGGCGCTCGTGTTCGCGGGCACCACGACGTCGATATCGGTCGCGACGTCGAGTCGAGGATCGGTCGACGCGACCGCGAGGCGTACCGTCACCGGCCACGGGAGGTCGTTGCGCACGCTGAAGGGCAGGTCGGCCGCGGCGCTGAGCAGCTGGATGGTGCTCGACGGGGGGATGCTGACGGCGCCGAGCGTGGAACGGGTGCCGTCGCGTCGCGCGTCGACCGTGCGGTCGAACTCCTCGGCGGGCACACCGACGGCGATCGTGCGGAGGAGGCGGATGCGCTCGCGCTGGATGAGCACCTGCGGGTCGTCGAGCACCGTGGCGAACTGGGCGATGGAGCCCTCGTCGGCGAGGAGCTGACCCAGGGCGTCGACCCGGGCGGTGTCGATCTCGGCCGCCGCGAGGGTGACCGCCGATGCCGGGGTGGCGCGGATGGCAGTGAGGTCGAGGCCGACCGTGTCGACAGCCGTGATGGCCTCGCGCAGGGCATCGGCGTCGCGGCTCTCGTCGCGCTCGAGACCGACGAGCAGGGGCGCGTCCGGCGCATCGGCGGCCGCCAGGTAGATGCGTGCGCTCGCCGCCGCCAGCAGCTGCTGGCGGGCATCGTCGTCGGCTTCGTCCGCGGCGTCCGATATCGCGGCCGACACCGTGTCATCGATGACGAGCAGATCGTGCTCCGCGGCCTGTGCGTGCGCAGCGCCGGTGCCGCCCGTCGTCGCGGACGACACGATCGTCGTGGTTCCGGCGCCGACGTAGGTCTCGAAGGTCGCGAGATCTTCTGCGCGCACGCCGGCGCGGGGCCAGAGGATGCCGTCGAGGGAACCCTCGAGCGCGGTCAGCTCGGCATCGTCGGGGAGGACGGCGCCCGGCTGATCGAGCGGCGACGGTGACGCAGTGGGGGCGGGAGTCTCGGTCGCCCGAACGCTCGGGAAGTCCTGCGGGGTGAGGAACGGCGACAGCGTCGCCGGCTGCAGGAGCGCCGGCAACTGGGCCTGCGACTGCACCGTCGCGTCGGCGTCGCCGAACTGCAGGGCGAAGCGCTCGTTCGGCAGCTCGTCGAGGCGGGTCAGCCACTCGGTCGCGCTGTCGGGCGCAGCGGTGCCGCGCGCCCGGATCGCCGCCGGAATGGCGGGATCGACGGCGAGCACCGCGGCGGTTCCGGTCACGCCGTCGAGCACCGCGGTGAGAGGGCCGTCGGAAGCGGTGAGGTCGGCGAGCTCCTCGGTCGACAGCAGCACGCCGTCGGCGGGCGTGGCGGTGACCGGCACGATGACGCCGACCTGCGCGGTCGTGGGGGCGATCACCAGCACACTTCCGGTGGTCGTGTCGCGTTCATCGACATCGCCGCCCGACGCCACGGAGGCGCCCGCGAGCGATGCCCGCACCGGATAGACGCCGGGTGCGAGGTCGGCGAAGGTCGTCGGATCGACCGTCAGAGCCACACGCTCCGAGTCGCCCGCGGCCAGCACCGCGGAACGCTCGGAACCCAGTGCGGAGAACGTACCGGGAGCCTGGTCGTCGTCCAGCCACGTGGTGACCGAGGCGTCGTCGGCGAGCGGGGTGCGGTTCAGTTCGACCACCACGTCGCCGGCGGAGATCTCGGCATCCGTCTCGTTCGCGATCGTCACCGTCGCCGATGCGCCGTTGCCGGGCGCGACGCGGCCGTGCACGCCGATGGAGAACGACAGCTCGACTCCCGCGGCATCGGCGTCATCGCCATCGCCGTCGGCCGCCAGGGCGGGCGTCGCGATCGATCCGATCCCCAGTGCCAGCGCCCCCACCGCGACCGCGCTCGTGAGTCGCCGAACGCGCGCTCGGAGTCCGGTGGGAGTGGTGGCGGTCATGAGGGTCTTCCTCGGACGCCCGGATCGGGCGGGATCGTGAGTACTGACCCTGTGATTCTAGGAGGCGAGACGAGCCGAACCCTGAAGGCGCGTAGAGTGACGCCCGTGTCCGCCCCGCTCTCGCCTCTTCCCGATGCCCTGCGGTGCGCCGCTCTCGCCGCCGATCTCGACGCCGCCGACCTGCGCTCCGAGCCGCTCCGCCGGCTGTGGGGCGACGAAGCCGATGACGCGCTGGCGCGGGGCATGCGCGAGCCGATCCTGCGGGCCATCCGCGGCGACCAAGGAGCGCTGGCCACGCTCGGCCGCTTGTTCGTGCTGGGGATGCCTCAGCCGCACGACGCGGTCGCCGGCGCGCTGCCGCGCCTCGGCGTCGACGGACTCGTCGCCCTCGGCCTCGCCTCCGACGACGACCAGACCGTCACCCCGGCGGCTCTGATCCGGCCGCAGTCGTTCGTCGACGCCGACGGGGTGGGGGAGTGGTGGATCGCCAGCGACCTCGACGAGGTCGCGCTCGGAACGGCGCTTCCGGCCGACCACGTGCTCGGTGTCGGCGGAGCCTCGCGCACCCTCGCCGAGATCATCGTGCCGATCGAGGTGGAGCGCGCGCTCGACCTCGGCACGGGATGCGGCATCCAGGCCCTCCTCGTCGCCCGCCGCGCCGGAACCGTGGTGGCCACCGACATCTCCGCCCGCGCCCTCGCCTACGCCGAGCTCAACGCCATGCTGAACGGTGTCGGCAACATCGACTTCCGGCTCGGCAGCATGTTCGACCCCGTCGCGGGCGAGGCGTTCGACCTCGTCGTCTCGAACCCGCCGTTCGTCATCACCCCGCGCAGCGAGGGCGTGCCCGCCTACGAGTACCGTGACGGCGGACTCGTCGGCGACGCGCTCGTCGAGCAGTTCGTGCGCACGGTGCCCGACTACCTCACCCCCGGCGGCATCGCCCAGCTGCTCGGCAACTGGGAGTCGCGCGACGGCGTGAAGGGACTCGCCCGTCTCGACGCCTGGGTACCCCGCGACCTCGACCTGTGGGTCGTGGAGCGCGAGGAGCTCTCGCCCCTGGCCTATGCGGAACTGTGGATCCGCGACGGCGGCACGACTCCGCGCGACACGGAGTTCACACCACTGCTCACCGCGTGGCTCGACGACTTCGCGGCACGCGAGGTCGACGCCGTCGGCTTCGGCTACGTGCTGATGCGCCGTGGAGAGGGTGAGGCGTTGCGCCGCACCGAGCGAGTCGGTCAGCAGGTGTCGGGCGTCGGCCAGGCTCTCGCCCACGGTCTCGCGGCGCACGACGTGCTCGCCGACGGCATCCCGTCGACCCTGATCACCGCCGCCGACATCACCGAGGCGCGCCATCTGCTGCCCGGTGCCGACGACCCCAGCGTGATCGAGCTGCGGCAGGGCGGCGGTTTCGCCCGCACGGTGAACGTCGACCCCGCGCTCGCCGCGTTCGTCGGGGCGTGCGACGGCGAACTCACGGTCGGTCAGATCGCCGCTGCGCTCGCCGACCTCTTCGACGTGCCGCTCGCCGACCTGTGGGCCGAGCTCGAACCGCGCATCCGTGCCCTTCTGGTCGACGGGTTCCTCGCCGCGGAGTAGCGCTGGTCGCGCGCGTCGCGCTGAGACATCGTTCCTGCGGTGCCACACCACCGGAGGCGTGGTGTGTGCCGGCGCGAGTGGTGTCTCGGGCGCCCGGGTCACGCGGCGCGGCGCC
>JASCNZ010000073.1 GCA_029959905.1 Microbacteriaceae bacterium PS02344
CGGACTCCTCGCCGGTGGGGGGGGCGTTATGAGCCGGCGGCGCGGGATGCTCTGATGCCGCGGGGCGGGGCGGCGCTCTCCGCCCCGCCCCGCAGTGTCGGATGCCCGGCCTAGACTCGTAACGCCATGACCGAAGCTCCCCTCATCGTCCCCGGAACCGCCGGACCCCGCTCGTCCGGGGCCGCCGAGTCCGACGACCTCCTCGCCGGCCTCAACCCCCAGCAGCTCGATGCCGTCACGTATCGCGGCCCCGCGCTGCTCATCGTCGCGGGTGCCGGGTCGGGCAAGACCAGCGTGCTCACCCGCCGCATCGCCTCGCTGCTGCGCAATCGCGAGGCCTGGCCCAGCCAGATCCTCGCCATCACCTTCACGAACAAGGCTGCCGGCGAGATGCGGGAGCGCGTCGAGGGACTGGTCGGCGAGGCCGCCCGCGGCATGTGGATCTCGACCTTCCACTCGGCCTGCGTGCGCATCCTGCGTCGTGAGGCGCAGCAGTTCGGCTTCACGAAGTCGTTCACCATCTACGACTCTGGCGACTCCCGCGCGCTCATCAAGCGTCTGGTGAAGGAGCACGAGGCGGATGCCTACGGCCTCACCCCCGCATCGGTGCAGTCGCGCATCTCGAAGCTCAAGAACGAGCTGTCGGATGCCGAGGCCTATGCGCGCCAGGCGAACATGTCCGACCCCGCCGAGCGCATCTTCGTCGAGCTGTTCACCGACTACCAGCGGCAGCTGCAGAAGGCGAACGCGTTCGACTTCGACGACCTGATCGGGCAGACCGTCTACCTCTTCCGCGCCTTCCCCGAGGTCGCCGACACCTACCGCCGTCGCTTCCGGCACATCCTTGTCGACGAGTACCAAGACACGAATCACGCCCAGTACGCGCTCATCCACGAGCTCACCCGTCCGGTCTCGACCGCATCGCCCGAACCGTATGCCTCCGGCGGCATGATGATCTTCGAGCCCGAAGCCGACGCCGACGATCCGGCGACCGCCGGGGCCTCGCTGACGGTGGTGGGTGACTCCGACCAGTCGATCTACGCGTTCCGCGGCGCCGACATCCGCAACATCAGTGAGTTCGAGCGCGATTTCCCCGGCGCCAGGGTGGTGCTGCTCGAGCAGAACTACCGCTCGACCCAGAACATCCTCTCGGCGGCGAATGCTGTGATCGGCAACAACTTCGACCGCAAAGAGAAGAAGCTCTGGAGCGATCGCGGCGACGGCGACCGCATCATCGGCTTCACCGGCTATTCGCAGCACGATGAAGCGCAGTTCGTCGCCGACGAGATCGAGGCGCTGCACCGGGCGGGCACGCCCTACTCCGAGATGGCGGTCTTCTACCGCACCAACTCGCAGTCGCGCGCGCTGGAGGAGATCTTCATCCGGTCGGCGGTGCCGTACAAGATCATGGGCGGCACGAAGTTCTACGAGCGCGCCGAGATCAAAGACGCTCTTGCCTACCTCGTCGCCGTCGCGAACCCCGCCGACGAGATGGCGGTGCGGCGCATCCTCAACAAGCCGCGCCGTGGCATCGGAGACGTCACCGAAACCGCCATCGCGCGTTTCGCCGACGAGCACGGCATCTCGTTCCGCGCCGCCCTGTCGGTGCCGGCGCAACTCGGGGTCGGCCCCAAGATCCAGGCCGCGATCACCCAGCTCGACGCCGTGCTTGACGAGGCCACCGCGATCATGCTGCCCGCCTCGGGCGAGGTGCCGCCGCCGACCTCGGTCGCCGAGGGGCTGGGACTGCTGCTGTCGAAGAGCGGCTACCTCGACGCGCTGCGAGCCAGCCGCGACCCGCAGGACGAGGCGCGCGTCGAGAACCTCGACGAGTTCGTCGCCGTGGCCCGCGACTTCGCTCGGAACAACCCCGAGGGGACGATCGTCGACTTCCTCACCGATGTCGCGCTCGTCGCCGACGCCGACGACCTCGACGACGAGTCGGGGTCGGTCTCGCTCATGACCATGCACACCGCCAAGGGCCTCGAGTACGACGCCGTGTTCGTCACAGGTGTCGAAGAGGACCTCATCCCGCACCGCATCTCGGCGGGCGAGCCGGGCGGCCCCCAGGAGGAGCGGCGGCTGTTCTACGTCGGGATCACCCGTGCCCGCAAGAGGCTGCACCTGTCGCTCGCGATGACCCGCGCGCAGTTCGGCGAGGTGACGGTCGCGATGCCGAGCCGCTTCCTGCAGGAGATCCCGGCCGCGCTCATCGACTGGCGTCAGTCGCCGGGCGACGTCACCGCCCGCGGCGGCATGCCGGCCCGCGCGCGGACCGCGCGCCGGCCGGGCGGCGGCTCCGGAAGCGGTGATCGCTTCGGAGTCAAGGCGCTCCCGGGCCGCGAGTCGCTCAAGCCGCTGTCGACCGCGATGGACCGGTTCCCCAACCGCGTCACCGCGAAGGTGCGCGACAACGGCGACCTCGAACTGAACGTCGGCGACCGCATCCGTCATGCCGACTTCGGTGAGGGACGCGTCGATGCCGTCACCGGCGAAGGGGCGAAGCGCATCGCGCACGTGCGGTTCGACACCGCGGGGCAGAAGAAGCTGCTCATCAAGGTCGCGCCGATCGAGAAGATCTGACGCGGACGCCGCGGCGGCGAGGGTTAGGCTGGCTCATATGGCCCTCTTCTCCCGCCGCAAGAAGTCCGCTGACGACGCCGTCACCTCCGCCTCCGACACCACGGACACCGTCGGAACGGACGACGTGACGACGTCGACGGAGGAGGCCGCCCCGACCGACACGGCAGGGGAGACGGCGACCGAGGCGGCACCCAGCGTCGGTATCTCGGTGCAGGCGTTCCGCGGGGTCGGTGCCCAGGCGGGCCCCGAGGTGGAGCTGCCCGACCCGGATGCCCCCACCCAGGCACCCGCCGCGCCCCGCGCCTCCGGCCCGGCCGCACCCGCCCCGGCCGCGGCGACGCTCCCCGCGGGCGCGACGCCGCTCGTCTCCGCCGAACCGCGCCTTCCGCTGGCCCCGGCCCTCCCGCCCGAGCCGTCCGAGACCGTCCCGGGAATGAAGGACAACGTCCTCCTGCGCGAAGCGCTGCAGCAGGTCGAGCAGGGCGCCACCAACGAGCAGCTGCTCGGGGTGCTGCGCCAGGCGCTCCAGGGCCATCTCTACATCCGGGTCAACGGTGACGCCCGCGCGCAGATCGCCGAGGGCAAGCCCCTCACGGTCGCGGTGGTGCGTGATGAAGAGCGGCAGTTCATGCTGGCCTTCAGCTCGGCGGCGGCAGTGCGCGACTCCGTGCAGGCCGAGCCCGACCCCGCCTCGACCTCGGCGGTCGCCCAGCCGACGACGGCCGTCATCCAGCAGGTCGTCACGGGGGACTTCGCCGGACTCATCATCGACAACGCCTCGGCCCCGCACCGCGTGGTGTTCCCGACCGAGATCCTGCAGAAGACCCTCGACCAGGCCGACCCCGCCATGACGGTGAAGTCGATCGTGTCGGCGCCCCGCGAGCAGGACACCACGGCGAAGGCCGGCGAGGCGCTGGCCCGTACCCGTATGTGGGTCGCCGTGAACGAGGGCGGGGCCGACGGGCAGGTGGGCATCGCCGAGGCGCAGTCGACCGACGGCCGGCGCTTCCTGCAGCTCTTCACCCACCCGCTCGAGGTGATCGCGCTCGGGCGCGGCGACCGACCGCTGCCGTTCGAGCCCGGTCAGCTCGCCAAGGTGCTCACCGGTCACACCGAGATGGCGGGCGTCGTGATCGATCCGGCGGGTCCGTCGCTCCTCGTCGACCGCGCCGCGCTCGCTCCCGTGCTCGAGATCGTGCCGGCCGACGAGAGCTGACCGCACCGCCCTTCCCCGTGTCGGCGTCGCACCCTAGGGTCGGAGCATGGCTTCCGAACGCGTGACCCTGACCGTCGCCGATCCCGAGGGGGAGCGCGAGGTCGTGCTCTCGAGCCCGAATCGCGTGGTCTGGCCCGAACTCGGCATCACGAAGGCCGAGTTCGCGGAGTATGCGCAGATCGTGGCCGACCCGTTCCTCGCGGCGAACGGCAACCGCCCGGTCTCGCTCGAGCGCTTCCGCGACGGCATCGGCGGGGAGGGGTTCTTCTCGAAGAATCCGCCCAAGGGCACGCCCGACTACGTCGACGCCGTCACGGTCACGTACAACAGTGGTCGGCGGCATCCGCAGATCGTGCTGAACCGTCCGTCTGCCCTCGTCTGGGCGGTGCAGATGAACACGGTCGTGTTCCACCCGTGGGCCTCGCTGGCGACGGACTCCGACAACCCCGTCGAGCTGCGCATCGATCTCGACCCTCAGCCGGGCACCGATTTCACGGACGCGGTCGTCGCCGCCCACGCGCTGCGCGAGGTGCTCCGCGAGGCGGGGCTCGAGGCGTTCGCGAAGACCAGCGGCAACCGAGGGCTGCACGTCTTCGCGCCGATCGTCGCCGAGCACGAGTTCCTCGAGGTGCGCCACGCCGTGATCGCGGCCGGGCGCGAACTCGAGCGCCGTATGCCCGAGCGGGTGACGATGAACTGGTGGAAGGAGGAGCGGGGCGAGCGCATCTTCATCGACTTCAACCAGGCCAACCGCGACCGCACGATGGCAGGCGCCTACAGTGCCCGCGCTCTCCCCGGGGCGACGGTGTCGACCCCGGTGCTCTGGGACGAGCTCGACGGGCTCGACCCCACGCGGTTCACGGTGCGGACCATCCCGGGTCGGCTGCAGGAGGTCGGAGACCCCTGGGCTCAGAAGCAGGCCGCACCCGGACGCATCGACACGCTGCTGCAGTGGTGGGAGCGCGACGTGGCCGACGGGCTCGGGGAGCTCCCCTTCCCGCCCGAGTTCCCGAAGATGCCCGGCGAGCCGCCGCGCGTGCAGCCGAGCAAGAAGGTCGCCGCGCACTGGGATGCCGACGGCGAGCCGGTCGAGAAGCCCTGACCGTCACCCGATGACGTCGGCGAGGTCGTACCCCGCCACGGTGTCGAGCTGGTCGTAGGTGCACGACCGCGCCTCGCGATCGGGACGCCAGCGCTCGAACTGCACGGTGTGCCGGAACCGTGCGCCCTCGAGCTGGTCGTAACGCACCTCCAGCACCCGCTCCGGGCGCAGCCGCACGAATGTGGTGTCCTTGGCCCCCGAGAAGCGCGACCTTTCGCCCTCGCCGGTCACCGCCGCTCCGCTCGCGTCGCGCTCGACGAGCGGAGCGAGCTCGTCGACCAACTCGCGCCGGCGACGGTCGCTCCAGGCCGCCACCCCGCCGACCTGATGCAGGCCGCCCTCGCCGTCGTACAGCCCCACCAGCAGCGAGCCGACGCCGGTGCCCGACTTGTGCACGCGGTACCCGAGCGCGACGACGTCGGCCGTGCGGGCGTGCTTGATCTTCGTCAGCGTGCGCTTGCCGGGGGCGTAGGGCTGGTCGAGCGGTTTCGCGACCACCCCGTCGAGGCCGGCGCCCTCGAACTCGGCCAGCCATCGCACGGCGGCGTCGCGGTCGCGGGTCGTACGCGTGATGTGCAGCGGATGCCCGACCCCGTCGAGAAGCGTCTCCAGCCGTTCACGGCGCTGCGCGAACGGACGGTCGCGCAGGTCGTCGTCTCCGTGGGCGAGCAGGTCGAAGGCGATGAACATCGCCGGCGTCTCGGCGGCGAGCTTCGCAACGCGCGAGGCAGCGGGATGGATGCGCTGGCTCAGCGCCTCCCAGTCCAAGCGCTGCGCGCCCTCCGGGCCGGTCGCGACGACGATCTCGCCGTCGAGGAGGCACGGGCCGGGCAGCAGGTCGGGAATCGCCTCGACCAGCTCGGGGAAGTACCGGGTGAGGGGCTTCGCCCCGCGCGAGCCGATCTCGACGTTCTTCCCGTCCCAGGCGATCAGCCCGCGGAAGCCGTCCCACTTCGGTTCGAACAGCAGCCCACCCGGTGTCTTCGCCGGGTCGGGCACGGCGGCGGCGGCCTTGGCGAGCATCGGGGAGGGGATGTCGTAGCGCATGCCCCCATCCTGGCGGCGACCGCGGCGGGCATCCACCCCCTTGCGTCGCCCGCGTCGACGGACGGCGGGAGTCAGCCGAAGAGGTCGTCGAGCTCGTGCGGGAGGCCCGCGTCGGCCAGTGCGGTGCGGGCGGCGAGCCAGCCCGACATGCCGTTGACCCCCGGACCGGGAGGCGTGGCGGCCGAGGCGAGGTAGACCCCGCGCATCGGTGTGCGCCAGGGGGCGATCGAGAGCGTCGGACGCTGGATCGCCTGCCGCATCGTGAACGCTCCGCCGTACACGTCGCCGCCGATCTCGGCCGGGTTCAGGGCCTCGCGCGCCGACGCCGGTACCGAGTCGTGCGCGAGGATGCGGTCGCGGAATCCCGGGGCGAACCGCTCGATCTGGCGCGTGATGAGCTCGGTCGCGTCGAGACCGGAGTCGGCGGGCACGTGGATGTACGCCCACAGCACCGCTTTTCCCTCGGGTGCGCGCGTGGGGTCGAACACCGACGGCTGCACCGTGAGCACGTAGGGGCGTTCGCTCACCCGGCCGCGTGCCACGGCGTTCTCACTCTCGCGCACCTCGTCGCGGGTGCCGCCCACGTGCACGGTGGGCGACTGCGCGACGTCGGCGTTCGCCCACGGCACGGGCCCGTCGAGGGCGAAGTCGACCTTGGCGGCGCCCGGTCCGTAGCGGTAGCGGCGGAGCGCGCTGGCATAGCGCGGCGGGATGTCGGGGTGCGTGAGCGCCAGGCGCGGAGAGGCGTTCAGCAGCAGCAGGTCTCCACGCCGGGGGTCGCCCCAGTCGAGGGCGTCGAGGTCGCGCACGTGCGCTCCGGTCTCGACCGTGCCGCCGTGCGCCTCGAGGTCGGCGACGAGGGCGTCGGCGATGCGCTTCGCGCCCCCGCGGGGGTACATCCACCCCTCGGCGTGACCGAGCGCGGCGAGCAGCAATCCCGCGGCCGCACCGGCCAACGAGGGGAGCGGAGTGCTCGCGTGCGCGAGTACCCCGGTGAGGAGCGCGGCGGCCTCCTCGGTGCGGAACGCGCGCGACGACAGGGGCGTGCCCTGGTCGAGCATCCGCACGGCGTAGCGGGCCGCGGTGATCGGGTCGCGGGGGATACGGGGGATCTGGTGCCCGGTGAAGTCGACCACGCCGTCGATGTGCCGTGCGAGCGGCCGGAGACGTGCGAGCCACGCGTCGCGATCCTCGCCGAGCGCCGCCGCCGTTCGGTCGATGTCACGCCAGGCGATCGCGGCCCTGCCGCCATCGAGAGGGTGCGCGTAGGAGATCTCGGGGCGGATCCACTCGACGCGCTCGTCGATTCCGAACGCGCGGAAGAACGGCGAGGAGAACGCCGCAGGATGCACGGCCGAGCACACGTCGTGACGGAACCCGGGCAGCGTGTTCTCGACGGTACGAACGCCGCCCCCGATCGTGTCGGCCGCTTCGAGCACTCGCACCTCGTAGCCGGCGCGCGCGAGGGAGACCGCCGCCGCGAGTCCGTTGGGCCCGCTGCCGATGATCGTCGCCCGTGCCATGCCGCCCAGTCTGTCACGTCACGCAGGACGGACGGCGGGCGGAAGCGGTCCGCAGCGCCGTGCGGACATGCGATCCTGGAAGGGATGAAAGAAGCACAGGGTCCCACCCCCGCAGGCACCTCCCGTCCGTATCGCACACTCGATGAGGCGCTGCGCCACCACCGCATCGACCCCGTCAACCACGCGTTCATCCGGGCGATCGTCGACGGATCGGATGTGACGTCGCTCATCGACCGCGGCCGCTACATCGAGGCGATCCGGCGCGGTGACCGCGCACCGCTGCACATCGGGCGCACGTACACGAACGGTTTCGCCGAAGACGATGTCATCGTGCTCGGCTCGACCCGCCTCCGGATGCAGCCGAGCGAGGGGCGCCCGCCGTACTACTACGTCGACCACCCCAGCGAGTTCGCGCCCCGTGCCCCCGCGAAGGCTCCTGCGCGCCGCGCCGCGACGCCGCGCACCCCCGCCGCACCCCGCACCCCGGCCGCGACGCCCGTCACCGAGCGCGAGTACGGCGTGTGCGACGTGTGCTTCATGGTGAAGACGCCGTCCGGGGGCTGCGGCTGCGACTGATCCCGCGACGCAGGCCGCTCACACGAACGCGCTCATCCCCGTGATGTCGCGCCCGAGCAGGAGTGCCTGCACGCTCTCGGTCCCCTCGTAGGTGTGGATCGCCTCGATGTCGGCGAGATGCTGCATCACGCCGTTCTCGAGCAGGATGCCGTTGCCGCCGAGCAGATCGCGGGCGACGGAGGCGATGCGCCGCGCCGCGCGCGTGTTGTGGAACTTCGCGAGAGACGCCTGGGTGGGCCGCAGGCCGCCGGCGGACTCGAGGTCGGCGAGCCGACGGCAGTAGAGCTGCATCGCGGTGAGGTCTTCGAGCATGTGGGCGAGCCGCTCCTGCACCATCTGGAACTTCGCGAGCGGCTTGCCGAACTGCTCGCGCTGCGTGGCGTAGGCGAGGGCCGCCTCGTAGCAGGCGGTGGCATGACCGAGTGCCGACCATGCCACGCCGGAGCGCGTGGCGTACAGCACGATCGACGCATCCTTGAAGCTGCGGGTTCCCGGCAGTACCGCATCGGCCGGCACGCGCACATCGTCGAGGCGGATGTGCGCCTGATGGATGGCCCTTAGCGAGGCCTTGCCCGGGATGACGGTACCCGTGTATCCCGGGGCGCTCTGCTCGACGAGGAAGCAGCGCACCGCGCCGTGCTCGGGTGCGTCGGCGTCGTCGACGCGCGCCCAGACGAAGGTGATGCCGCCCGAGGCGCCGTTGCCGATCCACTTCTTGGTGCCCCGGATGACCCATTCGTCGCCGTCGCGGCGGGCCACGGTCTCGAGGGAGACGGAGTCGGAGCCGTGGTCGGGTTCGGTGAGCGCGAACGATCCGAGCACCGAGGCGTCCGCCAGGGCGGTGAGCCAGCGGTCCTGCTGTGCGGCGGAGCCGAAGAGTGCGAGGGTGCGCAGGGCCAGACCGCCCTGCACGGCGAGGATCGTGCCGAGCGAGCCGTCGCCCCGGGAGATCTCCATGTTCACCAGGCCGGCCGCGAGGGGCGAGAGGCGGGTGAGGGCAGGATGCTCGATGCCGTCGACGACGAGGTCCATCTCGCCCATCCGGCGGGCGGCGGCGAGGGGGTATTCGGCCCGGTCCCAGGCATCCGCCATCTGCGGGGCGACCTCGTCGACGTACGTCTGCGCGCGTTCCCAGGCGGCGCGGTCCTCGGCGGGGATGTCGGAGAAGACCGCGTAGTAGTCGGTGCCCTGGCGGCCGGTGATGTCGTACGACGAGGTGCGCTCGCCGGGGAGGAGGGTGGCGTCGGTGCTCATGGGGTCCCTTCGTGGCACTTGGTATCGTACGCCGAGATACTCGGTTCCACGACCGTGAACGCGGTCGACACTGCGGAACGCGACGGAGCGCGATCTCCGACGGGGCCGGGCGGTGGGCGGTCAGTCGAGCTGCGACCGCAGCCGGCGCGTCACCTCGGCCACCGGCATGGAGCGCGGGAACACGGCCACGACGAGGTCGTCGGGGGCCTGGTCGGACGCATCCGCGGGCACGCCGTACCGCCGGCGCACGTCTGCCAGCGCCGCCTGCAGTGTGGCGACCGGCACCTTCTTGGTGCCGCGGAGCAGCTGCCGGAGCACGTGGTTGTGCACCGCCGTGACGAGCGCCGCGAAGCCGACCGCGTCGAGCGGGTCGACGCCCGGCAGCGCGCTGCGCAGATAGTCGTCGAACAGCCGCTCGTACCGGAACACCGTGATGATCTCGCGCTCGCGCAGCACCGGCACCTGACGCACGATCTGGTACCGCCGACGCGCCATCTCCGGGTCGCGCGCGAAATGCGCGAAGACCGACTCGGATGCCGCGCACACGGCGCCCCACGGATCGTCGTGGCCCTCGCCGAGGAACGCCCGCAGTCGCTCGAGAAGAGCCTCGTGATCGGCGAACACGACGTCTTCCTTGCCCCCGAACTGCCGGAAGAAGGTCGAGCGCGAGACGCCGGCCGCTTTGGCGATCTGCTCCACCGACGTCTGGTCGAACCCTTGCGACGCGAAGAGCTCCAGCGCAGCGGCCACGACGCCGGTGCGCAGTTCTGCGGATTCGTGCATGGCATGAGCCTAGACCTCGCGCTCCGAGGGCCGCACGGGCCGCGGGGGCGCCCAGGTCGAGGTAGTAGGCTGTGGGACTGGTCGATGTCTCGACATCGAGAGAATTACCAGACCAGCAGCCCAGTGAAGGAACCACAGTGGATCTGTACGAGTACCAGGCACGAGACGTTTTCGAGAAGTACGGAGTGCCGGTCCTCGCCGGCATCGTCGCCGACACCCCCGAGGAGGTGAAGGCGGCCGCCGAGAAGATCGGCGGTGTGGTCGTCGTCAAGGCGCAGGTGAAGACCGGAGGCCGCGGCAAGGCCGGTGGCGTCAAGGTCGCCAAGACCCCCGATGAGGCCTACGAGGCCGCGAAGGCCATCCTCGGCCTCGACATCAAGGGCCACGTCGTCAAGCGCGTCATGGTCGCCCAGGGCGCCCGTATCGCCGAGGAGTTCTACTTCTCGGTGCTGCTCGACCGCGCCAACCGCTCGTACCTGTCGCTGTGCTCGGTCGAGGGCGGCATGGAGATCGAGCAGCTCGCCGTCGAGAAGCCCGAGGCCCTCGCCCGCGTCGAGGTCAACCCGCTCACGGGCATCGACAAGGAGAAGGCCGTCGAGATCGCGCGCGCCGCGAACTTCCCCGAGGACCTCGTCGAGAAGGTCTCCGACGTCTTCGTGAAGCTCTTCGAGGTCTACAAGGGCGAAGACGCCACGCTCGTCGAGGTCAACCCGCTCGTGCGCACCGAGGACGGCGACATCATCGCCCTCGACGGCAAGGTCACGCTCGACGACAACGCCTCCGAGATCCGCCACCCGGAGCACGAGGAGCTCGAAGACAAGGACGCCGCCGACCCGCTCGAGGCGAAGGCGAAGAAGTCGGGTCTCAACTACGTCAAGCTCGACGGCGAGGTCGGCATCATCGGCAACGGCGCGGGCCTGGTCATGTCGACCCTCGACGTCGTCGCCTACGCCGGCGAGAAGCACGGCGGCGTGAAGCCCGCCAACTTCCTCGACATCGGCGGCGGCGCCTCGGCCGAGGTCATGGCCAACGGCCTCGACGTGATCCTCGGCGACCCGCAGGTCAAGAGCGTGTTCGTCAACGTCTTCGGCGGCATCACGGCGTGCGACGCGGTCGCCAACGGCATCAAGGGCGCGCTCGAGACGCTCGGCGCCACGGCCTCGAAGCCGCTCGTCGTGCGCCTCGACGGCAACCGGGTCGACGAGGGTCGCGCGATCCTCGCCGAGTACGCGCACCCGCTCGTCACGCTCGCCAGCACCATGGACGAGGGCGCCGACAAGGCCGCCGAACTCGCCAACGCCTGATCGCCAGAGACACAAGGACTAGAGAAATGTCGATCTACCTCAACAAGGACTCCAAGGTCATCGTCCAGGGCATCACGGGCGGCGAGGGAACCAAGCACACCGCCCTCATGCTCAAGGCCGGCACCCAGGTCGTGGGTGGCGTCAACGCCCGCAAGGCCGGCACCACGGTGTCGCACACCGACAAGGACGGCAATGCCGTCGAGCTGCCCGTCTTCGGCTCGGTCGCCGAGGCGATGAAGGAGACCGGCGCCGACGTGTCGATCGCCTTCGTTCCCGGCGCCTTCACGAAGGACGCGATGGTCGAGGCCATCGACGCCGAGATCCCCCTGCTCGTCGTGATCACCGAGGGCGTGCCCGTCGGCGACTCGGCCGAGGCCTGGGCCTACGCGCAGAGCAAGGGCAACAAGACCCGCATCATCGGGCCGAACTGCCCCGGCATCATCACGCCCGGTGAGGCGCTCGTCGGCATCACCCCGGCGAACATCACCGGCAAGGGCCCCATCGGCCTCGTGTCGAAGTCGGGAACCCTGACCTACCAGATGATGTTCGAGCTGCGCGACCTGGGCTTCTCGACCGCCATCGGCATCGGCGGCGACCCGGTCATCGGCACGACCCACATCGACGCGCTCGCCGCGTTCGAGGCCGACCCCGAGACGAAGGCGATCGTCATGATCGGCGAGATCGGCGGCGACGCCGAGGAGCGTGCGGCCGAGTACATCAAGGCGCACGTCACCAAGCCGGTCGTCGGATACGTCGCGGGCTTCACGGCGCCGGAGGGCAAGACCATGGGCCACGCCGGCGCCATCGTCTCCGGCTCGGCCGGCACCGCGCAGGCGAAGAAGGAGGCCCTCGAGGCCGCCGGTGTCAAGGTCGGCAAGACGCCGTCCGAGACCGCCGCCCTGATGCGCGAGATCGTCGAGTCGCTCTAAGCGCTAAGCTGAAGAGGAAGGCCCCGGGCTCCACCCCGGGGCCTTTCTCATGCCCGACGCCAACTGCTGCTTCCCGTCGCGCGAGTGGTCGCTCTGCGGGCGGAGAAGAGCCGTTCGTGCGACCGGAACAGCGGTGGATGCGCAGGGGGACGAGAGAGGGGGGGGGGGGGGGGGGGGGGCGGGCCCCGCGGTTGAGGGGGGCCGGCGCCCCCCCCGG
>JASCNZ010000074.1 GCA_029959905.1 Microbacteriaceae bacterium PS02344
GCTGGTGACCGGGCGACCGGTCACCAGCGACGTACCGAGGTTTCCGCGGAGCAGATTCCCCATGTAGATGAAGTACTGCACGATCAACGGCTGGTCGAGTCCCTGGGCCTTGATGAAGGCCTCACGCGTCTCGGGGTTCTGCGATGCGCCCTCGCCGAGGGCCGCCGAGACCGGGTCTCCCGGCACCAGGTTGGTGAGCAGGAACGTGACGATCGTCACGCCCACCAGCAGGAGCAGGGAGGTGCCGGCCCGCCGCAGCAGGTATCCGATCAGGGGAGACCTGCGCCTGCGCGCCTGCCTCTGCACCGCCACCGTCGTCATGCGTTATCCGTTCAGCCGGCCGGGGTGATCTCGGCGATGTCCATCTCCCAGACCGAGTTGTACACGGCGCCCGTGACCTTGTCGGTGCTGGAGATGTTGCGACCCGGCACGATCATCGGCACGAACGGGCCCTCGGCCTGCATCGCCTCGGCGAAGTCGGTGAACAGGGCGGTGCGCTCGTCGGCATCCGTTGCAGCTGCGGCGTTCGCGGCGATCTCGGCGATCGCCGGGTTCGCCTCGGCGGCCCAGCCGGCACGCAGGCCGACCTTGAGGCCGGGACCGAAGGGGAGGAAGTTCGCCGAGTCGGCGTAGTCCGGACCCCAGAACCACAGGCCGAAGCCCTCGGTGCCGTTGACGTAGGCGTCGAGTTCGGTGGCGAACGGCGCCGGCGCGAGCTCGACGGCGATGCCTGCATCCTCGAGCTGCGCCTGGATGCGCTCGGCGAGCGGGGTGAACTCCACGCCGCCGACCGGGTAGTCGTTCGGGAACTGCAGCTTCAGCGTCTGACCGGTGTAGCCGGCCTCGGCGAGCGCGGCCTTCGACTTCTCGAGGTCCTGTTCGACGCCCGTGTCGAGGGCACCCTCGAATCCGGGCGGGATGACGCCGGTGGCCTGCTCGGCGCCGGCACCGGCGAGTTCGAGCAGCGCGTCGTAGTCGAGGGCGTAGCGGATCGCCTCGGCGATCTTGACGTTCGCGAGGTCACCGCCCGCCGTGCCCTGGTTGAGCAGCAGGAAGATGGTCTGGCCCGAGGGCACGGAGTCGACCGTGAGGCCGTCGCCGAGACCGGAGACCTGGTCGCCGTTGAGGTCCATGGCGACCATCGAGTCGCCGCCCTTGAGGTTGGCGAGCTGCGTGGCGCTCTCCGAGACGTTGCGCACGACGACGCGAGAGAACTCCGACTCCTCGTCGCCGTTGTACTCGTCGTTCTTGGTGAGCACGACCTGCGACGACAGGTCGAGCGTGTCGAGCACGAACGGGCCCGAACCGGCCGACTCGCCGTCGAGGAAGCCCTGGGCGCTGTCGGTGCCGTCGGTCGCTCCGCCGTTCTCCATGACGACGTCGGAGTTGACGATGCCGAGCGCCGGGTTGGCGAGGATCGCGGGCAGCTGCAGCAGCGGGGTCTCGGTGGTGAACGAGACGGTCTTCTCGTCGACCTCGGCGATGGTCACGCCGCTGAGCAGGAAGTTCGGCTTGGCATCGGCCATGCCCTGGATGCGCTGCAGCGAGAAGACGACGTCCTTCGCCTCGATCGGCGAGCCGTCGGAGAAGACGCGGTCGCCCTCGAGCGTGAACGTGAACTCGGTGGCGGTGTCGTTCTGCTCCCACGAGGCGAGGCCGGGGACCGGGGTCGAGACGTCGGAGCCCTCGAAGTCGACCAGCGTCTCGTAGAGCGCCTTGGCGATCATGTTGCCGGTCGGGTCGTAGGTGTGCCCCGGGTCGGCGGTCTCGATCGAGAACGCGGTGTCGATGACCAGCGAGTCGGAGCCCGAGGACTGCTCGCCGTTGTTCGCCGAGTTCCCTCCCGAGCAACCAGCGAGCGCGAGGAGCGCGACGGCTCCGATCGCGATGACGGACGTGCTGCGACGTGACGACATGAGGGCCTCCAAGGGCGAGGAGTACATTCGGGTGTCGATCGCCACCGATGTGGACGACCGGGGATCAGATTCGCATCATATGCGACGATGTGTCCAGCAACTGCGCGTCACATCGACACGCTCTGTCCGTAATGCCGAACGTCAGGAGCAATATGTCCAGCAAGGATGCCGTACAGGCCAAGCATTCTGGACGAAGTGCCACCCCTTTGGACGAGACCGCATACAGAATTCTCGACGTACTGCGTGATAACGGTCGCATCTCGATCGCCGCCCTCGCCGATCGGGTCGGCATCTCCCGCGCCAGCGCTTATTCGCGAGTCGAATCACTGGTGAGCGACGGCGTCATCACCGGGTTCGGCGCACGCGTCGACCACGCAAAGGCCGGCCTCTCGATCGGCGCGCTCGTCTTCGTCACCGTGCTGCCCCAGGCCTGGGCATCCTTCCGCGACCGGATCGTCGACATGCCAGACGTGGAGTGGTGCGCGATCACGACCGGGGAGCACGATGCGATGCTGCTGATCCGGGCGACCGACGTCAGCGGTGTGCACGAGTTCTCCACCGGGGTCATCGCGCAGCTGCCGGAGG
This sequence comes from Microbacteriaceae bacterium PS02344, assembly GCA_029959905.1. Taxonomy (GTDB): domain Bacteria; phylum Actinomycetota; class Actinomycetes; order Actinomycetales; family Microbacteriaceae; genus Microbacterium. The sequence goes on from JASCNZ010000074.1 coordinate 2,502, forward strand.
TGCGCACCGTCGTGAGCGTCGTCGTGCTCGACGAGGTGGTGCGGCGGCCGTTCCTGCTGCCGACCGACATCCCCGAGCGCGAGACCGAGGTGCCCCTCGGCATGACCCGCTGGACCCCGGCCTCTCCCGGCCGCGACACCCTTCCGCCCCGCTGAGCCGCTGATCCGGCCGCATGAGGGGCAGGGCTTCAGGACGCGGGGAGTTCTTCGCAGACGCTGAGCTGCGGCAGGCCGAACATCTCGTAGTGCTCGACGAGGCGGATGCGGCCGTCATCGGTCAGCTCGAGCTCGCTCTCGCCGTCGCCGGTCACGACCGAGCCGTCCTTCACGAGCACGTGCACGAACGAGACCCAGATGGTGTCGCCGGTGCGCGTGCCCACGAACTTGCCGAAGGTGACCGTGTCACCGGTGTATCCGCCCCAGATCGCGCCGTCGCGCTCGAAGTACTCGAAGATGCTCGGCGCCTCGTCGTCGACCACCGAGGTCGTCGACGAGATCATCCGGAAGCGGCGGCCATCGAGGGAGGGGATTGTCGCAGTCGCAGTCACACCTCCGATTATGGCGGGCGCGCCGGGGCCTCCGGGTACCGTGGTCGCATGGAGTGGATCGCGAACCCGAGCGTCGGCGACTGGATCGGGCAGCGGCTCGATCCGGGCTACGCGACCATGCACGGCGTGGTCCCGCGCGGATTCCCGGCGTACGCGCGCATCTTCCACCGCCCCAGTGTGCGGTCGCTGCCCGATCGCTCGGTGCCGCCGATGGACGAATGGGAGCGGATGCCCGCGCACGAGCAGCAGCGCCTGATCGACGCCTTCGTCGACGCCCAGTCGACCTGGGCCGAGACGGCCGCGGCGTTCGGCACCACCCTGCATCCGCTCGCCCAGTGGCAGCGGATCGTGCGCACCCCCGAGGGCGAGGACTGGCGCTCGCGCCTCTCGCCCGACGGGCGCGAATTCACCGCGCCGCTCGAGGGCGAGCTCGACCGTGAGCAGCTCGCCCGGCTCGCCTCGGTCCTCGCCGCGCACACCAGCACCCCGGACTCGGGCGTCGCCGCGATCTGGGAGGGCTACGGCGGCCTGCTCGGCTTCTTCGGCGACGGCCCCTCGCGAGCGTTCATCACGTTCGACGACGACCCCCAGCACCGCGCGATGCTCGACCGCAGCACGCACGATCCATTCAACAACGTCTTCCGCAAGCCGACATGGCAGGAGGGCATCCTCTCGCGCGAGATCTCCGAGGGCCCGCGCCTGCAACTGCCCGGCCGCGGGTACGTGCTGTTCTCGGCGGCGCCGCGCGCGTTCTCCGATCCCGACTGGGTGCTCGACGCGGCATGGCGCGACCGCGTGGCCGAGGAACACGGTTTCGCGCCGTCGGCCCAGGCTCCGAACATCCTCTGGCCCGACGATCGCGCCTGGATCATGGTGAGCGAGATCGACTTCGACTCGACGATCGTCGGCGGACCGGCCGCACTCGTCGAGGCCCTGTGCGCCGCCGAGGGGATCGAGGCGCACGCCGTTCCCGAGGGCGCCGACCTCACGTGGGATGCCGACGAGGTGAACCGATGAGCTCTCCGCACCCGGCCTCGACATTCGATGCGACGCCGTTGACCGCACCGGTCGATCCGGTCGCCGTCGCCGCCTTCGCCGCCGAACTCAAGGCGGGGCGCACCTCGTCGTCGGCGTCGGCCGGAACGGTCGTCGGGGCGATCATCGCGGCGTTCGCGATCGTCTTCGCCTGCCTCATCGGCGTCTTCCTCGTGGGCGGACTCGTGCGCAGCATTTCACCCACGGGCGGCGGCGCGGGCGTCGCCTTCCTCGTCGGCATCCTCGTCCTGGCCGTCGGCGGCGGGATAGCGATCGGGCTGTTCGTGCGGCGGGCGAACCGCATCCGCCGCTACCGTCTCGGCATGTTCGCGCGGGCGAACGGCATGGAGTACGTCGACCGCATCGCGAGCCCGGGGCTGCCGGGCATGATCTTCGGCCTCGGCTCCGGTCGCGTGGCGACCGACCTCGTGCGCGGCACCCAGCCCCGGTTCATCGAGTTCGGCAACTACCAGTACACCGTCAAGCACGGGAAGAGCTCGACCACCTACCGGTGGGGGTACGTGGCGGTGAAGCTCGACGTGCCGCTGCCGAACATCGTGCTCGACGCGCTCGGCAACAACGGGTTCGGCTCCAATCTGCCGGCGTCGTTCCAGCGCGCGCAGCGGCTCTCCCTCGAGGGCGACTTCGACCAGCACTTCACGCTCTACTGCCCCGAGGGCTACGAGCAGGATGCGCTGTACCTGTTTACGCCCGACATCATGGCGCGCTTCATCGATCACGCCGCCGAACTCGACGTCGAGATCGTCGACGACTGGATGTTCCTCTACACGAAGCGCGAGGCATCGACGCTCGACCCGGCCACCTGGGCCTGGCTCTTCGGCGTCGTGGGCGCACTCATCACGAAGCTCGACCAGTGGGCGCGCTGGAGGGACGAGCGGTTGCGCCTTCCCTCGGCCGGGAGCGCCGCCGCCGCACCGGGTTCGCCCGCGCCGACCGCGCTGCCGTTCGCGCCGCCGGTCGGGCTGCTCACGCCGCCGGCCGGGGTGGCGCCGCAGGGCCGTCGTCTGAAGAAGCGCTCGACCTGGATCCCCCTGGTGGTCATGGTGGGGGCGATCGTGGCCTGGACCATCATCCGATCGCTCTGAGCGCCGGCGCGCACGCACCGCGCCGCGATCGAGGCGGACTCCCGGGTGAGGGTGGGCGCCGACTGGGGACCGACGGCCCACCCCATCCCCCCTCGGGATCAGAAGGAAATCCACTCTCCCTCCGCAGACGGCCGAGCCGTCGCGCCGACGCCGGCTGGGGACCGGCGATATCGGCTGTGGAGAAAGCCTAAGTCGCTGAGGGTTGCAGCCGGTTGCACGGCCGTTCAAGCATCCGGCGTGGGCGAGAGACGCACGGGCGCCGAGAGTCCGAAGTGCTCGAGTTCGGCGGGGTCGAGCATGCGCGACCGGATGAGGAAGCGCATCCCCGTCGGACCCTCCACACTGAACCCTGCGCCTCTCCCCGGCACGACGTCGATGGTGAGGTGCGTGTACTTCCAGTACTCGAACTGCGACGCCGACATGTACACCTCGACGGGCTCGTCGAGGTGTACATCGAGAGCGCCGAGCAGCACGTCCGCCGGTCCTGTGAGGAACATCCCGACCGGGTAGCACATCGGTGACGAGCCATCGCAGCACCCGCCCGACTGGTGGAACATGAGCGGACCGTGCTGCGCGGTGAGGTCGCGGATGAGGGATGCCGCGGCATCCGTCACCGCGACCCGCTGCGAGGCTCCGGTCATCAGAAGAAGCCCATCGGACCCTCGGCGTACGAGACGAGGAGGTTCTTCGTCTGCTGGTAGTGGTCGAGCATCATCTTGTGGTTCTCACGACCCACGCCCGACTGCTTGTACCCGCCGAACGCGGCGTGCGCTGGGTACTGGTGATACGTGTTGGTCCACACGCGTCCGGCCTCGATCGCACGACCCGCGCGGTAGGCGGTGTCGCCGCTGCGGCTCCACACGCCGGCTCCGAGTCCGTAGAGGGTGTCGTTGGCGATCGAGATCGCGTCGGCGTAGTCGTCGAACGAGGTGACCGAGAGCACCGGGCCGAAGATCTCCTCCTGGAAGATGCGCATGTCGTTCGTGCCCTCGAACACGGTCGGGGCGACGTAGAACCCCTCGCTCAGGTCGCCGCCGAGGTCGACCCGCTCGCCTCCGGTGAGCAGCCGTGCCCCGCCCTGCTTCCCGATGTCGATGTAGCTGAGGATCTTCTCGAGCTGGTCGTTGGATGCCTGGGCGCCGATCATCGTCGCCGGGTCGAGCGGGTTTCCCTGCACGACCTTCCCGACGCGTTCCAGCCCGTCGGCGAGGAAGCCGTCGTAGATCGAGCGTTGGATGAGCGCGCGCGACGGGCAGGTGCACACCTCGCCCTGATTGAGCGCGAACATGGTGAAGCCTTCGAGCGCCTTGTCGTAGAACGGGTCGGTGGTCGACCGCGCGACGTCTTCGAAGAACACGTTGGGGCTCTTGCCCCCGAGCTCGAGCGTGACCGGGATGAGGTTCTGCGACGCGTACTGCATGATGAGGCGGCCGGTCGTCGTCTCGCCCGTGAACGCGACCTTGCGGATGCGCTTGTGCTGGGCGAGCGGCGCGCCCGCCTCGATGCCGAAGCCGTTGACGATGTTCACCACCCCGGCCGGCAGCAGGTCGCCGATGATCTCGAACAGGAACAGGATCGACGCGGGGGTCTGCTCGGCGGGCTTGATGACGACGCAGTTGCCCGCGGCGAGCGCCGGAGCGAGCTTCCACACCGCCATGAGGATGGGGAAGTTCCACGGGATGATCTGCCCGACCACGCCGAGCGGCTCATGGAAGTGGTAAGCGACGGTGTTCTCGTCGAGCTGGCTGATACCGCCCTCCTGGGCACGCAGCACGCCCGCGAAGTAGCGGAAGTGGTCGACCGCGAGGGGGATGTCGGCGGCGAGGGTCTCGCGTACGGGCTTGCCGTTCTCCCACGTCTCGGCGACGGCGATGCGTTCGAGGTGCTGCTCCATGCGGTCGGCGATGCGGTTGAGCACCACGGCACGTTCGGCCGGGCTCGTCTTGCCCCAACCGGCGAAAGCCTTCCAGGCGACGTCGACCGCGCGGTCGATGTCCTCGCTCGTGCCCCGTGCGACCTCGGTGAACGGCTTGCCGTTGACGGGACTCACGTTCTCGAAGTACTGGCCCTTGGCCGGTTCGACGAACTCGCCGCCGATGTAGTGGCCGTAGCGCGGGCGGTAGTCGGCGATCGAACCGTGCTGCCCCGGGGCGGCGTAGGCGGCGGATGCCGGAGCGGTGGAGACGTCTTCTTCGACGATGGTCATGGTGGTGACTCCCTCGGACTGCGGCCGCGCCTCGGTGCGCGGCTGTTGCCACGACGGTAGGCCGCGGGAGGTTGCAGCCCGGTGCGCAACGTTGCGCCGGGTTGCGGTAATGCCGGCTCAGGACCGGTCGAGGCGTTCGATGCGCGACACGAGCCCCGCCCGCTTCGGCGAGCGCGCAGGCAGCATCTCGAGGGCGAGGCGCAGCACCTCGGCATCCGCCTGACCCTCGGGGATATCGGCGTACGCGAGCAGGACGTCGAGACTCGCTTCCGAGAGCATCGCCTCGCGCAGCGCACCGCGCACGGTCTCGCGGAACTCCTCGACCCCGGGCGACGTCGATTCGGGCAGCACGGGTCCGCGGTAGGCGGTGAGCGCCACCCGGTGCGCGCCGCGATCCAGCAGCGACAGCACGTCGTGGGCGTCGGTGTCGAGCACGGCCGGCAGGCGGTACGGTCTCGACTCGGGCACCAGCCCGGGCATCCGACCCTCGAGCGCCTTGCGCAGACGCACCATCTCGGGGCGCAGCGTGTCGGGTGAGACGCCCGGTCCGTAGACCAGTTCGGTGAGCCGTTCTGCCGAGAGACCCTGCCGGTGCACGGCCAGCATGAGCAGGATCGCCGCGTGCCGGGCGCTGAGCTCGACGACCGATTCCTCGTGATCGGACGCGGTCTCGAGCCGTGCCCTGTCGCGACCGAGCACGTGCAGGGTGGCGCGGGTCGCCTCGCGTGTGCGCGTGGGCGCGGAGGGGGTTCGAGGCGCCCGCTCGCCGCGGGCGCGCAGGCGGGTGACGAGCATCTCGGACTCGACCGCCCGCACGGTCGCGTCGACGAGCAGGCGGGCCTGGGGCGTGACGACGTCGGGTCCACCGGTGACGTCGATCACCCCCAGCACGCGCCGCGTCTCCGGGTCGCGCACGGGTGCCGCAGTGCACGACCACGGATGCACGAGCCGGTTGTAGTGCTCCGCCCCGCGGATCTGCACAGGTTGTCCGAGTTCGAGCGCCGTGCCGGGGGCGGAGGTGCCGACCGCATCCTCGGCCCAGTTCGCGCCGGCGACGAACCCCATGCCGTCGGTGAGGTTCTGCACCTGGCGGTCGCCCTCGATCCACAGCAGCCGCCCGGCCTGATCCCCGATCGCGACGAGCACGCCGGAGTCCCCGGGGCTTCCCGGCAGCAGCAGGCCGCGGATCGTGTCCATCGCCGCGGCGAGCGGATGCGCGTCGCGGTACGCGAAGAGCTCGTCTTGCCCGAGGGCGAGGTCGGGCGGCGTCTCGGGGCCGACGCGTCCTCGCCACGACCGCTCCCACGAGGCACGCACCAGGGGGCGCACCTGCTGCAACCGATGGTCGTCGAGGTTGCCGGCGATGAGCTCTTCATGCGCGCGCTCGATGATGAGGCGCGAGGCCTCGGGAAAGGCCTCCCGGGAGATCTGCCACTGCGCCGTCACAGGACTTCCGTTCCTCGGAGGGGGAGCCTCGTCCCAGTGTACGAGCGCGGGTCGCGCCGCGGTACCCGTCCTGACACGCAGGGCCGATCATGTTGCGCCTTGCGGACTACTACGTACTGCGTGGTAGTGTGCATCGCAGTGAAGGAGGGTGCATGGACACCACGCAACTGCTCAAGGGCGTTCTCGATGTCGCCGTGCTGGCCGTGCTCCGCGCGGAGGACGGGTACGGCTACGACATCGTGCGACGCCTGCGGGACGCCGGGCTCGGCGACGTCGGAGACGCCTCGGTCTACGGCACGCTACGGCGGCTCTACGCTGCGGGCAGCCTCTCGAGCTACGTCGTCCCCTCCGACGGGGGGCCGCACCGCAAGTACTACGCCATCACCACGCAGGGACGCACCGCACTGCAGGCGCAGTCCCTCACCTGGCGGGGCTTCGCCGGCGCCATGTCGACCCTGCTCACCGACGCCAGCGCCGGAGCATCCTCGAACGGAGAGAACTCATGAACGACACCCGCGTCTCGCTCGACGAGCAGATCCGCTCGTTCGCCGCCGCCGTGCGCACGCACCTCGACGACCTGCCCGAAGACGAGCTCGACGAGATCATGACCGGCCTGGGGGCCGACCTCGCCGAACAGGCCGCCGACAACGACGGCGTGCTCGACGTCGGCGACCCCGGCGCCTACGCCGAAGAGCTGCGCTCGGCGGCCGGACTCCCTCCGCGCGGCGCCCCCGACCACGAGCTGCCCGTCGCCGAGCGCTTCGCCGCCTGGCGCCGACGCACACGCGAGAGCATCCGACGCAGCCCCTTCGGGTCGTGGTTGCTCGACCTCGCCGTCACCCTGCGGCCGGTGTGGTGGGTGCTGCGCGGCTACGGGTTCTTCGTCGTTCTGCGGTTCTTCATCGCCCCGGGCGCGAACTCGGCCCACTGGATGGTGCCCGACTCGGCGCTGGAGTGGCTCGTCATCCTCGTGCTCGCCCTGGTGAGCGTGCAGTGGGGCCGAGGACTCTGGCTGCCGCGCAACCCGCTACGGCACATCCGCACCGTCTTCAGCGTGGTGGCGGGGCTCGCGCTGCTCATGGCCGTGCCGTCGCTGCTGTCGCCGCGCGTGGAGTACGTGTACGACGAGTACCCGAACGACTCCGGCCTGCTGCTCGACGGCGTGCAGGTGGGCAACATCTTCGCCTACGACGCCGACGGCCAGCCCCTCGACCAGGTGCAGCTGTACACCGACAAGGGCACCCCGCTGAACCTCTACGGCGAGCACGGGTGGTACAGCTCCACCGGCGCCGATGACAAAGCCCCCTACGGACTCAAGCCCGACGGGACGATCGCCACGATCCCCGGCGAGGACTTCCGCGGTCGTCCGCTGTGGAACGTGTATCCGCTCGACGAGGTCGAGGTCGACGAGATGACCCTCGAACCCCGGCGATCGACGGCCGCGCAGCCGCTCCCTCCGTTCCTCCGTGCTCCCGGTATCGGCGTGGCCACCCCGAGTCCGGCACCGGAGGCGCCGACGCCGGGCGCGACGCCCGAGGCACCCGCCCCGATCGAGACCCCGGCGCCGTGATGCACGGGCGCGAACGGATCGTCTCGGTCGACATCACCCACCTCGTGCGAGCCGCGCTCGCCGGTGCGTCGGTGACCGACGGGAGCGCGGGGGCAGCGCCGACCCCCGAGGCGCTCGATCACGCGGGATCCCCGCAAGACGCCGGGTGATCCCTCAGCGGCGCGCGGCCCACCAGTCGCGCAGGCGCTGCTCTGCGACCTCGGGGCCGAGCACACCCTCGTCGAGCCGCAGGTCGAGCAGAAAGCGGTAGGCCTCGCCGACCTCGCGGCCGGGGCCGATGCCGAGCACCTCCTGAATGCGGTTGCCGTCGAGTTCGGGGCGCATCGCGTCGAGCTCCTCCTGCTCGGCGAGAGCCGCGATACGCGCTTCGATGTCGTCGTAGGCGGAGGCCAGACGCGAGGCCTTGCGCTTGTTGCGGGTGGTGACGTCGGCGCGGGTGAGGATGTGCAGGCGCTCGAGCAGGTCGCCCGCGTCGCGCACGTACCGGCGCACCGCGGCGTCGGTCCACGCCCCCTCGGCGTAGCCGAAGAATCGCAGGTGCAGCTCGATCAGGGTGACGACGGCATCGGTCGTGGCCGTGTCGAAGCGCAGGGCCTGCAGACGCTTGCGGGCCATGCGCCCGCCGACGACGTCGTGGTGATGGAACGTGACCGCTCCCCCGGCTTCGAGCTTGCGGGTGCGGGGCTTGCCGATGTCGTGCAGCAGAGCGGCGATGCGCAGCGGCACGTCGGGGGCGGCGCCCGGATGGCGGGCGTGCTCGAGCGCGATCGCCTGACGCAGCACGGTGAGCGAGTGCTCGTACACGTCTTTGTGGTGATGGTGCTCGTCGACCTCGAGCTTGAGGGCGCTGACTTCGGGCAGGAACTCGTCGATCAGGCCGGTCTCGACCAGGGCGCGGATGCCGCGCACGGGGTCGTCGGTCTGCAGCAGCCGCACCAGCTCCGACTGGATGCGCTCGGGGCTGACGATGCTCAGCGTGCCGCGCAGGCGAGTGACGGCGTCGAGGGTGTCCGGGTCGATGTCGAAGCCGAGCTGCGCACTGAAACGGGCCGCGCGCAGCATGCGCAGCGGATCGTCGCCGAACGAGACATCGGGGTCGGTGGGGGTGCGCAGCACGCCGGCGACCAGATCTTCGACACCGCCGGTCGGGTCGACGAGCGTGACCGCCGGCACCTTCAGCGCCATGGCGTTGACCGTGAAGTCGCGCCGCACGAGGTCGGCGTCGATGGTGTCGCCGAACTCGACGGTCGGCTTGCGGGTGACCCCGTCGTAGCTGTCGGCGCGGTAGGTCGTGATCTCGACCTGCTCCTTCTGCACGCGCGCGCCGATGGTGCCGAAGGCGCGCCCGATGTCCCACTGGGCGGTCGAGATCGGCCGCACGATGCGCAGGATGTCGTCGGGCAGCGCGTTCGTGGTGAAGTCGAGGTCGTGGGTGTCGCGTCCGAGCAGCGCGTCGCGCACCGGACCGCCCACGACGGCGAGGTCGAAGCCCGCGGCGGCGAAGGCATCCGCGAGGGTGCGGACCACCGGATTCTCGGCGAGCGCGCCGAGACGGGCGAGGCCGTCGGCCATATTGAGCATGGTTTCCAGCGTACCCGGCGACTGTCGGCGCCCCCGGTTCTCCCCCGCCCGCCTGCCCTGTCCCGTCCCCCTGTCCCACCCCCCTCGTCCCACCCCCCTCGTCCCACGCCGCCCACTGCACCCCGCCGCGCCCGCACAACTTCGGAGTCCCCAGCCGACACGCCGCGGATCACGCCCAACCATCGGCGAGTTGCGTCCGAACTCCGAAGT
>JASCNZ010000075.1 GCA_029959905.1 Microbacteriaceae bacterium PS02344
GTCCTGTACCAGTAATCTGAGTTCCCACGACGAGGCCCCCCACCGTTCGCGGTGGGGGGCCTTACGTGTGCGGTGGGGGTGGTTCGGGTGGGTTCGGCGGCAGGGTTCGGCTGCCAAATGCAGTCGGGTGCGCCGGATGCGGGCGGCGACGGGTGGATTCCGCCTGCGGCTCGCCGCGGTGCCTGCAGTTCGCCGGGCGGCGCCGGCCGGTTGCACGAGTTCCGCACGCATGCACGGACGGATGCCCGGATTCTCCGTGCATCCGTGGTCGGTCCGTGCAGGTGGTGCAGGACGCGACCGGGCGGGGAGGGTCAGAGGCGGCGCAGGAACGTGAGCTGCGACGTCGGCTCGACGATGAGCTGCTGCAGGGCCGCATTGAAGGGCACGCCGGCGGGAGCGGCGAGATGCGCGCGGAACGCCTCGTCGTCGCGGTACACCTCGTAGACGAAGAATCGGTCGGGATCGTCGACGAGACGGGTGGCGTCGAAGACCACGTTCCCCTCCTCGGCGCGCACCTTGTCGGCGAAATCGCGCAGCAGGGCGGCGACCTCATCGCCGCGGCCCGGCTGAGCGGTGAACTGGGCGTGGAGGATGGTCGGTTCGGTCATGAGGGCTCCTTCTTCGAGTGGATGCCCGGATCAGCGGCGAAGGTCGAGGAGGCGGGCGGGGGTGGTGACGAGCATCCGGTCGACCGCCTCGTCGCCGATGGCGGCGCGCAGGCGGGGGAGGTAGCGCTCGCCGAGGTAGGCGAGCCCGGGCATCCCGCCATAGGCGACGTACCGCGTGCGGCGCGCGACGTCGCCGCCCAGCACGATCCGGTCGCCCGCACACCGCTCGACCACGGCGGTCGTGAGCGCCAGCAGCTCGGCATCCGACCGGGTGCGCGGTCGTGCCATGCCGTCGTAGCCGAGGTGCGCGCCGCGCTCGGCGAGCGAGACGTGCAGGCCGGGGTCGGGGTCGCGGTCGGCATGGGCGAGCACCACGCGGTCGGATGCCACGCCCGCGGCCGCGAGCAGGTCGAGCACCTCGTGGGCCGCGGTGCAGAACTCCAGGTGCACCATGACGGCGGCGCCCGTGGCGCGGTGCGCGGCGGCGAGGGCGTCGAGGGTGGTGCGCTCGAACGCGCTGATGCGCCAGTAGTCGATCCCGCCCTTGAGGATGCCGGCGCGCACCGGCGATCCGTCCGGCGCAGTCGCCGCCTCGCCCGTCGACCCGGGGGTGACGGCCGCGTCGTCGACGGGCATCCCCTCGACGAGGTCGCGCATGAAGACGGCGGTCAGGGCGTCGGCATCCCACGAGCGGGTCGGATGCTCCGCCGCGTAATGCGCCTCGCGATGCCGTCCGGTCGTGGCGACCACCCGCAGCCCGGTCGCCGCGCTGATCCGCGCGACCGCCGTGGGGTTGCGCCCCACGCCGAACGGGGTGGCGTCGACCATGGCGGCGAAGCCGCTCCCGCGCAGCAGGGCCGCCTCGGCGCCCGACCGCTGCTCGTCGTCGAGTTCGTCGCCGGGCAGCAGAGGGGTGACCTGGAAGAGGTGCTCGTGGTAGTTCGTCGGCCCGAGCGACGCCGGGTCGATGTCGCCGAGGACCGTGCGGATCATCGGCGGGCGGAGTCGGCGGCCTCGGCGAGACGTTCGACCGTCTCGGGGGTGAGGTCGATCTCGAACACGTCGGCCACGACCTGCGACCATCCGTGGATGAAGTACCGCCAGCCGTCGACGACGACGAGCGACCGCTGCTGCTCCTGCGCCCGCGCCTGGTGCAGGAACTCCAGCGAGCCGCGGTAGTTGAACTCCCACACGTAGGCGTGCTCGGGGAACACCACATCGTCGGGCAGCGGCGATCCTGGGCGGTCCTTGCCGAGTCCGGTGGCGTTGACGATGACCGACCCGGCCGGCGCGGCGGCGACGAGCGCAGCCGCCTCGGCCGGGGTGTCGGTGCGCACGTAGCGGAGGAGGCCCTCGGGGGTGCCGTGCTGGTCGTGCACGCGGCGGAGGTGGTCGAGCGCCTCGTCGGTGCGGGCGGTCACGGTCACGCGCGACGGCGCATCCGCCCGCTCGGCGAGTGCCCAGCTGAGCGCCGTTCCCGACCCGCCCGCACCGAGGATGACGACCTCGGCCCCGGTGCGCGCGAAATGATCGGCGGGGAGGAAGTCGTTGAGTGCCAGGTCGACCGTGATCGGGTCTTTCGCGCGGCCGATCAGACGATCGCCGCGCTTCGAGATGCTCGAGATCTCGCTGCACGAGACGGCGAACGGGTCGAGCTCGTCGAACAGGTCGGATGCCGCCGCGAACACGTTCATCTTGTGCGTGGTGACGAGCGCCCCACGGTGGTTCGGGTCGTCGCGGATCTGCTCGACCATCGCGACGTACTGCGCGGGCGTGGCATCCATCGGCAGGTCGTGACCGACCAGCTCGCGGGTGGGCAGGCCGAGCACGTCGGCCCACCGCGGGAACACCTGCATGATCGACGACGACCCGGTGCTCACGCCGACGAAGCCCATGTATCCGGCGTCGGTGCGGGCATCCGCGCGGTCGACGGAGGTGCGGTCGACGGAGGCGGGGTCGCCGATAGCGCCGTCGCCGAGGTCGGTGGGGAGGGAGGTGGTCATCGCGGTCTCCTACGGGGCTGTCACGGGAAAGCGGGGGGCGTCGCCGCGCAGTACGGCGGTCACGTCGGCGAGCGACAGGGCGCCCATGTTGTCGACCGCCTGGGTCGTCTGCGCGCCGAGATGCGGCGTGACGATCACCCGGTCGGCGAGCTCGGGGGCGAGCAGCGGACTGTCCGTCGCGGCGGTGTCGCCGTCGAGCGTGTCGGCAGCGTATGCGGCGAGCATGCCGTCGCGCAGAGCATCCGCCACGGCCCGCTCGTCGATCAGGTCGCCGCGCGCGGTGTTGACCACGATGCTCCCTCGGCGCATGCGGGCGAGGCGGGCGGCATCGACGAGCAGCTGCCCGCCGGGTGCGTGCAGCGAGATCAGGTCGGCGGTCTCGAACAGGGCGTCGAGACCGACGGCTTCGGCGCCGGCCGCGCGCACGGCGTCGGCGGGCACGAACGGGTCGGCGGCGACGATACGGCAGCCGAAGCCGCTCAACCGGCGGGCCACCCCCTGGCCGATGCGACCGAAGCCGACGATCCCGACCGTCGCCGCTCCGAGCTCGCGCCCGCGCCGCACACCCCAGTCGCCGTCACGCACGCGGCGGTCGCCGTCCGGCACGAAGCGCAGCGCCGCGAGCATGAGTCCGACGGCGTGATCGGCCACCGCATCCGCATTCGCGCCGGGGGTGTTCGACACCGGGATGCCCCGGCTGCGGGCCGCGTCGAGATCGACCGCCTCGGTGCCCACGCCGTAGCGCGCGATGATCTTGAGCTTCGGGGCGGCGGCGAGGTGCGCGGCGGTGACGGGGCCGGTGCCGGCGATCCAGGCATCCGCGCCGTGCAGCAGAGAGCGCAGCTCGTCGAGGTCGTGGTGCGCGGGCCCGCGCAGGATGCGGTGGCCCGCGAGCGTCGCGCGGGCGACGAGGTCGAGGTCGCCGTCGGAGAACGAGCGGCTCGTGACGAGGATGACGCCCATCAGCGCGACCTCGACGCGAACCACGGCGCGAGCGCGGTGTACGCGTCGGTGAAGCGGCCGTGCCGCTCGGCGTACACGGCGTGACGGCCGGGGTCGGGGGTGAACTCGGCGGTGACCTCGCTCAGCGCGCGGGCGGCCGAGAACTCGGCGAGCCCGAGGCCGACCGCTCCCGTCACCGCGGCACCGAGGCTGTTCGCCTCTTCGACGATGGTGCGGCGCCGCACGGGCACCCCCCACACATCGGCGAGCACCGACAGGTACACGTCGCTCTGGGCGCCGCCGCCGACCGCGTCGATGCGGTCGATCGTCGCGCCCGCGGCGCGGAACGCCCGGATGCACGTGAGGAGGTTGAACGCCGTGCCCTCGAGTACCGCGCGCACCAGGTGGGCGCGGGTGTGGTGGCGTGACAGGCCCACGAAGGCGCCGCGGGCATCCGGGTCCCACAGCGGGGAGCGCTCGCCCAGCAGGTACGGCAGGAAGTACAGGTCGTCGGTGTCGACATCGGCGGATGCCTCGGCGGTGAGGCGCCCGGTCTCGGGGTGCGCGGGATCGGGTGAGAGCGCCTCGGCGATCCACTGGACGGATGCTCCGCCGGCCTGCATCGTCGCGGTCGGCACGAACGATCCGGGCACCACGTTGTCGAAGGTGAACGTCGCCATCGCCGGGTCGTGCAGCGGAGCATCCGCCGCGAACGAGATCCACGACGAGGTGCCGAGGCAGACGTACGCCCCGTCCTCGGGGGCGACCACGCCCGAGCCGACGGCGGCGAGCGGGCCGTCACCGCCGCCCATCACCACGCGCACACCGGTGTGCAGGCCGAGGGCGTCGGCCGCGGCATCCGTCAGCGGTCCCGCGATCGCGGTCGAGTCGAGGATCTCGGGGAACAGCGCCGGGTCGAGACGCGCGGCCTGCAGGACCTCGTCCGACCAGGTGCCGGTGCGCTGGTCGTAGGCGTTCGTGCCCGAGGCGTCGGAGCGGTCGGTCGCGAGGCGTCCGGTCAGGCGCAGCACGATGTAGTCCTTGGCGATGCAGAAGCGGCGCACGCGCGCCCACACCTCGGGTTCGTTGTCGCGCACCCACATGATCTTCTCGACCGAGTACGTGGGGTTGAGGCGGTGCCCGAGGATGCCGTAGGCGTGCTCTGCGCCGAGCGCCCGTTCGAGCTCGCGCTGCTGCGCGCCCGCACGGGTATCGGCCCAGATGATCGCCGGACGCGCCGGCTCGCCGTCGGCGTCGAGCAGCACGGCGCCCATCATCTGCCCGCCCACGACGAGACCCGCGACCTCGGCCGGGGCGGTGTCGGTCTTGACGAGAAGGGTGCGGGTCGCCTCGACGACCGCGTTCCACCAGTCGACCGGATTCTGCTCGGCGACGCCGCCCGCCGCGAAGTGCGCGGGGTACGGCACGGTGACCGACGAGACGAGTCGTCCGTCGTCGTGGTGCAGCGAGGCCTTGTTGCCGGTGGTGCCGAGGTCGTGGGCGATGAGCATGGCGGTCGCTCAGGCCTCGGTCGTGAACGGGCGCAGGTCGGTCGAACCGTCGGCACCGCGGTAGGCCCGCGAGCCCATGCCGTGCTCGAGCACCCAGCCGTAGTCGTGTCCGGCGCCGCCCGGATAGACCGCGAGGAAGGCGTAGGGCTCGTCGCCGGTGTTGACCGAACGGTGCGCCCACCCCGGGGGGATGTAGCCGATGGTGCCGGGCAGCATGTCGAGCCATTCGGTGCGCTCGCCGTCGAACATGAGCAGGCCGCCGCGGCCCTTCAGCGCGAGGTAGATCTCGCCCTGGTGGTCGGGGTGCTGGTGGCCCTTCGTCATCCACAGTTCGCCCGAGGTGTCGCCGGGCATGATCGTGGTGATCGACTGCGGCAGCTCGCGATCGACCTCGGGCACGGGCGAGCTGACGACGGTGTAGACGACCGGGTCGTCGCCCTCGGCCGCGGCCTTCCACGCGTCGTGGTCGAGGAAGAGGCCCTCGAGGTCGGACATCCGCCGGGTGAGGGTCGGGCCCTCGGGAGAGAGCGTGAGCTTCTCGGCGTCGAAGGCGATCGCCATCGGCTGGATCGGCGGGGTGTGGTACTCGGGCATCGGTGCTCCTCGTGCGGCGTGCGTCGTTGCGGGCGCGGCCGGGACCGCCACCTGTCATTACAGGTGAGCATACCTGTTATGACAGGTTGGCGTCTACTGCGCGGTGCTCATGCGCGCGCGGCGCGGTGCGCGGGTGCGCGGGTGCGCGGGTGCGCGGGTGTGCGTGCGTGCGCGGGAACACGTGAGACACCACCTCTGCCGTGAGACACCACCTCTGCCGTGAGACACCACGCCTCCCGTGATGTCTCACGGCGAAAGTGGTGTCTCGGCGCGGCGGCGCGGCGGCGCGGAGTGCGCGGGCGGCGCAGCTAGGGCGTGGCGCGGCGGGCGCGGTACGCGGCCACCGCGTTGCGGTTCGCGCAGGTGGGGGAGCAGTAGCGCTTGGAGCGGTTGCGGCTGAGGTCGAGGGCGATCGCCTCGCAGTCCTCGTCGTCGCACACGGTGAGGCGCGACTCCTCCTGCTGGCGGATCACGTCGATGAGGGCCATCGCCGTCTCGATGAGCACCCGTTCGGCGAGGGGGCGGTCGTCGCCGACGGCGTGCAGGTGCCAGTCGGCGTCGCCGTGGCGCACGAGCTGCGGCACGATGCGACTCTCGGCGAGCACCTCGTTGACGCGTGATGCCATCTCGTCGCGCGGTGCGAGCAGCAGCGAACGCAGGCGGGGGCGGATGCTCCGCAGCGCGTCGACCTCGCGCCGGTCGCGGTCGATGCGCCCGGTGTAGGGGAACTCCTCGAGGAAAGTCGCCTCGTCGGCGAGGCTCTCGAGCGTGTCCGGATGCTCCGCCGAGTTCGCGAGCCACACGGCTGCCCGCAGAGCATCCGTCGTGTCATCGGTGAAGATCATCTTGACACCTTACATCGGGGTGCGTAGCGTCACATCCCATGAGCACTGTGGCACATGACACGCCCATCCATCGCGGGGTGAGGTGGGGGCTGCCCCTCGCCATCGGTGCCGCGCTCGCCTTCGGGATGTCCGGTGCGTGGGCGCGGGGCCTCATCGACGCCGGGTGGACCCCGGGTGCGGCCGTGACCGCGCGCATCTGGGTCGCCGCCCTCGTGCTGCTCGTGCCGACCGTGCTGACGCTGCGGGGGCGATGGGGTCTGCTGCGCCGCAACCTCGGCGTCATCGCGGCGTACGGGCTCCTCGCCGTCACGGCCACCCAACTCTTCTACTTCCAGGCCGTCGCCGTCATGGACGTGGGTCTCGCCCTGCTCATCGAGTACACCGCGCCGATCGCCGTCATCCTCTGGCTGTGGATCCGGCGCGGCGAGAAGCCGACCAGGCGCAGTCTGGTGGGCGCGGGCATCGCCTTCATCGGCCTCGTGCTCATGCTCGACATCGTGACCGGGGCCGAGGTGAACGTCGCCGGCATCCTCTGGGCGCTCGGCGCCATGGTCGGGGCGGCGACGTACTTCGTGCTCTCGGCGAAGGGCGACACGGGCCTGCCACCGCTCGCGCTCGCCGGCAGCGGACTGCTGCTCGGGGCGATCGGACTCACGATCGCGGGGGCCGTCGGCGTGCTCCCGATCGCGTGGACCACCGACGACATCGCCTACCGTTTCGGCAGCGTGCCGTGGTTCGTCCCGGTGCTGGCGATGGGGGTGGTCGCCACGGCGGTCGCCTACCTGCTCGGCATCGCCTCGACCCGGATGCTCGGATCACGCCTCGCCTCGTTCGTCGCGCTCGCCGAGGTGGTCGCCGCGCTGCTGTTCGGATGGCTGCTGCTCGGACAGCTGCCCGATCTGCTGCAGGCGCTCGGCGGAGCCCTCGTGCTCGCCGGCGTCGTGGTGGTGAAGCTCGGCGAGCCCGCGCCGCCCGAGCTCGTCGAGCCGACACCCGCAGCATCCCCGCCTCTCGCCGCATCCCCGCCTCTCGCCGCATCCCCGCCGCTCGTTCCCCCCGCACCCGCAGCGGAGGAGATCTCGCGATCGGAAGGGCCGGATCGCTGATCCTCTCCTTCTTTTCGTGAGATCTCCTCCGCAGCGGGGTGAAGAATGCATACGAAAAAGCAGCCGCTACCAAGCAAAGCGCCACTTCGACGCTTTTATGTATACAATCGACGCATGACGACGGAGCGTACGGCGGGCGATCGGGCGTACCGGATGCTCCTCGACGAGATCCAGTCGGGCGAACTGCCCCCCGGCGCGGTGCTGGGCGAGGTCGAGCAGGCCGCGCGGCTCGGAGTCAGCCGCACTCCGTTGCGCGAAGCGCTCCGCCGCCTCGCCGCCGACGGACTCGTGGTGCAGCAGTCGCCGCGGGTGACCGTGGTCGCCGCGCTCGACGCCTCCGACATCCGTGAACTGTTCGAGATCCGCCGCGCGCTCGAGGAGATGTCGGCCCGGCTCGCCGCCACCCGCGGCGACGCCGAGGTCTTCGCCGCCCTCGCCGCCGAGTTCGCCGACGTCGACCTCAGCGCCCCCGCGGGACGCGACGCGTACTACGCCCTCATCGCCCGCTTCGACGCCGCCCTCGACGCGGCGGTCGCCAACGACTACATCGCCTCGGCGCTGCGCACCGTGCGCACCCACCTCGTGCGCGTACGGCGCATGGCCCGCGACAAGCCCGCCCGACTGGCGGCATCCGCCCGCGAGCACCGGACGATCGCCGACGCCCTCGCCGCCCGCGACGGTGACCTCGCCGCCCACGCCACCCATGTGCACCTGCACAACGCGCTCACCGGCATCCTCGACTCCCTCCCCGCCGAATCCGCGACAGACCCCGCGACCGAAGGAAGACCATGACCGTCACCCACCACGTCCGCGTCCACCGCAGCGACGAGAACCTCGCCCGCGAGGATCAGCTCGCCTGGAAGATCGCCGAGGTCGCCGCCGACCCCGTCGAGGTGCAGCCCGAGGTCGTCGACATGATCGTCAACCGCATCATCGACAACGCGTCGGTGGCGGCGGCATCCCTCACCCGCGCCCCGATCGTCGCGGCGCGCGCCCAGGCGTTCAGCCATCCCGTCTCGAGCGGCGGCGCCGGGGCCAACCTGTTCGGCACCGCCCTCGATCGCCGTACCAGCCCCGAGTGGGCGGCCTGGGCGAACGGCGTCGCCGTGCGCGAGCTCGACTACCACGACACGTTCCTCGCCGCGGAGTACTCGCACCCCGGCGACAACATCCCGCCGATCCTCGCGGTCGCCCAGCACGCCGGCGCCGACGGCCGAGCGCTCGTGCGCGGCATCGCCACGGGCTACGAGATCCAGATGGACCTCGTGCGCGCGATCTGCCTGCACCGTCACAAGATCGACCACGTCGCCCACCTCGGCCCGTCGGCCGCCGCCGGCATCGGCACCCTGCTCGGCCTCGATGCCGAGACCATCTACCAGGCCGTGGGCCAGGCGCTGCACACCACCACCGCCACCCGCCAGAGCCGCAAGGGCGAGATCTCGACCTGGAAGGCGCACGCCCCGGCGTTCGCGGGCAAGATGGCCGTCGAGGCGGTCGACCGGGCGATGCGCGGCCAGACCAGCCCCGCCCCGATCTACGAAGGCGAAGACGGCGTGATCGCCTGGATGCTCGACGGCAAGGATGCGGCGTACGAGGTGCCGCTGCCCGCCGCCGGCGAGCCGAAGCGCGCCATCCTCGACTCGTACACGAAGGAGCACTCGGCCGAATACCAGGCGCAGGCCTGGATCGACCTGGCCCGCAAGCTCGGCACCGCCACCCCCGCGCTGCGCGACCCGGCGAACATCGAGGCGATCGTGCTGCACACCAGTCACCACACGCACTACGTCATCGGTTCGGGGGCCGGTGACCCGCAGAAGTACGACCCGACCGCATCGCGCGAGACGCTCGACCACTCCATCCCGTACATCTTCGCGGTCGCCCTGCAGGACGGCGGGTGGCACCACGTCGACTCGTACGCCCCCGAGCGCGCCGGACGCGCAGACACCGTCGCGCTGTGGCACAAGATCACCACGGCCGAAGACGCCGAGTGGACTCGCCGCTACCACTCCGAGGACCCCGACGAGAAGGCGTTCGGCGGACGCGTCGAGATCCGCCTGACCGACGGCACGACCGTGGTCGACGAGATCGCCGTCGCCGACGCGCATCCGCTCGGCGCTCGTCCGTTCGCCCGCGAGCACTACATCGCCAAGTTCCGGCTGCTGGCGTCGCCCGTGCTCGACCGCGAGGAGATCGACCGGTTCCTCGATCTGGTGCAGCGCCTGCCCGAGCTCACGGCGGCGGAGGTCGCCGAGCTCTCGATCGTCGCGAAGCCGGGTGTGATCGACGAATCCGCCGCCCCGAAGGGCCTCTTCTGATGTCCGCTGCCCCTTCCTCCCCCCGCACAACTTCGGCCCCCCGCACAACTTCGGAGTTCACGGGCGACACCCCGTTCCCGGCATCCGATCCCCGGCATGTCGGTCCGCAACTCCGAAGTTGTGCGCGGCGGCACCCTCGAAAGGCACTCTTCTGATGCTGTACTCGAACGTCACCCCGGCCGAGAAACGACGGCTGTTCCGCGAGCGCCTGGGCAGCGGCGAGCTGCTGCGGTTCCCCGGCGCCTTCAACCCGCTGAGCGCGCGCCTCATCGCGCAGAAGGGGTTCGACGGCGTCTACATCTCGGGGGCGGTGCTCTCGGCCGACCTCGGGGTGCCCGACATCGGGCTCACGACCCTCACCGAGGTGGCCGGTCGCGCGAAGCAGATCGCCCGCATGACCGATCTCCCCGCGATCGTCGACGCCGACACCGGCTTCGGCGAGCCGATGAACGTCGCCCGCACGATCCAGGAACTCGAAGACGCCGGGCTCGCCGGCACGCACATCGAAGACCAGATCAATCCCAAGCGCTGCGGGCACCTCGACGGCAAGAGCGTCGTCGACGAGCGCACCGCGATCCGCCGCATCCGCGCCGCCGCCGACGCGCGTCGTGACGAGAACTTCCTCATCATGGCGCGTACCGACATCCGCGCGATCGAGGGACTCGACGCGGCGATCGACCGCGCGAAGGCGCTGGTGGATGCGGGTGCCGACGCGATCTTCCCCGAGGCGATGCGCACCCTCGCCGAGTTCGAGGCGATGGCCGAGGCGCTCGACGTGCCGATCCTCGCGAACATGACCGAGTTCGGCAAGAGCGAGCTGTTCTCGACGCAGCAGTTGCAGGATGCCGGGGTGAGCATCGTCATCTGGCCGGTGTCGCTGCTGCGCACGGCGATGGGTGCGGCGGGACGCGCGCTCGATACGCTGAACGACGAGGGGCATCTGACCTCGATGCTCGGCGAGATGCAGCACCGCGCCGATCTCTACGACCTCATCGACTACGAGTCGTACACGCAGTTCGACTCGGGCGTCGCCGGTTTCACCGTCACGAAGGAGTGAGCATGACCGAGTCCGACATCAAGAAGGGCCTCGCGGGCGTGGTGGTCGACACGACCGCGATCTCGAAGGTCAACCCCGAGACGAACAGCCTGCTCTACCGCGGCTACCCGGTGCAGGAGCTCGCCGACACGCAGTCGTTCGAGGCGGTCGCGTACCTGCTGTGGCACGGCGAACTGCCGACCGGTGACGAGCTGGCCGCGTTCCGCGTCGAGGAGCGGAAGCACCGCGCCCTCGCCGACAACGTCAAGAAGGCCATCGATCTGGTGCCGCTCGATGCGCACCCCATGGACGAGGTGCGCACGGCGGTGAGCGTCATCGGCGCGTCCGATCCCGGCGCGGGCGGGTCGGTGCTCGACGCGGGCGGCAGCCCCGAGCAGAACCTCGAGCGCAGCATCCGTCTGTTCGCGGCTCTGCCGGCGATCGTCGCCTACGGCCAGCGCCGCCGCCGCGGGGAAGACCTCATCGCGCCGCGCGACGACCTCGACTACTCGGCCAACTTCCTCTGGATGACGTTCGGCGAGGAGGCGGACCCGGTGGTGGTGGATGCCTTCAACCGCTCGATGATCCTGTACGCCGAGCACTCGTTCAACGCGTCGACCTTCACCGCCCGCGTCATCACCTCGACGCTGAGCGACCTGTACTCGGCAGTGGTCGGGGCGATCGGTGCGCTGAAGGGGCCGCTCCACGGCGGGGCGAACGAGGCGGTGCTGCACATCTTCGACGAGATCGGCTCGGCGGATGCGGTCGAGACCTGGCTCGACAAGGCCCTGGCCGAGAAGCGCAAGATCATGGGCTTCGGTCACCGCGTGTACAAGAACGGCGACTCGCGGGTGCCGACCATGAAGGCCGCGCTCGACACGCTCGTCGCGCACTACGACCGCCCCGACGTCGCAGCGCTGTACGACGCGCTCGAGTCGCAGTTCGTGGAGCGCAAGGGCATCCACCCCAACCTCGACTACCCGTCGGGACCCGCCTACAGTCTGATCGGCTTCGACACCCTCACCTTCACACCGCTGTTCGTGGCGGCGCGCGTCACGGGGTGGACGGCGCACGTCATCGAGCAGGCCGGGGCGAACGCGCTCATCCGCCCGCTGTCGGAGTACGTCGGGGTCGACGAGCGGCACGTCGAGGGCTGAACAGAGGGAAGCGGGCCCGCCGCGGGGGCGGGCTGCCGGGCGCCCCCCCCGATGGGGGGGGGGGGGGGGCCCGGC
>JASCNZ010000076.1 GCA_029959905.1 Microbacteriaceae bacterium PS02344
GAGACATCGTTCCTGCGGTGACACACCACGGGAGGCGTGGTGTGTCACGGCGAGAGTGGTGTCTCGGGCGCCCGGGTCAGGCGGCGCGGCGCCGGGCGGAGCGGAAGACGACCGCGCCGCCGATCACCGCGAGCGCGGCGAGAAGCGCGAGCAGAGCGGATGCCGACGCATCCGTGCCCGTGGTCGCCAGGCCGTCCCCCGTGGGATCGCCACCCGCGGCGGGACCTCCGGTTCCGCCGGGCTGACCGGCGCCCGGAGTGCCCCCGCCGGGCTGACCGGGTGCGGCCGGCACGATCAGCTCGGTGTCGGCCGCGAGGAGACGTGCCGTCCCCGCCGCGCCGATGCCGGAGGAGACGATCGTGTGCGGTCCCTCGACCTGGTCGGCCGGAACGGTCACGACGATGCGGAACTCACCCTGGGCGTCGGCGACGACCGCCCCGAGCGGTGCCGGAGACGAGTACATCGTGAGCTGCACGGTGGCACCGGGCAGGTAGCCGCCGCCGCCGACCGTGAGCTGTTGACCTCGGGTGACCTCGGCCGGGACGCCGGTGAGCGCTCCGTCGGTGATCTCCGGTGCGGCGAAGGGCGGCGGCACGGTGTCGGCGACGCGGATCGCCGCGGTGGCGGTGTCGGTGCCGAAACCGTTGTCGACGGTGACGACCACCTCGATGCGCCCGGCGTCGTCGAGCGCGGGGGTTCCCGCCAGGGTTCCGGTGCCGTCGCCGTCGTCGGTGAACGTGAGCCACGCGGGCAGCGGCCCCGTGGTGAGAGCACCGGCGGGGAGTCCGCTGCTGCGCACGTCGATCGTCAGCTTCCCGCCGGCGAGCACGGTCACCGCGTCGATCGGGGCGAGGGCGGGCCTCTCCCCGACGGTCAGCACGGCCTCGTCGCTCGTCGCGCTCGCCACGGTGTTGGTGAACACGGCGCGCACACGCGCTCCGTCGTCGGTGATCGTCGTCGCGACGGTGACGGTCGTCGACGTGGCCCCGGCGATGTCGACCCACCCGTCGCCGTCGTTGCGCTGCCACTGCACGGTGGGTGCGGGGAAGCCGGTGGCGGAGGCCGAGAAGACGGCGTCGCGCCCGGCGTTCACCGTGACGGATGCCGGCTGGGCGGTGATCGCCGGCGCCTCGTCGACCGTGAAGTCGATGCGTTGCGTGACGGTGCTGCCCACGATGTGCAGTGTCACGGACGCGGTGCCGCCGGCCAGGGCGGGCGGGGTGCCCACCAGTCGCTGGTCACCCGGAGCGCCGACGAGGCTGATCCAGGCGGGTGCGTCGATGAGTTCCACGGTGTTCAGGGCCGGGTACCCCGGGTCGACGGCGATCGGGAAGTCGAGGGGGGTGCCGACCGTGGCGGTGCCCGTCGCCGGGGTGGTGAACGACGGAGGCGCGGTCAGGGTCAGCACGAACTCCGCGGAGGTCTGGCCCCGATCATTGGTCGCCGTGAGCGGAATGCGGTACTCGCCCGGGGCGACGGTCGGGGTGCCGTGCACTCGTGCGGTGCCGTCGGCGGCGGCGTCGAGGGCGAGGCCGGCGGGGAGGTCGGTCGCCGCGATGATCGCGGGCGGGGTGCCCACGGTCGAGAGGGTGACGTCGACCGGATCGCCGGCCGCGACCGTCGTCGCCAATGGACCCGTGAACGACGGCGCCTGGCCGACGGCGATCGTCAGCACCTGGATGGCGGAGGTGTCGCCGTTGCTCGCCGAGAAAGTCACCGGGAACGTGCCGACGCCGGTGGGCGTACCCGCGAGCACGAGCGTCGCCCCCGACCCGGAGAGCGTGACACCGGGCGGCAGGTCACCCGTCGTGCGGGTCACCGTGGGGGCGGGGAAGCCGGATGCCGTCACCGAGAACGAGAACGCCTGACCGAGCGTCGCGGCGGCGGCATCCGCACTGGTGAACACGGTCTGCTGACGCACGGTGACCGCCGCACGGACGGCGGCGGCATCGAGGTTCGCGGTGACCCCGCCCTGTCCGGCGGTGGGTCCGGCGACGAACGTGGTCGTCGCGACGCCGCTGCTGACGATGCTGCTCGTGGCCGAGGTCGTCGCGGCCGCGGGCTGCACGTCCGACCAGGTGACCGGCAGGCCGTCGAACGCGCTGAGGTCGGCGGCGCTGACCGCGGCGCCCGCGGAGTTCGTGCGCAGCGAGGCGGTGATCGTCGTGCTGGCGCCGGAGTCGAGGGTGGTCGCCCCGGCGGTCGCCGACAGCACCAGGTGCGGTTCGGCCGTTCCCGTCGTGATGGCGGCGGTGTCGCAGCCCGCGGCGTTCGCGCCGCCGTTGCATCCCCACCAGTTGTCCGGAGCGGTCACGGGGGCCGACGCGCTGGCGGTCATAGCTGCCGTGCCCGTGTTGCGGGCGAAGGAGTTGCCGCGAGCGGTCACCGCGCCGTCGGTCGCGTCGATCGCTGCGCCACCGACCACCGCGGTGTTCTGTGTGAAGACGTTCTTCGAGATGGTCGAGGGGCCACCGAGCTGCTGGATCGCCCCGCCGCGGGCGGTGGGGCCGGCGGCGGTGTTGCGGTCGAACACGTTGCCCGAGATATCGACCGACCCGGCTCCATCGCCGTCGACCGCGATCGCGCCGCCGCCCGCGGGGACGGTGCCCGCCGCCGTGAGAGCGTTCTGCGTGAACGTGCTCCCGGTCACCTCGAGGCGGTCGCCGGGGGCGGCGGCCTCGTAGTAGACGGCCCCGCCGGATGCGGACCCGCTGGTATTGCGTTCGAAGCGCGACCCCGTGATCGTCAGATCGCCGCCGATGAACTGGATCGCGCCGCCGGGGTTGGCCGAACCGCCCGAGGCGGAGTTGTCGATGAACACCGAGTCGCGCACGAGCAGGGTGTCGGTGGGGGATTCGATGCTCCCGCCGATGATGGCGCCGCCGCCGAAGACGTCGTCGCGGCCGCCGCGGAAGGTGAACCCGTCGATCTCGACGGCGATATCTCCGACGATCCCGGGGTCGAGGGTCAGGATCTGCGAGCTGCCGTCACCGACGATCTCAGCCCGGCTGCCGATCGAATCGAGGGTCACGTCGGTGCCCGCGCGGGTACCGATCACGAGAGCACCGTCGGTGAGGGTGTAGGTGCCGCCCGGCACCGAGACGGTCGAGACCCCACCCGTGTTGTTGGCGACGCACAGGGCGTTGCGCAGGGTGACGGGGGTCGCGGTCGTCGTGACGCTCGCCGTCGTGCAGGCGCCGTTGGCATCGCCGTCGGCCGTCGTGGTGACGGTGAGCGAGGTCGCGGCGGAGGCCGGCGGCGCGACCAGGAGGCCGGAGCCGACGAGGGCGAGGATCGCGGCGGTCGCGGCGAGGCCGCGCGGGAGAGCAGGCAGCGCCCGGTCAGCAGACATCGAGGTCCTTCGCTCGGGCGCGAAGGCGCCGTGTGCCAATTGGAATATCCGAATGCTATCGGCCGGAGGCCGCTGCTGATAGCGTCAGATCCGCACCGCGCCCGCTCGGGCAGATCCCCGCGTGCACTGACCGCTGGAGTGGAATGACTGCTCTGTTCACGCGACGAGGCCTGCTCGCAGTCGGCGCCGTCGTCGGCGCCGGCGCGAGCGTCGGCGGTGCATCCGCCTCCGCGTCCGCCGTCGCCCTCGCGCCCCGGCCCACCGGGCCGTCCGCCTCGGATGCTCGCGCCACCCCGGCGCTCGCCCTGCAGGCCGACCCCGACCGTCCGCAGCGGGGACTCTTCGTCGGACGGGAGGGCACGGTCTACCGGGCCGTGTCGACGCGATCGGTCCACCGCATGACGCTCGTCGGCGTCGGCGACATCGGAGCGGACGGCGACCCCGCGCACCGCTTCCGCCTCGAGTTCACCGCCGACGAGGCCGCCCGCGACGACATCTACCGCCTCGAGCAGGACGGCGCCGTCGTCGCACGCCTCTACCTCGGCCGCGTCACGCAATCCCCGCGATTCGAGGCCGTCATCGATCGCGGAGTGGTCGCATGAGTGAAGCGTTCATCGGCGAGATCCGCATCTTCGCGGGCAACTTCGCCCCCGCAGGGTGGGCGTTCTGCGACGGCAGCACCCTGCCCATCGCCGAGAACGAGGCCCTCTTCACGCTGATCGGCACCACCTACGGCGGCGACGGCGTCAACAACTTCGGGTTGCCCGACCTGCGCGGGCGCTCGGCGGTGCATGCGGGAACCGCCCGTACCGGGGAGCACTACGACCTCGGTGCCGCCCGGGGTGTCGAGCAGGTGACGCTCACCCCCGGCCAGATGCCGGCGCACACGCACATCCCGACCACGGCGAGTGGGGCGACGTCGTCGTCGCCCCAGGGCACGCGGTGGGCGGCGCAGACGGCGAACGCCTACTCCGACGTCCAGCCGAACGCGCAGTTGGCCGCGGGGGCCGTGCAACCGGCCGGCCGGTCGCTGCCGCACGAGAACATGCCGCCCTACCTGGTCGTGTCGTACATCATCTCGTTGTACGGCATCTTCCCCTCGAGAGAGAACTGACGCATGAGCGATCCCTACATCGGAGAGATCCGCCGCGTCGCCTTCGACTTCGCTCCGCGCGGATGGGCGCTCTGCAACGGACAGATGCTCGCCGTCAACCAGAACCAGGCGCTCTTCGCCCTGCTGGGCACGGTCTACGGCGGGAACGGCGTCACGACCTTCGCGCTTCCCGACCTGCGGGGGCGGGCGCCGATCCACCCCGGGCAGGGCATCCCGCAGGGTCTGGCCGCCGGTGCGCCGAGCGTGACGCTCACCGTGGCGCAGCTGCCCGCCCACACGCACCAAGTGGTCGCCGCCTCGGATGCCGCCGACCAGACGTCGCCGCAAGACGCCTACTGGGCCGCGACCGCGCAGCCCGGATACGGCGGTCAGGCCACGGGCACCATGTCGACGGCGGCTCTCAGTGCGGCAGGTGGCAGCCAGCCGCACGACAACATGTCGCCGTACCTGGTCGTGAACCACATCATCGCCCTGACGGGCATCTTCCCGTCGCGGGACTGAGGCAGAACCGGAGCGCACATGGACCCCTTCCTCGGAGAGATCCGCACCATCGGCTTCTCCTACGCACCCCGCGGGTGGGCGATGTGCAGCGGACAGCTGCTGCCCATCGCGCAGAACACGGCGCTGTACAGCCTGCTCGGCGTCCAATACGGCGGCGATGGCAGGACGACCTTCGCCCTGCCCAACCTCAACGGCGCCTTCGCGATCGGCCAGGGCGAGGGGCCAGGACTCACTCCGCGCAGGGTCGGCGAGATCGGCGGCGTGTCGGCGGTCACGCTGACGTCGAACGAGATTCCTGCACACACCCACCGACCGGATGCCGTCGCGGCGGTCGGCACCAGCGGCGACCCCGCGGCACGCACCTGGGCGCAGCCACGGTACGGACGAGCGGCGCGCGACGCCTACGGCGCGGAGGGCGACGTCACGATGGCGACCGACGCGCTCGCCGCGGCCGGGGGTTCCCAGCCGCACGAGAACATGCCGCCGTACCTCGGCATGTACTTCGTGATCGCACTCACGGGTGTATACCCGCCGCGTGGCTGAGCAGGCCGCGCGGATCGAGCGCGTCAGCCTCGACGACCCGCGTGTGCGCGCGGTCGCTGAGGATGAGGTGCGGAGCCGGCTGCCCGATGCGGGCGCCGGAGTCATCGAGCCGCTCGTCGCGATGCAGTTCGTCTCGAAGATGCGCACGCTGCAGGCGCAGCATCCGGATGCCGTCGTGGAGCTTCTCTCGGTCGGCGGGGAGCCGGTGGGCTACGCGGTGATCGACACCGGCGAGAAGACGGTACGACTGTGCGACATCGCGGTGGTGGGCGAGGCGCGGGAGCGTGGCCACGGGCGGATGCTCATGCGCCGGGTGCTCGATGCGGCGGACGCCGACGGAGCCGCGGTGGAGCTGTCGGTGTGGCCGGGATCGCCGGCTCACCACTGGTACACGCGGCTGGGGTTCGCGGCGACGGCGGCCGATGCCGCGGGACATGTGGAGATGCGGCGCGCCGCCGCGGAATAGTTCGCAGCATCCATGCGTTCGAATAGAACATGAAGGCTTTCGGATTCCTCTCTTTCGGCCACTACGCCGACGTGCCCGGCTCGGCGACGCGCACCGCGGGCGACATGCTGAAGCAGACGATCGAGATCGCCGAGGGCGCTGACGAGCTCGGCGTCAACGGCGCCTACGTACGCGTGCACCACTGGGCGCGTCAGGCCGCCTCTCCCATGCCGCTGCTGTCGGCGATGGCCGCACGCACCGAGCGCATCGAGGTCGGCACCGGCGTGATCGACATGCGGTACGAGAACCCCTTCCAGTTCGCCGAGGAGGCCGCGGCCCTCGACCTCATCTCCGACGGCCGTATCGCTCTCGGCGTGAGCCGTGGGTCACCCGAGACGGCGCTGCGCGGCTACGAGACCTTCGGCTTCCGCGACACCGAAGACCCCGAGCGCGGCAGTGTGCTCGCGCGAGAGAAGTTCGAGATCTTCTTGCGTGCGATCGACGGCGAGCCGCTGGCCCCCGGCGACCCGCGCATGGTCGGTGCCGGACGGTACCTGCAGGTCGAACCGCAGTCCCCGGGACTGCGCGACCGCATCTGGTGGGGTTCGGGCTCGCGCGCCACGGCCGAGGACACCGGGCGCCAGGGGCTCAACATGATGAGCTCGACGCTGCTGACCGAGGCCACGGGCGTGCCCTTCCACGAACTGCAGCGCGAACAGATCGAGCTGTACCGCGCCGCCTACAAGGAGGCCGGACACACCCGCCCGCCCCGCGTCTCGGTGAGCCGCAGCGTCTTCCCGCTGATCGACGACCGCGACCGCGCCTACTTCGGGCTGCGCAGCGAGGAGAACGGCGACCAGATCGGCATCATCGACGGCTACCGCTCGACGTTCGGCAAGACGTACGCCGCCGAGCCCGACGTGCTGATCTCACAGCTGAAGCAGGACTCGGCCGTCATGGCCGCCGACACCCTGCTGCTGACGATCCCGAACCAGCTCGGACCCGACTACAACCTGCACGTGCTCGAGGCGTTCGCCGAGCACGTCGCCCCGGCCCTCGGGTGGAAGCCGAACACCGAGGGACCGGTTCAGGGCGACCCGGTCGTCTGATCCCGACCGCGGACGTCCGGCCGCCGGAAATTCCGCGAGCGGCTGATTGGTATATCGCTGTAGCCTGACGCCATGCGCGCGAAGCGGAGCACGATCTCGGCCGGATTCCTCGCACTCGTGGCGATCATCGCGGTGGGGGTGGGCCCCGCATCCGCCGCGACCACGACGCAGTGGGCGTCGTGGCAGCCGTTGACCGGAACCGCCGGGGCGTTCACGACGTCGGTGCAGATCACCCCCGACCCCGCGATGACCGCCTTCGTCACGAGCGACTCGCGAGCGGGACAGGTCGGAGTGGTCTCGGGTGCATCGACCTGGCTCTCCGAAGGCACGCCCGTCGGCGCGAAGTACGGCACGAGTCGCGATCAGTCGTACCTCAATCTGCGCGCGCGCGTCGACTCGCCCACCGGCCCCTCGACCACCACCTATGCCTTCGAGAATCCCACCCCCAGCTCCGGCTGGACCTTCGTGCTGGGCGACATCGATGCTGATGCCGTGCGCGTCGAGGCCATCGGCCCGGACGGGCAGGCGCTCTCCGCCGACGAACTCGGATTCCGCGGCGGGTTCAACTACTGCGCCCCCGGCGTCGTCGGCAAGCCGTCGTGCACGGGTGACGCCGCCGACGTGCCGTCGTGGGACCCCACGACCCAGACACTCACCGGTAACGAGGCCGCCGTCGACACCTCGGGTGCCGCGGCGTGGTTCGAGCCCGCCGCCCCGATCACCACGCTGAGCATCGTCTTCACACGACGTTCCGGGCTGCCCGTCTATCAGACCTGGTTCGCGTCGCTCGCTCGCGACGTCGGCGGCACGATCGTCGACGCCGTCGCGGGACCGGTGGGCGGCGTGCCCGTCGTGCTGACCGATGCCAACGGACGCGTCGTCGCCTCGACCGCGACCGCCTCGGACGGCACGTATGTCTTCGCGCGGGTGCTCGGCACCGACGGCTACACCGTGCGCGCCGGGAGTCCGGGCGGGAAGATCGTCGATGGCCCGGCTGCGCGGCCGGTCGATCTGAGCGACGCCGACGCCACGGGCGTCGACTTCGTGCTGCGCGACATCATTCCCGCGGCGGTCTCGGGACGGGTCGTCGATGCGAGCGGCGCGGGCGTCGCAGGAGTGACGGTCGCGATCGACGGGACTCCGCTGACCGCCATCACCGATGGTGACGGTCGCTATCTGTTCGACCGGGTGGAACCGGGCGCGTACGAGGTGCGCGTCGTGCCCCCGACCGGTTTCACCTCGGCCGATGCCGACCGGACGATCGCGGTGGCGGAGGGCACGGAGGAGCCCATCGTGCTGCCCGCCGAGGACGACTTCGTGCTCGTCGAGAACGCCGACCTCGGCGGAGTGATCACGTCACCCGCCACCGGCGTGGGCGTGATCGGCGCGGTCGTGACGGTGATCGATGCGGACGGGGTCATCGTCGCGACCACGGTGACCCGCCCGCTGGGGGTGTACACGGTGCCACGGCTGCCGGCGGGCGAGTACACGGTCTCGGTGACGCCGCCGAACGGGTACGCACCGCTCGGTCCGGTCACCTCGACGCTGACCCTCGGCACGAGCGACCTCACAGACGTCAACTTCGAGCTCGCCCTGCTCGGCAGTTTCTCGGGCACCGTGCGCGACACCGCAGGTGATCCGGTGCCGGGAGTGACGCTGACCCTCGAGGGGCCGGGGGGAACGCAACTGCTGGTCTCGGACGAAGACGGCACGTACAGCCTGGGCGATCTGGTCCCCGGCGACTATCAACTCGTCGTGGTTCCGCCGGAGGGCACGCGAGCTGTCGATTTCGACCGTCGCACCTTCGGGTTCCCGCTGCAGGGCGGAGGAACGGTGGTCGCGCAGGACTTCGTGCTGGCCGCGGCGCCGGTCGTTCCCGACCCCGATCCGACCCCTGCACAGCCGGCAGCGCCTTCGACGCCGAGCACGCCGGGCGGCGGCGGAGACGGCCACCTTCCGGCGACCGGGCTGGGCCCCGAGACCTTCGCCTGGGCGGTCGGCGGAGTGCTGGTGCTGCTGCTCGGCGGCACGCTCTTCGTGGTCGCACGCCGCCGCTCCGCCGTGCGCGACGACGACGCCGTGCGCGACGACTGATCGGGCTTCGGCCGTCACTCCGGACAGAATGCCGCCGCCCGCCCCGAATCCGGGCCGACCCGGGGCCGAGCGGGCCGTTCGCCCTGAGTTACGGTCGGGCAGCCGGGTAGACCAGGCGGAAGCGCTCGCAGATCACGGGCATATCCGGCTCGAAGCCCCGCGGATTCTCGGAGTGGTTGCGCCAGTACCGCTCGTGGATCTCGCGCCATGAGGCGAGGGTGCGGTCGTCCTCACCTTCGGAGTGCGCGTGCTCGGCGGTGACCTCGTCGAACGGGACCGTCTGCAGATCGGTGGTCTCGAGCACCGCGCGGGGCGTGCCGGTGCCGTCGAGGATGATGCTGAACTCGCCGAGGTAAGGCTCGGGGTCGCCGGTCGCCTCGTAGTCCCAGAGCGACGACGCGGTGCCGGTCTTGATGCCCGCCAGCACCAGCTCGAGCAGACCATCGGCGTGCGCCGGTGTCGCACCGAACGCCCATGCGCTCGGCACGGTCGCGGGAAGCTCCGGATGCTGCGCCCGTACCTCCTGCCAGAACGAGGCGAGCGTGGCGGGGTCGGCGCTGATCATCCCCTCAGCCTAGGAGTTCACGACGTGGTCGCCGGGCCGAACAGCTCCTCGCCGTGCTCGTGGAGCAGTCGGTAGGCGTCGGCGAAGGTCTGCGGTTCGGGTTCGTCTGGTTCGCCGTACTTCGCGATGAGCAGCCCGAGCAGCCCCCGCGCGGGCGGGGTGAGGGGCTTCGTCTCGGCGGGGTGGCCGGGCTTCGGCTCGGTGGCCTCGGGGTTGGGCGGCGTGTAGGCCGGGGTCGTGACCGGCCAGTCGGCGGGATGCCGGGGCTGCGACAGGTTGACGACCGAGTACAGCGTGTTGGCCGACTGGTCGCGGTCGTTCAGCGGCCGGAGGCCGTGCAGGCGGGAGAGGGTCGCGGTGACCGAGCCGTGGTGCATCTCGTCGTGGATGATCGTGCCGCGGCGCGTGTAGGCCGACACCGCGATCGCCGGCACGCGGCATCCGAGGCGATCGAACGTGAACCCCATCTCGCCCGGCCCCGTCTCGGGGGTGGGCTTCGTGGCCGCGGGAGGAGGCACGTGGTCGTAGCATCCGCCGTGCTCGTCGAAGGTGATGAGCAGCAGCGTGTTGACCGCGTTGGAACCGGTGGGGGAGGCGCTCGTGCGCACCGCCTCGTAGACGTCGTGAATGAGCCGGTCGCCGGCCCGCACGTCGGAGATCGCGCTGTCGTACACCGGCTCGCCGTCGACCTCGCTCTCGCGCGGAGACCCGAACGGCGGATGGAAATCGTTGTGGTCGTAGACCATGCGCGGCTCGATGAAGGCGTAGGCGGGGAGCGTGCCCGCGGCGGCCTCGGCGTAGAAGTCCTTCATCGTGCCGAAGTGCTCGGTGCGCCAGTACTTCTCGAGCACCGCGGCGTGCAGCATGCCGGTGAACGACACCAGCTGCAGCTCGTCGATGTAGATCTTCCAGCTGACCTTCTCGTCTTCGAGCCGGTTGAAGACGGTGGGGGCCGCCGGGGCATCCAGCCACTTCCGGTACCCCCCGCCGCCCTGGTTCGTGACGAAGCCGTGCGACGTCGACGCGTGGAAGAACGAGCGGTTGCAGAACGTCTGCGACGGCACACCGGCGAACCAGTGGTCGAAGACCGCGAACTCGCTCGCGAGCGTCGAGAGCACCGGCAGCATCTCGGGCGAGAACGAGCCCATGATGTGCGCGGCTTCTTCGGGCTTCGGCTCGGTGCCCCCGCGCAGGCGTCGGAAGTTGATGATGTAGTCGTCGAGGAACCCCGACATCGTCGCCGTCTCGCCGTGCGTCGGGGCGTTGAAGGGCGCGGTCATCTCGTCGACGAAGAGGTCGGCATTGCCCTTCGGGTCGACGGTGCCGAAGATCTGCGTGTTGACGTGCGGGTACTCCTCGCCCGGATCGGGGTCGGGGAGGCTCATGATGCGGTCGGTGTCGCCCGCGTACACGTGGGCGTCGACGACGGTGCCGTCGGATGCCGTGTTGCTGTGCGAGCCGAACGCCAGGCCCTCGAAGCGCTCGCCGTCGGGCAGTGTCGACGACGAGTACAGGTAGCCGAGCAGGTTGTCGAACGAGCGGTTCTCGCCCATGACCACGACGATGTGGTCGAAGCCGGGTTCGCTGCGCGGAGTGAGTCCGGCGAACGGGTCGGGACCGGCAGCGAAACCGTCGCGGCCGTTCGCGGTGACGGATGCTCCGATCGCCGCCCCCGCGACGCCTCCGAGCGCCGCGCCTGCGAGGGCCGCGCCGCCGAGCTTCAGGAATCCGCGGCGCGACGATTCCCTCGGGGTGGACGCCGCATCCTCTGCCATCCGCCGATCCTATGGCGGCGGGATCGCGGGCGGAATACCCGTGCACCGAGGGTGCCCGCGACCCTGGGCATCGGGAGGCGGGGTCGGTAGCGTGGGAGGCATGAGCTACCCCGGGGAATCTTCGGTCGACGGTCGGGTGCGCGCGGTCGAGAAGGAGTACGCGGCGCGGCAGACGCGCATCTTCGTGCTCTTCGCGCTGATCGAGGGCATCGTGCTGCTGGTCGGCGTCGGGCTGGTCTACGGTCTCGAGGTCGTCGACCCCGAACTCGGTGTGCTGCTGCTGCTCGGCGTCGCCGTCATCGGAGGCAGTGCGCTGTCGATGCTTCTCATGCGGCACATGCAGGCGCGGCGCCGAGCCGTGGCGCAGGCCCGGGGCGAGAACCCCCTGTTCTGAGCATCCGCCCCGCCCTGAGCTTCCCCCCCCCTGTTTTGAGCCTCCCCCCTGTTCTGAGCCCCCGCCCCCGTTCTGAGCCCCCGCCCCCCGCGGCCCCACGCGGGGTTGGGGCGCCCCCCCCCGGGGGG
>JASCNZ010000077.1 GCA_029959905.1 Microbacteriaceae bacterium PS02344
GCTCGACCGCCCCTCGTCAGGAGCGCGGTGGTCGGGCGGCTCGCACGCCCGTTCGCGGGCATCGACTTCCACAACTCAAGACCTCACCCACCACATGTCATATAGCGGTCATGTGATCGAAAGGAACACAGAGTGCTGATTGCACAGCGTCCCACACTCACCGAGGAAAAGATCGTCGAGAACCGGAGCCGGTTCATCATCGAGCCTCTGGAGCCCGGCTTCGGATACACGATCGGCAACGCGCTGCGCCGCAGCCTGCTGTCGTCGATCCCCGGCGCGGCTGTCACGAGCGTCCGCATCGACGGCGTGCTGCACGAGTTCAGCACCATCCCCGGCGTGAAGGAGGATGTCACCGAGATCATCCTCAACATCAAGCAGCTCGTCGTCTCGTCGGAGCGCGACGAGCCCATCACGGCGTACCTGCGCAAGACCGGTGCCGGTGAAGTGACCGCCGCCGACATCTCGGCTCCGGCCGGTGTCGAGGTGCACAACCCCGAGCTCGTCATCGCGACCCTCAACGACACCGCCAAGTTCGAGCTCGAGCTCATCATCGAGCGCGGCCGCGGCTACGTGTCGGCCACGCAGAACCGCAACGAGTACGCCGAGGCGGGCCAGATCCCGATCGACTCGATCTACT
Organism: Microbacteriaceae bacterium PS02344; assembly: GCA_029959905.1. GTDB lineage: Bacteria > Actinomycetota > Actinomycetes > Actinomycetales > Microbacteriaceae > Microbacterium. The sequence goes on from JASCNZ010000077.1 coordinate 638, forward strand.
CGCCGGTGCTCAAGGTCAGCTACCGCGTCGACGCCACCCGTGCCGGGGAGCGCACCGACTTCGACAAGCTCGTCCTCGACGTCGAGACCAAGTCGGCGATCAGCCCCCGCGACGCTGTCGCGTCGGCCGCCAAGACGCTCACCGAGCTGTTCGGTCTCGCCCGCGAGCTGAACGTCGAGGCCGAGGGCATCGAGATCGGCCCCGCGCCGGTCGAGGCCGTCAACTCGAGCGAGCTGTCGATGCCGATCGAGGACCTCGACCTGTCGGTCCGCTCGTACAACTGCCTGAAGCGCGAGGGCATCAACACCGTTTCGGAGCTCGTCGCCCTTTCGGAGACGCAGCTCATGAACATCCGCAATTTCGGCCAGAAGTCGGTCGACGAGGTGCGCGACAAGCTCATCTCGCTCGGTCTGTCGCTCAAGGATTCGGTGCCCGGTTTCGACGGCGCCCACTTCTACGGCGGCAGCGAAGACGAGTCCTTCTGATACCCGACCCTTTCTGACCAGGAGTTAGACGATTATGCCCAAGCCCACCAAGGGTCCCCGCCTCGGAGGCGGCCCCGCCCACGAGCGCCTGCTGCTTGCCAACCTCGCCGCTGCGCTGTTCGCCCACAAGTCGATCAAGACGACCGAGACGAAGGCCAAGCGCCTGCGTCCGCTCGCCGAGCGCCTGATCACCTTCGCCAAGCGCGGCGACCTGCACGCGCGTCGTCGCGTGCTCTCGGTCATCGGTGACAAGGACGTCGTCCACACGCTGTTCGCCGAGATCGCGCCGCTGGTCGCCGACCGCCAGGGTGGCTACACCCGCATCACCAAGGTCGGCAACCGCAAGGGTGACAACGCGCCCATGGCCGTGATCGAGCTCGTGCTCGAGCCCGTCACCCCCAAGGCGAAGTCGACGAAGAAGGCGGCGGCCCCCGCGGCCGAGAAGCCCGTCGAGGAGAAGCCGGCCGAGGAGGCTCCCGCCGAGGAGACCACCGAAGCTCCGGCCGACGAGACCACCGAGGCTCCGGCCGAGGAGGCTCCCGCCGCCGAGGAGAAGTCCGAGTAATCACTCGTTCGAGAGGGAGGCCCGTCACCGTTCCGGTGGCGGGCCTTCTTCGTACCCGGGGCGTCGCCGTGAGCCAGTGGCGGATGCGGCGGATGCGGGGCGTACGAGCCGAGGGACGGGCGCGGCGGGAGTAGGCTCGGACGGTGCGCCCGCCGCCCGGGCGCGCGGAAGGGATGCTCGTGGGAGACGCGGCGATCACATCGTTCCGAGGCCCACGGGCGTACACCTCGTTCGTGGCGATCGGCCTGCTCGCCGGTCTGCTCTCCGGACTCTTCGGCGTGGGCGGGGGCACCGTCATCGTGCCGCTGCTCGTGCTGTTGCTGCACTTCGACCAGCGCCTCGCGGCGGGCACCTCCCTCGCGGCCATCGTGCCGACGTCGGCCGTCGGCGTCGTGTCGTATGCCGCGAGCGGCTCGGTCGCCTGGATCCCGGCGATCATCCTCGCCGCGGGCGCCGTGGTGGGTGCACAGATCGGCACGCGGCTGCTGCCGCGCATCTCGCAGACCGCTCTGCGGTGGGGCTTCGTCGGTTTCCTGCTCGTGGTCATCGTGACGCTCTTCCTCGTGATCCCCTCGCGCGACGCGGTGTTCGAACTGACCTGGGGATCGGGCATCGCGCTGGTGGCGGTCGGCGTGGGAACGGGCATCCTGGCCGGGCTGATCGGCGTCGGCGGCGGAGTGATCGTGGTTCCGGTGCTCATGCTCGCGTTCGGGACCAGCGACCTCATCGCGAAGGGCACCTCGCTGCTCATGATGATTCCGACGGCGTTGTCGGGCACGGTCGGCAACCTGCGCCACCGCAACGTCGACCTGCTCGCGGCTGCGGTGATCGGCGTCTCGGCCTGCACCACCACGGCGCTCGGCGCCTGGATCGCGACGCTGATCGATCCGCGTCTGGGCAGCATCCTGTTCGCGGCGTACCTCGTGGTCATCGCGGTGCAGATGGCGCTCAAGGCGATCCGCGGGCGCCGCACGGCCTGACCGGCCACCGCCCGTCGAAGCGGCCCGCGTCCGCGATCCGGAACGGATGCCGACGGGCCGTCCGCCTTTGATCCGGTCGACAGGGATTCGGGTGTCGGACCCCCTCGGTAGGATCGAGGGGTGGCAGTGAACACAGAACTGGTCGGCCGGGAGTTCCCGCCGACGCCCCCGTACCTCGTCGGACGCGAGAAAGTGCGCGAGTTCGCGCGCGCCGTCTTCGCCGATGCTCCGCAGCACACCGATGTCGAGGCGGCCCGCGCGGCCGGGTTCGACGACGTCGTCGCCCCGCCGACCTTCGCGATGGTCGTGCAGGACCTCACTCTGCAGCAGCTGCTCTCGGAGCCCGACTCGGGCATCGTGCTCGCGCGGACGATCCACGCCGAGCAGCGGTTCGCCTACACGCGGCCGATCGTCGCCGGCGACGAGCTGACCGGGCGGCTGCGCGTGACGGGCGTGCGCATGATGGCCGGCAACGCGATGATCACGAGCGAGGCCGAGATCACCGATGGCTCTGGCGCCCATGTCGTGACCGCCACCAGCGTTCTGCTGGTCGGAGAGGGGGAGTGATGGCGTACTCGGTCGGAGACGTGATCGCCGAACGCAGCGTGCACCTCACGCGCGAATCGCTCGTGCGCTACGCCGGAGCATCCGGCGACTTCAACCCCATCCACTATCGCGACGACGTCGCGGCGGCGGTGGGCCTGCCCGGCGTGCTCGCGCACGGCATGCTCACCATGGGCATCGCCTCGTCGGTCGTCGTCGCCGCGCTCGACCCGCAGGCGCGCATCGTCGACTACGGCGTGCGGTTCACCAAGCCCGTCGTCGTCGACCCCGAGAACGGAGCGGACGTGCATGTCGTCGCGACGGTCGGCGCCGTCGACGACGCCTCGACGCGCATCGACCTCAAGGTCACGACCGGCGACACGACCGTGCTCGTCAAGGCGCAGCTGCGCATCGCCGCCTGATGGTCGCGCCCCTGCAAGAGGTCGCCCCGCTCCGCCTGGCGGCTCTCACCACGCTCGAGACCGGCGGCGCTCCGGAGCGGATGCTCGAGGCCCGCACGACCGAGGCCGTCGTCGAGGCGTTGCGCGAGACCTGGCGCCGCGGCGACGAGTGGATGGTGCTCGGCGGCGGGTCCAACCTCTTCGTGGGCGACGAGGGTTTCGAGGGCACCGTCGTGCGCGTGCTCACCGAGGGCATCGAGGAGGTGCCGTCTCCGCATCCTGGTCGCATTCGACTGCGGGTGCAGGCGGGGCACGGGTGGGACGATCTCGTCGCGTACGCCGTCTCACACGGGTACGCGGGTCTCGAGGCGATGAGCGGCATCCCGGGAACCGTGGGCGCGGCGCCCGTGCAGAACATCGGGGCGTACGGGCAGGAGATCCAGGAGACCCTCGTCGAGGTGGAGCTCATCGACGAGGCCGACGGCGAGGTGCGGGTCGTGCCGGCAGCCGAGCTCGGCCTGGGCTTCCGCACCTCGGTCTTCAAGCACCACTACGGCAGCGAACCCCAGCGTCGGGCGGTGATCCTCTCGATCACGGTCGACCTGCTCGTCGCGAGCGAACGCGTCGTGCGCGGTGAGCAGCTGCGTCGCGCCCTCACCCTCGGGGACGACGCGCCCGTGTCGCTCACCTGGGTGCGCGAGCGCATTCTCGAGACGCGCGCCTCGAAGGGCATGCTGTGGAACGAGACCGATGCCGACACGCACGGCGTCGGCTCGTTCTTCCAGAACGCCATCGTGACCGAGGCCGTCGCGCGCGCCCTCCCCGCCGACTGCCCGCGCTGGCCCGTCACCCCCGACCTCGACGCTCTCACGGTCATCCCGCTCGAGTCGTACGGGGGAGTGCTCCCGGCGCCCCGACGCGAGCAGGCCGACGTGAAGGTGAGCGCGGCCTGGCTCATCGAGCACGCCGGCATCGGCAAGGGCTTCCACCTGCCCCGTTCGCGGGCATCGGTGTCGACCAAGCACGCTCTGTCGCTGACCAACCGGGGCGGGGCCACCGCGGCTGAGGTCGCCGAGCTCGCCCGCTTCATCCAGAACCGGGTGCACAGCGAATTCGGTCTGGTGCTGCAGCCCGAACCCGTGCTCGTCGGCGTCGAGCTGTAGGGTCGCGCGTGCTGGACTGGCTCCTCGCGGAGTGGACGCAGGTGCTCGGCTTCGCGACGGGCGCGGCGTGCGTGCTCCTCGCGGGCCTGCGCAACGTCTGGACGTATCCGATCGGCATCGCGAACAATGTCGTGCTGTTCGTCGTGTTCCTCGGGGCCGGTCTCTACGCCGCCGCCGGGCTGCAGGTGGTGTACCTCGCGTTCGGCGTGCACGGCTGGTGGCGATGGACCCGCAAGATCGAGCAGAATCCGACGTACATCGCCCGCACGCCCCGCGCCGCCTGGCCGCTGCTCGCCGTCGCGGGTCTGGGTGGAGCAGCGATACTGCTGTGGCTGCTGACGAGTTTCACCGACTCGGAGGTCGCCGTCGCCGATGCGCTCACGACCGCCGTCAGCCTCGTCGCGCAGTACATGCTCAACCGCAAGTGGATCGAGAACTGGTTCGTCTGGATCGGCGTCGACGTCGTGTTCGTCGGATTGTCGATCGCGGCCGGGCTGTGGATCATCGCCGCCCTCTACGCCCTGTTCATCGGTCTCTGCGTCTTCGGCTACGGGTCGTGGCGCCGTGTGGCCCGTGACCAGAGCGCCGAGCGCGAGAGTGCGGTGACGGCGTGATCGCGTTTTCGCGGGAGGCGGAGTGACGGCCCCGCTCGTCGTGCCCGAACGACGCGGGCACGGTCTGGTCCTCGGCAAGTTCTATCCCTTCCACAGCGGACATTCCCATCTCATCCGTGAGGCGGAGCGGCGCAGCGAACGTCTGACGGTGCAGGTGCTCGGAGCATCCGTCGAATCCATCCCGCTGCAGATGCGCGCCGACTGGATCCGCGAATCGCATCCCGGCGCCCGGGTCGTCGCCGCGATGGACGACGCGCCCGTCGACTTCCACTCGGATGCCGCGTGGGCCGAGCACCTCGCGGTCATCGAGTCACTGCTCGACGAGCCGGTCGACACCGTCTTCTCGTGCGACGACTACGGCGGGGAGCTGGCGAGACGGCTCGGTGCGCAGTGGGTGCGCATCGACGAGGGGCGTCGCATCAATCCGGTCTCGGGCACGGCGATCCGCGCAGACCCCTCGGCCCATTGGCACGAGCTGGCCCCTGCGGTGCGGGCCGATCTCTCGGCGCGTGTCGTCGTGCTCGGCGCCGAGTCGACGGGGTCGACGACGATGGCCGAGGCGCTCGCCGTGCACCTGGGCACGCTGTGGGTGCCGGAGTACGGCCGCGAGCACTCCGAGACGCGCGACGGCGGACTGGACACCCCCTGGCGCAGCGACGAGTTCGATCTCATCGTCGATCGGCAGATCGCCCTCGAGCAGCGCGCGCTCCGCCAGGTGCCGACGCCGGTGCTGGTGTGCGACACCGACGTGCTCGCGACGGCGCTCTGGCACGAGCGGTACGTCGGTGCTCCCGCCGAGCGGCTGCAGCGCGCGGCGGCGGCGCACCGTCCCCTGCTGTACGTGCTCACCGGCGACGAGATCCCCTTCGTGCAGGACGGCATGCGCGACGGCGAGCACATCCGCCACGGCATGCAGCAGCGATTCCGCGACGTGCTCGCCTCGCAGCCCGTGCCGTGGATCGAGGTGCGTGGCGACGTGCCGGCTCGCGTCGAGGCGGCGGCATCCACACTCGCGCCGCTGCTGCGCGCCCACCTGCGGTTCGCGGAACCACTCGAAGGGCGATCGATCGACGAGCAGCGCGCCCTGCAGCGGGCGGCCGCCGGGGCGCCCCTGCTCGCCGGCGCATCCGGCGGGGCATCCGCCGGCGCTGTCGGCGCCCGCCTCTAGGATGAGGGCATGTCCGATCGCTGGAGCCGCGTGTCGGCATCGCCCACCAATCCCGGCACCGAGCACGGCATCGCCCCACTGACCGCGGACGACCTGTTCCGGGCGGCGCCCGCCGCACAGACGCCGCTCGACGAGAAGCTGCGGCAGGCGTACTACTGGATCGTCAACCGAGCCGTCATCTCGCCGTACTACGACATCGAGTTCTCGCACGGCGAGCCCCTCTCGATCGGCCTCGGCGACGCCGACGCCCGCATCTCGCTGCCCACGCAGGCGTCGTTCTCGTCGAATGTGCTGCTGCCGTTGCTCACGTTCGCGGTCGGCGGCAAGTGCCTGCTGATCGGGGGTCCGGGCCGCGGCAAGACGACGGTCGCTGTGCTCATGGGCGTCCTGGCCGGCACGACGGCCGACGACGTGCGTCGCGGCGTGCAGCAGGGCCAGCCGCAGCTGACGGTGAGCGACCTCGTCGGCATCCCTCTGCCCCGCGACCTCGTCGAGGCCGAGCGGCTCAGCGACATCCGCATCGCGTGGCGCGACTGGCTCGCTCTGCCGGTCAAGATCATCGACGAGTACAACCGCATCCCCACCAAGACGCAGTCGGCACTGCTCACGATGGTGGCCGAGGGGTACGTCGAGAGCCACGACCAGATGCGCCGCACCGCCCCCGACTCGGGCGTCGAGAGCTGGTTCTTCACCGCGAACGATGACGCGGGCGGCGGGACGTTCCCGGTGATCCAAGCGCTTCGCGACCGCATGGACGTGACGGTGCAGGCCGCAGGATTCAACAGCCGATTCCTCGACGAGCTCATCACCCGCGTCGAGGCGGGCGAGAAGCCCGAGGAGCACGTGCCGACCGAGCTGCGATTCGACGCAGACGAGCAGCACCGCATGCGAGCGGCGATCCGCGCCGTGCCGATTCCCGACGGCGTGCGCCGGAGGGTGCGGTTCTTCCTCAGCCACTTCGAGTTCGTGCAGCACGGCGGCCGTCGCTTCGAGTACCGCACGAAAGACGTCGTGACCACGGCCGGCGGCCGGGTGGGCGAGGTGATCGACGCCAACAGCGGAGCCGATCTCGAGGTCGACCTCGGCGCGCAGACCCGCAACGGTCTCTCGGTGCGCGCCCTGCAGACGCTCGTACTGTACGCGAAGGCCGTCTCCTGGTTCCGCGGTGCGGAGGCCGTCGAGCTGGATGACGTCGCGGCCGTTCTGCCGTTCGTGCTCCGGGGCAAGCTGCTGCCGAACGACACGCATCCGCGTTTCGACGTGGGCGCCGAACGCGAGCTCGCGACCGACACGGTCAGCTGGCTCGGCGACCTGTTCGCCGAATCGTGCCGCCAGTACGACATGCTGGGGCGGGATGCGGCCGACCCCGTCGCGACGCTCCTCGCCGAGCTCGACCGGGGCTTGGAGGGCGTCGCGCCGCTGGAGGTCTCGCGTCGCATCACCGCGGTCGAGACCGAGCTGCGTCGCATCGCGGGCGTCGGCAAGCTGTACGGTCGCGACTTCGACGACGTCATCGCGCTGAAGTACTTGCATCAGCGCTATACCGCCTACGCGCGCTGGCAGGAGATCCGCGGGTGATCCGTCGACCGGTGCAGCTGGCGCATGCGCGGCTGGCCCTCGCCCCCGCGTCGCCGCCCGATCTCGCGGGGGTCGGCCTCGACCTCGCACTCGCGGCGCAGAACGTGGAGCGCGCCCACGGAGACGCCGACGTGTTCGGCCGGGCCCTGGCGGCGGGCCTGGCCGCAGCGCCCGACGCGGTGCACGACCGCGACCGCACTCTCGACCTCGTGGCGGTCGCCGCTTGGCGGGCGGGAGCCCTCGCCCTGCGTGACGACGCGCTCGGACGTCTCGCCGACGCGGGCGATGCGACGCATCGACGCGCCCTCGCGGCGACGCTCGGCCTCAGGGTCGAGGTGCTCGAGGCCTTCGTGCGGCGTCAGCGCGCCGATCGGTTCTGGTGGCCCGGCCGTGTCGACGATCGCGGATACGTGCTGGCCGCGGGCGGATTCCGCGGCTTCGGCGGCGCGTGGATCCGTCCCCCCGAACATGCGGTGCGGCTCGCGGATGCCGGGGCCTTCGCGTTCCTGGTCGCGGGCGAGTGGTGGCGCCTCGACGCCGACGTCTGGGGGGCGCGGCTCGCGGCATCCGATGAGCCGGATCCGGCCCCGCCCGTCGACGACGGCGTGAGCGTCGTGATCGGCGCCGACACGCACCTCGCGTGGGTGCACGTGCGCGAGGCGGCGTGAGTCCGCCGTCCCCGCCACCCCGAGAGGGGCACGCGGACCCCGGCGTGGTCGACCCCGCATCCGTGCCGATGACCGACGCGGTGCGCGCCGCCTGGGAGCGGGCACTCGCGCTGTGGGGGGTGCGTCTCGACGACCCGCGGGTGCGTCCGGGCGCTGCCGCCGCACACGGCGCCCCGGCGTGGTTCGCGTTCCCGCCCTCGGTCACCATCGATCCCGAGTACCTGGTCGAGCGCGGGCTCGGCGATGAACTCTCGACGATGCTCGCGCACGAGGTGGGCCATCACGTGCTCGCTCCGAGCACCCGCATCGACGCGCTCAAGATCCGCCACCAGATGGCGCGGGCGCTCGCCGGGGTCTCCGCGCTCGCCCCGCGAGCCGCAGACATCGGCATGCTCGCGAACCTGTGGAGCGACCTCCTGGTGAACACCCGTCTCGCGCAGCTGCAGCGCGCGGAGGCCGGGCACACGTCGGATGCTGCGGCATCCGACGAGCCCGGGATCGTACGGCTCGGCCGGGCGCTCTACCCGCAGCCGGACGGGCGCGACCGCCTGTGGTGGGTGTACTGCCGCGCCTACGAGATCCTCTGGCGGCTCCCGGCCGGCACCCTCTGCCCGACGGAGCCTCCGACGGCGCCGCGCATCGCCGCATCCGACGCGTCGCTCCCGCCTCTGGAGAGCATCGCCGAGCGCCACCGCGAGAAGGAGCGCATCCTGCGCGAGCGCCAGGCGGAGAGCGCCCGCATCGCGGCCGAGCTCGCAGGGGCGCGGGCCACCAACCCGCCCGTCGATGCGGCGCTGGTCGCCGAGACCGTGCGCGGCTTCGCGACCGACCCGGTGTCGGGGGCGGTGCGTTTCGGCGTGATCGCGGCGCCGTACGTCGCCGAGCGCATCGACGCCGGCGCGGCCCGGACCGCCGCAGGGGGTGCCGGATGCGCGGCGGACGATGACGGCCCCTCCGGCGACGAACTCGGACGGATGCTGGGCGACCGCCGGCTGCGCGGCGACCTGCCACCGCATCCCGGGGCGCGCGGGGAGGTCGACGTCGATCTCGATGCCCGCGGCGGTGCAGCCGAGGGTGGTCAGCGCCTCGACGTGGCCCGCACGCTCGCGCTCTACGACGACCTCGACGAGCAGACCGTGCTCGCCGCCTGGTACCGCAACGAGGCGGCCGCCTGGGTGCGTCCGTACACGCGCCCTGCTCCGCAACGGCCGACCGGCGGCATCCCCGGGCCGCTCGAACTGTGGGAGGCCGGCGATCCGCTCGGCGACATCGACTGGGCCGCCACGCTGCGCGGCGGTCCCGTGATCCCGGGCATCACCACGCGACGGCGCTCCGAGCTGGACGACGAGCCGGCGGTGAGCGAGACGAGCCTCGAGGTCGACCTGTACATCGACTCGTCCGGGTCGATGCGGCATCCGCGTCGGGGGTCGCCCGCGGTGCTCGCCGGCACGATTCTCGCGCTCTCGGTGCTGCGCGGCGGCGGACGGCTGCGGGTGGTCAGCTTCGCCAGCGCCGGACAGGTGGCGGGCATGGAGCGCTTCAGTCGGGACGCGAACGAGATCATCGCGTCGATCTCGTTCTTCTTCGGGGGCGGTACCTCGTTCCCGCTCGATCTGTACGAGGCGCGGTACGCGCCGCTCCCGCCGGCTACGACCGAGCAGCAGCGTCACGTTGTCGTGCTCTCCGACGACGGGCTGGTGTCGATGTTCGGCGTCGGCAATGAGCCGTACGACGGGGTCGCGCGCGCCGTGAGGTCGAAGCTGACCACGGGTACGCTCGTGCTCATGGATCCCCGCCGCCACGTCGCCGAACTCGCCGCTCGCGACGGCTACGACGTGGTGTATCTCGACAGCATGGACGACGCCCCGGCCGCGTGCGCCGCGCTCGCCGGGAGGCTTCGTGGCTGACGGCGGCGGGCGCGAGGGTGGCTTCGCGACAGAGGATCTGCTGGCCGCGTGGTCGGAGAGGTCGGGCGGGGAGCAGGAGGCGTGGTCGCGCGTGCGACCCGGCCCATCGCTCGATGACATCGCCAGCCGCCTGTCGAGCGTGCCGCACGCCTTCCTCGACGATCGGGTCTCGCTGACGGCCCTCGCCGGCGACGTGCTGGGCAACGGGCTGGGGTGCCTCGCCTTCGAGGGCGACCCGCGCGTGCGCCGCGGCGGTGCGATCGGCCTGTGGCTGGTCGCGAGCGAAGACCTCGTCGCCCCCTTCGCTCCCTCGCTGCGCCACGGCACCGCGGGCCTCGCGGTCGACGCTCTCGCGCTGCGCCTCGCGCCCGTCGCCGACCCGTCCGGGTGGGTCGCCGACGACGAGCGCCGCATCGAGGCGGCCCGCACCTTCCTGCTCTGGGCCGGCTACCTGCCCGGCGGAGAGGACGCGCACACCGCGGCCTCGCTGCTGGCGGCCGTCGACTCGTTGGCCCGCGACCGTGCCCTGGCCGAGGCGTACGAAGGCCACCGGCACCGTGCCGACATCGCCCGCAAGCTGCGGGAGGCCCGCCGGCGCGAGGCGGCGGCCCGGTACTCGAGTGAATGACCCGGCGGCGGGTGCGCCGGTGCCCGGGTATCCCGACCCGGCGCCGAGCGCAGGCATCCGTCCGAGTGCGGGGCAGGACCCGGATGCTGTCGGACCGCTCGTCCTCGCCGAGTACGCCCCCGGCGCCTCGGCGGTGCTGACGGATGCCGAACGCTGGCCGACCCTCGACGCGGCGGGCGCCGCGCGGCTGCGGCGGTGGCGGGGGCATCCGGATGCCCCGTCGTGGACGCACGCGACCGGTGACCGGCTGACCCCGGCGCAGGTCGAGCGCGTGCGACAGCCGCTGCCGACGG
>JASCNZ010000078.1 GCA_029959905.1 Microbacteriaceae bacterium PS02344
ATGACGCCCTGCAGCTCCTTCAGCGTGTCGGTCACGGTGCTGCGACCGTCACGAAGACGCGCCGCCGCGCTCTCCATCTCGCTGTACGTTGCTCCGAAATCATGTCCGGCCATGAGAAACCGCCTCCGAATCGATCGTCTTCAGGCCGTCTCCGGCCTCCTGCACACGAGGTTAGCGGGCGAACCCGCCGAGGTGAACGGGGAGCGGTACCCATGCACCGCTCCCCATCCGGCTAGCTCTTCGGCGCCTCGTCGGCGACGAACGGCATCTGCATCGTGACGGCCCGACCGGCCTGCACGAAGATGCCTCGCCCCACGGGGAAGTCCGAGCGCTTGACACGGCCGAACGGCGTCTTGAAGATGCCCTCGCCGTCGTACGTGTCGGGCTTCAGCACGATGCCCTGACGCCCCGTCTTCCACTCGCCCAGCACACCGATGCTGCCGCTCGCCCGCGTGATCTCGGCCTCGCCGATCAGCAGGTGATCGCTGTTGTTCATCGCCTGCAGCAGGGCGCGCATGGGGCGATCGGCGGGACCGTCGGCGAGGTGCGGCACGTCTTCGATGACGATGAGGATGCGCGCATCCGGGTTCTCGGCCACGACGAGCTCGGCCAGCTCGGTCGCCAGCTCCTTCTCGTCCTCCGGCTTGGTCGCGCTGCGCACCCAGGGGCGGAAGTCCTTGAGCTCGGCGCGGCGGCTGCCGAAGTGGTACATCCGGATGTTCGGATCGAACCGCTCCATCGCCGTGACGAGCGACCGCAGCGCGTTGGTCTTGCCCGACGCAGGCGGACCCGAGATGACGAACGACCCGATGGGCTCGAAGCCGTGCGGGGCGAGCGTGTCGTCGGCGACGCCGAACACGGGCATCCCGTCGACCGTCGCCGGCATCTCGTCGGCCGGCACGAGCGTCGGCAGCGCGCCGATCTCGGGCAGGTCGCGCACGCCCTGGGCGCGCAGCCGATCACCGAGGGCGGCGAGCGCCTTGGTCTGCTCGACCACGTTCGTCGTGCCGCCGAGCACGGCGATCTGCGCCTCGTGCCCGTCGACGACCGCGCGACCAGGGTTCGACTGCTCGTCGAGCACGTCGCGCGGGGCACCCAGCAGCATGTACTGGCTCGGGTCGCCCATGCGAAGGATCACCCGGCGCGAGATGTTCGCCGCCACCGCGCTCGGCACCGCGTTGCCGCGGTCGGCGGTGATGACGGTGTGGATGCCGAGCGTGCGGCCCTCGCCCAAGATGCGCATGAAGATCCGGTAGAACGGGCCGCGGCCGGGCGCCATCTCCCAGTCCTTCTTGAACTCGGGGTAGTTGTCGATGAGCACGAGGATGCGGGGCATCCGCGGGTCACGCAGCTCGCGGTACTCCTGCACCGACGCGGCACTCGCGGCCGAGAACGCGGCCGCCCGGCGGTCCATCTCGGCGTCGAGAGTGCGGAACAGGCGCTGGATGCGCTCGACGTCGCCGCTGTCGACGACCGACCCGACGTGCGGCAGCACCGACAGCGCACCGAGCGCTCCCGATGCGAAGTCGAGGCAGTAGACCTGCACACGGCCGAGGTCGGGGCGCATGCCCGCCGCGGTGGCGATGGTCTTAAGCAGCGTCGACTTGCCCGATCCCGAGGTGCCGTAGACGACCATCGAGCCGTCGCGGTCGGGCAGGAACACCGCCGACTGCTGCAGCTGCTTCTCGGGGATGTCGGTCAGCGCGATCGGGATGCGCGTGTCGCCCTCGTTCGTGAGGTCGGTGAGGTCGACCACCGTCGCGAGGTCGTCGAGCCAGGGCCGCCGCGGACGCTGCAGTTGCGCGCGATCGGCTGCATTGATGAGCGTCGACACGATGCGCTTCTGGTCGTTCGGCCCGAGGTCCTCCTCGTGCACGTCCGACTCGACGAGGCCGTCGGGCTCCCACTCGCCGCTCGCACCGAAGCGCAGCTCGGCCACCCGCACGTCGGCGGTGGTCGACTCGTCGTCGGTGGTCCATCCGCCCGCATACGCCGACTGGAACGGCACCAGACGTCCGGGGCCCGTCTTCGCGATCGCGCGACCGGGGATCGACGCGGGGAACGACGCGGCGATGTCGTCGTCGACGACGTCGCGGGAGTCGGCCTCGTCGGCCATCCGCAGCGCGATGCGCAGGTTGGTGTTGGCGCGCAGGTTGTCTTTGATGACGCCGGCGGGACGCTGCGTCGCCATGATGAGGTGGATGCCGAGCGAACGACCGCGCTGGGCGATGTCGACGACACCGTCGACGAACTCGGGCATCTCCGACGCGAGCGCCGCGAACTCGTCGATCACCAGCACGAGCGCCGGCGGGCACTCCGGGTCCTGGCGCTTCTCGAGTTCGAGGAGGTCCTTCGCCTTCTTGCGGTTGAGCAGGTGCTCGCGGTGCTGCAGCTCGGCCCGCAGGCTGGTCAGCGCACGGCGCACGAGGTGCGGGCTGAGATCGGTCACCAGACCCACGCAGTGCGGCAGCTCGACGCAGTCGGCGAACGCCGACCCGCCCTTGTAGTCGACGAAGAGGAAGGTCACCCGGTCGGGGCTGTGCGCGGCGGCCATGCCGAGCACCCACGCCTGCAGGAACTCCGACTTGCCCGCGCCGGTCGTACCGCCGACGAGGGCGTGCGGGCCCTGCGTGCGCAGGTCGAGCGCCATGGCGTCGGATGCTCCCTGGCCGATGATCGCGCGGAGCGTGCCCGACTTCTTCAGCCGCGGACGCGGCGTGGGGCTGCGGTCGACGATCGTGTTGTTCTGACGCCACCGCTCGATGACGACCTGGGGGTCCTCCGCGATCGCGGGGTCGACCAGCTGCAGGAACATGACCGATCCCGGGATGTCGGATGCGTCGTGCACCACCGTGCTCGCATCGACCACGGGAGACAGGCGTCGCGCGAGCATCTGCATGTAGGCGTTCGACACGCCCTCGACCCGCACGTGCTCGAAGTGCTCGCCGTTGCGCACGAGACCCACCTGCGCGTCTTCGAGACCGGTCGTGACGTCGATGTAGCTGCGGCACACGGCGGGCAACGACTCGACGGTCGGCGAGACGAACACCGCGTGCACGCCGTGGTCGGCACCGCGTTCGAGCACCTCGGTGAGACGGCCGCGGTCGACCGGAGCGTCGTTGGTGACGAACACGATGACCGAGATCGGCGGGGTGCTCTTGTGCTCCCCCGCGGCGCGCGCGACGTCGGTGCCGTAGAGCAGCGGGTTCCAGTCCTCCTTGAACGGCCCGCGCGGCTCGCCCGAACCACTCGACGCCACCGCGCGCGACACGTGCTCCTCGAGCGTGCTCAGCAGCGCCGCACTCGTCGGCGCGGAGTCGGCGAGCGCCATGTCGCGGAAGGGGCTGCGCTCACTGGAGGTGTGCGGCATCCACTTGAGCCATTCCAGCTCGGGCGTCCAGGCCGAATCGGCGAACGCGACCGCGACCACGTCGTTCGGAGCGTGCAGGCCGAACAGCTGCACCGCGACGCCGCGCATCGTGTCGGCGACCGGGCCCTGCGCGCCCGCGATACCGACCGATCCGGCATCCGCCAGGGTCTCGAACACGGGCACGTCGTCGACGAACGCGTAGCGCTCGCGCAGCCGATCGACGCGGTCGATGAAGTCGGGCAGGCCCTCGGGAGAGTCCTGGTCGTCGATGCGGTTGCGCGCCGGGAGCCGACAGGTGCCGAGGCGCAGCGCGAGGAAGTTCCAGTGCTCGGGGCGGCGGGTCCACAGCAGCGGACCGAGCCGCATCGCATGGTCGAACACCTCGGCCACCGGGGGCGCCTCGGCGTTGCGGGCCGCTTCCTCCTCGGGCTTGCCGCGGAAGAAGTCCTCTTCGAGCTGCTCGTACTGACGCTCGAACAGCAGGATCTCGTGGTTCTCGCCCTTCTTGCTCTGGGCGGTCTGGTTGATGATGTTGCCGAACGCCATGAGCGGCGTCATCACGATCATGAGCAGCGAACGGGGATTGCCGTTCAGGGCGTAGAGCGCCATGCCCATGAGGATCGGCGCGATCAGGATCGGCCACGGGAACAGACGGCCGATCTTCTCGGTCGGCAGGCGAGGCACCTTGAACAGCGTGCCCGGGTAGCGCACCTCGACCCGGGGGCTGCGGTTGAACAGCAGCCCACCGCCGCGCTCGATGATCGGTTCCTCGCTGGGGGTGCCGTCGAACGTGCGCACGAGCCGGAGCACCAGCGTGGTGCCGCCGATCACGAACGGCTCGCCCTCCTCGATGCGCACGCGCTGCACGGCCACCCCGTCGACGAGCACACCGTTGGCGGAGTTGAGGTCGACGACCTCGATGTGCGTGCCGACTTCGAGACGCGCGTGCCGCTTCGACACCATCGGGTCGGGAAGCACCACGTCGTTCGCCGCATCGCGCCCGAGGAAGACCGTGCCCGCGGCGATGGGGAACTCCTGCCCGGCGAGCGCTCCGGCCGTCGCGATGAGCACGCCCGCCACGTCGCGCTGACCGCCGAACGCATAGCCGGGACCATGGTTGACGATGGATGCCGCGAAGCCCGAACCGATGGGTGCCTCGCCGAGCGGCACGTCGGGCTGCAGCGGCACGAGACGCTCGCCCGTCGGCGGCGCGACGGCGAGCGTCAGCACGTCACCCTCGGCGACCGGCACGGAACGGGTCGGGTCGGCCAGCGCGATGTGACGGGCGACGTCGCCGGCCGTCGCCGTCGAGTCGGTCTTCACCACGATGTCGACGGGGTCTCCGCCCTGTCGATGCAGCGTCAGTTTGAGTCTCATCGGTTCCCCCCGATCACGCCGGTCGAGCCGGCGACGGACATCCGTCGTTCACAAGCAGTCATACCGCGATCACCGCGAAGACGCGGTCACCGAGGCGGATCGTGTCGCCCGCGGTGATCGCCACCACGGTGCCCGCGGGCATCGCCATGTCGATGCCGTCGCGGCTCAGCGCCGAACCGTTGGTCGAGTGCAGGTCGACGACCTCGAGACCCCCCGGCACCGGACGCACGAGCAGGTGCGTCTTCGACAGCGACCGGGTGTCGTCGGGCAGCGGGATCGCGCGGGCCCCAGGATGCGGCGTCGCATCGGGGTTGCGCCCGAGCAGGATCGGGCCATCGACGCGGATGCTCTCGCCCGTGTCGAGCCGCAGCCCGAAACCGGTGGGAGCCGCGGGCGCAGGAGTCGCGGGCGCAGAAGTCGCGGGCGCAGGCGCGACCGGAGCCGGCGGTGTCGCGGGCGCAGAAGCCGCGGGCGCAGGCGCGACCGGAGCCGGCGGTGTCGCGGGCGCCGCGGGAGCCGCGGCTGTGGAGGGCGGCACGGGAGCGGCCGGAGGCAGAGGAGCCGGAGTCGCAGGCGCAGGAGCCGCTGCCGCGGAAGGCGGCACGGGGGCCGCCGGAGCCAGAGGCGCCGGAGTCGCGGGCGCCGGAGTCGCGGGCGCCGGAGCTGCGGGCGCGGGAGTCGCGGGCGCAGGAGCCGCGGTCGCCGCCGCAGGCGCGAGCGGGTCGGGCAGCGCGTACGGGTCGGGTGTCTCCGACGGTGCGCGCACCACACCCGGAGCGGGCCGCGGCATCGCGGGCATCGGTGCGGCGGGGTCGGCGGGGAGCGGCTCGATGAGGGCATCCGCCCCCACGGCATCGATCGCCTCGCGCTCGGCCTGCACGGCACGGTAACCGCCGAGCACCGGCTTTCCGGTCTCGCCCGGCACCGGCTCGGCCGAAACCGCAGGCGTCGACGGGGTCGCGAGCGACAGGCCGACGATCGGCCGCTCATCGGGATCGTACGGACGGGCGACGCCGAGCACCCCGGCGCTCACGCGGCTCCCCGGGCGGTAGGCCGGCCCGGCGGACGGGTCGACGGGCGTCGCGAGCGACGGCAGCGCCGACCGCTCGGGCGCGGGGTCGGCCTTCACCATCTTGCGTGCGACGCGCATGCGCTTCTCGTCATACGGGTTGAGGCCCTTGCGCACGTCGACGAGCCACAGACCCGTCGCCTTGTCGTGAAGTCCGCGCCCGCGTCGTTCCGGGTCGAAGGTCGGCGATGCGAGCATGAGCGCGGTACCGAGCACCGGCACGATACCGGCGACGCCGACGAGCAGGAACCGCAGCAGCACGGCCCCGACCCGCGGGCGTTCGAGGGTGCGCACGTTGACGCTGCGCACGCCGACGAGCCTCTTGCCGATCGTCCACCCCTTGAGGCCGTGCAGGATCAACTGCACCACGAGGAAGACGAGGCTGAGGAGCGTCGACACCGAGGCCATGACGATCGCGAGCACGAAGTCGGGGTGGTTGACGAGGCCGTAGGCCGAGATAGACCCGCTCAGGAACTTCACCAGCAACGGAACCGCGCCGATCCACAGGGGCAGCTGCAACAGCATCCAGATGCCCCCGTCGATCACGAAGGCGAGCGCTCGCCGCCCGAGCGGCGCACGCAGCAGGCCGAGCGCAGACGCGTAGGCAGGATCGGGCCGACCGGAGGCATCGAGCCCCTCGATCGTCTCGGTCTTCTCGTCGATCTCCCAGATCATCCGACGCATCCTCGCATCGGTTCGGATGCCCGGCCGTCAGCGCGCCGCAGGATCACGTCGATACACACCCTTTCCGCAGATTCGACCGTCACCGTCGGCACATCGGTCTGCCGCTGTGCGTCGGGATCGTCCGAGTACACGTCTCTCCAGAGGTAGCTGTCGCCCTCTTCCGGCGAGGGATTCTCCCACGTGAATGTCACCGTGCCCCCCTCGCGCACACCCGCCGGCTCCGACACCGGGGGAACGAAGTCGGGCACCACGTCCTGCGGTTCGGCGGTCTCGGATGCCTCGGGCGCGGGGTCGGTCCGGATGCCGGCCGCGAGCAGGTTGAGGCCGATGATCCCCGCCACTACGACGATCACGACTCCCGCCGCGATCAACGAGATCCAGAGACCGGTGCGGCGGCGCGGCGACCCGCCCGGCGTCGGCGCCGGGGCGGAGGGCGCGCTCGCGTGCGGGGGCGCGGTCGGGGACGAGGGCGCCGGCGCATACGCCGGTGCGTGCGACGCCGGGGAGGTGGCGAAGCCCGGGGCGGGCGGGCCCGCCGGAGAGACGACCTGCGGCGGGCGCAGGAGCGTCGGGTCGTCGTCGACGGGCGGCGGTGGAACGGCCGGGCCGCGCGCCTCGGTGCGATCGCTCACCGGCTGCGCCGGCGCAGGATCGAAGCGCGGCACCGCGGGGGCGGGCTGACCGAGGTGCTTCTGCGTCGTGGCCGACGGGCGGGTGAAGGCCGAAGCATCAGGGTCGATGCTCACGACCTCGCGCACACGGGTCAGGCCGTCGTCGTCGTCTTCGAGCTCGTCGGCGTGCGGATGCTCGTCGACGATGTCGATCGGCGTCACTGAATGCGACAGCTCGATCTGCACCTTCTGCAACGCCCGCGCGAACGCCACCGCGCTCGGATAACGGTCGTCGGAGTTCTTCGCCATCGCCCGCTCGAGCACCCGCTGCAGGCTCTCGGGCGAGTCGGGGCGGCCGAGATGCGGCACGGCCGCCCGCTCGATGCGCTCGATGAGGTCGGCGCTGGAGTTGCGCTCGCCCGGACGCTCGAACGGCGACCGCCCGGCGAGCAGGGTGAAGAGCGTGGCACCGAGCGCCCAGACATCCGACCGGGGTCCGCTGCGCGGCGGCTCGGCGAACGACTCGGGCGGCGACCACGGGATAGACATTCCCGAGGCCTCGCTCGTCGCGCCGGTGGTCGACGCGATGCCGAAGTCGGTCAGAGCCGGACGGTTGTACTCGGTGACGAGGATGTTCGCCGGCTTGATGTCGCGGTGCAGCACACCGGCACGGTGTGCGGTCTCGACGGCACCCGCCACCTGCACGCCCACGCGCAGCGCCTCGGCGACCGAGAACGGCTCCTTGCGCGATCGCGTCTGCAGGTTGGGGCGGGGACAGTACTCCATGACGAGGTAGGGCCGACCGTCGCCCGCCACACCCGCCTGGTAGATCGTGACGATCGCCGGATGCGTCGACAGCATCGCCATGACGTTCGCCTCGTCGGCGAACTCCTGCGCCGCCCCGCTCGACAGCCGGTCGGCGAGCAGCACCTTCACCGCCACCCGGCGACGCGGCATCTCCTGCTCGTACAGGAACACGTCGGCGAACCCGCCCGCACCGAGCGGTTCGACGTATGTGAAGCCGGGGAGGACGGGAGGCGAGGACGGCGGTCGTTTCACGGGAGATCCTCGAAGGCGATCGTGATGCCGTCTCCGAGGTCGACCACGTCGCCGGTGAGCACGAGGGTCTGCTCCCCCGGGTGCAGGCGCACCGGGTCGGTGCCCGGGCGCAGCAGGGTGGAACCGTTGGTGGTGTGCAGGTCGATGACGACCACGGTGTCTCCCTCGGGGCGCACCTCGAGGTGGCTGCGGGAGATGTCCTGCTGCGGGCTCTCGACCGCGATGAGGTGCGGCAGGTTCGCGCCGCTCGCGCGGGTGGAGCGCGGACGACGACCGATGATGACCGTGCGGTCGAGGGCCACGACCTGACCCGACGACACCCGGATGCGTCCCGCCGAGGCGGTGGGCGCGTCGGCGACCGGGATCACCGCGGTGGGCGTCTCGTCGGCCGAGGCGGGCCGCTGACGCATCGCGCGCAGCTCGTCGGCCGAGATCGTCGAGCCGTCGTGGTCGCCCTGCGCCGGGAACGGGGCGGGCGGGGCGGGCGGAGCGGGCGGAGCCGAGATGCGCGGCACCGGCGGAGCGGTGTGCACGGTGTCGCCGAAGAGCACATCGAAGTCGTCATCGCTGGCCGCGAGGGTCGCCTCGGTCGGGATCAGGGTGACACCGTCGACCTCGGGGGCGACGAGCTCGGCGACCGCGGGGAGCTCGTCGAGCTGCTCGGTGGGCGCGTCGGACGCAGCCGTCGGCGCGGCGGTCGACGCGTCGCCGTCGTGTGCGGAAGCGGCGGCGTCGGGTGCGTCCGGTGCGCCGGGTGCGTCGGCTGCGTCGTTCTCGTCGGCTGTGTCGTTCTCGTCGCTCGCGTCGGCGATGTCGTTCGCGTCGCTCGCGTCGGCTGCGCCGCTCGTATCGGGCGCGTCCACCTGGCCGGACGCATCGGTCGCATCGTGCGCGTCGCCTCCGGCGGGCGCATCGGCACCACCCGGGACGACGTCGGCATCCGCGGGCGGCACGGCAACCGCGCCGAGCAGCGGCGCGCTGATCACGGCATACGCATCGGACTCACCGCGCACGCCGGCCGACCCCGTGACGGAGTCGTCCGCGGGAGCAGGGGCGGAGGCGGAACCCTCCGACTCCTCGTCCGCACCGCCGAGAGGAGCCGGGGACGATGCCCCGCCGAACACGGATGCCCCGGATGCGGCCGCGCCCGCGAAGCTCGCGAGTCGGACCGCGGCACCCGACAACACAGATGCCGATATGCCGTCCGCCGCCGTTGCGACGATCGGAGCGGGCCCGAGAGCACCGGTCAAGGGCGCGTCGTCGGCCGACTCCAGCTCCGCGCTGACAGCGGATGCCTGGACGACCCCGGTCTGCACCGGCAGCCGCACCTCTCCGTCGACCGCCTCGACCGTGATCTCCACGCGCGTGGCGCCGCCGACGAACCGCTCGCTCCAGGTCGTCACCTCCGCGCCGTCGAGCTCGTGCGCACCGTCGCCGGCGCTCACTCTCGCCGACACGCCACCGCGCAGCGCGATCCGCACATCCGTCCCCTCGGCGACCGCTGCCGCGAAGGGCGGCAACGCGGTGAAAGACCCCGCCTGCGCGGTGAGCACGTCGATCACGGTCGCGAGCGTCTTGCGCGCAGGCAGACGCTCCCAGAGGCTCGAGACGAGCTCGGCGGGCGCGTCGGGCGGCAGCGCGACGAGCGCCCCCGGCATCACGAGAAGGTGCCAGTGTCCCGGTCGATAGATGGTCTGCATCAGCGAACCCCTCCTGCAGCGGCCTCGCGCGGGCGCGTGTCCATGTCGATGTCGTCGTCGGTCTCGAACAGCGTGCCCGGCCGCGAGGCCACCGACACGGCGTCGGCGACGATGACGGTGATGTTGTCGCGACCGCCTGCTTCGACGGCTTCGTCGATCAGCGCATCCGCGGCGCGCTGAGGATCGGGCGTCGCGGTGAGGATCTCGCGGATGCGAGCATCCGACACCTCCGAGGTCAGGCCGTCGGAGCACACGAGCATGCGATCCCCGAGTTCGGCCGGGAACATCCAATAATCGGCGTCGCCCGTGCTGGAGGCGCCGATGGCGCGCGTGATGATGTTGCGCCGACGGTCGTGCAGCGCGTCCTGCGGCGACAGCTCTCCCGCATCGATCAGCTCCTGCACGACCGAGTGGTCGACCGTGATCTGCTCGAGCTCGTGATCGGCCAGACGGTAGGTGCGGGAGTCGCCGATGTTGACGGCGAGCCAGTAGCCCATGCCGTCGACCGATGCGATGACGACGCCGCTCAGAGTCGTTCCGGCGCGGCCGCTGCCCGAAGTCGAGAGCTCCTCGACGCGCCCGCGGGCGACCTCGAGGGCGCCCCGCACGTCGTCGAGTTCGAGGGCCGGCCGCCCGACGCACTGCGCGAACTCGGCGATCACCGCCGCACTGGCGCGGTCGCCGGCCTCGTGGCCGCCCATGCCGTCGGCCACGACGAAGACGGGGGTGGAGGCGAGATAGGCGTCTTCGTTCAGCGCGCGCCGGAGGCCCGCGTGCGTCGCGGCGCCGGCCGAGACCACCAGTCCGGGCCTCATGCGTAGCCGCCGATCGTCACGATGCGGTCGCCGATCTCGATCGCGTCACCGAGACGCACCGGCACCCGCTGCCCCGGAGGGCACGCGAGCCGCTGCCCGTCGCGCACGATCGTCGTGCCGTTCGTCGAATGCCGGTCGAGCACCCACCCGCCCGACACCTCGGCCGCGGCCTCGAAGTGCGTCTTCGACAGCGACAGCGTCTCATCGCGCACCGCCACGACCGCGGCACCCTCCTCGGGAGCGGGGTTCCGGCCGAAGATCGTGCGTCGCGACACCGGGGTGCGCGTGCCGTCGTCCCAGGTGAGGACGAGGCGGTGCCCCGGGATGCTGATGCGCGTCGACTCGATGTCGTTGTCGCCCGACATCGGCTGGGGCGAGGCCTCGGGCGCAGAGGCGGCGGCGGGTGCCGCCGGGGAGGGCGCCGCCCACGGGTCACCGACGGGGGCCGGAGCCTGCGCCGCCGGAGCGGCCGGGGCCTGCCCGGCCGCGGCCTGTGGAGCCGGAGTCTGCGTGGCGGCAGCCTGTGGAGACGGGGCCTGCGCTGCCGGGGCCTGCGCTGCAGGTGCCTGCGCGGCCGGGGTGTGCGGAGCCGGGGCCTCGGGCGCCGGGACGGCCGGGGTGGCACGTCGCGGCGGAGCATCCTGCGTGATGCCGGGAACGAAGGCGATGAGGTCGTCGTCGGCGCCCACCGGCGCGGCCGGGGCCGCGGCGGGGAACGCCGGCGCCGCCGCCGAGGGGAAGGGTGCCGCGGGGGCGGGCGCCGCGGCCGGAGCCGGCGCCTGCGCGGGCCACTGCGGAGCGCC
>JASCNZ010000079.1 GCA_029959905.1 Microbacteriaceae bacterium PS02344
CCCCCCGCGGGCCTGGGGGGGGGGGGGGGGGCGGGCCCCGCCCCCCCGCGGGGGGGGGCCGGGGGCGGGGGCGGGGGCGGGGGCGGGGGCGGGGGCGACTCCGAAGTTGTGCGGGGGCGGGGGCGGGGTGCGGGCGAGGTGGCCCCAGCGACCCGGCGTGCGGGTCAGAGGGAGCGGCTGCGGGGCATGAGGCGCACGGGCGGGAGGGGAGGGGCGGGGATCCGCACGTCGTGACCCGCGACCTCGCCGAAGCGGGGGGACGCCGCCTCCCACGCGTCGCGCGCCTCGACGATCTCGTCGTGCGTGCGCCCGGCGAAGTTCCACCACATCACGATCTCGTCGGCGAACGGCTCGCCCCCGAGCAGGAACAGCAGCGCCCCCGTCGCGCTCTCGACCTCCGCTTCGACGCGGGAATCGCCGAGATACAGGGTCTCGTTGACGGCGAGCGGATGCTCCGCCACGACCGCATCGCCCTCGACGAGGAGCACCGCGTGCTCCCAGTCGGCGGGAAGCGGCAGGCGCACGCGCGTGCCGGCCGGCACCACGATCTCTGCGCCCACGATGGGGGTGTGCACGCTCGCGGGGGAGCGCACGCCGGCGAACTCGCCGAGCACGACGGTGGCCGAGGCATCCGCCCCGTGCTCCGACGGCAGCGTGAGGCCGGGCAGCGCAGTGTGCTGCTCGAACCCCGCAGCGCCGTGCCGTGCCGACTCGGGCAGCACCACCCAGAACTGCAACGCGTCGAGGGGAACGGGGCCGTCGCCGATCGAGTACTCGGAGTGCGAGATGCCGTTGCCCGCGGTCATCAGGTTGAGCTGCCCGCGCCGCAGGTCGGTGTCGCTGCCGAGCGAGTCGCGATGGCGGATCTCGCCGACGAGCGGCCAGGTCACGGTCTGCAGTCCGATGTGCGGGTGGGGCTCGACGCGCATGCGGGTGTCGGCGGGGCCGAACCGGTCGAGGAAGCACCAGGCGCCGATGGTCGGCAGGTTGCGATGCGGCAGTGCTCGCAGCACATTCATGCCCCGCACCCCGCCGAGCGGCACCTCGCGCGGTTCGAGGACGATGCGGCGCGGGCCGATCATTCGGCGGGGCGCTTCGGCCAACGGATCTCGGCGCCTTCGATCTCGTGCGTCTCGAGGTACTTCGCGATGTACGGACACAGGGGCACGATCGCGTCGCCCGTGGCCGCGGCATCGGTCAGTGCCGCGTTCGCCAGCGTGCCCGCGAGACCCTGGCCCTGGAACGCCGGATCGACCTCGGTGTGGGTGAACCGGATCTGCCCGTGCTTCTTGTCGTACTCGGCGAACCCGGCGAGCACGTCGTCGGAGCGGATCTCGTAGCGCGAGGCGTCGTCGTTGCGGGTGACGGAGATGTCGGTCATCGGATGCTCCTTCAGGCGTCTGGTCCCAACCTACGCCCGCCCCGGGGGTCGACGGCTACGGCGATGCGAGTGAACGGAGCGGAGCGCGGATCGGTGCCGTATGTGGAGGATGAGTGGGGTGGGCGGGAGCTGTGGATAGCGCCGCCGGATGTCGGCCGCCCCCGACACAATCTCGACATGGACGCCTCGCGAGACATGATCCCCGATGACTACGTCGCCACGCTGGAACACCTGAAGACGCACGTGCGCCGGGCACGATTGAAAGCGCAACGCGGGGCGAACACCGAGCTGCTGATGCTGTGGTGGCAGATCGGTCGAACCATTCAACAGCGCTTGGCCGCAGAGGCCTGGGGCTCTGCGGTGCTGTCCAGACTGGCGGAGGATCTTCGGATCGCCTTCCCGCACATGACGGGATTCTCACCCGCGAATCTTCGTTACATGCGTCGCTTCGCCACGGCCTGGCCGACCTCCGAGTCAATTCGCCAACAGGCCGTTGGAGAATTGCCCTGGGGTCACGTCATCGAGTTGCTCGACAAACTCGACGACCAGCGGCTGCGCGATTGGTACGCGGCCAAAGACGCTCATCACGGGTGGAGCCGTGCGGTCCTGGCGCACCAGATCACGACGCGCTTGCACGAACGCGAGGCGGCGGCACCGACGAACTTCCGCGGCGCCCTCGAGCGGGAGGACTCCGAGCAGGCGAGGGAGATCACGAAAGACCCGTACGCCCTGCAGTTCCTCGCGATCGGCGGCGATGCATCCGAGCGGGAGCTCGAGCAACGGCTGGTCGACCGCATCCTCGACACGATGCGCGAACTCGGACCGGGGTTCGCGTTCGTGGGCAGACAGGTGCATTTCGACATCGACGGCGATGACTTCTTCGTCGATCTGCTGTTCTTCCACGTCGAGCAGCTCCGGTATGTGGTCATCGAGCTCAAGACGACGAAGTTCACGCCCGCGGATGCCGGACAGCTGGGGTTCTACGTCGGCGTGGTGGACGATCGGCTGCGCATCCGCGACAAGCATCTGCCCACCGTGGGTATCCTCCTCGTCGCGGGGAAGAACGACACCGTCGTGCGGTACGCGCTCGCCTCGACCGCGCAGCCCGTCGCCGTCAGCAGGTACGAACTCGCCGAGGAGGCGCAGCGGGCGCTGCCCGACGAAGACACCATCACCCGCGCGTTCGCCGACGAGCTTTCCCGCGCACCGGACGCTGCCGGGTGAGCGACCTGTGGATCGCGGAGGCTCGCGTCGGTGGGGGTCGTTACGCTGGAGGGATGCCGCAGACACCCCGTGACCCGTACGCGGATCTGCCGTACGCCGACGAGCCGTGGGACGACGGCTGGGAGTCGAGTGCCCCGCCCGAGCCGATGGACTGGGAGCCGCAGGGAGCCGGTTTCGAACCTCCCCTCGACTGGGGCCCGGGTCCCTCCACGCCGGTGTCCACCGTCTCCGCACCGGCGCCGTCGCGGCAGCCTGCGGTGCGTCGCGCGACCCCGAGCCGGTACGCCACCGCCCGCGAGGCGTTGCACACCGTCTTCGGCTACGACGAGTTCCGCGGAGACCAGGCGGCCATCGTCGACCAGGTGATCGCCGGCGGCGATGCCGTCGTGCTCATGCCCACCGGTGGCGGGAAGAGCATCACCTACCAGGTGCCCGCCCTCGTGCGAGAGGGCACCGGTCTCGTGATCAGTCCGCTGATCGCTCTCATGCACGATCAGGTCGACGCGCTGCGGGCCAACGGCGTCAAGGCGGCATACCTCAACTCCACCCAGTCGGCGCAGGAGCGCTCCGAGGTCGAGCGGGCGTACGTCGGCGGTGAGCTCGACGTCATCTACGTGGCGCCCGAGCGTCTGTCCAACGCCCAGACGACGGCGCTGCTGCAGCGCGGCACCCTCAGCGTCATCGCCATCGACGAGGCGCACTGCGTGTCGCAGTGGGGGCACGACTTCCGGCCCGACTACCTCGCCCTCGGAGATCTCGGCGAGCGGTTCCCCGGCGTGCCGCGCATGGCGCTCACGGCCACGGCCACGCGCGCGACGCATCAGGAGATCACCGAGCGCCTGCACCTCGACGGCGCCGCGCACTTCGTCGCGAGCTTCGATCGACCGAACATCCAGTACCGCATCGTGCCGAAGGTCGACCCGCGCAAGCAGCTCGTGTCGTTCATCCGCTCGCAGGAGCCGGGGGCCGCGGGCATCGTCTACGCGCTCAGTCGCAAGTCGGTCGAGCAGACGGCGACGTACCTCGCCGCGCAGGGTCTCGACGCCCTGCCGTACCACGCGGGCCTGCCGGCCGAGGTGCGTGCGGCGAACCAGTCGCGGTTCCTGCGTGACGACGGCGTGGTCATGGTCGCGACGATCGCGTTCGGCATGGGCATCGACAAGCCGGACGTGCGGTTCGTGGCGCACATCGACCTGCCCAAGTCGGTCGAGGGGTACTACCAGGAGACCGGGCGTGCCGGTCGCGACGGCGACCCGGCCGTCGCCTGGATGGCATACGGCCTCGGCGATGTCGTTCAGCAGCGTCGTCTGATCGATCAGAGCCCCGGCGACCGCACCTTCAAGATGCGCATGGGGCAGCACCTCGACGCGATGCTCGCGCTCTGCGAGACCGTCGAGTGCCGTCGGCAGAACCTGCTCGGCTACTTCGGACAGGAGTCCCCGCCCTGCGGCAACTGCGATACCTGCCTCGACGACACGGCGACGTTCGACGGGCTCGTTCCGGCGCAGAAGCTGCTGTCGACGATCGTGCGACTCAAGCGCGAACGCAACCAGGCATTCGGCGCCGGTCACCTCATCGACATCCTCCGCGGCGCGTCGACCGAACGCATCCGTCAGCACGGGCACGACAAGATCGCCACGTACGGCATCGGCGCCGACCTGTCCGATCAGGACTGGCGCAGCGTGGTGCGGCAGCTGCTCGCGCGCGGCATCCTCGTGGCGCAGGGCGACTACGGCACGCTGGCTCCCGGAGAGCAGGCGGCGGGCGTGTTGCGTGGTGAGACTCCCGTGCCGCTGCGCAAGGACACGATCGGCCGCAGCAGCAGCCCGACCCGGTCTCGCAAGTCGACGGCCGCCGACACCGTGGATGCCGGTGACCGGACGCTCTTCGAGGCGCTGCGCACCTGGCGCGCCGAGCAGGCCCGCGAGCAGGGCGTGCCCGCCTACATCGTCTTCGGTGATGCGACGCTGCGCGCACTCGCCGAGCACCGCCCTGCGTCTCTCGATCAGCTCGATGGCATCACAGGCATCGGGGCGAAGAAGCGCGACGCCTACGGAGACTCGGTCCTCGCAGTCATCGCCGCGAACTGACCCGTCGCATCGGGAATCTCGACCGCGGCGCAATACGCGGCCCCTCGACGCCGCCCGCCTAGAGCCTGTCGCCGCCCGCTCAAATCCTGTCGCCGCCCGCCTAGAGCCTGTCGCCGCTCGCTCAAAGCTTGTCGCCGCCCGCCCGCCCGCCCGCCCGCCGCGGTTGCCGGCGATCGGCGACGCGGCCATTGCGCGGACCCCGTGCGGGGGCGATGACGTCACGCGCATCCGCGAGCTCGATTTCCGATATTCCAAAAATGGAATTCCTGAAACCCATGGACATTCCTGTGCGTCTCCCGTAGAAAGTCTGTACTTGCGCTCGATCGGTGACGATGCCGATTCCTGGGGGGGCCTTGTGACGACGGACTTCGTTCGCATCACGGGAGGGCACATGCTAGGCACCAAGAGGCGAACTCTGCCCAAGAGCAGGGTTCTAGCGATAGCTGCGGTCAGCGCAGTCGTCGTGGGGAGTGTGATCGCCCCCACCGCAGCGATCGCCGCACCGGGGGATGAATCGACCTCCAGTTCGCGCTTCTTGTCGGGGAGTCTGCTCCTCGGCGGCACCTCGCTCGACACCGTCGCGGCACTCCAGGGCGCCGAGACGAGCAGCGACGGCACGGGTGAGCCGCAGGTCGACACGGGGACTCTCGACCTCACCGCGCTCAACGCTCTGAACGTCAGCATTCCCGGGGGCCTCAGCGTTCCCGCGCTGTCGAGCTTCCTCACGCTCGGAGCGGTGAACCAGTACTCGCAGTCGAACCCCGACGGCTCGAGCCGGGCGGCTAGCGGCGCCGTCAGCGACACCGGCACGGTCGACACGACCGGCGCCGGCGCGTACCCGGCGAACGCGTCTCTCAACCTGCAGGGTCTTCTGGGCTCCACGGTCACGAGCGTTGTCGGCGACCTGGACCTCACGCTCGGCGCCATCAGCTCCGAGGTGGCTCTCGCCGCCGACGGCACGGTGACCCGCGACTACAACGTCGCCGGCGGCACCGTGACCCTTCAGCTGCCCGCGGTGACCGGCCTCACGAACACGCTCGTGGGCACCGGCGGTGTCGCCTCGACGGTCGACGCGGCCGTCAACACGCTCACCGGGCCCAACGGCCTGCTGGCCGGTGCGATCGCGGGGCTCAATGCGGCCCTCGCTCCCGTCCTGGGCAATCCGGCGCTGAACATCACCATCGCCACCGATGTCACCCAGGCGCTGAACGCCCTGCTCGACGAGCCGATCGGCGACGGCATCGTGTCGGTCAACCTGCGCACGGGCGTCGTCACGGCCGACCTCGCCGCGCTGTTCGCCGACACGACGAGCCGCGGTCTGAACAGCCTGAACGTCGGCGAAGAGGTGCTCTCGGCTCCCGTACTGACGAACCTCATCAATCGGGTGGGCGCACTGCTGAACACCGTGCCCGCACTCGTGCAGTCGACGCTCACCGAGACGCTGAACGCGGCCGTGCTCAACATCAGCGGCACCGTGTGCGTCGCCGGCACCGGCGCCGCCTGCACGACTCCCGGCCTCGACATCGGCACCGGCGTGATCATCTCGGTTCCGAACCAGACTCTCGGCAGCATCGTCGGGGCCGCCGGCTCGCCCGCGCCCACCGCGACGATCACCGTCAAGGTCGCCGGCGTCAACGTGCCCGTCTCGGTCGCGGCTCTCACGGCCGCCCTCGCGGCGCCCCTCAACACGACGCTCTTCGGCTCGACCGGCGTGGTGAACACCGTCGTTCCGACCGTCACCACGGCAGTCAGCGGCATCGTCACGGCGATCGCTCCGGCGGTCTCGCTCCTGAACGGCGTCGTCTCGCTGCGCGGCAATGTGCAGGGCGACGCCGACGGGGTGTACAGCGAAGAGGCCTTCGTTCTCACGGTCGGCGCCCTCGCGGGTGGCGGCGGTGTGGGCACCCTGGTGCTCGCCCGCGCCGAGGCCGGGCCGAACGCTCTCGCTCCGACGCTGACGGCGACGACCCCGGTCAAGCCCGGGCAGGACACGACCCTGACCTCCAGCGGCTGGGACGCCGCTACCGAGGTCACGGTGCAGCTTGTCGACCCCGACGGCGAGCCCGTCGGCGACCCGATCACGGTCACCACCGACGCCAACGGGGCCTTCCCCGCCGACACGACCCTGACCGTTCCGGCGACGGCTCCGGTCGGCGACTACACCGTCACGGCATCCGCCGGCGGGCTGACCGTCGAGACGGCGCTGGTCGTCGAGCCGTATGCGCCGACGATCACGGCGACGGGACCGATCACGGTCGGCGAGGAGACCACCCTCACCTCGACCGGATGGCCGGCGACGGCCGACGTCACCTTCCAGCTGCAGGACGCCACCGGGAACCCGGTGGGCACCGCGGTCACGGTGACCACCGACGCGACGGGGGCGATCCCCGCCGACACGACGCTGACGGTGCCGGCGGGTTCGGCCATCGGCGAGTACACCGTGCTCGGCGAGGACGAGTTCGGCAACACCGCCGAGGGCACGTTCACCGTGCTCGCCGCGCCTGGCACCCCTGCCGTAACTGCATCCGGTCCGGTGAAGCCGGGCCAGACGACGACCATCGCCTCCGGTGGGTGGCCGGCGACGTCCGACGTGACCTTCCAGATCGAGACCGAGGGCGGCGCCCCGGTCGGTGAGTCGATCACGGTGACGACGGATGCCGATGGCGACATCCCCGCCGGGACCACGCTGACCGTGCCGCTCTCGACCGCCCCCGGTGACTACGTCGTCGTGGCGACCGGTCCCGAGGGGGCGACGGCGGAGGGTCCGCTGGTGGTCGAGCCGTGGACGCCGACGGTCGAGGCGACCGACCCGGTGAAGCCGGGGCAGTCGTCGACGATCACGTCGGGCGGATGGCCGCCGCTGACTCCGGTCGTCTTCCAGCTCGAAGATGCCGAGGGTGCGCCGGTGGGCGGCCCGGTGAACGTGACGACGGATGCCGACGGCAACGTGCCGGCGGGGACGACGGTCACGGTGCCGGTGGGTACCGAGCCGGGCGACTACACGCTCGTCGGAACGGGCGTCGAGGGCATCACGGCGGAGGTCGACATCACGGTCGAGCCGTGGACGCCGACCGTGACCCTCTCGGGCCCCGTGAAGCCGGGTCAGTCGACCACGATCACGTCGGGCGGGTGGCCGCCGAACACGCAGGTCACTTTCCAGCTCGAGGACGCCGCCGGTGACCCGATCGGAGACCCTGTGGTCGTCACGACGGACGGCGACGGCAACGTTCCGGCCGGAACGACGGTCGCGATCCCGACCGACGCCGCGCCCGGCACCTTCACGGTGGTCGGCACGGATGCCCAGGGCAACACGGGCGAGGGTGACGTCACCGTGGAGGCGTGGACGCCGACCCTGTCGGTCACGACCCCGGTCGAGGCCGGTGCTGACTCGGCGATCACGTCGAGCGGCTGGCCGCCTCTGACCGAGGTGACGTTCGAGCTCGAGGATGCCGACGGCACCCCGATCGCCGGCGCCACCGTGACGGTGACGACCGACGAGGCCGGCGCGGTGCCGGCGGGAACGGTGCTGCCGGTCCCGGCTGCGGTCGAGGCGGGCACCTACACCGTCGTCGGAACCGATGAGATCGGCACCACGGTCGAGGCCGAGCTGGTGGTCGAGGACACCGCGGTGGACCCGGGTACCGACCCCGGCGCCGACCCCGGGACGGACACCGACACGGGTACTGACCCCGGTACCGACACCGGGACGGACACCGATACCGGTACGGACACGGACCCCGGCACCGACACGGGCACTGACCCCGGTACCGACACCGGGACGGACACCGACACGGGTACGGACACCGACACGGGTACTGACCCCGGTACCGACACCGACACGGGTACGGACACCGACCCCGGTACCGACACGGGTACTGACCCCGGTACCGACACCGGGACGGACACCGACACGGGTACGGACACCGACCCCGGCACCGACACGGGTACTGACCCCGGTACCGACGCCGGGACGGACACCGACACCGGTACGGACACGGACACCGGTACGGACACGGACACCGGTACGGACACGGACACCGGTACGGACACCGACACCGGTACGGACACCGACACCGGTACGGATGCCGACAC
The DNA here is from genome assembly GCA_029959905.1 of Microbacteriaceae bacterium PS02344. Classification (GTDB taxonomy): domain Bacteria; phylum Actinomycetota; class Actinomycetes; order Actinomycetales; family Microbacteriaceae; genus Microbacterium. Next base: position 8,788 of record JASCNZ010000079.1, read on the forward strand.
GGGTACGGACACGGACACCGGGACGGATCCGGGTACCGATACGGGTACTGACCCCGGTACCGACACAGGTACGGATACCGACACCGGTACGGACACGGACACGGGTACGGACACGGACACGGGTACCGACACGGACACGGGTACCGACACGGACACCGGCACCGACCCGGGAACCGATACCGGCACGGACCCGGGCACCGATACCGACACGGGTACGGACACGGACACGGACACCGGTACGGATGCCGACACGGGTACGGACACGGACACCGGGACGGATGCCGACACGGGTACGGACACCGACACCGGGACGGACGCTGACACGGGTACGGACACGGACACCGGGACGGATGCCGACACGGGGACGGATGCCGACACCGGGACGGACACCGACACGGAACCGGGTACGGACACCACCACCGACCCCGGCACGGACACCGACACGGCTACCGACACGGGAACCGACACGGCTACGGATACCGGAACCGACACGGGTACCGATCCGGGCACCGACCCGGGGCGGCAGCTCGGCATCTCGATCCGCTACCCGGTGGTGGCGCAGGGCGAGACGCAGGTCACGGTCGGCACCGGATTCCGTCCGGGTGAGGTCGTGACGGGCGTGGCGCAGTCCGAGCCCATCTCGCTCGGGTCGCGGGTGGCGAACGCCCAGGGCGAGGTGACCTTCACCTGGACGGTGCCCGCCGACTTCGAGGTCGGACAGCACACCGTGACCCTCACGGGGGCGGAGTCGGGTTCCATCGCGATCCAGTTCCGGGTCATCGCATCCGGGCTGGCGGTGACCGGTGGCGACGCCGGGCCGTTCCTGGCCTGGGGTGCGGTGCTGCTGCTCACCGGATCCCTCCTCGCGGCAGGTGCACGCAAGAGGCGGTCGACCATGTCGACGAGCTGATCCGCCACGGGCGAGGGGCGCCCGGGCCCCCCCCCCCGCCCCCCGGCCCGCCCGGACCCCCCCCCCCCCCCCCCCCGCGCGGGTTAGA
>JASCNZ010000007.1 GCA_029959905.1 Microbacteriaceae bacterium PS02344
ACCCCCCGGGCCCCCCCCCCCCCCCCCCCCCCGGGCGCGGGGGGGGGCCCCGGCCCCCCCCCCCCCCCCCCACCTCGCCACCGCGGTGCCGGCGACGATCGAGATCGCCATCGGCGCGATCATCCTCAGCCTCGTCGTCAGCACCGTGCTCGGCACGCTCGCCGCGTACCGCCGCGGCCTGGTCACCGACCAGGTCGTGCGCGTCGTCACCCTCGTCGGTCTCAGCGTGCCGACGTTCTGGCTCGCGCTCGTGAGCTTCTACGTCTTCTTCCTCGAGCTGCGCATCGCCCCCGGGTCCGGTCGCATCTCGCCGTCGATCACCCCGCCCCCGCGGGTGACCGGCCTCTACACGGTCGACTACCTGCTGAACGGCGACGGGGTCGGCTTCTTCGACGCGCTCGCCCACCTCGCGTTGCCGGTGCTCGTGCTCTCGCTCGTCACGATCGGTCTGCTCACCCGCTTCATCCGCACCTCGGTGCTGGAGGTGCTCGGCAGCGACTACGTGCGAGCGGCCCGCGCCAAGGGGCTGCCCGCGATGACCGTCATCATCGGATACGTGCTGCGCGGGGCATCCCTCCCCATCCTCACCGTCGTGGGCGTCGCGTTCGGATCGCTGTTGTCGGGCACCGTGCTCGTCGAGTCGGTCTTCGCCTGGCCGGGGCTCGGCACCTACGCCTACAACTCCGCCGCCAACCTCGACCTGCCCGGCATCATGGGCGTCGGCCTGGTGGTGGGCGTCATCTACCTGCTCATCAACTTCATCGTCGATCTCCTCTACGGCGTGCTCGACCCGAGAGTGAGGATCGCATGAGCCGCATCGACGCCGCATCCGGGCCCTGGCGCGTCCGGTTCCGCTGGCCGCGCGCCTGGCGCACGCCCCTCGGCATCATCGGCTCGGTGATCGCCCTCGCCTGGGTGATCGTCGCGTTCACCGCGCAGTGGTGGGTGCCGTACGGCCCCAACGCGCAGGTTTTCCCCCGTCTGCAGGAGCCCGGGGTCGACACCCTGCTCGGCACCGACGGCAACGGCCGCGACATCTTCTCGCGCCTCATGACCGGCGCCACCGTGAGCCTGCCGCTCGCACTCATGCTCGTGATCGCCGCGATGATCATCGGCACGACGATCGGTGCGCTCGCCGGGTACTTCGGCGGCTGGGTCGACGAGACCCTCATGCGCATCACCGACCTGTTCATGGCGTTCCCCACCGTGATCCTCGCGATGGTCGTCGCCGCGTCGCTCGGTCCCTCGCTCTTCAACGCGGTGATCGCCGCGATCGTGGTGTCGTGGCCGCAGTACTCCCGCGTCACCCGCAGCATCGTGCTCGGCCTGCGTGGCCAGAACTACGTCATCGCCGGACGCCTGCTCGGGCACTCGCCACTGCGCACGCTGTTCGTCGACATCCTCCCCAACATCGCCGGGCCGGTCATGGTGCTCGCCACCCTCGACATCGGTGCGGCCATCCTGCTGCTGTCGGGCCTGTCGTTCCTCGGTCTCGGCGCCCAGCCCCCGACGGCGGAGTGGGGTTCGATGATCTCGGCCGCGATGCAGAACTTCGACGCGTGGTGGCTTGGGGTCTTCCCCGGTCTCGCGATCCTCACGGTCGTGCTCGCCTTCAACTTCCTCGGCGACGCGATGCGCGACATCCTCGACCCGACGGCCGAGGTCGCGCACGAGAAGCAGGCCGAGAAGAAGGACTCCGCGGGGGTGACGGCATGAGTGCACTGAGCATCCGCGACCTGACGATCGACATCGGACGCCCGCTCGTGAAGGGCGTCTCGCTCGAACTCGAGGCGGGTCGCATCCACGGCCTCGCCGGCGAATCGGGCTCGGGTAAGACCCTCACCTCGCTCGCCGTGCTCGGCCTGCTGCCGCGTCAGGCGAACGTCGGCGGGTCGATCCGGCTCGCGGGCGATGAGCTCGTGGGGCTCAAGCGCCGCCCCATGAACCGCGTGCGCGGCAAGCGGATCGCGATGGTGTTCCAGGACCCGTCGGCATCGCTGCACCCGCAGCTGCCGGTCGGTCGCCAGCTCACCGATCACATGCGCGTGCACCTGGGCCTTCGCGGTGCGGCCGCCCGCGACAGGGCCGTCGAGCTGCTGCAGACGGTGCAGGTGCCGAACCCGGCCGAAGCCCTGAGGCGGTACCCCCACCAGTTCTCGGGCGGACAGCGCCAGCGCATCGCGATCGCCTGTGCTCTCGCCTGCGACCCCGAGGTTCTGCTGGCCGACGAGCCGACGACCGCTCTCGACGTGACCGTGCAGGCCGGCATCCTCCGCCTGCTGCGCGACCTCGCCACCCAGCGTCAGCTCGCCGTGCTGCTCGTCACGCACGACCTCGGCGTCATGAGCGCGATCGCCGACGAGGTGGCCGTCATGAAGGACGGTCTGATCGTCGAGCACGCCGACCGCGAGACGCTGTTCCACGACCCGCAGCACGCCTACACGCGGATGCTGCTCGCCGCACTGCCCGGTTCCCGCATCGAGGAGGACGCCGATGAGTGAGATCGTGCTCGATGCGACGGACGTCGTCGTGCGCTACCCGGGCCACCCTCCGGTGGTCGCCGTGAACGGCGTCTCGATGACCGTCGCGCCGGGGGAGACCGTGGCGCTGGTCGGAGAGTCGGGCAGCGGGAAGTCCAGCTTCGCCCGTGCCGTCGTCGGGATCGAGAAGACCGCGGGCGGCTCGGTGCTGTTCGACGGCGCCCCGGTCGCCCCGCTCGGCATCCGCCGCCGCTCCGTGGCGATGACGGGGATCCAGATGGTGTTCCAGGACCCCTCCACCTCGCTCAACCCGCGTCGGCGGGTGGGTGACCAGATCTCCGACGGCATCGCCACCGCTCGTGCGCGCGATGCCGCCGGATCCACCGTCGACGAGTGGCTCGAGCGCGTCGGGCTGCCGACGTCGGTCGCCTCGCGCTTCCCGCACCAGTTCTCCGGCGGGCAGAAGCAGCGCATCGCGATCGCCAGGGCGCTCGCCGCTCGGCCGTCGCTGCTCGTCGCCGACGAGCCCATCTCGGCGCTCGACGCCTCGACCCAGACGAGCGTCGCGGGCCTCATGCGCGACCTGGTGGCGGAGTCGGGCGCGGGGATGCTCTTCATCTCGCACGACCTCGCCGTGGTGCGCCGCATCGCGGACCGCACGTTCGTCATGTACTCGGGCCGCGTGCTCGAGTCGGGTCCGACCGCCGAGCTGTGGGCCGCGCCGCAGCATCCGTACACGCAGGCGCTGCTCGCCGCGATCCCCGAGCCCGACGGTGCCGGCCGCATCCCCGAGGCGCCGGGCACCGCCGACCGCGAGGTCTGGTCGGAGGCCCCGCCGGGCCTGCGCTGAGCGCGGCGGGGCGTGCGTCGGCCCGACGCGAAAACGCAGAGCCACGGATGCAGAAAGGCCCGGCATCCGTGGTGGATGCCGGGCCTTCGCTCACGCAGAGCGACCTGCGGTGATCACATCGGGGCGACGATGTCCTGCGCCTTGTCCCAGTCGGTGATCTCGAGCGAGGACTCGATGGGCTGACCCTGAACCTCGGTCTTCGTCATGGTGGCGAGGATGATGTAGTCCTCGGTGACCTCGAAGGTCGCGTCGACCGCGACGCCCTGCGTCTCGGTCGTGCCGCTGACGAGGTAGACCTTCTGGCCGAGGCGCTCGCTCGTGCCGGTGACGGTGAATTCACCGTTCAGGGCCGCGATGGCCTGAGCCGGGTCCATCGAGGTCGCGGTGGTCGCGCCCGCACTGAGGCCGGCGATGATCGGGTCGCTCGAGTTCGGGTCGGCGACCTGCCACTCGCTCGACGGGCTCTTGACCCAGGCCTGGTCGCCGATGATGACCATCGAACCGATCGACGAGTCGACCGCGACGGCCTTCTCCGACGGGTTGTAGCGGGCGGTCGACTCCATGCCCATGGTGGTGGACGTGGCGGCGTAGCCGGCGGACTCGTCCATGCGCTCGGTCGAGCAGGTCGCCAGCGCCGAGATGTCGACGGTCGCGCCCTCTTCGAGCTTCGGGCAGTCCGACGACGGCGCCGTGGTCTCTTCGGCGGAGCTCGAGCTCGAGCTGCTGGGCTTGCTGTCCGACGGCTTGTCGGATGCACCGGTGCCCGAGCATCCGGTGAGCAGGATCGCCGCCGCGATGACGACTCCGGCCTTCCATGTGTTGACGCGCATCGCGTCCCCCCTTTCACATCGGCCGATGGCTGTCATCGACCACCGCACCAGCATGTCAAAGTACGGGCTCGGGCGCGTGGTGCGGACTCCGGGTTGCGTCCGCTAGACTGTGCAGGTTGTCTGCCCTCGGGCAGGCACGTGCTACACACCCTCCTGCTTCCGGGAAATCCTCGGAAGCCGTTCTAGTCCGAAGGAGGTGGGTAAGTGACGCACCAGTACGAACTCATGGTCATCTTGACCCCCGAGGTCGACGAGCGCCAGGTCGCACCTACGCTCGACAAGTTCCTCAAGGTCATCACCAACGATGGCGGCTCGATCGACAAGGTCGACATCTGGGGCAAGCGCCGTCTGGCCTACGAGATCCAGAAGAAGACCGAAGGCATCTACGCCGTCGTCAACTTCACCGCGACGAGCGAGGCCACCCAGGAGCTCGACCGTCAGCTGAAGCTCAACGAGCAGATCATGCGCACCAAGGTCCTCCGTGCCGAAGAGGCGCAGGCGATGGTGGCTGCTGAGGCGAAGCGCTCCGAGGAGAAGGCCGCCCGCAAGTCCGCCAAGGCTGCGAAGGCCTGAGTCCATGGCAGGCGAAACCGTCATCACCGTGGTGGGCAACCTCACGGCCGACCCCGAGCTGCGTTACACGCAGAACGGGCTGCCGGTGGCGAACTTCACCATCGCATCGACGCCTCGCAACTTCGACCGCGCCGCGAACGAGTGGAAGGACGGCGAAGCGCTGTTCCTCCGCGCGTCGGTGTGGCGGGAGTTCGCCGAGCACGTGGCGGGCTCGCTGACGAAGGGCATGCGCGTCATCGCGCAGGGCCGTCTGCGTCAGCGCTCCTACCAGGACCGCGAGGGCAACCAGCGCACCGCGATCGAGCTGGAGGTCGACGAGATCGGCCCCTCGCTCCGGTACGCGACCGCGCAGGTCACCCGGGCGGCCTCGAACGGTGGCGGCGGACAGTCTCGCCCCGCCCAGCAGCAGCAGGTGTCGGAGGAGCCGTGGTCCACTCCCGGCTCGTCGACCAGCGCCGACGCCTGGAGCACTCCGGGCAGCTTCGGCGACGACACCCCGTTCTGATCAACACTTCTGGAGCCCGCCTTCAGCGGCGGGCATCCGCTCATCATTAAGGAAGAACCATGGCTGGAAAGTCGAGCGGCGACCGCCGCAAGCCGCGGAAGGGTGGCAAGCCCACCGCTCCCGCGAAGTCCATCCGGGTGGGTGTCATCGACTACAAGGATGTCGCCACCCTTCGCAAGTTCGTTTCGGAGCGCGGCAAGATCCGTGCCCGTCGTATCACCGGTGTCTCGGTGCAGGAGCAGCGTCTGATCGCCACCGCGATCAAGAACGCCCGTGAGATGGCGCTCCTGCCCTACGCTGGCGCCGGCCGGTAAGGGGTATCGAGATGGCAAAGCTGATTCTCACGAACGAGGTCGCCGGGCTGGGTAGCGCCGGTGACGTGGTCGAGGTCAAGAACGGGTTCGCCCGTAACTACCTCATCCCCCAGGGCTTCGCTACGGCGTGGACCCGTGGTGGCGAAAAGCAGGTCGCGTCGATCCAGGCCGCACGCCAGGCGCGTGCGATCCACGACCGTGACGAGGCCGTCGCGCTGAAGGATGCCCTCGAGGGCACCAAGGTGCGTCTCGCCGTCAAGGCCGGCGCTGCCGGTCGTCTCTTCGGCTCGGTCAAGACCGAGCACGTCGCAGACGCCGTCGAGGCCGCCGGTCTCGGCAAGATCGACAAGCGCAAGGTGCACATCACCTCGCCGATCAAGGCCACCGGTGAGCACGAGGCCACGGTTCGTCTGCACGACGACGTGACCGCGGTCATCACCCTGCAGGTCGTCGCCGCCAAGTAAGCAGCGACAACGCTTCGAACGCCCTCTGTCCTTCGGGACAGGGGGCGTTCGGCGTATCCGGAGGGTGTGCCGAGGTCGTGTGACCGCCATCTGCACGGATTTCTCACAGGTGCACGGGGTTGCGGCCGAATCTTCCGTGCATCCGAGGAGGTCCCGTGCAACTGGTTCGTGCTTCGGGGTGGGCGGATGCGCAGAACCCGCCCGGTGGCGGCGGGCGCGACGGATGCCCCGTGCTGGGGACACGGGGCATCCGCCTTCAGCGCTCGTCAGCTCGACGGGGAGCGGGGACTCCGCGCCGGGTAGGCGACGGCGCTCCGGTGATGCGATGCCTCCTCCCTCCAGGGCACCGCACCACCGGGGTGTGAGCTACGCCGTGCGACGACGCAGCAGGCCCAGACCCGTGAGAAGCAGCAGCGCCGCGACCAGGCCCAGGGCGATCGGCGAGCCGCCGCCGGTCATCGCCAGCGCCTCTCCGGCCTGAGCCGAACCCGCCTGTGCCGAGCCCGAGACGTTCGTCGTCACGGCCGCAGCCATGACGGCGCCGGAGCTCGAGCCGGTCGCAGGAGTGGTGCCGGGCGTCGTGCCGGGGTCGGTGCCGGGGTCGGTTCCGGGGTCCGTTCCCGGGTCGGTGCCGGGGTCGGTTCCCGGGTCGGTGCCGGGGTCGGTTCCGGTGGGGTCGGTCACCGTGCTGTCGCCCGTGACCGAGATGGCGTTGCCGCCGATCGTGATCGGAAGGGTGATGGGCGTGGTGATCTGGGTGCCGCCGAGGGTGCTGTCGTCACCGGTGGTGGTGCTGCCGGTCCCGGTGCCGCCCGTGGCGGGGGTGCCGGTGGTGGTGCCGGTGGTCTCGCTGTCTCCGGTGAGGGAGATGGCGTTGCCGCCGACGGTGACCGGGGCGGTGATGGGTGCGGTCACCTGGGTGCCGCCGAGGATGCCGTCGTCACCGGTGGTGGTGCTGCCGGTGCCGGTGCTGCCCGTGGCGGGGGTGCCGGTGGCGGAGCCGGTGGACTCGCTGTCTCCCAGCAGGGAGATGGCGTTGCCGCCGACGGTGACCGGGGCGGTGATGGGTGCGGTCACCTGGGTGCCGCCGAGGGTGCTGTCGTTACCGGTGGTGGTGCTGCCGGTGCCGCCGGTGCCGGTGCCGCCCGTGGCGGGGGTGCCGGTGGTCGTGCCGGTCGACTCGCTGTCTCCCAGCAGGGAGATGGCGTTGCCGCCGACGGTGACCGGGGCGGTGATGGGTGCGGTCACCTGGGTGCCGCCGAGGGTGCCGTCGTCACCTGTGGTGGTGCTGCCGGTGCCGCCGGTCCCGGTGCCGCCCGTGGCGGGCGTGCCGGTGGTGGTGCGGGTGGTCTCGCTGTCTCCGGTGAGGGAGATGGCGTTGCCGCCGACGGTGACCGGGGCGGTGATGGGTGCGGTCACCTGGGTGCCGCCGAGGATGCCGTCGTCACCGGTGGTGGTGCTGCCGGTGCCGCCGGTCCCGGTGCTGCCCGTGGCGGGGGTGCCGGTGGCGGAGCCGGTCGACTCGCTGTCTCCCAGCAGGGAGATGGCGTTGCCGCCGACGGTGACCGGAACCGCGATCGGCGCCACGACCTGCGTGCCGCCGGCGACGGAGTCGTCACCCGAGGTGGTCGGTGCAGAGGCATCCGTCGTGCCGGACGCAGACGCCGGTGCTGCGGCGCCCCCGGTCGACTCGGAGTCGCCCAGCAGCGAGATCGCGTTGCCGGTGACGGTGACCGGCACCTCGACATCGATCAGCGCCTGCGAACCCGACAGGAGTCCGTCGACGCCGTTCGTCGTGACCGACGGAGCGGTCGCGGGTGCCGGCGCGGGAGCCGGTGCGGGCGCCGGGGCGCCCTGCTCGGCGTTCGAGTCGCCCAGCACGCTGATCGCGTTGCCGTCGACCGTGACGGGCACTGTCACCTCGACCACGGCCTGCGTGCCCGAGCCGACGCCCGAGTCTCCGCTGGTGGCCGGAGCCGGAGCCGGAGCCGGCGCGGGTGCCGGAGCAGGTGCGGGTGCCGGAGCCGGAGCCGGTGCCGGAGCGGGGGCCGCCGGAGCCTGCGCCGTCGAGTCGCCGATCAGCGAGATCGCGTTGTCGACGATCGTGACGGGCACCGAGACCGGTGCCTGAACCTGGCTGCCCGAGAGAAGACCGTCGTCTCCCGAGGTGTCTGCCGCGTTGGCGGCGGTGGCGCCGAGCAGGGTGACCCCGCCGGCGATGAGCGTGCCCCACAGGGCCCGCTTGAGGTAACTGCGCATGATGAGTCTCTCCTTGACTGGACTGAACTGTCTGATGGGGTGCACGCGAGATCAGGTGCGCGCGCAGCACGTCATCTGCCGTTCGCGAGGAACGGCGCGACAGGACGTCAGTCAGGAGAGACGTCGGTGTCGGCGACCGTCGACGTCGGGAGGACGTCGTCGGATGCGCCGGAGAAGAGCTCCCAGGCACGGAGCTCGGGAAGGTCCACGCCGCTGAGGCGGGCGTGGGAGAGTGCGGATGCTCCGCCGGAGGTGGCGGAGGAAGACGGGATCGCGGGGGCGCCGAGGCCGGGAGCGGGGGCCCCGTCCGTGGTGCGCTCGATGGGCGCAGGGGTAGCCGGAGACACATGCGCCGCGATGGGCGCAGCGACCCCGACGAGCGCGGCGGTCGCCGACGCGGACCCGGAGGCAGATGCTGCCGCCGCACGCTGCGGCGCCGTAGCGGCGAGCATCGCAGCTGCTTCGACCGCCGTGGTGTCGGAGATCGCGGGGGCCGGGGCGAGTCCGTCGAGGACCGGCGGAACCGTGGTGTCGACGACGCCTCCCACGACGGAGACGGCCTCGTCGACGATGTCGACAACCTGGTCGACGACCGGCGTCACGCCGAGATCCGCGAGCAGATCTCCGACGATGGGCAGTGCCGAGACGGCATCCCTCACGGGCTGGGTGATCTGCGCGACCGGCGCATTCGCGAGAAGGTCCGAGACCGGCTCGACGACGCCGGTGGCGACCTCGGTAACGGTCTCGACCACCGGGGCCGTGGTCGCACCCACGACAGGCACGGCGGCGACGGTGTCGGTCACGGTCTGCACGACCTCGGGCGCAGCCTGCTGCACCGGTGCCGCGACCTGCTGGACGACCGGCTGCACGACCTGCTGGGCCACGGGCTGCACGACCTGCTGAACGACGGGCGTGGCGACCGTGGTGACCGTCTGGCCGACCGTGTCGACCGTCTCGGACACGACCGAGGTCACACTGCCGAGAAGCGACGGGTCGCTTCCCTCGTCGGCGTGCGCATCGCCTCCGCCGACGACCGCGGTGAAGGCCGCCCACGCGAGCACGCCGAGACCACCCCAGAGGATCGCGGCTGGTGCGCCGCGACGGGTGGCCTGAGCGTTCACGTCGACTTCCTCCCCGAAGATCGATCGTTCGGACGCGCTCTGCGTCGTGGCGAAGACGATACTCCCGGTATATCGCTCTGTCTAGACCTCTTCTGACGAAATCGAGGACGATTCCCGCATGTTTCCGCGGGTGGATCACCGTGACGCGCCCGGTGGAAATCCAGCTTGACTTTCCCCAAGTTCTACACATGTGAACAGCGTGTGACGCAACCTTCAACGCGCAGTTGAAGCACATTGCTGTCCACAGGGTGGGGAAAGGGGAAACCCCAGTTCAGATGGATTTAAAAAGTTCGGTGCTCCAGTACTCCACCGGGTTATCCACACCCTTTCTGCACAGACACTCCAGACTTCTCCGCAAGCTCTCCACAGAGTTATCCACAGGCCATGTTGCAGGGGGATGGGCGCGCTCGTAGCGTGGTGCAGCGACCCGATGTCGGAAGCCTCTGCTGTGCTGTGCAGGTGGCCCTCGCGATCCCCCACTCCGTCTGACGGGCCGGGGAGCGCCACCGGGGGAACGTCGCATCGAAGGGAGCACTGTGTCGATCGCCGACATCTCAGAAGAGCGTCTGGGTGGATCCTCGTCTCGTGGACCCGAGCGCACCCCGCCGCACGACCTGCTCGCCGAGCAGAGCGCGTTGGGCGGCATGCTCCTCTCGAAGGATGCCGTCGCCGATGTGATCGAGACGCTCAAGGGCGCCGACTTCTACGTGCCCAAGCACGAGCTGATCTTCGAGGCGATCCTCTCGCTGTACTCCCACGGTGAGCCGACCGACGTGGTCGCCGTCACCGACGAGCTCATCAAGACCGGCGAGCTCGGCCGCGCCGGCGGAGCCGACTACCTCCACACGCTGACCTCGATCGTTCCGACCGCGGCCAACGCGGGCTACTACGCGGGCATCGTGTCGGAGCGGGCGATCCTGCGTCGCCTCGTCGACGCGGGCACGCGCATCGTGCAGCTCGGCTACGCCGGCGAGGGCGACGCGACCGACATCGTGAACAACGCGCAGGCCGAGATCTACTCGGTCACCGGCACCGAGACCGCCGAGGACTACGTGCCGCTGACGACGGCCGTCGATGCGGCGATCGAGGAGATCGAGGCCGCGAACGGCCGCGACGGCTCGATGACCGGCATCCCGACCGGTTTCCGCGAACTCGACGAGCTGACCAACGGCCTCCACGGTGGACAGATGATCGTCGTCGCCGCCCGACCCGCCATGGGTAAGTCGACGCTCGCGCTCGACTTCGCGCGCGCAGCATCCATCGGCCACGACTTCCCGTCGATCTTCTTCTCGCTCGAGATGGGCAAGAGCGAGATCGCGATGCGTCTGCTCAGCGCCGAGGGTGCGATCCCGCTGCAGAACATGCGCAAGGGAACGCTCGACCCGCGCGACTGGACGACCGTCGCCTCGACCCGCGGCCGCATCAACGACGCCCCGCTCTACATCGACGACAGCCCCAACATGACGCTCGTCGAGATCCGCGCGAAGTGCCGGCGACTCAAGCAGCGTGCGGGGCTGCGCATGGTCATCATCGACTACCTGCAGCTGATGACGTCGGGCAAGCGCGTCGAGTCGCGTCAGCAGGAGGTCTCGGAGTTCTCGCGAAGCCTCAAGCTCATCGCCAAGGAGCTGAACGTTCCGGTCATCGCGCTCTCGCAGCTGAACCGTGGCCCCGAGCAGCGGCAGGACAAGAAGCCCGCGATCAGCGACCTGCGTGAGTCTGGGTCGATCGAGCAGGATGCCGACATGGTGATCCTGCTGCACCGCGACTCGGTCTACGACAAGGACGTGCGCCCGGGCGAGGCCGACCTCATCGTCGCCAAGCACCGTAACGGCCCGACTGCCACGATCACCGTCGCGTTCCAGGGTCACTACTCGCGGTTCGCGGACATGGCGCCGGGTGGCGACTTCAACTGAGCCCCGACCTCCAACCGACTTCGGTCGGAACTCACCCCCGGTTCACCCGTCGACCCGCATAACGGAGCTCGGGGAACCGGGTCTCTGACAGTGGGCGTCGCCGAAGGGGCGGTGACGGCGACGCACGCTTGCGCAGCGTCACCGGTGCAGGGGACCACCGGTCGCGCGCGGGCACGCGGGGCGGATCGTATGGGGGCGGTCCGCCCCGTCCTCCCGCTTCCGAGCGCGGTCGTCATCTCGCGTCGCTCGTCGGCCGCGTGACTCGAAGGGGCGACGCCGCCACCCCGATGATGCGACTGCATACCGACGCGGTCGCGGCGTGAGCGGTGCAGGTCAGCCGTCGCTCGCCACCGACGCGGTGTCGCGCAGCCGCAGCATCGCCGGCGTGAGCATCGGCACGATCGACAGCACGAGTCCGATCGCACCGATCGTCACCGCGGCGCGACTGCCGAGGCCCTGGGCGATGATGCCGGCGAGGGCGCTGCCGATGGGGATCGACCCGTACATCACCTGCGTGTAGGCACCGGCCGAACGGGTCAGCTGGTCTTTCGCGATCACGCTCTGCCGCAGGGTGAGCGAGTAGACGTTGGCGTTGCCGAGGCCCACGCCCGAGACGAACATGATCGCGGCGATGACGATGGCGAGCGGCAGGCCTTCGAGCGGCCAGACCGCCGTGAGCAGCGGGGTGCCGCACGACAGCACGAGGGAGACGAGGAACGCGGGGCCGAGGCCGATGCGAGCCGAGAGCATCATCGACGTGACGGTGCCGACGAGGGCACCCAGGCCGATGGCGCCGAGAGCGACGCCGTAGACCGCGGCGGGCACGTGCTGCTGCTGCACAGCCCAGAGCACGAGGTTGAGCAGGAAGATCTGCTCCGCGAGGTTGTAGATCGCGGCGTGCAGGGTCAGGGGCCGCAGGTGGCGATCGGTGAAGAGGATGCGCAGGCCGTCGGAGATCCGGCCCGCCCGACCGGGTCGCCCGGTGCGCGCAGGCGACGGATGCTCCGCCGCCGGCCGCGCGCGGAAGACCCCGAAGGCCGACACCAGGTGCCCGACGGCGGTGGCGACCATCGCGATCGGCGCGCCCAGCGCGCTCACCAGCACCCCGGCGCCCGCGGGTGCGACGACCTCGGTCACCGTGCGCGAACCCTGGAGCGCGCGATTCGCGGCCGCCAAGTCGTCGGCACCCACGAGGTCGGGCACGAACGAGAAGCCGACCACGCCGAAGCAGAGCGCCGCAGTGCCCGACAGGAAGGCGATCACCGCGACCAGAGGCACCGACAGCACTCCGCAGAGCCAGGCGACCGGGATGACCCCGATCAGCGCGGCCTGAGCGAGGTCGGCCGTGACCATCGTGGCTCGATGCGGTCGCCCTTCGAGCAGGTGGCCGGCCAGCATCGAGAAGAGGAGATAGGGGAGCGTGGCAGCCGCGGCGACGAGACCCACCTCGCCCGCCGACCCGCCGAGGGCCGCGGCGGTCACGAGCGGCAGGGCGAAGAGCGCCACCTGACTGCCTGCGCTGCTCACGGTCTGCCCGAGCCAGAACCACCCGAAGGCGGGGTTCGTCCGGATCACGTGCACGCTCGGATCGGGCATTCCGCTCCTCTCATGGGTGATAGCGGCAACATGCGTGAAGTCTGCCAGCGCGAAGCTCTCATGCGCAATACTCGTATCACCCATGAAACCGGGAGGAGGAGCGATGCCCGCGTTCAGCCGCATCGCCGGAGACGCCGTGCTCGACCTCGTGAACACGGTGGAGTGGCGCCTCGACGACGAGACGCGCATCGAAGACCTCCGCACCTACGACGACGTGCTCGACTGGTGCCTTCAGGCGGGGTTCGTGACGGCATCCGAGAAAAAGGCGCTCTCCGTCGCGGCCGGCGACGACGCCGCTGCGGCCGAGCGGCAACGCGCATCGGTGATCGCGCTGCGCGAAGCGCTGTACCGGGCTTTGTTCGACGACGACGCCGAGGCGGCTCGGCATCTGGCCGACGCGCATCGACGTTCTCTGCGCCATGCGTCGTTGGCCCCGGGCGACGGCGGCTGGGTGTGGCGCGACGCCGAGCTCACGGTGAGCACGCCGGTCGACCGCATCGCCCGGGCGGTTCCCACCCTGCTCGCGCGCCCCGACCTCGACCGGCTGCACCAGTGCGAGGACGCCCGCTGCGGGTGGGTCTATCTCGACACCTCGCCGCGCCGCAACCGGCGCTGGTGCGTCGCGTCGGACTGCGGCGACCGCAATCGCGCCCGCGCGTACTACGCCCGCAAGACCGGCCGCGCCGACGCCGACTGACCGTCGCACTAGCGAGCGCGCACGTAGCGGTGCTCGGGACGGCCGGTGGTGCCGTAGCGCAGGCGCACCTCGACCTGGCCGCGGGTGGCGAGCGCGGCGAGGTGGCGCTGCGCCGTGGCCCGCGAGATGCCGACCCGCTCGGCGATCTCCGACGCGGAGGCCTCCTCGACCTCTCCGAGTCCGTCGAGCAGCAGCTGCTCGGTCGCGGAGCGCGACACGCTCGCCGGTTCGGCGCCTCCGGCCAGGATCGACAGGGCCCGGTCGATCTGATCCTGGGCGAGCGGACGGTCGGCGCCGAGCACGTTGCGCATGCGGGCGTAGCGCTGCAGGCGGTCGATGAGCACCGCCGACTCGAACGGCTTCACGAGATAGGCGAGCGCACCGGAACGGATCGCGCGACGCACGGTGGGCGCATCCGTCGCGGCCGACAGCACGAAGGCATCGACCCCCGCATCGGCGACGAAACGGATGCCGTCGCCGTCGGGCAGGTAGGCGTCGGCGAGCAGCAGATCGGGCTGGTGCATGCGCACGGCCTGACGAGCGCCGTCGAGGGTGTGCACGGGGTCGAGGGCGCTGAAACCCGGCACCGTGGCGACCGCGTCGCGGTGCAGTCCCGCGACGCGGAAGTCGTCGTCGATCACGAGCACGCGGATGTCGTCGGTCATCGTTCCTCCGAGGGTTGGGCGGTGGGGGCGGATGCCGGAGCCGGCCCGGTCTCGGACAGGGTGGCGGATGCGCCGGTGCGGGCGGACCCGGTGGAGGCGGCGGGCAGAACGGCGGACGGGAGGCGGGCGCCGAACACCGCGCCCGTCACGGCATCCGACGAATCCCCGCCGCCGGGGGCGATCAGCCAGACGTCTCCGCCGCGACGACGGGCGATGTCGCGCGCGAGCGGGAGACCGAAGCCGTGCCCGTGCACGCGGTCGAGATCTGCGGCGGCATCTTCGTCGGGCTTTCGGGTTTCGGTGGCGAAGGGATCCCGCGCCCGCGGCTCGACGCCGCGGCCCGAGTCGGCCACGGTCAGCACGAGCGCGTCGTCGTCGGTGAGCAGGGCGACCTCGACCCACCGCGGTGCGCCGCCCGCGACGGCAGCTCGCACCGCGTTGTCGACCAGGTTGCCGAGCACGGCGGCCACGTCTTCGGCAGCAGTCACCTCGCCGAGCACGAGGGTCTCGTCGGCGATGCGCACCTCGACGCCCCGCTCGCGCGCCGCGACGGCGGTCGCCCCGAGGAACGACTGCAGGAACGGATCGGGAACGCGCTCGATCCCGTCCACGCCGACACCGACCGCGCCGCGCCCGGTGAGCTCGGCGAGGAAAGCCCGCGCCTCGGGCATCCGGTCGGCGTCGAGCAGCCCCGACACGGCGTGCAGCCGGTTCGCGAACTCGTGACGCTGCGCCCGCAGCGCCTCGGTCGTCGCGCGCACGGTCTCGAGCCGACCCGCCAGCGCTTCGATGTCGGTGCGGTCGCGCACGACGACGACGACCCCGAGCGACCGACCGTCGCGCACGACCGGCCGGGCGTCGAGGTAGAGCACGCGATCGCCGACCACGGTCTCCACGCTCCTGGTGCCGCTGCCGCTGCCGCTGCCGGTGGCGGTCGCGCTCCGGCTCCCGATTCCGCCATCGGTCTCGACGAGCATCCGCACCGCGTCGCCGACGTCGAGCTCGTCGAGCCTCCGCCCCACGGGGTCGGTGAGCGCGAGCATCCGTTCGGCCGCGCTGTTGCACACCCGCACCACGCCGGCCTCATCGACCGCCAGCACCCCGTCGCCCACGCCGTCGAGCACGGCGGCCTGGTTCTGCACGAGCGCGACGAGCTCTTCGGGTTGCAGCCCCAGCGTCTGCCGCTCGAACCGGCGCGTCAGCATCAGTGTCGCCAATGCGGCGAGCAGCACCGCGCCCACCGCGGCGATCGCGATCGTCGCGAGCAGGGCGGGCAGGTCGTCGAACACGCTGGCGCGCTCGAACCCGACGCTCACCTCGCCCACCGGCTCCCCACCCGATTCGGCGTAGATCGGCACCTTGGCCCGCGCCGACTCGCCGAGCGTGCCGACCTCCCAGTCGACGACCTCCGACCCGCGCAGCACCTCTTCGAACGGCGTCGACACGACCTGCCCGAGCAGGCTCTGATTCGGATGCGCGAGGCGGATGCCGTGGTCGTCGGTGATCACGACGAACAACGCGTCGGTGCGCTCGGCCACGTCGACAGCGATCCGCTGCAGCGTCCCGTCGATGAGGGCCGCGGCCTCGGGCGTGCCGGGGTCGGCGGAGTACTCCGCGACCAGCTGCTGCACGTCGGGATCCTCGGCCATCGTGCGCGCGATGTTCAACGCGGTCGCCTCCGACTCGGCGCGCAGCTGCTGCACGCCGAGGAAGCCGAACACGAGCGTGCACACCCCGACGACCGCGACGACGGTCGCGAGCTGCACGAGCAGCAGACGGGTGGCGAATCGCATCGTCCCTCCTCTCGGCCGCGATGACGAGCACAATGCGCAGAACACACGCTACGCGCACAACGTGCGGCAATGCGACATAGCGCGCGCCACCCCGACGGCCGACCTAGTCTCACGGGATGCGCCGCCCGCGGTGCCCCGGTCCGACCACGACACGACGAAGGAGTCGATGTGAACGTGCTTGCTGCAGTCCCGCTCGCCGCGGAGGAGGGCTACGCCACGGCGTTCGTCCCGCCCGAGGGTGTGCTCGTGGCCCTCGGGTTCACGATGGTGCTCGTCTTCATGGCGCTCATCATGACCCGTCGCCTCACCCCGATGGTGGCGCTCATCCTCGTGCCGACGGTCTTCGGTCTGTTCGCCGGTGCAGGCCTCGGCCTCGGCGACATGATCATCGACGCGATCTCCGACATGGCGCCCACCGCGGCGCTGCTGATGTTCGCGATCATGTACTTCGGCATCATGATCGACGTCGGCCTGTTCGACCCGCTCATCCGCATGATCACCCGCCTGCTCGGCGACGACCCCGCGAAGATCGTGCTCGGCACCGCCATCCTCGCCGGCGCCGTCTCGCTCGACGGAGACGGCTCGACGACCTTCATCATCACCACGTCGGCGATGCTCCCCATCTACCTGCGACTCGGCATGAACCCGGTCGTGCTCACCTGCGTCGCCGGACTCATGAACGGCACCATGAACATCGTGCCGTGGGGCGGACCGACCGTGCGCGCGGCGACGGCCCTCGGCCTGCAGCCCACCGACGTGTTCGTGCCGATGCTGCCGTCGCTCGCGGCGGGCCTCATCGTCGCGCTGCTGTTCGCATGGTTCCTCGGGCTCGGAGAGCGCAAGCGCATCGGCCAGATCGACCCCGAGCGCATCGGCGGCGGCAGCGGAACGAGTGCCGGGTCGCGCCTGTTCCGCGGCGGCGACGCCACCCCCGGTGCCCGCGCCACGCTGCGCACCGGCAACATCGTGACCCTCGCCGGCGGGCGCACGCGTCTTCCCGCCGCGACCGCCGTACTCGACCGCGACGACACCGCCATGGCCGACACCATGCTCGACCCGAACCGCGCCACGCTGCGCCCGAAGCTCATCTGGGTGAACCTCGCCCTGACCGCCGCTGTCATGGTGCTGCTCGTGGCCGACATCTTCCCGCTCGCGTACGTCTTCATGGTCGGGGCGGCGGTCGCGCTGATCATCAACTTCCCGCGCCTGAAGAGCCAGGCCGACGAGATCGTCGCGCACGCCCCCAGCATCGTCGGCGTGGTGTCGATGGTGCTCGCGGCGGGCGTGCTGGTCGGCGTGCTCAACGGCACGGGGATGGTCGACGCGATGGCCACCTGGATCACCACCGCCATCCCCGACGCGATGGGGCCGTTCCTCGCGGTGATCACCGGCGTGCTGTCGATCCCGCTGACGTTCTTCATGTCGAACGACGCGTTCTACTACGGCATCCTGCCCGTGCTCGCGCAGAGCGCCGAGCACTTCGGCATCGCGCCGGTCGAGATGGCGCGGGCATCGATCACCGGCCAGCCGGTGCACCTGCAGAGCCCGCTCGTGCCGGCGATCCTGCTGCTGGTGTCGCTCGCGAGCGTCAACCTCGGCGACCACCACAAGAAGGTGCTGTGGCGGGCCACGCTCGTATCGCTGGTGATGCTCGCGGTCGGCGTGCTCGTCGGGGCGGTGCCACTGGCCGCCTGAGTCGTCCGTGCGGCGGGGGTACGCGCCCCTCAGCCGCGATCGACGGGGACCACGGTGACGTCCGTCACCCGGTCCCCGTCGATCGTCGCGGTCATGAGCGTGCACACCGGCTGCCGGCGGCGATCGGTGGGCGAGCCCGGATTCAGCAGACGGATGCCCTGGGGCGTCGTCGAGTCCCACGGGATGTGGCTGTGGCCGAACACGAGCAGGTCGAGCACGCCGTCGGGGTAACGGGCATCCATACGGACTTCGCGACCGCGGGCCGCACCCGTCTCGTGCACGACGCCGAGGTTGACGCCCTCGATGCGCGCGACGGCGAATTCGGGCATCCGCTGCCGTAGCTCGTCGCCGTCGTTGTTGCCGCAGACGGCGATCAGTCGGCGCGACCGCTCCTCGAGAGCCTCGAACGTGGCCAGGTCGACCCAGTCCCCGGCATGCACGACGACGTCGGCCTCGTCGACCGCCCGCCAGACATCATCGGGCAGCCGCCGGGCCCGCGCCGGCACATGGGTGTCGGCGAGCAGGAGCAGCCGGGTCGACACGGCTCAGATGTCGTTGGGCGAGAGGTCTCCCTCGCCGTCCTCGCCGATGTCGGCGATGATCGGGTCGCCCTCCTGCGTCTCGGGCTGCAGGCCGCTCGACGGCAGGTCCTCGGCGGGGATCTCGTCGTCCTCCGAAGGGATCTCGTCGGGGTCGGCACCGGTCGCGGTCGCGTCGTCGATGTCGGCGCCCGCGTCGAGGGCCTCGGTGCGCTCCCACTCGGCCTGGGCCGGGTCGTCGGAGGGGTCGGCGTACGAGGTGGCCTCGCCGTCGCGCACGGGCTGGATCGCGTCGGGGGTGTCGACGATGTGGTTCTCGCGGTTGTCGGCGTCCATGAGGGTCCTCCTGAGTCGGCGGGTGGTGAGGATTCCACTGTGCCCGGCGGGGCGGGCTGGTGCGACGGGGTTGACGGTGGGGATGCGCGCGGGTATCCGTACGTGTGCATCCACCCCCGGCATCCCGCGGCACCCCCCGGCATGCCCCGCTCCGCCGGGCCAACTGCAGGCAGAAAACACGGATGCAGGGAGGGAACACGGTGTCCCTCCCTGCATCCGTGAGAAGTCCCTGCAGATCGCGGCGCGGAACGCGGCGAACCGCGCGGGGTCACCCGATCAGGGGCTCACCCGATCACGGGGTCGGCATGCCGCCGTTCACGTTCAGCGTCTCGCCGGCGACGTAGCTCGACTCGGCCGAGGCGAGGAACACGTAGGCGGGAGCGAGCTCGGCGGGCTGGCCCATGCGGCCCAGCGGGGTGTCCTTGCCGAACTCCTCGATCTTCTCCTGCGGCTGGCCGTCGCTCGGCTGCAGCGGGGTCCAGATCGGTCCCGGCGCGACGGCGTTCACCCGGATGCCCTTCGGAGCGAGCTGCTGCGCGAGGCCCTTCGTGAACGCGTTGATCGTCGACTTGGTCGACGCGTAGTCGACCAGGATGTCGGACGGCGAGTACGCCTGGATCGACGTGGTGTTGATGATCGCCGAGCCCGCGGGCAGGTGCGGCAGCGCCGCCTTCGTGATCCAGAACATCGCGTAGACGTTGGTCTTGAAGGTGTCGTCGAACTGCTCGTCGGTGATGTCGGTCAGCGACTCCTGGAAGATCTGCTTGCCGCCGTTGTTGACGAGGATGTCGAGGCCGCCGAGCTCCTCGACCGCCTGCGCCACCAGGCTGCGGCAGTACTCGGGGTCGCGCAGGTCGCCGGGGATGGTCGCCACGGTGGCGCCCGCCTCGCGGAGGATGCCGGCGATGCGCTCGGCGTCCTTCTCCTCCTCGGGCAGGTACGACATCGCGACATGCGCGCCCTCGCGGGCGAAGGCGATCGCGGTCGCCGCGCCGATGCCGGAGTCGGCGCCGGTGATGAGCGCCTTGCGGCCCGTCAGGCGACCGGAGCCGCGGTAGCTCTCCTCGCCGAGGTCGGCCTTCGGCGTGAGGTCGGCGTCGAGACCGGGCTCGGGCATCTTCTGCTTCTGCGGCTCGATGTCGGCGTACAGCTCGGCGGGGTTGGTGAAGGTGTACTGGTCACGGGACATGGTGTCTCCCTTTCCTTTTCCTGTCGGTCTTCGGTCGGTCGGTCGGTCAGGTCTTCTCGCGCAGCTTCTCGGCGGGCACGACGTCGCGGATGGTCATGGCCGCGCTGAGGAACGCGAGGTGGCTCAACGCCTGCGGCACATTGCCCCAGGCCGAGCCGTCGTCGGCGTCGATCATCTCGGCGTAGATGCCCACGTCGTTCCCGAGTGCGATGAGCTCTTCCATCAGGGCGATCGCCTCGTCGTGGCGTCCGACGCAGGCGAGCGCCTCGGCGTGCCAGAACGCGCACGCCACGAACGTCTTCTCCTCGGCATCCACGCCGCTGTAGCGGTACATCAGCGGACCGGCGCCCAGCTCGTCGGCCAGCGCATCGATCGTCGACGACATGCGCTCGCCGCGGTCGAACCCCGACGGCGCATGCAGCAGCACCGACGCGTCGAGCTCGTCGCCGTCGGCGTAGAACAGGTACGCGCCTCGCTCTTCCGACCAGCCGTGCTCGTCGATCCACAGGCGGATGCGCTCGCGCTCGGCGCGCCACCGGTCGGCGCTGCCGGGAATGGCGCCGGCCTCGGCGAGCACGACCGCGTCGTCGAGGGCCTTCCAGCAGCCCATCTTCGACGACACGTAGTGCCGCTCCTCGGGCAGCTCCCACATGCCGGAATCGGGATTGCGCCAGAGGTCGCAGGTGCGGTCGGCGACGCCCGCGAGCATGCGCGCCGTGCCGATGTCGAGCACGTTGCCCGCTTCGACGTACGTGCGGCAGATGGCCAGCAGGTCGCCGTAGACGCCGAGCTGCAGCTGGCCGCCCGCCGGGTTGCCCGTGACGACGGGTCCGATGCCGCCCCAGCCGGGCACGTGGTACTCGTGCGGCTGGGGCACCAGGTCGCCGCCGAGCGTGTACATCACGTGCACGTCGGGGCCGTGGTCGCGGATCGTTCCGAGCATCCACGAGAGCGCCGCCTGGGTCTCCTCCCGCAGGCCGAAGCGCACGAGTGCGTGCGTCGTGTACGCGAGGTCGCGCACCCACGCGTGCCGGTAGTCCCAGTTCTTGCCGCCGGCGGGGCTCTCGGGCAGCGAGGTGGTCGCCGCGGCCGCGATGGCGCCCGTCGGGCTGTGGATCAGCAGCTTGAGCGCGAGCGCATTGCGCTGCACGTGATCGCGCCACGGCCCGTCGTACGAGAACACCTGCGACCAGTGCCGCCAGTTCTCGATCGTGCGGTCGATGCCGTCGTCGACGTTGTGCGGGTCGGGGATGTGCAGCGGCTCGTCGTGCGTGGCCGCGATGGCGATGAGGTGCCGGGAACCGGGCGAGGTCGTGAACGAACCGTCGAGACGCGGACCCGCGATGCCGTCGGGGTCGGGCTGCGCCGGGCCGTGCTCGAACCCCACCACCACGAAGGCCGTGGCGCCGCTGCGCACGATGTCGCCGTGCTGCGTGTGCTCGATCCACGGCGACGCGGTGCGCAGCGAGGTGCCGGGCTGTACGCACCAGCGCATCGCGACGTCGCCGTCCAGTCCGTCGATGCGGCGGGCGAGCTCGGCCCACGGCAGGCGCCCGGCGACCCCCGAGACGAGCGCGTCGGTCACCCGGACGCTGCCCGCATCGGTGATGAACGTCGTCTCGAGCACGTTGGTGTCTGGCACGTAGCGGCGCTCGGTGCGGAAGTCGTCGACGGGGCGCAGCTCGAGGCATCCGCCGGTCTGCTCGTCGAGCACCCGGGCGAAGACGGGCAGGTCGGTGAGGTCGGGGAGGGGGAGCCAGTCGATGCATCCGTCCCGAGCGATCAGGGCGACGGTACGGCCGTCACCGATCGGTGCGTAGGCCGCGAGGGGGCGACCGGAAGGAGCGGAAGGCATGACGCCATGGTGCGCCGCGCAGGCGATCCGAACCAAAGCCTTGCGCGATCGGGAAACGCTCGCTATCGCGCGAGATGTCGTGGTTGTCGCGCGACATCCGGAACCGGGCGCCGTGGCGGCGATAGCAGTCCTCGCGCGGTCCCGTCAACGGCCGGATGCGGATGCGGGGAAAACCGTTTCCGACCGTAGGCTCGACTCACAACGAGTCGGCGAACGTCGACTCCGCGTCGGTCGAACCGGACGGCCCCCCTTGTTCTCTCTCGGTCGAGGGCGCCCGTCACGGGGGCGGAACGCTACGCGGACCTCTCGTCGACTTCGCCGGTCCTCCATCTTCGGGTGGTGGAGGACCGGACAGCTTCCCGCCGCAGCGGGCGCTGGCGGCCCCGGAGGGGAGGCCGTTAGCGTCCCTGTTCGGCGCGCGCGCTCGCGTCGAGGTCGACGTCGAGGTCCCACTCGCCGAACGGCTTCTCCTCGGCGACCACGGTGCCGTCCATGATGCGCTTCGGGTAGAACGGATGCGCGCGCAGCCGCGCGGCGTGGTCGGTGAAATCGGGGTCAGTGCCCGTCGAGGCGTGGGGGCCGACGAGCACGTCGTTACCCAGCCCCACGACGAGTTCGGCCATGTCGGTCTGGCCGTCGACGACGATCGGGATCCGCACCGCCTGCGAACCGCCCTCGTTCGCGACCTCTGCGGCGAGGACGACCAGCGCCTCCGCGACGTCATCGGTGGTGACCAACTGCTGACCGGCGTAGGAGACGAGTTTCATGGCGTCAGCATCCCATTCGCCGGCGATCCCGGGAACGGGCTTGTGCAG
Source organism: Microbacteriaceae bacterium PS02344 (assembly GCA_029959905.1). Taxonomy (GTDB): domain Bacteria; phylum Actinomycetota; class Actinomycetes; order Actinomycetales; family Microbacteriaceae; genus Microbacterium. The sequence goes on from JASCNZ010000007.1 coordinate 22,493, forward strand.
CGGTATGCCGATTGGCTAGCGGAGGAGGGCGTACGCAGCCGGGTCAGGGGCGCACGCGGACGGTGCGCCCCTCGAACGACACGAGGTCGCCGTCGCGCAGTTGGCGTCCGCGGCGGCGGTCGACCTCGTCGTTCACCGTCACGAACCCGTCGATGATCGCCTCTTTGGCGTCGCCGCCGGAGTCGATGAGGCCGGAGAACTTGAGGAACTGGCCGAGACGGATCATGTCTCCACCGATGGAGACGTCGTCGATCGGAGAGCTCATCCCTGCATCGTATCCGTCCGAGCACGCGAACCGCCCACCCGTCGGCGCGGGCCGAGACGGGTGGGCGATCGGGGTGGGTGCCGGCGGATGCTCAGTCGTCGGTGTCGGTGGCGACCACCGCGAACGACGCGTCGAGGTCGATGTCGATCGACCGGCGGTCCTCCGTGACGACCGAGACGTCGTACGGGCGCGAGGCGTCGTCGTCGACATCGAGGTCGGTGATCATGCCCTCGGCCTCGTCGAGCGCCGCGGCGACCAGGGCGCGGATGGCCTCCTCGTCGAGCGTCGCGGTCGGGCCCGTGTCGCCATCGTCGGCGGTCTCGGTCGACACGACGGTCGTCGCGAGGTCGGCGTCGACCCGCACCTCGGACTCGTCGCCTGCGGCGGTCTCGAGCGTGACCTCCCACGATCCGTCGCGCTTCGCGTCGATCGAGGTGACGTCTCCGTCGGCAGCCCCGCGGGCGGCGTCGGCGATGTCGACGAGTTCGTCGGCCGAGTCGGTGCCGATCCCGGCCACCGGGCCGCCTCGCTGGGGTCCACCCTGCCCGGGGCCGCCCTGCTGCGGTCCGCCCTGCGGGGGCTGACCCTCGCCGCGGTCGTCGTGGTCGCCCTGCTCGTGTCGCGGGCCGTCGGCGGCGGAGGGGCGGTCATCGTGGTCATCGCCGAACTCGTCGGCCATCGCGGCGCCGACCGCGACGCCTCCTCCGGCGAGCAGCACGGCGGCCGCGATCCCACCGCCGATCAGCAGTGCGCGCTTGCGTCCGCGCTTCGGGGCCTCGCTCGACGCCGCCGGGTACGCCGCGGATGCCTCGGGCTGGGGTGCGGCGCCGGCGGGAGCGGTGCCGGCGGGAGCGGCGGGAGCCGGAGCATCCGTCGGCGTGAAGGGCACGGTCGGGGAGTCCGGCGTCGACTCCGGTGCGCGGTCGGCCGACGCGGGGTCGGTGTGCGGCGTGTTGTCGTTGTTCGGGGTCTTGTCGTCCATGGCCCCATGGTGTCTCGTGACCGCTGAAGCCCCCCTGAAGCGTCCTGAAGCCGTCTTCAGGAAACGCCGGGCGGGGTCAATCGGCGAGCGGGAGCGTCACGATGAAGCGCGCGCCGCCCCAGCGCGAGGCATCCACCGCCACCGTGCCGCCCATAGCCGTCGCGATGCCGCGCACGATCGCGAGGCCCAGGCCGCTGCCGCCGGCATCCCGGCTGCGCGCCTCGTCGAGACGCACGAACCGCTCGAACACGCGCTCCCGATCGGTGATCGGCACGCCCGCGCCGTCGTCTTCGACGGTCAGCAGCACGACGCCCTCGCCCGGGGTCACGCCGATCGCGACGCGCCCCGCGCTATGCCGGGCGGCGTTGTCGGCGAGGTTGCGCAGCAGCTGCCCGGTCAACCGCGGATCGCCCGCGACGCGGGCGGCGTGGATGCCGGAGCCGTCGACCTCGATTCCCGCCGCCCGCAGTCGACGTACCTCGGCGAGCGCCTGGTCGTCGAGGTCGATCGGCTCGTCGCGGGTGGCGACGCCCTCGTCGAGACGGGCGAGCAGCAGCAGCGACTCGACGATGCCCTGCAGTCGCAGACCCTCATCCGAGACGACCTCGGCCAGCTCGCCGATGCTCGTCGTCGACGGGTGCGCCTGGGCGAGCTCGGCGTGCTGCCGGATGACGGCGAGGGGCGAGCGCAGTTCGTGCGAGGCATCCGACACGAATCGGCGCTGGGCGGTCGCCGCAGCGTCGAGACGATCGAGCATGCCGTTCATCGTCGTCGCGAGCGCGGCGATCTCGTCGCCCGACGGCGGCACCGGCACCCGGTGGTGCAGCCGCTCGGCCGTGATGCCGTCGACCTCCTCGCGGATGCGCGTCACCGGACGAAGCGCGCGCCCCGTGACCAGCCACGTCGTGATCGCGACGAGCAGCAGCAGCAGGGGCACCGCGACGGTCAGCAGCACGGCCACCGTCGACAGCGTCTCGATGTCGTTCTCGACCGACACGGCGATGACCAGCGTGTGATCGCCCTCGAGGTCGCTCGACACGATCAGCATCGGCTCCCCGTCGACGCGACGGGTGACAGGGTCGTCGTCGATCGGCAGCGCGGCCGAGCCCAGGGCATCGCGGGCATCGTCGCTCGCCGCCCGGACCGTGCCGTCGGGGCCGATCACCTGCACGATCTCGTCTTCGATGTCGCCGATATCGCGCCCCGCGGGTCCGGGGCCGCCGCGCTGCTCGAAGCGCTCCGACAGTTCGTCGAGGCGCTGCTCGGCCGCGCGCTCGGTGCCCGCATGGATGCTGGCGCGCAGGATGCCGTAGAACGACACTGCCCCGACGAGCAACGCGATGGCCACGACCAGCGTCGCGCCGAGGGTCGTGCGACCCCGCACCGAACGCCAGGCGCGGCGGGGCTGATGCTCAGCCACCGTCGGCCGCCAATCGGTAGCCCGCGCCGCGGATCGTCTCGATCGCCTCGCGGTCGAACGGCTTGTCGACCTTGCGGCGCAGGTGCCCCACGTACACCTCGACGATGTTGGGGTCGCCGTCGAAGTCGTCGTCCCACACGCCCTCGATGAGAGCGCGCTTCGACACGACCTGGCCGCGGTGGCGCATCAAGTGCTCGAGCACGGCGAACTCGCGGGCCGTGAGGGTGATCGGCGCGTCTCCGCGCCACACGCGATGCGCCGCGGGGTCGAGACGCAGGTCGCCGGCCTCGAGCACGGTCGGGCGCGCCACGGCGCCGCGCCGCACGAGGGCGCGCAGTCGTGCCACGAGGATCGCGAACGAGAAGGGCTTCGTGACGTAGTCGTCGGCGCCGCTCTCGAGTGCCTCGACCTGATCCCACTCGCCGTCCTTCGCGGTGAGCATGAGCACCGGCGTCCAGTTCTCCTCGGCGCGCAGGGCCTCGCACACCTTCCACCCGCTCATGCCCGGCATCATCAGGTCGAGCACGATCGCGTCGTACCGGGTCTCGCGGGCGCGCCACAGTCCGTCGACGCCGTTGTGCGCCACGTCGACCGCGAAGCCCTCGGCCTCGAGCCCGCGGCGTACGGCGTCGGCGAGCCGCACCTCGTCGTCGACCACCAGGATGCGCATGCTCCCAGTGTGGCGCGTCAGGCCTGAAGCGCGGCTGAAGCGCGGCTGAAGCGCGGCTGAAGCGCGGCTGAGGCGCGGCGGAGGCGGCGGGTGCGGCGGGTGGTGCGGCGGACCCCGGCGCGACATCCCGCGAGACACCATCTCCGTCGTGAGACGTCGCGTCACGCGTGGTGTCTCACGCTCGTTCTGGTGTCTCGCCGTTCCGCGTGCGGCCGAGGCGGGGTCCCGGCTACGCGCTCGACGAGACACGACAGGAGATGGTGTCTCGGAGGCGGGTCAGGGCAGGGCGGCGAAGAAGGCGCGGCGCACGGCGGCGACGTCGGTGCCCTCGCGGGTCGGATGCACGCGGTTGAGCAGCAGCACGCCCACGGAACCCGCGCGGGAGACCGCGAACGCGGTGCCGGTGAAGCCGGTGTGGCCCACGGCATCCGCCCCGCCCATCCACGACCGGTCGCGCACCCGCAGGCCGACCGCCTGCGCGTAGCCGTCGGCCGGTGCGGCGGGAGTGGTCATCAGACGGGTGCTCTCGCTCGACAGCACCCGCCCGTCCGCCCCGAGCCCGCCGTCGCGCACCATGCGCGCGAGCGCCGCCACGTCGTGCACCGAACCGAACAGCCCGGCGTGCCCGGCGGGGCGGCCGAGGGCGTGGGCGAGCTCGTCATGCACCTCGCCGCGCACGAGACCGCGGTGCGGCTGCACCTCGGTCGCCGCCGTGCGGTCGACTTCGGGCGTCCAGGTGAGCGAGGTCGCGCCGAGCAGCGCGGCGACCTCGTCGACGAGTTCCGTCAGCGACCGGCCCGACACCCGTTCGAGCAGCTCGCCCGCCGCGATGAATCCGACGTCGGAGTATCGGTGCGCCGCACCGGGCTCGGCCAGCAGCGCGCTGCGCAGCACGACGGCCCGCAACTCCTCACCGCGCAAGCCCGTGCGCCAGGCACCGCCCTCGGCGGGAAGCCCCGACGTGTGGGTCAGCAGCTGGCGCAGCGTGATCGCCCCGGCGCGATCGCCGATCCCCACCGCGAGGGCGTCGGCGACGGGTGCGTCGAGGTCGACCGCGCCCGCGTCGACCAGGCGCAGAGCCGCGACGGTGGTGAAGATCTTCGTGAGCGATGCGAGGTCGAACAGGTGGTCGTCCGCGAGCGGCGTCGGGTCGTCGTCGGCCGGCGTACCGAAGACCTGCAGGTCTGCGGCATCCGCCCCGCCGTCCGCGCGAGCACCCGCCGGAGCATCCGCCCCGCCGTCCGCGCGAGCACCCGCCGGAGCAGCCGCCCCGCCCGCGCGCTCGACGAGCGATGCCCACGCCGACCCCGGCGCCCCGTTCACCATGCGCGGCTCACTTGCTCATGCCGGAGGTGAGTCCGTTGATGATCTGCTTCGTCGCGAGCAGGAACAGCACCACCAGCGGGATCGTCGCGATCGTCAGACCGGCGAACAACTGCGGCCAGTCGGTCGAGTACTCGCCGAAGAAGCGGGTCAGACCCACGGGCAGCGTGTACGAGTCGCGGTCGCGCAACAGGATCAGCGGGTAGAAGAAGTCGTTCCACACCGGCACGAACCGGAACACGATGACCGTGGCGAGGGCCGGCCGCACGAGCGGCAGGAGGATCTGCACGAAGGTGCGGAAGGGGCCGGCGCCGTCGATGCGGGCCGCCTCTTCGAGCTCGATCGGCAGCGCGCGGAAGAACACCGTGAGCACGAACGTCGTGAACGGGATGCCGAGGGCGCCGTACACGAGGATCAGGCTGAACACGTTGCTGGTCATGCGCAGCGAGTCGAGCAGGTAGAACAGCGGCAGGATCGCCAGGTGCACCGGCAGCATCAGCCCCGACAGGAACACCGCTTCGACACCGCGGAAGAACTTCGCCCGCGCCCGGGCGAACGCGTAGGCGGCGAGCACCGACACCACGGTCGTCACGATGACCGACCCGACGGTGACGGTGATCGAGTTGATGAAGTAGGTGTCGAAGGATGCCGTGATCCACGCGTTCTGGAAGCTGGTGAACGTGGGCTGCAGGGGCAGGCCGAGGGGTTCGGTCGCGATCTGCTGCTGGGTGCGCAGCGAGTTGTTGACCATGAGCAGCAGCGGGCCGATCGCGATGATCGCGTAGCCCCAGAGGAACACGTTGGCGAGCAGGCGCCCGATGAACGGGGTGTCGTTCGTGCGGCTGGTGCGGCGGCGCGGGGCGGACGACCGGCCCGAGACGATGGCCTCGGTGGTCGGCTCCGGGCGGGCTTCGGTGGCGGTGCTCATCAGAACAGCTTCCGTTCGGCTCGGCGCATGGTCGACGTGATGACGACCGAGATCACCATGATGAAGATGAACAGCACGGTCGCGAGCGCCGAGGAGACGCCGATGGAGTTCGGGTTCCCCGACTCGAAGGCCGTGCGATAGAAGAGGAGCATCATCACGTCGGTCGATCCGGCGGGGGCTCCGTTCGATCCGGCGAGGGCGAACGGGATCGCCATCGCCTCCATGCTGCCGATGAAGGTGAGCACAGTGATGATGCCGATCGTCGGGGTGAGCATCGGCAGCGTGATGTAGCGGAAGCGCTTGCCGGCGGTGGCGCCGTCGAGGGCCGCCGCCTCTTCGATCTCCTCGGGGATGCCGCCGAGGGCCGCCCCGTAGAGCAGGATCGGGAAGCCGATCCACTGCCATGCGCTGACGAGCACGATCACCCAGATCGCGAGCTTCGGGTCGCCGAGCCACGGGAGGGCGAGACCTTCGAGACCCGCGCCGCGCAGGATCGCGTTGACGGGTCCGAACAGCGGCGACAACATGAGCGACCACAGGTAGCCGATCACCATCGGGCTGACCAGGTACGGCAGGGCGAAGATCGTCTGGAAGAAGCGCTTGGTGCGCTTGCGGCGGTGCAGCAGGGTCGCGATGCCGAGCCCGAGCGAGTTCTGGAAGACGACGGCGCCGGCGAAGAGCAGCAGGTTGTGGCCGAACGCGTTCCACAGCTCCGAGGCGTACGGCTCGGTGGTGAGCAGGGTGATGTAGTTGCCGATGCCGGCGAACCCGCCCTGCTTCGTGCCCTGCCAGTCGAACAGCGAGTAGCTGAGCGCGGCGAGCATGGGGTAGAGGATCAGCACTGCGAAGAGCACGGCGGCGGGCAGCACGAAGAGCATCGCGGTGGGGGTGGTGAGGGCGATGCCGGTGCGGGTGCGCCGATTCGGCGTCGTGCGCCGCAGGGGGAGGGTCAGGGCCATGATGAGTCTTTCGCTCCGCGAGGGGGCGCCGCGGACGGCGCCCCCTCGGTTCGGATCAGGATCCCGGGGTGAACCAGGTGGAGACGCCGGACTGCAGGTCGGCGCCCAGCTGCTCGGCCGTCTTGCTTCCGAGGAACATCGCCTGGATGTCCGGGCCGAGCACGGCGGTGCCGGTCGGGTCGCCGTAGCGGAAGTCGACGAGCAGCAGGTACGGCGCGGGGTTCTCGGTGTACGCCTCGTTCATCTCCTGCATGAGCGGGTCGGAGTACTCGACGCCGGGGAGGGCCGAGAACTGGTCGACCTCGTCGGCGACGAGCTGACCGAACTCCTTCGTGGTCATCCAGTTCAGCAGCTCGGTCGCGGCCTCCTGCTGGTCGCTGGCGGCGTTGATGCCGAAGCTGCCGTCGGCGTAGCCCGGGGTCACGGCGTGGTCGAGCGCGCTGCCCGGTGCCGGCGGCACCTCGTAGACGCCCCACTCGGTGTCGGGCGCCGAGCTCTGGAACGTGGGCAGGTCGAACGAGCCGCCGGGCCACTGCGCGGCCTGACCCGACGTGAACTGCAGCACGGCATCCGCGACCGCGATGGCGCTGACGTCCTTGTCGAGGTACTTCTGCATGTCCTTGACGGTCTGCAGCGAGGCGACGTAGGCGGGGTCGGTGAAGTCGACGTCGCCGGCGAGCACCTTCTCCTCGAACTCCGAGCCGCCGTACTGGGCCGAGCCGACGATGTCGTGGAACATCGGCAGCACCCAGTCCTCGCGGGCGCCGAGGGCCATCGGCGTGACGCCCTCGTCGAGCAGGGTCTCCTGCAGATCGATGAACTCGTCCCAGTCGGTGGGCTCTTCGAGGCCCATCTCGTCGAACATCGTCTTGTTGTAGAACATCTGCATCGTCTGGTACGCGAAGGGTACGCCGTAGGTCTTGCCGTCGTCCTTGCCCTGCGCGGCGCGCAGTACCGTGGGGTCGTACTGGTCGAGCCCGTCGACGATGTCGTCGATCGGCACGAGCTGCTCCGACTGGATGGCGGGCTGGATGCCGCCGTAGGCGCGCAGCATGGCGATGTCGGGTCCGTCGCTGCCTTCGAGTCCGGTGGCGAGGATCTGGTTGTACTCGGTGGGCTGGTAGCCCTCGAACTCGACCGTCACACCGGGGTGCGACTCCTCGTACTTGTCGAACACGGCCTCCCACTTGGGAGACGAGGATGCCTGCCACGACCAGACCTTGAGGGTGACGTTCTCGGCGTCGCCCTCCCCGCTGGAAGCGGAGGGCGCACAGCCGGCGACGGCGAGCCCCGTGACGAGCAGACCCGCGGTGAAGACGAGTCGGGTGGTGCGGTGTCGCATGAGAATTCCTCTCGGACGTCGGTGTCGGGATAGGCGTGGCAGTCGGATGCCGGGGCCTTCATGCCACTTTGGGCAAAGAGTTACAGAAACTCAAGAGCTTTTCGAAAATTCCTTTCACTAATTGATTCGATTCTGCAATCCTGTTCGCGTGACCCTCAGTGCGATGACCGCCATCCACCAGCGCCTGTCGGCGCTCACCCCCACCGAGCGCCGCATCGCCACCCATGTGCTCGACGATCCGCAGAGCGCGGTCGACAACTCCATCACCCAGCTCGCCGCCGCCTGCGGCACCTCGGTCGCCAGCATCGCCCGCTTCACGCAGAGCCTGGGGTTCCAGGGGTACCCCGAGATGCGGCTCGCCCTCGCCACCGAACTCGACCGCCGGGCATCCGATCGGGAACGGTTCCAGGTCTCCGAGACCGACGTCAGCCGCCACGACGACGCACTCACCACCGTGCGCAAGATCGCTTTCGCCGAAGCATCCGCCATCGAACGCACCGCGCAGCAGATCGACATCGACGTGCTCGAACGCTGCGTCGCCGCCGTGCGCGGCGCTCGCCGCATCGACATCTACGGCACCGCGTCGAGCGGGCTCGCCGCCCACGACCTCGAACAGAAGCTGCACCGCGCCGGACTCGTCGCCCAGGCCCGCACCGACCTGCACCTCGCGCTCACCGGGGCCGCGCTGCTCGACGTGCGCGACGTCGCGATCGCCATCTCGCATTCCGGTCGCACGCTCGAGATCGTGCAGTCCGCGCAGGTCGCCGCGCGCGCCGGCGCCACGACCATCGCGATCACCAACAATCCCCGCTCACCGCTCGCGCGGGTGTGCGAGCTCGTGCTGGTGACCGCCGTGTCGGAGTCGACCTTCCGCTCGGGGGCCATGGCCAGCCGCATCGCGCAGCTCGCGGTGCTCGACTTCGTGTTCACACGCATCGCGCAAGCCGACTACGACACCATCTCCGACAACCTCCAGCGCACCTTCAACGCCGTCACCGACCACAGAATCGACTGATCCCATGGCCCCGCTGCACCTCGGCATCGACCGTCTCATCGACCGCGACATCCGCCCCGATCTGCTCTCCCGACTCACATCGGGGAGGATCGGGATGCTCACGAACGACCTGGCCCTGACCTCCGATCTCGTGCGGGGTCGGCAGACGCTCGCCGCGTCGGGATGGGAGTTCGCCCTGCTGTTCGGCCCCGAGCACGGCCTGAGCGGGCGGGCGCGCGAGGGCGAGCACGTCGGCGATCTCACCGATCCCGTGACGGGAGTCGCGGTGCGCAGCCTCTACGGCGACGCCGTGCGCCCCGCGGCCGCCGACCTCGACGGACTCGACGCCGTGCTCGTCGACCTGCCCGACGTGGGCGCGCGTTTCTACACCTACATCTGGACCATGAGTCATCTGCTCGAGGCCTGCGCCGACGCGGGCGTCGCGGTGGTGGTGCTCGACCGCCCCAACCCGCTCGGCGGGCGGCTCGACAGGGCCGAGGGGCCGATGCTCGACGAGGGGGGTCAGTCGCTCGTCGGCCGGTGGACCATGCCCATCCGCCACGGCCTGACCATCGGCGAACTCGCCCGCCACTGGGTGCGCACGCGACGGATCGACGTCGAGCTGGAGGTCGTCGAGGTCGCCGGGCTCACCCGCGACCGGGCGATCGGCGGGGGAGAGGGCACGTGGATGCCGCCCTCCCCGAACCTCCCCAGCCCCACGACCACCCTGCTCTATCCGGGCACGTGCCTCGCCGAGGGCGTGAACGTCTCGGAGGGCCGCAGCACCGCCGTGCCCTTCCGCGTGGTCGCTGCCCCCTTCATCGACGGGGAGCGCTACGCCGCGGCCGTCAATGCCGCCGGGCTGCCGGGCCTCGCGGCGGTGCCCTACGGTTTCACGCCGCTGGTGCGCGACCACGCGGGCGAGGCGTGCGAGGGCGTCATCCTGCACGTGACGGATGCCGAGGCGCTGCGCCCCGTACACGCCGGAGTGCGTCTGCTCTCGCTTGTCGAAGAGCTGCATCCGGGTGCCCTCGTCGAGCGCTCCCTCGTGCCGATGCCGGGCGAGTCGGACTGGAGCCCGCTCGAGAAGCTGTTCGGCGTGCGCGGGGCGTTCGCGCAGATCACGGGTGGCGAGTGGGACGACCCGGCGCGCCTGGCCGTGCCCGACTGGCCCGCCGCGGTCGCCCCCGACCTGCTCTACGCCTGAGGAGCCTGAGGTGCCTGAGGTGCCTGAGGTGCTTGAGGTGCCTGAGGAGCCTGCGGCACCTGCGGTGCTTCGTAAGCGCGCGAGAGTTCGCGCACCAGACGCACGGCGAGCTGTGCCGCCCCCAGAGTGAAGAGCGAGCTGACGATCCCCAGGTAGGTGGCGGTGCGGAGACCCTCGAGGGTGGCGGCGTTGTTCGTCATCTGGTTCGCGATCGCGCCCAATACAGCGGCGAGAATCCAGCACATCCACCACTGAACCTGCCAACGCGGGCGTTCGCGACCCGCCGCCCGCCACAGGTCGGAGATGTCCTGGTACGGGAACCAGAAGGAGATCACCGGGATGATCCACCCCCACACGTGCCATCCGGGGCCGCGTCGCGTGCGGCCGAGAGCCAGGGTCGCGAGGCGGTGCTGCCAGATCAGCCAGAACACCGCCGTGGTGAGGCCGCAGAGGGCCAGGAGGATGGTCACCGCCAAGACCGCGGCGTCGTACAGGGAGGATGACGCGATGGCCCCGCTGTCGCCGTCCATCACGGCCGAGATGACCGAGAGGCCGTACATGTCGACGGCGATGCTCGCGATCGTGAAGCCGACGGTCGTGTAGAGCAGCGCCCGCACGATCAGCGGCAGGCGGCCGACCGGCTTGCCCTTCGCTGCCTCGACCGTGGGCTGCACCCACTGCGTTCCGTCCCACCACCACGACGCGGCGGAGCCGTCGGGCGCGGGGTACCAGCCCGGCTGCTGCACGGGTGAAGTCATCGTTCGTCTCCGATCGTCGAAGGCTCGCTCGTCGAACCCACCGGAGAGCAAGACGGGGAAGCGCCCGGAATCGGTCGTGCGTGGCGTCGGTGGCCCGCCGCGTCAAGCCCCTGCGGGTGCGGCATCCGCTCGGCCAGGGTGACCGCATGAGTCTCGATTCCCCCGACGACGCGGGTCCGGGCGGCGCCGTCGGCCGCTACCTCCACGACCACCTCACCGAGATGCTCGACCGGCTCTCGGCCTGGGTCGCCATCCCGTCGGTGTCGGCGGATGTGCGCCACGCCAAGCCCGACGAGTGGAGTGTCACCGCTCCGTTCACCCCGGTCGAGCGCGGCGGTCGCCTCTACGGGCGCGGTGCATCGGATGCCAAGGGGCAGGCGCTCGCGCACATCTAGGGTCTCCGCGCCCACCGCGAGGTGTTCGCCGGTTCCGGCGCCCTCAACGTGAAGATGATCATCGACGGCGAGGAGGAGATCGGGTCGCCGAACCTGCGAGAGCTGCTGCGCCGGCGACGCGACCTTCTCGCGTGCGATTGGATCGTGTTCTCCGACACGCTCCAGTGGAGGGTGGACGCCCCGGCCCCGGTCACCTCCATGCGCGGCACGGTCACGGCGACCCTCACCATCCGGGGACCAGAGCGCGACGTGCACAGTGGTGCCGCCTCCGGCGTGACGCCGAATCCGTCGCTCGCGCTCGCCGAGGTGCTCGCGGGTCTGCACGCCGACGACGGCAGCATCGCGATCGAGGGCTTCGACGACGACGTGCCGCCGCTCAGCGCACAGCGCCGCCGCGAGCTCGCCGCACTGCCCTTCGACGTCGACGACTGGCTCGCCCGCAGCGAGACCCGCAGCGTCATCGGCGAAGAGGGCTACACACCGCTCGAACGGCTGTGGGCGCGGCCCGCGATCGAGGTCATCTCGCTGCTCGCGGGTGATCCGGAAGGGTTCGAGCGGTCGGTGATCCCGCGCGAAGCGACGGCGTCGCTCAGCATCCGGACCGCACCGGGTCAGCGCATCGCCGAGACCGCCGACCGGCTGCGGGCGCACATCGCGCGGGCGGTGCCGCCCGAGGTCGAGTACGAGTTGACCGTCGACCAGGCCATCGCGCAGGAGCCGTACGTCACTCCCGACGGCCCCGTGACCGTAGCACTCGAACGCGCGCTCACCCTCGGCTACGGCATCCCGGTGCAGGGGCGCATGGGCAATGCCCGGGGTGGCCCGGCCGACCTGCTCGCGACCGAACTCGGAGTGACCGTGCACTTCCTCGGCACGGGCCTGCCCGAGGATCACTGGCATTCGAGCGACGAGAGCATCGACATCCGCATGCTGCTGCGCGGCGCGGCGACGATCGCCCACCTCTGGCGCGAGCTCGCCGCCCTCCCGCCCCGCCGACCGGAGGTCAGGAGAGAAGGGGGAGATCGGGGATGAGGGGATTGCCGTCGAGGGGGTCGGTGATCACCGCGGTCACCGCCGACAGGTCGAGCACGGGATAGCGCGACACGGCGCCGATCTTCTCTTCGCTCGCCAGCACCAGCACCTCGGCGCAGCGCTCGGCGAGAGCGCGCTTGGTGACCGCGTCGTCGATCTCGCCCGTCGTGAGGCCGTGCAGAGGGTGCACGCCGGTGACGCCGAGATAGAAGGCGTCGGCGGCGAGGTGGCGGATCGCCTCCATCGCCAGCGACCCGCTCGCGACGAGCGAGTGCCGCGAGAGCTCGCCGCCGATCATCACGACCCTCGCATCGGAGTGCTGGGCGACGGCGAGGGCCACCGCCGGGCTCGGGGTGAGCACGGTGAGTCCGGCAGCGGGCGGCAGGTGGCGGGCGAGGGCGAGGGTGGTGGTGCCGGCGTCGAGCACGATGGTCGACCCGCGGCGGATGCCCTCGGCGGCCCGTCGCGCGACCCGCTCCTTGCTCGCCGTCGCGAGGTCGGCCCGCGCATCGACGGGGCGGTCGGCGGCGGGTACCGGGAGGGCGCCGCCGTAGACGCGGATGACCCGCCCCTCGTCTGCGAGTTCACGCAGATCCCGTCGGATGGAGTCCTCGGAGAGGCCGAGGTCCGCGGCGACGCTCTTGGCGACGACGCGTCCGTCGCGGGCCAGGATGTCGAGCAGGTGGGCCTTGCGCTGGGCACCGAGCATGATGTTCCTTCACGAAGTTGCACGTTCTTGCACGGTTAACGTTACAGTGTCCGGCATGAACACTCCACTCCTCATCCTCATCGCCGGCCCCTACCGCTCGGGCACCGACGGCGACCCTGCGCGCATCGCCGCCAACCTCGAGCGGCTCGAACAGGCATCCGCCCCGATCTTCCGTCTCGGCCACGTGCCCATGATCGGCGAGTGGGTCGCGCTGCCGGTGCTGCGCACGCTCGAGGCGGACGTCGTCGACGGCGACGTGATGTACGACACCGCGCATCGCCTGCTGCAGCACTGCGACGCCGTGCTGCGCCTGCCGGGGGCCTCCGCCGGCGCCGACAAGGACGTCGAGATCGCGCGGGAGCGCGGCCTGCCCGTGTACTTCTCCATCGACGAGATCCCCGCGGCCTGACCCCCTCCCGCGGAAATGGTCGAGAACACCCCGGCCCCGATCGTCAGCCCGCGGTAGACCGACCGACCGACGAGTCGGGGAACACGACGCCCGTCCGCTCCTCCGACAGGCGCCACATCCGGGCGGCATCCGTCTCGCTGCGCAGCCGCGTGTAGACCGGCTGCTCCGCCGGCGCGCCCCCGAGATGTCCCATCCCCTTCGGTCCGTACAGGCGGCGGGGGCGGGCGTCCGAGGATGTTGCGGCGTACAGCGCCGGCAGCGCGGCCGTCTCGGGCGTGCCGAGCAGGATGCCGCGGGCGGCCGCCCAGCGGATCACCCTTACGCCCACGGTGTCCGCGGTCCGTCCCAGCTCGGGACGGGCCGCGAGCAGGCTCGTCGGTGCGACGCCCGGGTGCGCGAGGTTGCTGGTGATGCCCCAGCCGTGGCGCTCGCTGCGGCGGTCGAGCTCGAGGCCGAACATCCCGAACGCGATCTTCGACTGGCTGTAGGCGCGGGCGCCGCTGTATGAGCGCTCCCAGGCGAGGTCGTCCCAGTTGATGGACCCCTGGTTCGCGGCGACGCTGACCTGCGAGGTGATGCGCGCCCGCCCGGCGCGCAGCAGGGGGAGCAGATGGCCGACGAGGGCGAAATGGCCGAGATGGTTGGTGCCGAACTGCAGTTCGAAGCCATCGGCGGTGGTCTGACGCTCGGGCGGGGTCATGACCCCGGCGTTGTTGATCAACAGGTGGATCGGATGCCCGTCGGCGCGCATACTCGCGCCGAACGCGGCCACCGAGTCGAGCGAGGAGAGGTCGAGCGCGGCGATCCGCACGCGGGTGCCGGGTGCGGCATCACGGATGATGGATGCCGCGGCCTCCCCCTTCCCCGGGTTGCGCACGGGGAGCACGACCTCGGCGCCGGCGGCCGCGAGACGTGCGGCGATGCGCAGGCCGATGCCGTCGCTGCCGCCCGTGACGACGGCGCGGCGGCCGCGGAGGTCGGGGATGTCGAAATCGATGCTCGCTCGGGTCATGGGTGTGCTCCTTCGTGATCTGGCTCCAGGGTGCGCTGGTCGAGCGGATGCATCCAGGACATGCCATGCAGTGGATACGCCTCGGTTGCGGGTGCGAGGATCGGTGCGGCGGAAGGACGGTGCGCAATGGCGATCGACAGAGGGGCGCTGGCCGGTTTCCTGCGGCTGCGGCGCCACAGCCTGCAGCCCGAGGATGTCGGTTTGCACCGGGGTCAGCGTCGGCGCACCGAGGGGTTGCGGCGGGAGGAAGTCGCGGCCCTCAGCCACATGTCGACCGACTACTACGCGCGTCTCGAACGGGGTGACGGCCCCCTGCCGTCCGAGCAGATGCTCGCGTCGATCGCGCAGGGATTGCACCTGACGATCGACGAGCGCGACCACCTGTTCCGCCTGGCTGGCCACCACCCGCCGCCGCGCGGAGAGGCGAGCGACCACGTCGGTCCTGGATTGCTGCGCATCCTGGATCGGCTGGGGGACACCCCGGCCGAGATCGTCACCGAGCTCGGCGAGACGCTGCGGCAGACGCCGCTCGGGATCGCGCTGACCGGGGACACGGCGTCGTTGCGTGGTCCCGAGCGCAGCCTCGGCTATCGCTGGTTCAGCGCTCCACGCACCCGCGGGCTCTACGCCGAGGAGGAGCACGCCTTCCTGTCGCGGTTATGGGTGTCGGGTCTGCGCGAGGTCATCGCGCGGCGCGGGCCGGAATCGCGGGCGGCAGCTCTCGCCGACTCCCTGCTCGCGCAGAGCGCGGAATTCCGAGCGATCTGGGAGAGGCACGAGGTCGGCGTGCGTCCGCGCGAGACGAAGCACTTCGTGCACCCGGATCTCGGGGCGCTCGAGCTCACCTGTCAGACACTGTTCGATGCGGAGCAGTCGCAGGCGCTGCTCGTCTATACGGCGATCCCCGGCACCGAGAGCCACGAGAAGCTCCAGATGTTGTCGACTCTGGCTCCCCGCGTCGCGCGCTGACCGCTCCCGGCCGCCCGACCCCCTTCTAGGCTGGAGGCATGAACAAGAACACCCTCTGGACCGTCCTCGGCGTGGTCGTGGCGATCGTCATCGCCTGGTGGATCGTGAGCGCGCTGTTCTCGATCCTGTGGTTCATCGCGAAGGCGGCGATCGTGGTGGTGGTGGCGGTCGTGGTGTTCTTCGCCCTGCGCAGCCTCTTCTCGTCGCGCGCCCGCGACTGACGCGGCGACCCACCGTGGCCGTCCTCATCGTCACCGCGCACCCGCAGTCCGACTCGCTCACGGCGTCGATCGTCGATCGGCTGCGCGACGCCCTCCCGGCCGATGCCGTGCGCATCGCCGACCTGCACGCCGAGGGGTTCGATCCCCGCTTCACCGAGGCCGACCGCATCACCTATGCATCGGGCGCGGATTTCCCGACCGACGTGGCGGCCGAGCAGGCCCGGATCGACGAGGCCACCGACGTGGTGCTCGTCTTCCCGGTGTACTGGTGGAGCTTTCCTGCCCTGCTCAAGGGGTGGATCGACCGCGTGTTCGTCAACGGGTGGGCATTCGACGTCGACGCCGAGGCGGGCATCCGCCGGAACCTCGGGCGGCTCACCCTGCACATGATCCCCGTCGCGGGCGACACCGAGGACGTCTACGAGCGGCACGGCTACCGCGCCTCGTTCGAGACGCAGATCGCGCACGGCATCCTCGACTTCTGCGGGATGCAGCGCGGCGAGACCGCGTTCGTCTTCGACTCGGAGGGCGATGCAGGGCTTCGTGATCGCAGCGTCACCGCGGCGATCGAGGCCGTGGCCAGGGCGATCTCCGCCGACTGACCCAGCACGGCCCGTCGCGCCGCCGCAAGACACGAAGAAGGGCCCCGCCATCACGACGGGGCCCTTTTCGTGTGACGGCGGACTCAGCTCTCCTGCATCGCCCGACGTCGCGCCCGCACGATGAACGGCGCGGCACCGGCGAGCAGGAGCAGCAGCCCGGCCGCCGAGAGGGCCGCGATCAGCGAGCCGTCGGCACCGGTCGCGGCAAGCCCGTCGCGGTCGGCCGCGCTGCCCGCAGCAGGATCGGCCGGGTCGCCGGCGGCACCGCCCGCGGGCGGCGTCGAACCACCGGGCGTCGAGCCGCCGGGGGCAGCCGGCGCGGCGATCGCGAACTCGACCGCGAGCGGGGCGGAGCTGCGCGTGCCGAGCGCCTGCGCGACGTTCAGGCGGTTCGCACCGACCGTCAGGCCGCTCACCTCGAGCGTCCATTCGCCGTTCTCTGCGACGACGGCCGAAGCCGGAGCGGCGGCCACCGCGACCGCCGCGGGAGTCGTCACGGCCGCGTCGGCGACGTTCACCTGCGCGCCGGGCAGTCCCGTGCCGCGCAGGGTGACCGACGTGGTCGATGCCGGCAGCTCGCCCTGCGGCGCGCTCGTCACCGCGAAGGTGCTGAGGTCGGCGCGCTGCGTCAGCCACTCGTCCGGCGTGGTCGGCCGGTCGATGATGCGCGTCTCGCCGATGCATCCGTTCCATCCGTTGCGGGCGGCGTCGTCGACCCAGTCCGCGCCGAGGATCCACGAGTGGCCCTCGTGCCAGGCCATGCCCCCGACATCGGTCGCGTTGCGCAGCACCGGCGCGCCGTCGACGTACATCGTGGTCGTCCGCTTCGCGGGGTCGTTCACGAGGGCGACGTGCACCCAGGTGTCGACCATGATCTCGCCCGACCAGTTGACGCGGTCGCCGAGAGCGGCGTTCGCGTCGAGGCTCGTCCACTGGAACTCGCGCAGGCTCGAGATGCCGAGGGCGCTCGGCGAGGCCGTCCAGTCCCACCGCGTCTCGGGCACGCCGATCTGCGAGCGGTTGCCGGTGCGGGTGAGGAACTTCGACCACGAGTTCGCGGCGACGCTCCACTCCGGGTCCATCTTCACGAACGTCTCGATCGTGTAGCCGTCGCGCAGGTCGACGTCGTTGATCGGCGCGTCGGCGGCCGTGGTCAGGTAGCTGAAGCGCGACCCGGTCGAGTCGGCGAAGCACATCGAGGCGCCGTCCGACGAGAAGCCGTGGGCGTCGTCTTCGATCGTGACGTCGTCCCACGTGGCGCCCACCGCGTTGGTGGCGGCCGGGTCGACACGGGTGAGGTCGTTGTCGCCCGCGACGTCTTCGATCACGGTGTCGGCGCCGACGACGCCCGACTCCCCGTTGAAGCGCCAGTGGGCGAGCGTGCCCTCGGCCTCGACGAAGTCGAGCTCGTTGCCCGGCAGCTCGGTCGAGATCGGGTCGGGGCCCTCGAAGCCATCGAGCAGCAGCGTGCGCGCTGCGGTCGAGAGGGAGCCCTCGTCGGGGGTGCCGGCCGTGAAGCCGGGGGCGAATCCGGCGAAGCGCTCGGCGAAGTCGATGTCGAGCGAGTACCGCTGGTGCATGCCGTCGAGCAGCGGCTGGTCGTAGCTGGTCAGCGACTCCTGCGGCTTCGCGACGACCCACGGCGACCCGGTCTCGAGCGAGAGGGTGCCGTTGGTGAGGTCGAACTCGAACAGGCCGAGGTAGCCGTTCCCGCCCTCGTAGGCCATCTGGTAGTCCATCAGCACCTGGTGCACGTCATGACCGAAGTCGTTCTGCTTCACCTGGCGCGTCGCCCCGTGGAAGTGCCCGTTCAGGGTGAGGAAGATCTGATCGTTGCTGCGGATCAGCCGATCCCACATGCGCTGGCTGTCGGCGGTCTCGACCGGTGACATCTGGTCGGCGGCGACGTTGATCAGCGCATGGGAGCTGAGGATGACCGGCACGGTGGGGTGGGCGTCGAGCACGCTCTGCGCCCAGGCGAGCGTGGCGTCGGACGAGTTCCAGCTGATGGCCAGCGACATGAACTGCTGCCCCTCGGCCTCGAAGATGTGGAACTGGCTGAGGCCCGTCGGGTCGGACCCGCCGTAGGTGGACTGCTCGGCGGCGCGCGGCGCGCCGAACCACCGGTTGAACGGCTCGTTGGCGAGGTCGAGCTCGGTGTCGCGCTTGCCGCTGTCGAGCACGTCGTGGTTGCCCGGGAGGATCGAGTAGGGCAGGTCGGCGTCGTCGAGCGTCTGCATCGCGCGGTCGGCCGCCTGCCACTCGTTCTGCACGTTGGCGCGATCGACGACGTCGCCGAGGTGGGCGACGAACGGGATGTTCAACTCGTCGGCGTGGTCGGCGAGCCACGCCGTCTGGGTGGCGAACGGGTCGGTGCCGTACCGCGGGGTGAACTGGTCGATCGAGTACCGCGAGTAGAACTGGGTGTCGGGGAGCACGGCGAACGTGAACCGGGAGGCGAGGGGTTCGGAGGGCGCGGGGTCGGCGGCCGCGGTGGCGGGAGCGATGCCGGCGGTGAGTCCGGCGACGATGGTGGTCGCGATCACGGCGGCGCCGGTACAGCGCTGCAGTGTGCGGAAACGGCGGGGGGACACGTTTCTCCTTTAGGGGATCGGGCGCGCGACCCGGGTGGTCGCGCAGCCTCCCGAACCCTCGCGGGGCGGGGCGACGTTCGGGTGACCTCCGGTGCACGAGGAGGTGTCCGGGAGGTGGCGGATGGGAGAGCAGACCCTAGTGTGTACGACCGTACGCATAAAGTGGTACGATCGTACGCATGACGGATCACTTCGCAGACGACCCGCGCACGCACCGGGAGCGGATGCTCGCCGGCGACCTCTACATCGGCGACGACCCCGAACTCGTCGCCCGGACGGCGCGCGCCGCACGCCTCGCCGACCTCTATCATCGGCAGACGATCTCGGGCGACCCTGCCGCCCGCGGATGGCTGCAGGACCTGCTGGGCGAGCTCGGAGAGGGCGTCATCGTCCGGCCGCCGTTGCACGTCGACTACGGCGAGCACATCCGCATCGGCGCCCGCACCTTCGTCAACTTCGGTCTCACCGCGCTCGACACCGCCGCGATCACGATCGGCGAGGACTGCCAGATCGGTCCGAACGTGCAGCTGCTCACTCCCACGCATCCCATCGATCCGACGCTGCGCCGCGACAAGCTCGAAGCCGCCCTGCCCATCGCCATCGGCGACAACGTGTGGCTGGGCGGAGGAGTGATCGTGTGCCCCGGCGTCACCATCGGCGACAACACGGTCATCGGTGCCGGCGCCGTGGTCACCCGCGACATCCCCGCGAACGTCGTCGCGGTCGGCAACCCGGCGCGCGTGATCCGCGAGATCGGCGACGAGCATGACGCCTGAGCCGGGCAGCCGGCGCGGACGCCGGAACGACCCCGACCGCCGCGACCGCATCATCGACGCCTGCCTCGACGTGATCGCCGAGTCGGGGGTCGCCGGCGCCTCGCACCGGCGAATCGCCGAAGCCGCCGGTGTACCGCTCGGCTCGATGACCTACCACTTCGCGGGCATCGACGAGGTGCTGCGCGAGGCGTTCACCCGGTTCGGCACCGAGATCAGCGAACGGTTCGAGACGCGGATGGCGGCGGCATCCGACCTCGAATCGGCCAGGGAGGCGGTCGTCGCCATCATCCTCAGCGACGTCTACGGCGACCCGCGCGAGCTGGTGCTCTCGCACGAGCTGTACACGCTCGCCGCCCGCGACCCCGCGTACCGCGAGCTCACCAGCGCGTGGATGCGGCGCAGCCGCGACGCCCTCGAGAAGTGGTTCGATCCCGAGACCGCGCACATGGTCGACGCCATCATCACCGGCGTCTCCATCCACCGCGCCCTCGACGTCACCGACCGCGACCCGGCCGAGGTCGCGCTCGCCGTGGCGCGCATCACCGCCTGACGGCGTATCCCCGCCTGTAGGCGCATTCCCGCCTGAGGGCGCATTCCCGCCCGACGGCTCCACGCCTGACCTGCACGCCCCCGCGGCCGCCCACGTAGCGCGGCTCTTCCATCGACCGGCGCGACCGCATCCGCGCACGACCATCGGGACTCCCATGACCACCACCACCACCGCCCCCACGCGCGCCGACCGCCGCGCACGCCTGGCCGTCGCCGCGCTGTTCCTCACGAACGGCGCCCTGTTCGCGAACATCCTGCCGCGCTACCCCGAGATCAAGGAGCACCTCGGCCTCGACAACACCGTCTACGGGCTCGCCGTGGCCGCGTTCCCGGTCGGCGCCATCGTCGCGGGACTCGCGGCGGCCGCGCTCATCCGCCGGTTCGGGTCGGCGAAGGTCGCGGTGTTCGGCACGATCCTCACGGGTGTCGGTGTTCTCGCCGCCGGTCTCGCACCCAGCGTGTGGCTGTTCGCGCTCGGCCTGTTCCTCGGCGGCGCGATGGATGCCATCACCGACGTCGGACAGAACGCCCACGCCCTGCGCGTGCAGCGCGGCTACGGACGGTCGATCCTCAACTCCTTCCACGCCGTGTGGTCGATCGGCGCGGTGCTCGGCGGCACGATGGCGGCCGGCGCGATCGCCCTGCGCCTGCCGCTGGGCTGGCACCTCGCGATCTCGGGGGTGCTGTTCTCGGTGCTGTCGCTCGTCGCGCTGCGGTTCTGCCTGCCGGGGCGTGACGAGGCCGCCGATGAGGACGCCGTGGCCGACGCAGAAGAGGTGTCGACGGCGGTGCGCCGGGGCATCCGTCCCGCTGTGGTGTGGTCGCTGATCGGTCTCGTGGTGATCGCCGTGGTGGGCACGGTCGTCGAAGACGCCGGCAACACCTGGGCGACGCTCTACCTGTCGTCGCTCGGAGCGCCGGCAGCGCTCGCCGCCTCGGGTTTCATCGCGCTCGTCGGCGCGCAGTTCATCGGGCGGCTGCTCAGCGATCGCCTCGTCGACCGCTTCGGCCAGCGCGCCGTCGCGCGGGTCGGCGGCCTCATCGTGGTGCTCGGCATGGGGCTCGCGCTGGCGTTCCCGTCGGTGCCCGGCACGATCCTCGGCTTCGCCGCCGCCGGTTTCGGCGTCGCCCCGCTCGTCGCGGGTGCGATGGCCGGGGCCGACCGCCTGCCGGGTCTGCGCCACGGCACCGGGCTGACCCTCGTCTCGTGGCTGATGCGACTGGGGTTCCTGCTGTCGCCTCCCGTGGTCGGCGTTCTCGCCGATGCCACGAGCCTGCGCGTCGGACTTCTCGTCATCCCCGTCGTCGGGGTCGTGGTGATCCTCGTCGCCGGGGTGCTGCGGGGTCGCGAGCGGGTCTGACGCCGGATTCTCCGGTCATCCCGGTCGCGCGCACCGGTCGTCGGCCCCATTTCGCGCGTACCCGCGCCGGCTGCACGGAGATTGCACGTCTGCACGGAGCATCCGTCGATTTCTCCGTGCAGGTGTGAAAATGTCGTGCAGGTGGGGGTGGATGCAGGGGGGATGCACGGCCGGGGCCGGATCCGGCGCGGTCAGTCCCGCCGCCGGTCGCGCTGCACCGGGATGAGGCCGGTCTGCGCGGTCGGGATCGGATCGACCGGGCGGCGTTGCGTGCGCATCCACACCACGAAGCCGATCGCCGTGAAGGCGCCGTAGAACACGTACATCAGCCCCGTGGCGTAGTACCCCGAGCCGAACAGCAGCGGCACCCCCACCACGTCGACGGCGATCCAGATGAGCCAGAACTCCGTCCAGCCCTTCGCCATGCCGTAGGTCGCGAGGAGCGACCCGACGAACGTCCAGGCGTCGGCCCACACCGGCTCCCACGACCCGAGCGCGCGGAAGAGGGGCGTGAGCGCGATCGTGCCGATCACCATGCCGAGCACGAGGCCGACGCGCGCCCCGGTGGGCGCCCAGCGCGGCTGCACCCGTCCGCCCTCGGCACGGCGCCAGCGCACCCAGCCGTAGATCGCGACCGCGATGAACATGATCTGCCGGCCGGCCTGACCGAGCAGGTGCGGCAGCGAGTGATCGGGGCTGAGCACCGAGCCGAGGAAGACGGTCAGCAACAGCACGTTGCCGACGATGCCGACCGGCCACGCCCAGATGCGCCGCCGCATACCGCCGATCGCGCTCGCGAGGCCGAAGGCGTTGCCCACCACCTCGCGCACGAGGAGCGTCTGTCCACCGGGCAGGGTCCAGGTCGACGAGAAGGCGTCGACGAGCCAGGTCAGCGGATCCATCAGGATGCCGTCGGCGTCGGGCGGTCGTCGAGGGTGAGCTGCAGAAAGCTGAGGTCGAGCCAGCGCCCGAACTTCGCGCCGACCTGCGGCAGGCGGCCGACCTCCACGAATCCGAGGCGCCGGTGCAGGGCGACCGACGCCGCGTTGCCGCTCTCGACCGCGGCGACCATCACGTGCACGCCGTGTTCGCGAGCCCGCCCGATGAGCGCCGTCATGAGCTCGCGGCCGACGCCGCGCCCCTGGGCGCCCTCGCGCACGTAGACCGAGTGCTCGACGGTGTGCCGGAAGCCGCTGTGGGGACGCCACCGCCCGAACGTCGCGTATCCGAGCACACCGGTCTCATCGGATGCCACGATCACCGGGAAACCGTCGCACGACCGCTCGCCCAGCCAGGCCGCGCGGTCGTCGACATCGACCGGGTCTTCGTTCCAGATCGCCGTGGTGTGCACGACGGCGTGGTTGTGGATCGTGGTGATCGCCTCGAGGTCGGCGATTCCGGCATCCCTGATCTGCATCGGGTTCTCCTGCGTCTGCGCTCGGGCAAGCGCATCGCCGACGGTACCAGTCCGCCCGACGGTCGAGGCGCGCCGGTCACCGCCAGGTCGTCAGCTTCCCGGGGTTGAGCACGATCCACAGGCGCGCCACCGCGCCCGCGACCACCCCGAGGTTCACCACCGCGACGATCCCGCCGTGCTCGCGGAACAGGAACGCCAGGCCGTCGCCCGTCTCGACGATCTCGACCTGCATCGCGGGGCGCTTCGCCGCGATGCCGAACAAGAAGCGCGCCACGTTGTCGGCACCGGTCACGACGTTTCGTGCCGCGTTCACGACCCCGCCACCGTCGCTGTGCAGCTCGACGTCGGGGGCGAGCACCCGCAGCAGGTCGTGGATGCTCCCCCTGCCGCTCGCCTCGTGGAACGCCCGCACCACCCGGTCGTGCTCGCCGCGGGACACGTCGACCGCGCGGTCCTGCTGCACGTGCCGCCGCGCCGAGGCCGCGAGCTGGCGCGCGGCGGCAGGAGAGCGCCCGAGCACCTCGGCGATGTCGGCGAACGGCACGTCGAAGACATCGTGCAGCACGAACGCCACCCGCTCGGCGGGCGTCATCGCCTCCATCACCACGAGCAGCGCCGTGGCGACCGCATCGGCACGAGCGACCCGGTCGAGGGGGTCGTCGAGATCGGATGCCGGGGCCACGCGCGATCCGGCGACGAAGAGTTCGAGCGGCACCGGCTCGGGCAGCCACTGGCCCACGTACTGCTCCCGCCGGCGGCGCGCCGAGGTGAGCAGGTCGAGGGCGACGCGGCTCGCCACCGTGGTCAGCCACGCGGCCGGGTTCCGGATGCCCGAGCGCTCGGCATCCGTCAGGCGATACCACCGCGTGAAGGCGTCGTGCACGACGTCTTCCGCGTCGGCGACCGTGCCGGTCATCCGGTAGGCCATCGAGAGCAGGCGGCGCCGCTCGTCGTGCACGTCATGCTGCGCGTCGTCCACCGGTCTCCTCGTCTCGCGCCTCCCCGCAGACTACCGACCTCACACATCGACGGGCTGCGTCGTCGACCAGGGGAGAGGATGCAGAGAGCATCCCGCATCGAGAGGACCGCCATGAGGATCGCCGTCGCCGGAGGAACCGGAACCGTCGGACACCACGTCACCCGCACCGCCCGGGAGGCCGGGCACGAGGTCGTCGTGCTGTCTCGCAGACACGGCGTCGACGTGGGAACGGGGGTGGGTGTCGCTGCCGCGCTCGCCGGGGCGGATGCCGTCGTCGACGTGACCAGCACCATGACGCTGTCGCGGAAGAAGGCGACCGCGTTCTTCGAGACCGGAACGCGAACCCTGCTCGACGAGGAGGCGCGGGCGGGCGTGGGGCACCACGTGGTGCTGTCGATCGTCGGGATCGACGGCATCGATGCGGGCTACTACGGCGCCAAGCTCGCCCAGGAGCGCGCGGTCGCCGAGGGCCGTATGCCGCACTCGATCGTGCGCGCGGCGCAGTTCCACGAGTTCGCCGGGCAGGTGATGTCGCTCGTGAGCGGGCCGTTCGCGGTCGCCCCTCGCACGCTTATGCGCCCGGTCGCGGCGCGCGAGGTCGCCGCGCATCTGCTGCGGGTGGTCGAGGGCGGGCCGGTCGGCCGTGCGCAGGACATCGTCGGGCCACGCGACGAGACGCTCGCCGACGTGATGCGACGGCAGCTGGCGGCCGACGGCATCCGCCGCCGCGTGCTCGACGTGCGCCTACCCGGCGCCTACGGCCGGGGACTGGCCTCGGGTGCGCTGCGCGGCGGCCCCGATGCACTGCAGGGCGGGATCACCTTCGACGACTGGCTCCTCAGCCCCGACCACCCCCGCCCCTGATCCGGCAGGCGACCGCCGCCACGACACCACCCGTTCCCGTTGCAGAATCTGTCGTTCCGTCGCCCCGCCAGCGACAGATTTCGCGACGGGAGTAGAGGGAGGAACGTCAGGCGTGGACGTCGGCGGGCGACTCCTCGCCCTCGTGGAAGCTGGGCTTGCGGCCGAAGAGCTTCGCGATGCCGAGCACGATGCCGACGATGACGAGACCCGCGACGAGGCCCGCGACGGCGGAGAAGAGGGTGTCGCCGATCCAGACGACGACGGCGCCCGCCGGCTCGAGCGCGTGCTCGATCGCGTGCAGGATGTCGGCGCCGACGTGCAGGCCGACCTCGCCGAGATTGACGAGCAGCAGGTGCCCGCCGACCCACAGCATCGCCACCGTGCCGAGGATGCTGATGAAACGGAAGACCGCGGGCATCGACCGCACGATGCGCATGCCGGTGTGGCGCACGCGGGCCTCGCGGTTCTTCGCCATCTTCAGGCCGATGTCGTCGATCTTCACCAGCAGCGCGACCGCTCCGTAGACGACGCCGGTCATGATGACGGCGATGACCGCGAGGATGGCGAGGGTCGTCCAGATGTCGAGCCCCGCCTCGAGGTTCGACAGCGAGATGAGCATGATCTCGGTCGAGAGGATGAGGTCGGTGCGCACCGCACCCCACACGAGCTTGTTCTCGTTGCGGGCGCCCTCGTCGGCGTGGCCGTGCTGCACCCCGAACCACTCGAGCACCTTCTCGGCGCCCTCGAAGCACAGGTACGCGCCACCGAGGATGAGCAGGTACGGCAGCACGAACGGCGCGAAGGCGGTCAGCACCAGCGCCACGGGGATGATGATGAGGAACTTGTTGGCGAGCGACCCCACGGCGATCTTCGCCACGACGGGCAGCTCGCGCGCCGGTGTGATGCCCTGCACGTACTGCGGGGTGACGGCGGCGTCGTCGATCACGACGCCCGCGGCCTTGGCCGATGCCTTCATCGCCGCGCTCAGAATGTCGTCGACGACGGCGAGCAGTCCAACCGACATATGCGTCCCCCCGGGTGTGAAGTGCAGACGAGCCACTCTACCGAGTCGCCGCAAACTCACAGCGCGCTCCCAGCCCCACGGGACCAAAACAGGGCGGTCGGCGGTTGTGACTGATGACGCCGCAGCCAGCGGCGCCGAACAGAGGAGACAGACCATGTCGAACGACTTCCGCAAGACGCCCGAGGCCGTCAGCGACCTCACTCACCTCCAGTACGAGGTCACTCAGGAGGACGCCACCGAGCCGCCCTTCCGCAACGCCTACTGGAACAACCACGACGCCGGCATCTACGTCGACGTCGTGTCGGGACAGCCCCTGTTCAGCTCGCTCGACAAGTACGACAGCGGCACGGGCTGGCCGAGCTTCACGAAGCCGATCGAGGCGGATGCCGTCACCACCCGCACCGACCGCACCCTGTTCATGACGCGCACCGAGGCGCGCTCGTCGGGCGCCGACAGCCACCTCGGCCACGTCTTCGACGACGGCCCACGAGACGCGGGCGGCCTGCGGTACTGCATGAACTCCGCGGCGCTGCGCTTCATCCCCGCCGATCGGCTCGACGAAGAGGGGTACGGTCGCTACAGCGGCCTCTTCGACGGCACCGGCACCGCTGACACCACCCACGACACCGAGGAGAAGTCATGACCGACGACACCGGAACCATCACCCGCACCCCCGGCACCGAGACGGCCGTGCTCGCCGGCGGATGCTTCTGGGGCATGGAAGACCTCATCCGCCGCCAGCCCGGCGTGCTCGACACCCGGGTCGGCTACACCGGCGGTCAGAACGATCACGCCACGTACCGCAATCACCCGGGTCACGCCGAGGCGGTCGAGATCGTGTTCGACCCCGCGAAGACGACGTACCGCGACATCCTCGCGTTCTTCTTCCAGATCCACGACCCGTCGACGTTGAACCGTCAGGGCAACGACATCGGGTCGAGCTACCGTTCGGCGATCTTCCCGCTCAGCCCCGAGCAGGAGCAGGTCGCTCGCGACACCATCGCCGACGTCGACGCCTCCGGCCTGTGGCCGGCGAAGGCCGTGACCACGATCGAGCCCGCGGGCCCGTTCTGGGAGGCCGAGCCCGAGCACCAGGACTACCTGGTGAAGTACCCCAACGGGTACACGTGCCACTTCCCGCGCGCCGGCTGGGTGCTGCCGAAGCGCGCCGAGACCTCGGTCTGACCCGCGCCGCGGATCCGGCATCCGCAGAGGGCCCCGACGTCGTCATGACGGCGGGGCCTTTCGCGTGCCTGCCCGGCGTGCGAGGCTGGAGGCCGCCCGCGCTTCCGAGGAGTCCCATGGTCGTCAATCCGCTCATCCCGAGCATCTACGACGTCGTGTTCGGATGCATCTGGGTCGCCGTCGTGGCGTTGACCGTGGTGGCGTTCGTCTCCGCCCTGCGCGAGCGCCGTGTCACCGGCATCCACTTCGTCCTGTGGGCTCTGCTGATCTGGTTCGTGCCCGTCCTCGGTCCCATCGCCTGGTTCCTGCGCCGCCCCCGCGGTGCCGACGTGCCTGCTGCGTCGCGCGCGGCATCCGACTGAGCACCCGCCGCGCCCTCTTCGCCCGCCGCCCCTTCGTCGCGCGAACCCAGGAGATCTCGCGAAACGAAGGAGTGGATGCCCGAGTCACTCCTTCGCAGCGAAAGATCTCCTTCGCAGCGAAAGATCTCCTTCGCAGCGAAAGATCTCCTTCGCAGTGCGGGCAGCCGGCGAAGCGCCCTCCGCAACGGAGGAGATCTCGCGAAACGAAGGAGTGGATGCCCGAATCACTCCTTCGCAGCAGGAGATCTCCTTCGCAACGGAGGATCTCCTTCGCAGCGGTAGATCTCCTGCGCAGCGGGAGATCTCCTTCGCAACGGGACATCTCCTTCAGAGCGCGACAGTCAAGGAGCCGAGCTCAGCCCTCGGCGAGGAACGCCACCGCCGCGTCCTTGAAGGCGCGCGAGCCGGGCGCGTTGAAGTGATTGCGATCGGGGATCTCGAAGAACCGCCCGTCGGGGGCGGCGGATGCCAGGGCGCGCGAGCCCTCGATGATGGCGTCTTTCGACCCGGTCGCGAAGAGGATGGGGCGCGCCGGTGCATCCGCCGGATCGGGGTCGATCGCGCCGGACGACCGCATGCCCTCGGCCAGCGCGACGAGTGCGCTGAGATCGTTGCCCGGTACGCGCTCGACGAGCGAGATGTAGTTCTGCGTCGTGGCATCGGCCACCGGGGTGCCGTCGGCGATGTACGCCCGCACCTGGTCGAGGTCGAGGCGGGCGAGGGGGATGCCGTCCGGCACACCGCCGAGCACGGCGCGGCCGATGCGGTGCGGCAGCTCCTTCACCACCTCCCAGCCGACCCGGGCGCCGAGCGAGTAACCGACGTACACGGCATCGTCGACGAGGTGGGCGTCGAGCACCGCCTCGACATCGGTGACCAGCGTGCGGATGCTGTAGTCCTCGGGCAGGTGCGGCTTCTCGCTGTGCCCGTGCCCGCGCTGGTCGAGGGCGAGCACGCGGTATCCGGCCCTCGTCAGCTCGCGCACCCACCCCGTGAGCACCCAGTTGTCGCGGGCGCTGGAGGCGAAGCCGTGCACGGCCACGACGACCGGAGCATCCGGTTCGCCCCACGTGTAGGTCGCCAGGCGCGTGCCGTCTGCGGCGTGCACGTGCTGCGGTTCGGGCATACGGGTGATGTCGGAGAGGGGGACGGCCACGGCATCCATTGTCCTCCCTGTAGGAGCGTCGGAATGCGACGAGGCCCACCGCCCCGGCATGCGGGACGATGGGCCTCGAAAGGTCGCCGTGACTCAGAAGCGGGCGCGCAGCGCCTCTCCGAGCGACGCGTCGACGTTCGTCCAGTACTGGAAGAAGCGCTCGCGGATCGCGTCGATCGTGATGCCCTGACCCTGGCCGGTCAGCGTGTCGAGGAAGCGCGCGCGCTGCTCGTCGTCGAAGACCGTGCGGTACAGCGTGCCGGCCTGACCGAAGTCGTCGTCGTCGAGGTGCAGGGTCGCGGCGGCGCGCATGAGCTCGCCGTCGGTCTCCCAGCTGGCCTCGACGCCCGCCTGCGGGTCGGCCTCGGGGCCGCCCGCCGGGCCGAACGAGTTCGGGGTGTAGACGCGGTGCTCGGCCGGGTTGAACCGGTACTGCATCTGGCCCTCGTGCATGTAGTTGCGGGTCTCGGCGGCGTGCGCCTGGTTGACCGGCAGCTGGTTGTAGTTGGCGCCGATGCGGTAGCGCTGCGCGTCGGAGTACGCGAACACGCGGGCCATGAGCATCTTGTCGGGCGAGATGCCGGTGCCGGGAACCTGGTTGCCGGGCGAGAAGGCGGCCTGCTCGATCTCGGCGAAGAAGTTCTGCGGGTTGCGGTTCAGCGTGAACGTGCCGACCTTGATGCGCGGGTAGTCCTTCTTCGACCACGTCTTGGTGAGGTCGAACGGGTTGAAGCGGTACTCCTTCGCCTCGTCGTACGGCATGACCTGCACGTAGACGTCCCACGAGGGGTGCTCGCCGCGGGTGATCGCGTCGAACAGGTCGCGGCGGTAGTAGTCGGCGTCGGAGCCGGCGAGCTTCTCGGCCTCTTCGGCGCTCATCGCCTCGACACCCTGGTTCGAGAGGAAGTGGTACTGCACCCAGAAGCGCTCGCCCGCGGCGTTGACCCACTGGTAGGTGTGCGAGCCGTAGCCGTTCATGTGGCGCCAGCTGCGCGGCAGGCCGCGGTCGCCCATGAGGTAGGTGACCTGGTGGGCGCTCTCGGGCGACAGCGTCCAGAAGTCCCACTGCATGTCGGCATCGCGCAGACCCGAGTCGCCGAGGCGCTTCTGCGAGTGGATGAAGTCGGGGAACTTCATCGCGTCGCGGAGGAAGAAGGTGGGGGTGTTGTTGCCGACGATGTCGAGGTTGCCCTCGCTCGTGTAGAAGCGCAGCGCGAAGCCGCGCACGTCGCGCCAGGTGTCGGGGGAGCCCTGCTCGCCGGCGACCGAGGAGAAGCGCAGCAGCGTCTCGCTCACGGCGCCCGGCTGGAACGCAGCGGCGCGGGTGTAGGCCGAGACGTCTTCGGTGACGACGAACTCGCCGAACGCGCCGCCGCCCTTGGCGTGCGGGTTGCGCTCCGGCACACGCTCGCGGTTGAAGGAGGCGAGCTTCTCGACCAGGTAGCGGTCGTGCAGGACGGTGGGGCCGTCGGGGCCGACGGTGAGCGAGTGCGCGTCGCTCGCGACCGGCGTTCCGGTCTGGGTCGTGGTGGCGGGTTTCTGCGTCATGGTGTTCTCCTTCGGCGCGCGGGCGCGACGGATCGTGCTCTTCCGCGGGTGCGGGAGAGGGGCGGATGCCTCGGCCTACGCGGCTTTCTGGCAGCTGGGGCAGAGGCCCCAGAAGGTCACTTCGGCGGTCTGGACGGTGAATCCTCCGGCGGAGGACGGGGTGAGGCACGGCGCCTCGCCGACGACGCAGTCCACATCGGCCACGGCACCGCAGGCGGTGCAGACGATGTGGTGGTGGTTGTCGCCGATGCGCCGTTCGTAGAGCGCTGCGGAGCCTGCCGGTTCGATCCGGCGGACGAGGCCCGCCGCCGTCAGGTCCGCGAGGATGTTGTGCACCGACTGGATCGACGTGGTCGGCAGCACGGCGGAGACGGTGCGGTACACGCGCTCCGCGTCGGTGTGGGCCATGGAGTCCAGCGCCCCGAGAACGGCGACGCGGCCCGCGGTCGCCTTCAGTCCGGCGCCGCGGAGCGCCGAGTCGAGGGTGGTTTCCATGTCTCCGACACTACCTGTTGTTTTGAATGACTCAAAACACGGCATGTCGTGGCGTGTCGCTCTCGCCGGGCCCGGGTCAGGAGAGGCGGATGCTCTGCCGCAGCCGCGTGCGGATGTCGAACAGCTCGGTCCCGCCGATCACGCGCGTCCCCGGCACGCCGGACCGCAGCAGCCCGGGCAGGACGCTGCGCCGCACGACGAACACCGGCAAGCCGCGGATCGTGCCGAGCGGCGTGAGGGGCAGCGCGAGGTCGTCGTCGGGGAGTACGACGATCGCGCCGCTGAACCGCACCCGTGCCCCGCGGGCGACGCCGCGGATCTGGGCGAGCAGCTCGGTCACGGGCGCGCGGTGCCCGAGGCTCGGTCCGGTGATCTCCCCGCGGCGGAACCCCACGACCCCGCCGATGTCGGTCGACATCACCCCGTACAGGCCCGAGGGTCCGAGCACGATGTGGTCGAGCCGGTCGGAGGCATCCGTCGCTGCACGCTCGCCCGCGCGCGGGGCCGCGATGTCGACCGCGATGCCATGCCACAGGGTGAAGCCCATGCCGAGGCCCGCGACCGCCCCGGCCGTGGCCTCCTCGGCCAGCGCGTCGGCGAGCAGGCGACGCAGCGAGCGGGGTGCCGACCGCACGAGCGCGGGCGCATACGGGTCGTCGACCTCGCCGCCGCCGGTCCACTCGCGCAGCAGGGCGGTGTACCGGGCGCGACGCCACGCCCCTGGTTCGCCGTAGGTCTGGGAGCGCGGGCGGGTGTCGCGCGGACGGTCCGGCTGACGCCACTCGTCGCCCGCGGCATCCGCACCGCGCGAACGGTCGTAGGCCGCGCGGCCCTCCGGTGTGCCGACGAGTTCCCATGCCCGCTGCACGTGGATGAACACCGCCGCATCGCCGCCCGTGTCGGGGTGCGTCTCGCGCAGCCGCAGCCGGTAGGCGCGGCGCAGGTCCTCGTCGCCGGTGTCCGGCGTCACCCCGAGGACCTCGTACGCCGAGGCCGAGAGGGGGCTGTCGAACATCCCCTCAGCCTACGGCCGCCCCCGACCTGCCCCGCCCTGCCCCGCCCCGCCCCTGCTCGTCCCGCCCATCTCCGCTCCCATCGCATTCTCTGTCGCTCGCAGCGGCCGCAGGCGACACAAGTGCGACCGGAGCTGTCGGGAAGGGGTGGAGAAGGAGAGAGGCCGGGGGTCAGGAGGGGGCGTCGACGATGCGAGTGGCGCCGGTCGTGGGGGAGACGCGGCCGGCGGATGCGGCGGCGAGGGCATCCGCCAACGATCCGATCGACGGGGCCGGGGCCCAGAGCTCCAGGATCGCTCTCGCCCCGTAGGTCGGAGTGCCGAGGGTCGCGCCGTGATGCTCGGCCCAGTCGCGCAGGAGGTTGTCGACGCGCCCGGCATCGGCGTGGTCGACCTCGACGCTCACCTGTGTCAGCGACTCGCGCCGCACGATGCGGGCGAGGTCGAGCGCCTCGGAGGTCGCCGAGGAGTACGCCCGCACGAGCCCGCCCGCCCCGAGCTTCACCCCGCCGAAGTAGCGGGTCACCACGGCGACGACGTCGGTGAGTTCGCGGCGGCGCAGCACCTCGAGCATCGGGATCCCGGCAGTACCGGAGGGCTCGCCGTCGTCCGACGAACGCGCCTGATCGCCCCACACGCCCGTGACCATCGCGGTGCAGTTGTGCGCGGCATCCCACGACTTCTTGCGGATGCGCGCGATCACCGCCTCCGCCTCGTCGACCGAGCCGACCGGGGCGACGTGCGTGAGGAACCGCGACTTCTTGATGACGAGTTCGTGGTCGACGGCATCCGCGATCGTCGCCGGATACGTCGTCATCCGCCCACCCTACCCAGCCCGAAAAACCGCTCCCGTCGGGAGCGTCTGAGGTCACGCCCAGCCGACACTCCGAATCGATTCGATAGACTAGTGCCCGCGGCACGGAGCGGTGCCGTCCCCGCATCCGCCCCCGACCTTCCCGCGAGCTCCTCCATGCCCACCTCCCTGACGACCGGCCGCCCCTGGCGTGTCATCCTCTCGTTCGCCATCCCGCTGCTGCTCGGCAACGTCGTGCAGCAGATGTACCAGTTCGCCGACGCGATCGTCGTCGGACGCCACCTCGGCGTCACCTCGCTCGCCGCCGTCGGCGCCACCGGCCCCCTGCTGTTCCTGCTGCTCGGCTTCGCCTGGGGACTCACGAGCGGTTTCGCCATCCCCCTCGCCCAGGCCTTCGGCGCCCGTGACGACGCGGGCGTGCGGCGTTCCGTCGCCACGGGAGTGCTGCTCAGCGCCACCACGAGCATCCTGCTCACCGCGGGTGCCCCGCTCATCGCCGGTCCGCTGCTCGTGGCCCTGCAGACGCCGCCCGAGCTGCTGCCCGAGGCGACCGCGTTCACGCAGATCAGCTTCCTCGGGGCGAGCGCCACGATGTTCTTCAACTACCTGTCGGCGATCATCCGCGCCATCGGCGACTCCCGCACCCCGCTCGTGTTCCTCACGATCTCGTGCGCGCTGAACGTCGGCCTCGTCATCCTGCTCGTCGGACCCCTCGACGGGGGCGTCGGCGGTGCCGCCCTCGCCACGGTCGTCGCCCAGGGCGTCTCCGTCGTGCTGTGCCTCGAGTTCGTGCGCCGTCGTCTGCCGATGCTGCACCTGCGGCGCGGTGACTGGCGCGTCACCCGCGCCGACATCGCCGACCACCTGCGGCTGGGCCTGCCGATGGGATTCCAGGCGTCGATCATCGCGATCGGCACCCTGACGGTGCAGGTCGCCCTCAACACCCTCGGCGCGGATGCCGTCGCCGCCTACACGACCGCGTCGCGCGTCGACAGTCTCGCCGTGGCGCTGCTGGCCTCGCTCGGACTCGCCGTGTCGATGTACACGGCGCAGAACCACGGCGGTCGTCGGCCCGACCGCATCCGTCGCGGCGTGAAAGAGGCGACGGTGATGGCGATCGGCGCCGGCGTGGTGCTCGGCGGGTTGATGATCGCCTTCGGCGTGCCGATGGTGCGTCTGTTCGTGGGCGAGGGGTCGGACGACGTCGTCGAGCTGGCGCACCTCATGCTCATCCTCAACGGGTGCGGGTACTGGGCGCTCGGCATGCTCTTCGTGCTGCGCGGTGCGCTGCAGGGCCTCGGCCGCACGCTCGTGCCGACCGTCACCGGAGTCATCGAGCTGGTCGCGCGCGTCGTCGCGGCGATCGCGCTCGGGGCGCTCATCGGGTTCGCGGGCGTCGCCCTCAGCAACCCGCTCGCCTGGGTCGGGGCCATCCTGCTGCTCGTGCCCGCGTACCTCCGGGCGCACCGGTCGCTCGCGGCCATGCCCGTCGACCCCGCCGAGGCGACCGAGACCTCGGCGATCGCCATCGTCGGCCCGACCGACGGATCGATGGTCGTCGACGCCGTGTTCACCCAGCCGGTCACGGTCGTGCGGCGCAAGGGTCTGCGCCGCCTCGCCGCTCGTCGTCCGCGATCGTCCTCCCGCGCCGGTCGCCGCTGATCCGGCGGAGAATGTGACCGGACTCGCGTAAGGAATCGCGCCTGCGAACGTCTCTTCCGAGGAGGGTTCCGCGGGATGTCCTCCGAAAGGATGACAGAGATCATGCGTGAGACGGATGGGCATCCGCGTACGCTTTTCTACTGTCGAGAGTGCGGAGATTCCGCAGACCGGGGGGTCATCATGACGACAGCAGCAGTGGCGCGGGATCTTGCGGGATTCCTGGTTCCGATCGGGGTGGCGGGAGCGGCGATCGCCGTGATCTGCGCGGTGATCGCGGGGGTCGCGATCATGCGCGGCGCAGGGGGCTTGAGCGGGGGAGCCGTGGGGGTGTGGATTCCGGCGGCGCTGCTCAGCTCGACTCCGGCGTTCACGAATCAGTGGATGCCGCTGACGATCGCCGGCGCGGCGCTCGGCGCGGCGCTCGTGATCGGTGGCGTCGTGCGGGCGATCGTCGCGGTGGCCGCGGGTCCGCGTGCCACAGCGCGGAAGGCCGCGCGGGCGACCGAGGCCGTCGGGGCCGCCCCCGCGACGACCACCGTCGTGGTGCCGGTGCGGCCGGGGCGCGCAGTCACCGGCACCATCGCCGTCGTCCGCTGACGCGCGCCGCGACCGGGCCGCCCGCGGTCAGCGGTGGTCGCGCTCCCAGTGCTGCCCGGCCCGGTCGCCCGCCTCGACCCGCGCCGCCTCGCGCGCCCGCAGCTCGACGCGGCGGATCTTGCCCGAGATCGTCTTCGGCAGCTCCGGAACGAACTCGATCACCCGCACCCACAGGTGCGACGACAGCCGCTCGTTCGCGTGGGCGAAGATCGACCGCGCGGTGTCGGCATCGCCGGCGCCGGCATCGGCCCGCAGGCACACGTACGCCTTGGGCACCGCGAGTCGCGTGGGGTCGGGACTCGGCACGACGGCGGCCTCGACGACGAGATCGTGCTCGAGCAGCACCGACTCGAGCTCGAACGGCGAGATCTTGTAGTCGGATGCCTTGAACACGTCGTCGGCCCGCCCGATGTACGTGAGGTACCCCTCGTCGTCGCGCGTGGCGATGTCGCCGGTGTGGTGGTAGCCGCCGGCGCGGGACTCCGCCGTCTTCTCGGGGTCGTCGTAGTACCCGGCCATGAGGCCGAGCGGCGGCGTCGAGAGATCGAGCGCGATCTCGCCCTCGTTCTCGGTCACCTCGCCGGTCGCCGGGTCGAGCAGCACGACGGGGTAGCCCGGCAGGGCGCGCCCCATCGAGCCGACCTTGACCGGCTGACCGGGGGAGTTGCCCACGCAGCACGTCATCTCGGTCTGGCCGAACCCGTCGCGGATCGTGCCGCCCCAGGCGTCGCGCACGCGGTCGATGACCTCCGGGTTCAACGGCTCACCCGCCCCCACGAGTTCGCGCGGCGGGTGGTCGAGGCGACCGAGGTCGGCCTGGATGAGCATCCGCCACACCGTCGGCGGCGCGCAGAACGTGCTCACGTGGTGCGTCTCCATGACGTCCATCAGCGTGTTCGCGTCGAAGCGGTCGTACGTGTAGACGAACACGGTCGCCTCGGCGAGGAACGGCGCGTAGAAGCTCGACCACGCGTGCTTCGCCCACCCCGGCGACGAGATGTTGAGGTGCACGTCGTCGGGCTGCACGCCCAGCCACCACATGGTCGAGAGGTGCCCGATGGGATACGACACGTGCGTGTGCTGCACGAGCTTCGGCCGATTCGTGGTGCCCGAGGTGAAGTAGAGCAGGGCGGTGTCGGTCGCCGGGGTCGGGGCATCCGGCTCGAAGGCGGTGGGCGCACCGGTGGCGTCGTCGAAGCGCACCCAGTCGGCGGGAACCCCATCGCCCACCCCGATGCGCAGGATGCCCGCGTCGATGCCCGCGAGGCGATCGGCGAGGGCGCCGACGGTGACCACGGCCCTCGCGCGACCGTGGGCGATGCGGTACTCGAGATCGGATGCCGAGAGCAGGGTCGAGGTCGGGATGGAGACCGCGCCGATCTTGGTGATCGCGAGCATCGTCTCCCACAGCTCGATGGTGTTGCCGAGCATGACGATGACGTGGTCGCCGCGACGGATGCCGAGGCCGGTGAGCCAGGAGGCGACCTGGTCGGAGCGCCGCGACAGCTCGCCGTAGGTCCATGACCGCATCGACAGGTCGGCGTCGACGATCTGCACCGCCGGCCGGTCGGGGTTCTCTCCGGCGACGACGTCGAACCACTCGAGGGCGAAGTTGAACTCATCGACCTCGGGCCAGACGAATCCGGCGCGCGCGGCGTCGTAGTCGGTGGCGTGCGCGAACAGGAAGTCGCGCATCTCGCGGATGGCGTGCGTGGCGGCGGTGGCACTGCGGGTCATGCCCTCCATCTTCGCGCAGCCCTCGCCCGCCGGCACCTTGTTCCCGTCGCCCGGCATCCGTTCCCGTCGCGCATACGGTTCTTCTCGGGCGTCATAGCGACCGTTCGTGCCACCGGAACGAACTCGACGACCGTTCGTGCGACGGGAAAAGGGGAGCGTCAGCGCGCGAGCAGGCCGGCGCCGTCGCGCAGCTCGAAGACGAGCTGCGTCTCGGTGCCGCGCACGATCGGATGCGTGGTGATGTGCTCGAGAACGATGTCGCGCAGGGCCGTCGCGTCCTGCACGGCCACGTGCACGAGGAAGTCGTCGACCCCGGCCACGTGGAACACCTGCAGCACGCGCGGCAGTGCCGCCAGCGCGTCGAACAGGGTCGTGACCTTCGGGCCGGTGTGGTTCGCGAGACGCACTTTGATGATCGCCTGCAGCGGGAAGCCCACGGCGGCCTCGTCGAGACGGATGCGTGTATCGCGGATGACGCCGCGCTCCCGCAGTGCGCGTACGCGATGCGCGCAGGTCGATTCGGCGAGATCGAGCCGGTGCGCGAGGGCCTTGTTCGTGATGTCGGCCTCGCGGGTCAGCACGGCGAGGATGCCGAGGTCGACCTCGTCGAGCGGCGACGGTTGTGCTTTGGGCAAGTCGGGTCCTCCTCGGCATCGATTCATTGCTGAGAATAGCGTCGCGGCGCGAGTGGATGACGGATGCTGTCGATCAGCTGCCCCCATGCCGCGTTCTCGGCAACATGGAGGGATGTCTGCAGCGCTGCATCCCGATACCGTCGCCGTGCACAGCGGCCGCTCCGACCTCGGCGAGCTGGGCGTGCACGCCCTGCCGATCGACCTGTCGACGACGAACCCGCTGCCCGACGTCGAGCGCGGCGGCGACTCGTACGAGGCGATGGCCACGGGCGGACGCCCGCCGGCCGACGGCAGCCTCGTCTACGCGCGGTTGTGGAACCCGACGGTCGCCCGCTTCGAAGAGGCGCTCGCCGAGCTCGAGCACGCCGAGGCATCGGTCGCCTTCGGCTCGGGCATGGCGGCGATGACCGCGGTGATCCTCGCCCACACGAACGCGGTCGGCAAGCGCCACGTGGTCGCGGTCCGTCCGCTCTACGGCGGCACCGATCACCTGCTCGGCTCGGGTCTGCTGGGGGCCGAGGTCACGTACTGCGGTCCGCGCGAGGTGGGCGCGAGCATCCGCACCGACACGGGACTCGTGGTGCTCGAGACCCCGGCGAACCCCACGCTCGAGCTCACCGACATCGCCGACGTGGTCGCACAGGCGGGCGCGGTGCCGGTCGTCGTCGACAACACCTTCGCCACCCCGCTGCTGCAGAACCCGATCGACCTCGGTGCCGCGCTGTCGCTGCACAGCGCCACGAAGTACCTCGGCGGGCACGGCGACGTGATCGCAGGGGTCGTGGCGTGCAGCGAGCAGACCGCCGAGGCGCTGCGCCGCGTGCGGGCCGTGACCGGCGGACTGCTGCATCCGCTCGGTGCCTACCTGCTGCACCGCGGTCTCGCGACGCTGCCCGTGCGACTGCAGCGACAGCAGGAGAGCGCCCGCCGCATCGTCTCGTGGCTGCTCGACCGGCCCGAGGTCGCCGAGGTGTTCTACCCCGGGCTCGACGGCGATCCGCAGGGGCTGCTCGATCGGCAGATGCGCGGCACCGGAGCGATGGTCGCCATGCGCATGCGCGGCGGGTACGCGGCGGCATCCGCCGTCGCCTCGGCCACCCGCCTGTTCACCCACGCGGTCTCACTCGGCGGGGTCGACTCCCTCATCCAGCATCCGGCCGCGCTGACGCACCGCCCGGTGCCGGCCGAGTCGCGCCCGGCCGCCGACATCCTGCGCCTGTCGATCGGTCTGGAGGCGGCGGACGACCTCATCGCCGACCTCGCGGCGACCTTCGCCGGCGCATCGACCTCCGACCGGGTCGCCCCGCTCCACGACGCCCGCACGGGGGCCGGCCGATCGTGAGAGGGGTCGGTCGGAGCCGACGGTTCAGATCTTCGGCAGGGTGACCGTTCCGGTCGCGATGCTCTGCGTGGGCATGCGGTCGCGGTTGTAGGTGATGTCGGTGTAGCCGTGCGGCGTCGGGTTGCCATCCTCGTCGAGGCTCACGAACACGATCTTCTCGATCGTGAGGATGCGCTTGCGGGTGATCATGTTGCGCGCGATCGCCCGCATCGTGAGCGAGGTGCGCCCGAAGTGCGTCGCGGTGAGGCCGATCTCGATCAGGTCGCCCTGCACGGCCGATGCCTCGAAGTTGATCTCGGAGATGAGTTTCGTCACGGCCCGGTAGTTGCCGAGCTGCACGATCGCGTAGATCGCGGCCTCCTCGTCGATCCACTTGAGCAGGCTGCCCCCGAACAGCGAGCCGTTCGCGTTGAGGTCTTCGGGCCGCACCCACTTGCGCGTGCGGAAGGTGATGCCGTCTTCAGACCAGAGGTTCTCTTCGTGCTTCGCCATGCCACCAGCCTAGGAACCCCGTGAGTCGCGGAGGTTACGCGGGTGCCGATTCGCCCGCAGTCACGGGCTGCCGTCAGAGGGCGGCCGTCACCCCGGGGAGGAGCTTGGAGAGGATGCCGGAGAGCTGTACGCGTTCCTCCGCGGTGAGCGGATCGAGCACCAGCTCGCGGATCTGCTCGACGTGCACGGGCGCAGCCGACCGCAGCACCTCGCGACCGGCGGGCGTGAGCGTCGCCGAGAGGGTGCGCTTGTCGCGGTGGCACGAGGTGCGCTCCACCCAGCCGCGTTCCTCGAGCGAGTCGAGCGCGTGGCTGAGGCGGGAGCGGCTGAGCCCCGCGATGCGCGCGAGCTCGGTCATCGTCGTCGCCCCGCCGTCGATCTGTCCCGCGAGCATGATGAGGATGGCGTAGCGGGCGTGGTTGAGGCCGACCTCGTCCTTCAGGGCTCGGTCGAGCACCTGCGGCAGCAGCTGTACGAAGCGGATGACCGGCAGCCACGCCTGCATCTCGTCATCGTCGAGGCGTCGGGGATGCCTGTCGGTCGCGTCGTCGCCCGAGGCCATGCTCACGCCGCCGTGAGATCGATGGTGTGCGCGGTGTGATCGCGCTTCGCCTCGAGGTACCGGGCGTTGGCCGGCGAGAGGTGCACGCCGGTCGGCACGTGCTCGGTCACGCGGATGCCGAGCCGACCGAGCTGGCTCGCCTTGTCGGGATTGTTGCTGAGCAGGCGGATGCTGTCGGCGCCGACCGCCGCGAGCATCTGCGCCGCGACCGTGTAGTCGCGTTCGTCCTCGCCGCGGCCGAGGGCGACGTTCGCCTCGTACGTGTCGAGTCCCGCGTCCTGCAGGGCGTAGGCGTCGAGCTTGGCGTAGAGGCCGATGCCGCGGCCTTCCTGGCGCAGATACAGCAGGAAGCCGCCCGCGTCGGCGATGCGCTCGACGGCCTCGCGCAGCTGGGGGCCGCAGTCGCAGCGCTGCGACCCGAAGACGTCGCCGGTCAGGCATTCACTGTGCGGGCGCACGAGCGGCGCCACGCCCCCTTGTGCGGCGCGCTCCAGGGCGCCGCGCCAGTCGCCCAGGCCGAGCAGCAGGTGCTCGCGACCGTCGACGAGACCGTCGAAGGTGATCACGTCGGCGGTGGTGGCGTAGCCGTCGGCGAACTCCATCGGCACGCGCACCCGGGTGCGCTCGCTGGCGACGGGGGCGGCCGTTGAACTTTCAATCATGTCCGGTGCAACGCCGTCCACGCGGATCTATTCCCGTGAATCGGACGCGCGGCCGCGTCAGCCGACCGGACGGAGCATCGGGACGTGCGGGATCCCGTCTTCCGCGAACCGCGGGCCGCTGACGACGAACCCGAACTGGCCGTACCACTCGGCGAGGTGCTCCTGGGCGTCGAGCGCGATCGCCGCCCCCGGCCACCGTGACCCGATCCGTTCCACCGCGGCGCGCATCAGCTCGGCGCCGAACCCGCGCCCGCGCGCCGTCGACGCCGTCGCGACCCGGCCGATGCGGGCCAGGTCGGTGCCCTCGTCGCGCAGCACGCGCGCCGTCGCGAGCACGTCGCCGTCTTCCTCCACCCACAGCAGCTCGGCCTCGGGTTCGAGGTCGCGACCGTCGAGCTCGGGGTAGGCCGCCCGCTGCTCGACGACGAACACGGTGACCCGCAGCCACAGCAGCCGGTAGAGCGTCTCGGCGGGGATGTCGCGCAGGGGCGCGACCTGAAGGGAGTGCATGGTGCGTGGAACTGCTTTCG
The DNA here is from genome assembly GCA_029959905.1 of Microbacteriaceae bacterium PS02344. GTDB lineage: Bacteria > Actinomycetota > Actinomycetes > Actinomycetales > Microbacteriaceae > Microbacterium. Next base: position 63,045 of record JASCNZ010000007.1, read on the forward strand.
GTCGAGGGGTGCGCTCCTCCGTCCGTGGAGGGGTCGACTCATTCTCGCGCGTGGACGGCGGAGGCAGCGCCGCGGCCGGTCCGGCCCCTCGCCGCCCCCGCGTAGACTGGGACCACAACCCCGGAGGACCCACGATCGTCATGTCTGCCCCAGCCCGCACCTTCAGCGTGCGCCACGTGCAGCTGCTGCGCGCCCTCTTCGCGGCGACCGCGGCGCTGATGATCACCTTCTCCGCCGACCACTCGGCGGCCGTGGGGCTGTCGGTGTTCAGCGGTTTCGCGCTCGTCAGCGGGTTCGTGCTGCTGCTCTCGGTCTGGCTCGTGTTCCCCGCGGGCTCGCGCTGGCCCGCGGTCGTGCTCGGCATCCTCGGCGTCGCCGCCGGCATGGCGAGCGGCATCCCGGCGTGGCGCACCGAGGACTTCTTCTTCGTGCTCGTCTCGGCCTGGGCGCTGATCACCGGCGTGGTCGAGCTGCTCGCCGGGCTCCGCGCCCGCCGCGCCGGCGATGCCGCCGCGCGCGATGCGATCACGGTCGGCGCCTTCGGCATCCTCCTCGCGGTCCTGCTGCTCCTGATCCCCGCCGGGTTCGCGCACGAGTACACGATCACCGATGCGGGCACCTACGAACTCACCGGCATCATCCTCGGTGTGGGCATGTTCGGCGGCTATGCGGCGCTCGTCGCCGTGTTCCTCGGCATCGCCGGGCTCACGCCCCGCAAGACGGATGCGGGGGCCCCCGCGGCGGCCGAGACGGAGGAGGCGCGATGACCGACGAGAAGCCGAGCCGGCGCGACATCCTGCGACCGCTGCACCTGCTGGGGATCGCCCTCGCCTGCGGCGTGTTCGCGATGATCGTGACCCTGGTGACCACCGGGGCGTTCACTCTGCGGGTCAACACCGCGATCGCGAACGGCTCGTACGAGGGACTGACGCCCTTCGCACTCGGCCTCGTCGTCGGCGGCGGCGCATTCATCGTCACGCTGCTCGGGCTCGCGATGCTCATGCTCGCGGTCGACCCCGCCGAGGTGACCAAGACTGTCGACCGCCCGGTGCTCTACGACCCGGCGCCCGAGACGCCCGCGGATGCCCCGGCATCCGACCCCGCCGACGACGCGCGCGGCGAGAACCGCGCGGAATAGTGCCGGGCGCGGCGGGCTTGATCCTCTCGTGAGCACTCCCGTCGACCGCGCATCCATCGGACTCCGATCAGCGAGGGGGCCGGTCCTCGGCGCCCTCATGCTGTCGACCGGACTCATCGCCATCGACGCGACCATCCTCGCGACCGCCGTGCCGAGCATCGTCGACGATCTCGGCAGCTATCAGCAGTTCCCGTGGTTGTTCTCCGTCTACCTGCTCGCGCAGGCCGTGAGCGTGCCGATCTATTCGCGGCTCGCCGACACGATCGGCCGCAAGCCCATCATCCTGCTCGGTATCGCGTTGTTCCTGCTCGGCTCGATCCTGTGCGGCTTCGCCTGGAGCATGCCCGCGCTCATCGCGTTCCGCGTGGTGCAGGGTCTGGGCGCGGGTGCCGTCGCCCCGATGTCGATGACCATCGTCGGCGACATCTACACGGTCGCCGAGCGCGCCAAGGTGCAGGGGTACATCGCGAGCGTCTGGGCGATCTCGTCGGTCGTCGGGCCGGCGCTCGGCGGCCTGTTCGCCCAGCTCGACGCCTGGCGGTGGATCTTCTTCGTGAACATCCCCCTGTGCCTCATCGCGGGATGGATGCTGCTGCGCACCTACACCGAGAAGAAGCAGTCGGCGAGCCACCGCATCGACTACCTCGGCGCGGTGCTGCTGACGGTCGGGCTGACCGGGGTGATCCTCGGGATGCTCGAGGGCGGGAACGCATGGGCATGGCTCTCGCTGCCGAGCGCCCTGTGCTTCGGCATCGGCGCGTTGTCGCTCATCGCCTTCGGGTTCGTCGAGCGGCGGGCATCCGAGCCGATCGTCGACCTGCGCCTCGCAGCGCGACCGCTGATCCTCACCACCACCATCGTCTCGCTGGGCATCGGCGCGCTGATGACCGGCGTGACCAGCTTCGCCCCGGCGTACCTCGAGGGGTCGATCGGCATCCCGCCCCTGCTCGCCGGGCTCGCCGTCGCGGCCCTGACGCTCGGCTGGCCGGTGTCGGCCGCCAACGCCGGACGCCTCTACCTGCGCATCGGATTCCGACGCACCGCGCTGATCGGCATGGGCATCACGTCGCTCGCCGCGATCGCCCTCGCGATCACGGGCAGCTGGCCCAACCCGTACACGATCGCACTGATCGCCTTCGTCTTCGGGTTCGGCCTGGGGTGGAGCGCCGCGCCGACGCTGATCGCGGCGCAGGCATCCGTCGGGTGGGGCGAGCGGGGCGCCGTCACGGGCATGAACGCCTTCGCCCGTTCGGCCGGGAGCGCCGTGGGGGTCGCGATCTTCGGGGCCATCTCGAACGCCGTGATCGCGCAGGGCGGTGGGCCCGACGACCCCGCCACCATCGTCTCGGCGTCGACGTGGGTGTTCGTCGCCGCCGCGATCACCGCCGTGCTGACGCTGCTCGCCGCGGCGTTCATGCCCCGCGACCGTGTCGGCGCGCACTCCGGCGAGCCCGGTCCGGCCACGGCTCCGGATGCCTCGGGCGCTGCCGAGCCGGGCGTCGCCGACTCGGCCGCCGAGCCGGGCGACCGCGACGCGCGACACTAACTCAGGACCGACCGCCGCCCGTACAGCATCCAGCTGCGGAACCGCGCGGCTTGCTGCGTCGCGCCCGGCTACCCGTCCTGAGTTGTGGTCGACCCCCGCACCCGTCCCCACGCGAAAACGCACCCCCGGCGCGGTGCGGGGGTGCGTTTCGAGGTGGATCGGCGGTCAGCGCGCGAGGCGCTCGGCGATACCCGTGTAGGTGGCGGGAGTGAGGGCGAGGAGGCGCTGCTTCGCGGCGTCGCCGATCTCGAGACCCTCGACGAACTCCGACAGCTCGGCACCTCCCACGCGGTGACCGCGGGTGAGTTCCTTGAGCAGCGCGTACGGATCGGTGATCGACGAACGACCGGCGACCACCTCGGCGCGGATGACGGTCTGGATCGCCTCGGCGAGAACCTCCCAGTTGCCGTCGAGGTCGGCCAGCAGCACGTCGCGCGACAGGGAGATCTCGTTCAGGCCGCGGCGCAGGTTGTCGAGTGCGAGCAGCGAGTGCCCGAATGCGACGCCGATGTTGCGCTGCGTGGTCGAGTCGGTGAGGTCGCGCTGCAGACGGCTGGTCACGAGCGTCTGCGAGAGCGAGCCCAGCAGTGCCGCCGAGAGCTCGAGGTTGGCCTCGGCGTTCTCGAACCGGATGGGGTTGATCTTGTGCGGCATCGTCGACGACCCGGTCGCGCCGGCGACGGGGATCTGGGCGAAGTAGCCGAGCGAGATGTACGTCCAGATGTCGGTGGCGAGGTTGTGCAGGATGCCGCCGGCGTGCCGCACCCGGTCGTACAGCTCGACCTGCCAGTCGTGCGACTCGATCTGGGTGGTGAGGATGTTGAACCCGAGGCCCAGGCCCTCCACGTATTCGCGGGCGATGGTGGGCCAGTCGGCGTCGGGGTCGGCCGACAGGTGCGCCGACCAGGTGCCGGTCGCCCCCGAGAACTTCGCGAGGTAGTCGGATGCCGCGATCTGAGCACGCACACGCTCGAGGCGCCAGGCGAAGACGGCGATCTCCTTGCCCATGGTCGACGGCGTGGCCGGCTGCCCGTGGGTGCGCGAGAGCATGGGGGCGTCGGCGTGCTCCACGGCGAGCTCGCGGAGCTTCGCGATGACGGCATCCAGCGCGGGCAGCCAGACGCCTTCGACGGCGCGCTTCACGGTGAGGGCGTACGAGACCGAGTTGATGTCCTCGCTGGTGCAGGCGAAGTGGGTGAGCTCGGCGACCGCGTCGAGGCCGAGCGCCGAGAGCCGGTCGCGCACGAGGTACTCGACGGCCTTCACGTCGTGACGGGTGACGGCCTCCTTCTCGGCGAGCCAGTCGATCTCGTTCTGGCCGAAGTCGCGGTAGAGGGCGCGCAGGCGGTCCTTGTCGTCACTCGACAACGGTGAGGTCTCGAACAGCGAGCGGTCGGTCAGGGCGATCAGCCACTCGACCTCCACCTCGACCCGTGCCCGGTTGAGTCCCGACTCCGAGAGGAAGTCGGCGAGACCGGCGACGGCGGCGCGGTAGCGTCCGTCGAGCGGGCTGAGCGGCTGCGGGGGGAGCGAAGGCTGGGAAGTCAGGGGAATCCTCCTGATCGGGCCCGTCAGGGGCGCGGCGTGCGGGGCTGGCGCAGAGCGGGCTCGAGCTGACGGAACAGGCCGCGCGTCGCCGTCTCGATCATACCGAGCACCGAATCGAACATCTCGGGCCCGGCGTAGTACGGGTCGGGCACATCGAGGGTGGTCGCGGCGGCGTCGAAGCCGAGCAGCAGCGTGACCTTGCCCTCCTCGTCCTCGTCGCGCGCCCATTCCCGAAGGATGCGCTCGTGGGTGCGGTCGAGGGCGACGACGAGGTCGTTCTCGGCGAAGGATGCGGTGGTGAACTGCCGGGCGCGGTGCAGCGAGCCGTCGTACCCCCGGCGGGCGAGGGCATCGATGGTGCGATGGTCGGCCTGTTCTCCGAGATGCCAGTCGCCCGTGCCGGCGCTGCGCGAGACGATGCGGGAACCCAGGCCCTGGTGCTGGGCGAGATCGCGGAAGACGACCTCGGCCATCGGGGAACGGCAGATGTTCCCCGTGCACACGAAGATCACGCGAAAGGGATCCCGGGATGTCACCTCCCCATTGTGCCGGTCATGGGCGCCCGCGCACAGTTCGGACCTCGTGCGCGCCGCACCCGCCCTGCACCGAAATCGATCGTCGGGATCCGCCCACAACCCGCGGCTCCGGGCTCGTCGCGACCCGCTCCCGGCACGGATGCTTGCCGCATGACCTTCGCGATCACCTCTCTCGCCTCCGACACCTGGACCGCCGACGACGCCGCACGATGGGCGCAGGCGGGCGTCTACCTGCGCGGCGCGCTGCTCTGCACCGAAGCCGCGGCAGCCGTGCTGACACCGCTCCCCGCCGAGACGCAGTGGTCGTCGGAAGGCCTGCGCGCCCTGCACGAGGCGCTGCTCGACTTCCGCGAGCGAGCGGCGTCGGTCCTCTCGGCGCTGCGCCAGCGCGTGCACGAGTGCGAGACGGAGGTGCCGGCATGAGCGACGCCGTCGATGTGCACTACGGGGGCGCGATCGCCGTCGACACCGAGGTGCTCCGCAACATCGGGACACGGATGCTGTCGGCCGCCGCATCGATGAGAGATGCCGAGGGCGGGGCGGTGGCGGCACACCTCGAACTGACTCTCTCCGCACCCGGACGAGAGTGGGTCGGGTACCCCGCACTCGCCGCCGACGCGACCGCGCTGCGCACGCTGGCCGGTGACATCGAAGCGGATGCATCAGCCGTGCTGCTCATGGCCGATGCGTACGAGGTCGTCGAGCTGCATGCGCAGGCCCGGGCCCTGGAAGCGAGCGATGCGGCCGCCGCGGCCGACCTGCGTGCACGGGCGGATGCGCTCGCCGCCTCGGATGCTCGGATACAGCCCCTCGTCGACCGGTTGCGCGTGGAGTGGGTCCTCGGCCGTTTCGAAGGACTCGACCGGCAGGTGGATGCGTCGGTGGGCGGGTGGGGGTCGGTGTTCGGCTCGATCGGCGGCGCTGCCGCGCTGGCGGGTGCCGCGGTCATCGCGTACGGGACGCGCCTGACCGGCGCCGCCGATCCCGTGCTCGTCACCCCGGTGCGCACGACGACCCCCGAGGGCGCGCCGACATCACTCCCCGATGCGCTCCGCCGGTTGCCCAGCGCGCCGGGAGCGCAGGTGAAGGTCGAGACCTACACGATGAGCGACGGCACCAATCGGCACGTCGCCTACATCAAGGGCACGCAGTCGGTCGCGGTCGGCGGGTCGAATCCGTGGGACATGAAGTCGAACTTCGAGCTCTACTCCGGGCGCACATCGGCCTCGTACCAGTCCACGCTCGATGCGCTGAAGCTCGCAGGGGCGAAGCCGGGGGAGAGGGTCGACGTCGTCGGATACTCGCAGGGCGGCGGCATCGCGTCGTACCTCGCGATGGACGGCACATACGACGTCGGGGTGCAGATCACCGCGGGCAGCCCGCTCGAACCCACGCTCGACGACTCGCAAACCCTCGTGCAGCTGCGTCACACCGACGACGTCGTGTCATCGCTGGCCGCCGGCGGCTCACCCGGCGGCACCGGATCTCCCGACAGCGTCACGGTGGAACGGGTCGCCGACCCCGTTCCCGGTCTGCACGACCTGCTTCTCGAGCCGCATCGCATCGAGAATTACATCGAGACCGCGGAGATGTTCGAGGCCTCGGGCGACCGGCGAGCACACGGCCTCGGCCCGCTCTGGTCCGACCTGTCCGAGGCCGAGTCGGTGACCTCGGTCGAGTACCACGCCGAGCGGATCATGCCCGAGCAGACCCTGGCGCCGGGGATCACCCCCGACGGCGGCGATGACCCGCGCGGACGGGGTCGCGATGTCTACTGACGCGCGCGATCGCGCGGGTGCGGGCGCGTCAGTCGCGACGCGGGCGCTTGCGCTGCGGGCGCAGGATGAAGCCGAACACGCCATTGATGAGCGAGATGAGCAGAGCCGCGACGACGCCCCACCAGAAGTGCTCGACGCGCAGGCCCCACCCGAAGCCGCTCGTGATCGCAGCCGTCAGCCACAGCAGGAAGCCGTTGATGACGAAGCCGATGAGACCGAGCGTGAGGATGTACAGCGGGAACGCGACGATCTTCACCACCGTGCCGATGATGGTGTTCACGAGCGCGAAGATCGCCGCGACGGCGAGCAGCGTGAGCACGAGCTGCAGGTCGCCTCCCGGCGGGAACGCGATGACGCTCACCTGCAGCACGGGGATCAGCGTGACGACCCACAGGGCGAACGCGTTGACGACGACTCGGATGATGAAGCGCATGATGCGCCCATCCTCCCATGTGCGCCCCCGCTTGTCAGGGTCACGACGTCGGTCGACAGGCGGGACGACGGCCGGCGCCCGAGGCGCGAAGCCTCGGTCGCTGAGGGCGTCGATCGTTCGCGGGCGGCCTAAGGCGTCAGGGGGACGCGATGCGCGCGGATGCGCTGCTCGGCCTCGTCGAGGTCGATAGAGCCCTCCGCGATCCCGATGACGAGAGCGAACGCATCGTCGGTCGAAAAGTCATGCTTCCACCCGTTGATCCAGAGGAAAGCGACCATCGACGTCCATGCCGTTCTCTTGTTGCCGTCGAAGAGCGGGTGGTTCTTGCAGAGGGATTCCAACATCGCGGCGGCTTTGCGATCGATCGTGGGGTAGGCGTCCTCCCCGAACAATGACGCGGCAGGACGCGCGAGCGCCGACGAGAGGAGTCCGGCATCGCGGACATGGAAACCGAAGCGTTCGACGATCCTCAAGCCGTCTTCGAGCGTGAGGAATTCAGTCATGCGTCTTCAAGCCGCTGAAGCAGGTCGCGGTCGTTGTCGAGAACGAAGTCGACCGCAGCATCGACCTGAGCCGCGCGAGAGGAGTCGCGCGCGAATCGAGACGCAGCCTCGATGATGACCGCGTGCTTGGAAACATGTCGTGAGCGCGCGATTTCCTCGAGCTGCTCGTCAAGCTCTTTGGGGAGTCGAACCGTCATAGCCATACCACAATGGTACCAACCGCCCACGCCGCCCACCAGGGTCCGTGGCCCGACCCACCGCGCCGAGCATCCGACGATCGTAGACTCGTGCTCGTGACCGACCACATCCTCCCGCGCATCCGCCCCGCCATCGCCGCACTCGCGCCGTACCGGCAGGGAAAGCAGGCGGGTCCAGACGCGTTCAAGCTGTCGAGCAACGAGAATCCGTTCGACCCGCTGCCGTCGGTGGTCGAGGCGATGCAGCGCATCACGCCGATCAACCGCTACCCCGATGCCACCGCGCTGCGCCTGCGCGAGCGTCTCGGCGCGCGCTACGGCGTCACCCCCGATCAGGTGCACGTGGCCGCCGGCAGCGTGTCGATCCTGCACCAGCTCGTCCTCGCCACGGCCTCCGTCGGCGATGAGGTCGTCTACGCCTGGCGGTCGTTCGAGGCGTACCCCAGCCTGCCGCTCGTCGCGGGGGCCACCGGGGTGCAGGTGCCGCTCGCCGAGGGGGCGCGCCACGACCTCGACGCCATGGCGGATGCCGTGACCGACCGCACCCGCGCCATCCTCGTCTGCACGCCGAACAACCCCACCGGGCCCATCGTCACGGGTGCCGAGTTCGCAGCGTTCGTCGCACGCGTCCCGGCTGACGTGCTCATCATCCTCGACGAGGCGTACGCCGAGTTCGTCACCGCCCCCGACGCCGTCGACGGCCTCGCCGAGCGCATCTTCGAGCAGCACCCGAACGTGGTCGTGCTCCGCACGTTCTCGAAGGCCTACGGGCTCGCCGGCCTCCGTGTCGGCTACGCCATCGGCCACGAGAAGGTGCTCGACGCAGCCCGCACCACCGGCATCCCGCTGTCGGTCACGTCTGCGGCCGAGAATGCGGCGATCGCCAGTCTCGACGCCGAGGCCGAGCTGCTCGAGCGCGTGGCCGAGATCGTCGAGCGCCGCACGCGTCTCGCCGACGGGCTTCGGGCCCAGGGGTGGGAGGTGCCCGACGCGCAGGGCAACTTCGTGTGGCTCCCCGCGGGTGCGCGCACCGAAGAGATCGCCGCCGCGTTCGTCGCCGGCGACATCGTCGTGCGGCCCTTCCCGGGCGACGGCATCCGCATATCCGTGGGCGAGCATGAGTCGGTGGACAAGGTCCTACAGGTCGCCGAATCCGTTGTGCGGACCCTCCAGCCCTAGGCGGTCATCCTCGGATAGCGTGGAACGGTGAGCTCGCCAGAGAACGAAATCGTCCGCGTCCTGGAGGCGGACGGCCGATTCGCGCCCAGTCCCGCCGCCGAGCGATACCTGCCGCTGATCGAGGCGATCGGCGACGCAGAACTCGAGCAGTTCTATCGCGACATGGTCGGCATCCGCGCCATCGACACCCAGGCCACCAACCTGCAGCGGCAGGGGCAGCTGGCCCTGTGGCCGCCGAGTCGCGGGCAGGAGGCCGCGCAGGTCGGCTCGGCCCGTGCCGCCCGCGCGCAGGACACGATCTTCCCGTCGTACCGCGAGCACGTCGTGACCCGCATCCGCGGCGTCGACCCGCTCGACATCATCAAGCTCATGCGCGGCGTCTCGCACGGCGGCTGGGACCCCACCGACCCGAAGAACGGCAACACCCGCCTCTACACGCTCGTGCTCGGCTCGCAGACGCTGCACGCGGCGGGCTACGCCATGGGCCTCGCCTTCGACGGGCGCTCCGGCTCGGGCGACGTCGAGCGCGACGAGGCCGTCATCGTCTACTACGGCGACGGGGCGTCGAGCCAGGGCGACGTGCACGAGGCCATGGTCTTCGCCGCCAGCTACCAGGCGCCGACGGTCTTCTTCCTGCAGAACAACCACTGGGCGATCTCGGTGCCGGTGACGACGCAGTCGCGCGTGCCGCTCGTGCAGCGCAGTGCCGGTTACGGCATCCCGAGCGTGCGGATCGACGGCAACGACGTGCTCGCCAGCTACGCCGTCTCGCGCACCGCTCTCGACGAGGCGCGCACCGGCCAGGGACCGCGCGCCATCGAGGCCGTCACCTACCGACTCGGCGCGCACACCACGAGCGATGACCCGACGAAGTACCGCGGCAGCGATGAGGAGCAGTCGTGGGCGCAGCGCGATCCGATCGCCCGCATGCGCGCCTATCTCGAGACCCGCGGTGCTGCAGCGTCGTTCTTCGACGAGGTCGACGCCGAGGCGGCGGATGCGGCGGAAGACCTCCGCGCCCGCACGGTCGAACTCGGCCCGCCGCCCGTGAGCCGCATGTTCGATCACGTGTACAGCGAGCCGCACCCGTTGATCGCCGAGCAGCAGGAATGGCTCGCGCGCTACGAGGCGTCGTTCGAAGGAGGAGCGCAGTGACCCTCGAGACGATGCCGTTCAGCAAGGCCCTGAACGCGGGCCTGCGCAAGGCGATGGAGGATGACCCGAAGGTCCTGCTCATGGGCGAGGACATCGGCAAGCTCGGCGGTGTGTTCCGGGTGACCGAGCACCTGCAGCGCGACTTCGGCGAGAAGCGCGTGCTCGACACCCCGCTGGCCGAATCGGGCATCGTCGGCACCGCGATCGGCCTCGCGATGGCCGGCTTCCGTCCGGTGATCGAGATCCAGTTCGACGGCTTCGTCTTCCCGGCGTTCGACCAGATCACCACCCAGCTCGCGAAGCTCACCAACCGGCACGAAGGATCGCTGAGCCTGCCGATCGTCATCCGCATCCCCTACGGCGGGCACATCGGCGCGGTCGAGCACCACCAGGAGAGCCCCGAGGCGTACTTCGCGCACACGCCCGGTCTGCGGGTCGTGTCGCCGTCGACCCCGAACGACGCCTACTGGATGATCCAGGAGGCCATCGCCTCGAACGACCCCGTGATCTTCATGGAGCCCAAGAGCCGCTACTGGCCCAAGGGCGAGGTCGAGCTCGACGCATCCGCCGCCCCGCTGCACGCCACCCGCGTCGTGCGCACCGGCACCGACGTCACCCTCGTCGGCCACGGCGCCATGGTGACGACGCTGCTGCAGGCCGCCGCGCTCGCCGAGTCGGAGGGCACGAGCTGCGAGGTCGTCGACCTGCGCTCGCTGTCGCCGATCGACTACGAGCCGATCCTCGGGTCGGTGCGCAAGACCGGCCGCATGGTCTATGCGCAGGAGGCGCAGGGCTTCGCCAGCGTCGGCAGCGAGGTCGCCGCGACCGTCATGGAACGCGCGTTCTACGCGCTCGAGGCGCCGGTGCTGCGCGTCTCGGGCTTCGACACGCCGTTCCCGCCCGCCAAGCTCGAAGGCCAGTACCTGCCGGATGCCGACCGCATCCTCGAGGCCGTCGACCGTTCCCTCGCCTACTGACACGTTCCGGAAGGATCGCAGATGAGCACGCAGAACTTCACCCTCCCCGACGTCGGGGAGGGCCTGACCGAAGCCGAGATCGTCACGTGGAAGGTCGCCCCGGGCGACACCGTCGCGATCAACGACGTCATCTGCGAGATCGAGACGGCCAAGTCGCTCGTCGAGCTGCCGTCGCCGCACGCCGGTACGGTCGCCGAGCTGCTCGTCGCCGAGGGCGCGACGGTCGAGGTCGGCACCCCGATCATCACGTTCGTGTCGGATGCCCGTGACGACGCCGGCCCCGGCAAGGTGGTCACCGCCGAGGCCCCCGCGCCCGAGGAGGGCGGAGGGTCGGTGCTGGTCGGCTACGGCAGCGGCGGCGGGGCGACCTCGCGGCGCAAGCGCCCGGCCGAGCGTCCGGTGCGCTCGTCGGTGGGCGTCATCGCGAAGCCGCCGATCCGCAAGCTCGCCCGCGATCTCGGGGTCGACCTGACGGCCGTCACCCCGTCAGGCGCCGACGGCGAGGTGACCCGTGACGACGTGATGAAGCAGGCGTCGCAGGCCAGCGTCTTCCGCAACATCGAGACGCCCGAATGGGGCGCCGTGCGGGAGGAGACCGTGCCCGCGCCGCAGGTCGCGCCCGTCGGCCTCGCCCGCGGCGTCGCACCGGTGCAGGCATCCGCCTCCGACGACGACCGCACCGAGTCGATCCCGGTGAAGGGCGTGCGCAAGGCGACGTCGTCGGCGATGGTGCAGAGCGCCTACTCGGCCCCGCACGTCACCGTGTGGAAGGACGTCGACGCGACCCGCACGATGGAGCTCGTCAAGCGTCTCAAGGCCGCGCCCGAGTACGCCGACATCAAGGTGTCGCCGCTGCTCATCGTCGCGCGCGCCGTGATCTGGGCGGCGCGCCGCACCCCGATGATCAACGCCGCGTGGGTCGAGACCGAGAACGGCCCCGAGATCGCCGTGCGCCACTACGTCAACCTCGGCATCGCGGCCGCCACGCCGCGCGGTCTGCTCGTGCCGAACATCAAGGACGCGCAGGACCTCGGCATGAGGGACCTCGCCCGCGCGCTCAACCGCCTGACGCTCACGGCCCGCGACGGCAAGACGACGCCGGCCGACCAGCAGGGCGGCACCTTCACGATCACCAACATCGGCGTGTTCGGGATGGATGCGGGCACCCCGATCATCAACCCCGGCCAGGCCGGCATCCTCGCCATGGGCACGATCAGCCAGAAGCCGTGGGTCGTCGACGGCGAGGTGCGCCCCCGCTGGGTGACCACGGTCGCCGGCTCGTTCGACCACCGCGTCGTCGACGGCGACGCGATGAGCCGCTTCATCGCCGACGTCGCCTCGGTGCTCGAGGAGCCCGCGCTGCTCGTCGACTGATATGAGATGGTCGCGCTTGTGCCGATCCCGGTGATGCCATGGAGCAGGTGTGGCAACTCTCGGGGCGGGTCGTAACTGAGGCGACGTCGCCGGCTCCCGCAGCACGGGGCGTCAGCCGTTGATGCTGCTTCGCATGTCGTTCCAGGCCGACACCAGGACGTCTTCGAGCGCCAGATCGGCGGGCCCGTCCAGCCATCTCTCCATCGCGAGGTCGAAGCACGTCACGGCGAGAGCCGACAACGTGCGCGCCTCCTGAGCGTCGATGCCGCGGTGAACCAATGTCTCCTCGATGGCTCGGGCGAGGTGATGGCTGCGCAGGAGATCGCGCTCCTGCAGGGCGGGCTCCGCGTGAACGATGCGGCGGCGGCGCGCGATCGGTTCGCGCCAATCCTGCAGTCCGCGGCTCGCGGCAGCGAGGCCCGCGCGCACCGTGGCTGTCCCGCTGGTCTCCGGCGGGACCGATGCCATGAACTCTCCGACCGCGTGCGGGAACTCGCGGTCGCGCAGGAACAGCACGTCGCGCTTGTCGGAGAAATGACGGAAGAACGTCCGTGTGGTGAGCCCCGCCGCCTCGGCGATCTGGGGAACGGTGGTTCCCGCGTATCCCTGGGCGGCGAACAGGGTCATCGCCGCAGCCTCCAGTCGCAGAGCGGCATCCGGTGACCATCGGGGCATGCAGCCATGATGACACGAACTGTCGTAAGATCGCTTCTGATGACACGAGATGTCATCAGAAGCGGAGAATAGCGATGGGCGAGAACAGCGCGGCGTGGATCGATTCCCCCTACGCGGATCTGACGATCCGAGAGGCCCCGATGCCGGAGGCCGGGCCGGGGCAGCTGCTGCTGGAGGTGCGCGCCGTGGCGGTGAACCCGCTCGACGCGATCATCCAGTCCAACGGCACGGTCATGTACGGGTGGTTGGACTACCCGGTGATCCTCGGGGAAGACGTCGCGGGCGTCGTCGTCGCCACCGGTGCTGGGGTGGGTGGCTTCGCCGTGGGAGATCGTGTCATCGCGTACGCCATGGGTCTGGAGAAGGGACGGGATGCCGTCTCCGAGAGCGGCTTCCAGAGATACGTCGCGGTCGACGCCGGGTTGGCCGCCGCTCTGCCGGACTCCGTCGCCTTCGAAGGCGGCGTCGTGCTGCCCCTGGCGCTATCGACGGCCGCGGCGGGCCTGTTCGAGGAGGGCCAACTGGGGCTGGACTACTCCCGTCTGGGAGACCCCGCACCTCGCGATGAGCTCGTCGTGGTCTGGGGCGGCGCGACCGCCGTCGGGAGCAACGCCATCCAACTCGCCCGAGCGGCCGGGTACCGCGTCATCACGACGGCCTCGCCGAAGAACCACGACCGGATGAGACGGTTGGGGGCCGAGGCGGTCTTCGACTACCGCGACCCGGACGCCGCAGCCCGCATCGTCGAAGCGATCGGCGGCTCGAAGGTCGCCGGCATCCTCGCCGTCGCCGTGGGGTCTGCCGAGCCCTGCCGGCGGATCGCACGCGCCACCGGCGCCACCCGTATCGCCATGGCGAGCCCTCCCGTCTCGTTCTACGAGCAGCCGCGTAGCCGCGACCTCTCTCTCGCGCGCATCCGTCTGTTCCTGACGCTCGGCATGCGCACGGCGCTCCTGCAGGTGCGCAGTCGCGTGCGCGGCATCACGCCGTCGTTCATCTGGGGCAGCGCCATCGCGACCTCGCCCGTGGGCCCCGCCGTCTGGGGCGAGTATCTCCCGACCGCCCTCGCGTCGGGCGACCACCAGCTCTACCCGCAGCCCCGCATCGTGGGCGAGGGACTTCCGGCGATCCAAGGAGCGATCGACACCCTGCGCGACGGCGTCTCGGCCCAGAAGCTCGTCATCAACCTGCCGACGGTAACGACGGAATCGTGATCCTGCCCGGGAGGGGGCGTCAGTTCTCCGACGCCTACTCCCGCACGCGGATGCGCCGCGCCGCGGCGGCGGGGCCGCGGCATCCGGCGTGCCGAACATCGCGTGGAAGGCGGGATCGTTCTCGTACTGCCCACGATCACGAGCACGGTCAGGTCGGGAACGAGGATGCCAGGGTCGGCTCGCTCCGAGGGGTCGGCATCGAGGATTCGGGCGGTCGCGGAAGCGCTGCCGATCATGGTGACGGTCATGTCATCCGACGGTGGACAGCGCCGTCGCGTCAAGGTCAATTCGTGGCCGGAGACGGCCCCGTCGGATCGGCGACGTCACGGTCGGAAAGCGCCGACCATGGTCGCGGTCGCGGTCGCCGGATCCCACCGCCGCACGCTCACGACCTCTGCGGTGATGTCCCCGCCGAGGAGGTCGAGGGCGGCGGGGAGATCGGCGAGGCGCAGGCGGCGGGCGAGCGTGACGTGCGGAGTCCATTCGCCCGGCGCGGTGTGCGGAGCATCCGCCCCCGTTCCTGCGGCACGGTGCACCGCCGCGTGGAGAGCGAGCAGGTCGGCGGTGGGCACGACGCTGCGCGCGAGCACGCGGCGGTCGCCGGCGCCGAAGAGCACGGGGGCACCGAGCGTGAGGGGCATCGGGGCGAGCTCTGCGAAGGCGGCGGGGGCGAGGTCGAGGTCGGCGAGATCGACGCGCGCCAGCAGGGTGAGGTGCGGGCGGTTGGTGGCCGAGGTGTGCCGCGCGAGACTCGACATGCCGAGCGCCGCGAGCGCCTCCCACTCCGCGCGGACCGCGGCCTCGGCGTCGGAGTCGACGAGCAGCTCGATCGACGACGGCGATGGCCGCGGCTCGGGTTCTGACACGGATCGATTATGTCGCCCGGCAGCGACGTGCCTCTAGCCTCGACCTATGACGGATGCTGCGCTCGACGGACTCATCGACGGACACAACGACCTGCCGTGGGCGGCACGCACTCTCGCCGCGTATTCGGTGGAGGGGCTCGATTCAGCCACGCCGGCACCGTTCCAGACCGACCTGCCGCGCATGCGACAGGGCGGCGTGCTCGGGCAGTTCTGGTCGGTCTACGCCGAAGACGAGCCGGGCGTGGATGCCGTGCAGTACACGCTCGAGCAGATCGATTACGTGCACCGGCTGGTGCGGCGCTACCCCGACCGGCTCGCGCTCGCTCGCACGGCGGCCGACGTCGAGCGCGCCGGCGCGGAGGGCAGGATCGCCAGCCTGCTCGGGGCGGAGGGCGGGCACAGCATCGGCGGATCGCTCGCAACGCTGCGGATGCTCGCGCGGCTCGGCGTGCGGTACATGACGCTGACCCACAACAACAACACCCCCTGGGCCGATTCGGCCACCGACGAGCCCGAGCATGGCGGCCTGAGCGAATTCGGGGAGGCGGTGGTGCGCGAGATGAACGCGCTCGGGATGCTCGTCGACCTCTCCCACGTCTCGGAGGCGACGATGGGTGCCGCGCTGCGCGTGACCGATTCGCCCGTGATCTTCAGCCACTCGTCGTGCCGCGCGGTGACCCAGCATCCGCGCAACGTGCCGGACGCCGTGCTCGAACGCCTGGCCGACAACGGGGGCGTCGTCATGGTGTCGTTCGTGCCCGTGTTCGTCTCGCGCGACTGGGCCGACTGGTGGGAGGCCGGGCGCGAGGGCGAGCCGCCCGCGGTGGGCATCGAGCATGTCGTGGCGCACTTCGAGCACGCGCGCGAGGTCGCCGGTATCGATCATGTGGGGATCGGCAGCGACTACGACGGATTCCCCGCCTTCCCGGAGGGTCTGGGAGATGTGACGGGGTTCCCGCGCCTGCGCGCGGCGCTGTCGGCGGCGGGCTGGTCGGATGCCGATCTGCGCAAGGTCTGGTCGGACAACGTGCTCCGGGTGCTCCGCGCGACCGACGAGCGCTTCCTCGCTCAGTCCCGCGTCTGAGCCCGCCCGCAGGACTAGGCGGGCATGCTCAGGCGCTGCTCGGCGAGCAGTGGCACGGCGCGCTCGCGAGCGGCGCGGCGGGCGGTCGCGACCGCGCCGACCGACACGACCTCGGCGCCGAGCTCGGAGGCGACGATCGTCGGCGCGGGCAGGTGGAGTTCGTCGGGCAGGATGCGGCGCGCGGCGGTCAGCACGGGCTCGATGCTCTCGGCCACGGCGCCGCACACGATCACGCGCGCCGGGTCGTACATGCTGCCGAGCACACCGACGATGCGGGCGACCACGGCTCCGACCCGGTCGGCGACGAGCACGGCATCCGCGTCGCCCGCTGCGGCGAGGGTCAGCACGAGGCGCGGGTCGACGCGCTCGGTGTCGACCAGGCGGCCGAGCGCTCCATCGAGGGGCGCCTCGCCCGAACCGACCACCTCGCGTGCCGTGTCCTGCACGGCGTACGGCAGTCCGACGGCCGATCCGACGCCCATGATGTGGTCGAACACGACGCCCTCGCCGACACCGCCGTGCGCGCCGTGCAGCACATGGCCGTCGACGACGACACCCCCGCCGTAGCGCTCGCTGGCGAGCAGCGCCACGTAGTCGCGGCATCCGACCGCCGCGCCGACCGCGCCCTCGGCGATCGCGGCGAGCTGCGCATCGTTCTTGACCTGCACGACGGGGGCCCAGTCCGCCAACGCCTCGGCGAGACCGGGGTTGGTGCGCTCCCAGAACCCGTCGGGATGGGGTGGCGAGATGCCGTTGCGGTCGACCGGCGCGGCGACGCCCGCGCAGATGGCGAGCACGCGGTCGCGCGGCACCCCCGACTCGTCGATGGCGGCCGCGAGGTGCTCGACGATGAGCGCCCGTCGGGCTGCGGCGGACTGCGTCTGGTCGACCTCGACCCGATGGTGCACCAGGGTGCGGTCGAGCACATCGGCGACGGTGAAGGCGACGTGCGTGTCGCCGGCGTCGATGCCGACCACCACGCCGAGGTCGGAGGAGAGGGCGAAGCGGCGGGCCGGGCGCCCCGAGCGGTAGCTGCCGGCGACCCGGGCATTGGGCAGCTCGCGCAGCACCTCGGCGCCCACGAGCGTGTCGATCGCGTCGATCGCGGTCGAGCGCGTGAGCGATGTGCCGCCCATCACGTCGGTGGCGGTGAACTCTCCGGCGTTCCAGGCGAAGTCGAGCACGGCTCCGACGCTCGCGCGTCCGGTGCCGAGCCCGGTCGAGATGTCGGTCACTCCTCTTGCCTTCCTGCCGTCCGAATGAGAGAGTACCGGTCAGTGGAGTAAATTCGCTCATTAGATTTAATAGCTGGATCTAAACCGGAAGGACAACGGTGTCTGGGAGACGAACACGCGCGCTGCGGCTGATCGGCGGGGCCCTCGGGCTCACGCTCGTCGGCGCCGCCCTCACGAGCTGCGCCGCCGACTCGGGAGCGGAGACCATCCGCTTCACCTTCAGCAAGCGCGAGGCGATCGAGTTCATGACCGAGCTCGTGGCCGAGTACAACGCGTCGCAGGGCGACGTGAAGGTCGAGATCGACACCTCCGGCGTCGATGTGGTCTCGGCCAGCTTCGTGCGGGGCAATCCGCCCGACATCATGCTCGGCAACTACAACTACGAGGTCGCCCGGTTCGTGCAGCGCTGCGCGCTCACCGACCTCTCCGCCACCGACGCGGCCGCGAGCATCCGCGACGACCTGCAGCCGCTCATGGAGCAGTACGGGTCGTGCGAGGGGCGTACGAGCGCCCTGCCGTACTCGGTGATGGCAGCATCCGTCATCTACAACAAGGAGATCTTCGAGGCGCAGGGCCTCGAGGTCCCCACCACCTGGGACGAGTTGATCGCCGTGTGCGACCAGCTCAAGGCCGCCGGCATCGACCCGTTCTACGGCACCTTCAAAGACGACTGGACCGTCGCCCAGGGCTGGTACGACTACACCGCCGGCGGATCGGTCGACACGATCGAGTTCTTCGACGCGCTCGCCGCGGAGGGCGCCGAGGTCGGTCCCGACTCGTCGGTGTCGTTCGAGAAGGACTTCGCCGAGCCGATGGACCGCATGATGCAACTCGTCGACAACTACACCAACGCGGATGCTCCGAGCCGGGCCTACGGCGACGGCAACCTGGCCTTCGGCAAGGGCGAGGCCGCGATGTACCTGCAGGGCCCGTGGGCGTTCAGCGAGATCGCGAAGACCGCCCCCGACCTCGCCCTCGGCACGTTCCCGCTGCCGATGACCGATGACCCCGCCGACCTCGGAGTGCGCGTGAACATGGACCTCGCGGCGATGATCCCGGTCGAATCGGCGCATCAGGAGGCCGCGCGCGACTTCCTCGAGTACCTCTTCCTGCCCGAGAACATCGAGGCCTACAACGCGTCGCAGCTCGGCTTCACGCCCACGGAGGATGCCCCGGCCCCCGACGATCCGCGCATCGAGGGGATGATCGAGTACTACGAGAACGGCCAGATCTACCAGGGCCCGTCGGTGCTCGTTCCCAAGACGCTGCCGATCTTCAACTATGCGCAGGCGATGGTGCTGGGCGCCTCGACCGACGCCACCCTGCGCACCATGGATGCCGACTGGGCGCGCATCGCGTTCCGCGCGCCCATCCCCTCCACCCAGGACAACGCCTCGGGTGAGGAGCCCGCATCATGAGCACCGCGACGGCACCCAGCGACAGCACGACGGTCATCGTCACGGGCGTTCGGCGCGAGCTGCGCCGCCACCGACGCCGTGTCGAACCGATCTACTACCTGTTCCTGCTGCCCACCCTGGTGATCTTCACCCTCGCGATCACCGTGCCCGGCGTCATGGGCATCTTCTTCAGCTTCACCGACTCGATCGGATTGGGGGAGTGGAACTTCAACGGCCTCACGAACTACATCGCGATGTTCAGCGACCCGTCGATCCTGCAGAGCTACCTCTTCACGTTCGGGTTCTCGATCGCGACCGTGATCGTGGTGAACGTGATCGCATTCCTGCTGGCGGTCGGTCTCACCTCGCGCATCCGCCTCAAGACGGCGCTGCGGACCGTCTTCGTGATCCCGATGGTGATCTCGGGCATCATCATCGCCTACGTCTTCAACTTCCTCTTCTCGAACTCGCTGCCCGCGGCAGGGGCGGCCACCGGCATCCCCTGGTTGTCGGAGAGCCTGCTCGCCAACCCCGACCTCGCGTGGGTCGCGATCGTCATCGTCACCGCCTGGCAGGCCGTGCCCGGCACGCTGCTCATCTACATCGCCGGCCTGCTCTCGGTGCCCGGCGAGGTGTACGAGGCGGCGAGCATCGACGGGGCGAGCAAGACGCAGCAGCTCACCCGCATCACGATCCCGCTCGTCATGGGCTACGTCGTGATCAACGTCATCCTCGGGTTCAAGGGCTTCCTCAACGCCTACGACATCATCGTCGGCCTCACCAACGGCGGCCCGGGCACCGCCACCCGCAGCGTCGCGATGACGATCATCGCGGGCTTCAACGGCGGCGACTACGCCTACCAGATGGCCAACGCGACCATCTTCTTCATCGTCGCCGTGCTCATCTCGCTCCTCCAGCTCTCGCTGACGCGCGGAAGGAACGCACTCTGATGTCGACGCAGACCATCACCACCGCCGCAGGCGGGAAGAAGCCGCGCGAGCGCATGGAGCGGGTCAACTGGTCGGCGACGATCATCCTGATCCTCTGCACGGTCACGGTGCTGCTCCCGCTGTACGTCACCATCTCGATGGCGTTCAAGACCACGAACCAGGCGGTCGACGGCAACGCCTTCTCGCTCCCGGCGCCGTTCAGCTTCGACGGGTTCGTCGAGGCGTGGAACCTCACGAAGTTCCCTGTCGGCGCGGGCATCTCGCTGCTCGTGACGGCGGGCACCGTGATCGCCACGATCGTGCTCGCCGCGTGGGCGTCGTACGCGATCGTGCGCAACTGGGACCGCCGCCTGTTCCGCTACTCGTTCTTCTACCTGCTCGCGGCGATGTTCATCCCGTTCCCGGTGGTCGCGCTGCCGCAGATCCAGCTCACGGGCCGGGTCGGACTCGACAACCCGTTCGGCGTCATCATCCTCGCGACGATGTTCCAGCTGAGCTTCAGCGTGCTGCTGTTCACGGCGTTCCTGCGGTCGATCCCGATCGAGCTCGAGGAGAGCGCCCGCATCGACGGCGCGACCACGTGGCAGACGTTCTGGAAGCTGATCTTCCCGCTGCTCGCTCCGATGAGCGCGACGGTCGGCATCTTCGCCTTCCTCTACGCCTGGAACGACTTCATGATGCCGTCGCTCATCATCTCCGACCCGGCGCTGCAGACGCTGCCGGTGCGGCAGAACCTCTTCCAGAACCAGTTCAGCAACAACTACAACGTGGCGTTCGCCTCGTACCTCATGGCGATGGCGCCGGCGATCCTGGCGTACCTGTTCACGCAGCGCTTCGTCATGGAGGGCGTCACGCAGGGTGCCGTCAAGGGCTGAACGGATGCCCGGCGACGGGCCGCCCCGACGACCCGGCGCCACCCGGCGACGGCCCCGCAGAACCCCACCGCAAGGAAAGAAGGAGCAACACCTCTCATGACCGATGCGCTTCTCACCGAGACCCGCGACGAGCAGACGGCAGCATGGTGGCGGCAGGCCGCCGTCTATCAGATCTACCCCCGCAGCTTCGCCGACGCGAACGGCGACGGGCTCGGCGACATCCCGGGCATCGTGTCGAAGGTCGACTACCTCGCCGACCTCGGCATCGACGCCGTCTGGCTGAGTCCGTTCTATCCCTCCGAACTCGCCGACGGCGGCTACGACGTGGCCGACTACCGCGACGTCGACCCGCGCCTGGGCACCCTCGCCGACTTCGACGCGATGGTCGAAGCGCTGCACGCCCGTGGCATCCACGTGATCGTCGACATCGTGCCCAACCACTCGTCCGATCAGCACGTGTGGTTCCAGGAGGCGCTCGCCGCCGGGCGCGGATCGGCGGCGCGCGAGCGCTACATCTTCCGCGAGGGCACCGGACCCGACGGCGCAGAGCCGCCGACCGACTGGGTATCGGTGTTCGGGGGCGGCGCATGGGAGCGCGTCGACGACGGCCAGTGGTACTTCCACAACTTCGCCAAGGAGCAGCCCGACTTCAACTGGGACCACCCGGAGGTGCGCGAGGACTTCCTGAGCACCCTGCGCTTCTGGTCGGACCGCGGCGTCGACGGCTTCCGCATCGACGTCGCGCACATGCTCACCAAGGACCTCAGCGAGCCGTTGCCGTCGCGCGCCGAGCTCGACGCCATCGACCGCTCGACCGGCCTGCACCCGCTCATCGACCGCGACGAGGTGCACGAGATCTACGCGGAGTGGCGTCAGGTCTTCAACTCGTACGACCCGCCCCGCACGGCCGTGGCCGAGGCATGGGTCGACACCCCCGAACGCCGCGCGCGTTACGCCTCGGCCGAGGGGTTGGGGCAGGCGTTCAACTTCGACCTGCTCGAGGCCGACTTCGATGCCGCGCAGTTCCGCGGCATCATCGACGACAACCTCGCTCAGGCTCGGCTCACCGGGTCGTCGACCACGTGGGTGCTCTCGAACCACGACGTGACCCGTCATGCCACGCGCTACGGCCTCGCCCCGCTGCAGGGCCGCGCCGTCAAGCAGGGCACCGAGTGGGTCGCGGCGGGCGGCCCCGCCGACATGCTCGACCGCGACCGGGGGCTGCGCCGCGCGCACGCCGCGTCGCTGCTGCTGCTCGGTCTGCCGGGCAGCGCGTACCTCTACCAGGGCGAGGAGCTCGGTCTGCATGAGGTCGCCGAGATCCCCGCCGAGCAGCGACAGGACCCCGCGTTCTTCCGCGGTGCGGAGTTCGACGGCCTGGGGCGCGACGGATGCCGTGTGCCCCTGCCGTGGACCGCGGAAGGCGTCTCGTTCGGGTTCGGCAGCGCCCCGGCGCACCTGCCGCAGCCGGCCTGGTTCGCCGAGCACGCGGTGGATGCCGAGGCATCCGACCCGTCGTCGACACTGTCGCTCTATCGTGCGGCGCTGCGGTTGCGGCATCCGCTGCAGACGGGGGAGTCGCTGGAGTGGATCGAGACCGGTCGGGCCGACGTGCTGCGCTTCGTGCGCCCGAACGGGTGGCAGATCGTGGCGAACTTCGGCACGGAGCCGTTCGACCTCGGGGCGGACGCCTCGGAGGTGGTGCTCGCGAGCATCCCGCTGAGCGGCACCTCTCTCGCGGGGGAGGCGACCGCCTGGCTGGCGCCGGAGGGTCTGCTGAACTGACGGCGGGCCTGCCCGCGCGAAACGGAGACCACCTGCGGCGGGTCGGGGTGTCGAGAGAAGACGCGCCGGCCCGCGGGCGGTGGGTCTCCGTCTCTGCCGCGGCGCGTGGGCGCATGTGGCGATTTGATAATGGTTCTCATTAGCTCGTACAGTGGAGGCATGAAGAAGCCCGTCATCGTCCTCAGCCTCGCCTCCGTCGCCGCGCTCACGCTGGCCGGATGCTCCGCCCCGGCGGCCGGCGAGGGGCAGGACGACGGCGCGATCACCGTCGTCGCGAGCACGAACGTCTACGGCGACATCGCCGCCACGGTCGGCGGCGACCGCGTCGAGGTCGAGTCGATCATCACCTCCGCCACGCAGGACCCGCATTCGTACGAGGCCAGCGCGCGCGATCGGCTCACCGTGCAGGACGCCGACCTCGTGATCGAGAACGGCGGCGGCTACGACGCCTTCGTCGACACGCTCCTCGGCGACTCCGGCGCGCACGTCATCACCGCCGTCGAGTACGCCCATGACTACCCGGGCAATGAGGGTCACTCCGACGACGAGCATGCGGCAGAGGGTCACGCCGACGACGATGCGGCCGCCACGGATGCCCCGGCCACGGATGCCCCGGCCGAGGAGAGCCACGACCACGCCGAGGGCGAGGGTGAGGGCCACGACCACGCCGAGGGCGAGGACGGCCACGAGGGTCACGACCACATCGAGGGCTTCAACGAGCACGTGTGGTTCGACCCGCACACGATGGTCCACGTCGTCGAGGCGATCTCCGACGAGCTGTCCGAGCTCGACCCCGACGGAGCCGAGGAGTTCGCCGCGAATGCCGACGCGCTCATCGCCGAGCTCGAGGGCTTCGAGGCCGACCTCGAGGCGATGAAGACGGATGCCGCGGGCACGAACGTCTTCATGACCGAGCCCCTGCCCGGCTACCTCGCCGCGGCCGCCGGATTCACCGACGTCACGCCCGAGGGCTTCGCCGAGTCGGTCGAAGAGGGCACCGACGTCGCCCCCGCCGTGCTGCTCGAGGCGCTCGACGTGATCGGCGGCGGCCAGGTGTCGGCCCTGCTGACCAACGCGCAGACCGGTGGCTCCGAGACCGAGCGCGTCGAGAAGGCCGCAGAGGATGCGGGCATCCCCGTCGTGGCCTTCACGGAGCTGCTCGACGACGGTTCGTCGTACTCTGAGTGGATGAGTGACGCGATCCAGAGCCTCGCCGCCGCGACCCAGTCGTGAGCCGGGCCCCTCGACAGGGTCTGGCACGCACCGGGGGCAGCGCGACCTCCGGCCCCGTGCTCGAGATCTCCGGGGCCTCGCTGCACCGCGGTGACCGTGAGCTGTGGTCGGGCCTCGACCTGACCGTGCACCCCGGCGAGTTCATCGCCGTGCTCGGCCCCTCCGGCTCCGGCAAGACCACTCTGCTGCGGAGCATCCTGGGTCTGCAGCCGCTGTCGTCCGGCAGCATCCGCGTCGCGGGCGAACCGGTGCACCGCGGCAACTCCCGCATCGGTTACGTGCCCCAGCAGCGATCTCTCGCCCCCGACACGAGCATGCGGGCGCGCGACATGGTCGCGCTCGGCGTGCAGGGCAGTCGCTTCGGCTTCCCCGTTCCGCACCGCGGCGACCGCGCGAAGGTCGACCGGCTGCTCGCATCGGTGGGCGCGAGCCACTTCGCCGACCGCCGCGTGGGGTTGCTGTCGGGAGGCGAGCAGCAGCGGTTGCGCGTGGGTCAGGCCCTCGCCGACGAGCCGGCCCTGCTGCTGTGCGACGAGCCGCTGTCGAATCTCGACCTCGCCAACCAGCTCGCCGTGACCGACATCATCGATCGGCAGCGGCGCGAGCGCGAGGCCGCCGTGATGTTCGTCACCCACGACATCAACCCGATCCTCGGCCGGGTCGACCGCATTCTCTACATCGCCGGCGGGCGCTTCCTGCTCGGCACGCCCGACGAGGTGCTGCAGACGCGGGTGCTCACCGACCTCTACGGCACACCGGTGTTCGTGCTGCGTGCGGGAGACCGGCTGGTGGTCGTGGGTGTGCCGGATGCCGAGCCCCACCACGACCACGGCGAGCACGAGCACGGAGGAGCGGCGTGAGGCCGCTGCTCGACTGGGGCGACGTCTTCTCGTTCCAGGACTACGGCGCGCTCGTCGAACTGCTGTCGAACTCGATCATCGCCGGGGCGGTGCTCGGCCTGGTCGGCGGGCTGATCGGTGTGTTCGTGATGCAGCGCGACCTCGCGTTCGCCGTGCACGGCGTGAGCGAGCTGTCGTTCGCGGGCGCGGCGGCGGCCCTGCTCTTCGGCGGCAGCGTCGTGTTCGGCTCGCTCGCCGGGGCGCTGGTCGCGGCGGTGCTCATCGGCGTGCTCGGCGCGAAGGCCCGCGACCGCAATTCGATCGTCGGCGTGCTCATGCCCTTCGGCCTGGGTCTCGGCATCCTGTTCCTGTCGTTGTACGACGGCCGCACCGCCAACCGTTTCAGCCTGCTCACCGGGCAGATCGTGTCGGTGTCGAGCCCCGACCTCGGGTGGCTCATCGGAATCAGCGTGGTGGTGCTCGTCGGCCTGCTGCTCATGTGGAACCCGCTGCGCTTCGACTCGCTCGACCCCGAGTCCGCCGCCGCCCGCGGGGTGCCCACTCGGGCCGTGAGTCTGCTGTTCATGGTGCTGCTCGGCCTCATCGTCGCCGTGAGCGTGCACATCATCGGCGCCCTGCTGGTGATGGCGCTGCTCGTCACCCCGGCGGCGGCGGCCATGCGCGTCACCGCAGGACCCGTGCTCGTGCCGGTGCTCGCGGCGCTGTTCGGGTTCGTGTCGGCGGTCGGCGGCATCCTGCTGGCCCTCGCCGGAACCCTGCCGGTGAGCCCGTACATCACGACGCTCTCGTTCACGATCTACGTCGTCTGCTGGATCGTGCAGAAGGCCCGCGCCCGCGTCCGCCGCACTCCCAGCCCTCGCTGATCCCCGCCGCCTAAGATCGTCGGTATGGCTCAGCGGAACACCTGGCAGCGCGAACGCGTGCGCGAAGCGCTCGCCGACGCCCGCGGCTTCGTGAGCGCGCAGAACCTGCATGCCGCGCTGCGCGACGACAACACGGGCATCGGACTCGCGACCGTGTACCGCGCGCTCGCCGGGCTCGCTGCCTCGGGCGACGCCGACTCGCTGCAGAGCCCCGAGGGTGAGGCGCTCTACCGCGCCTGCACCACGCAGGGTCACCACCACCACCTGATCTGCCGCAACTGCGGACTCACCGTCGAGATCGAGGCGACCGACGTCGAGCAGTGGGCGCACCGCACCGCCGCCCTGCACGGCTTCACCGATGCCGCGCACGTCGTCGACATCTTCGGGTTGTGCGCGCCGTGCACCAACAAGCGCGACGCCGAGAGGGCCGCCGCGGCGTGACTCTCCTCACGCCTCCCCGGCACACGCATCGTCCGACGCGGTCGCCCCGCTCGACGTGGATCGGTGTCGGCATCGGCGCGGCGATCGTGGTCGCGCTCTTCCTCGTCGACGCGTTCCTGCCTGCGCTCTTCCCGGCGTCGCTGCCGACGCGCGCGCAGGACGGTCTGACCCTCGCGCTCAGCGTGCTCATCGAGGCGCTGCCGTTCGTCATCCTCGGCGTGCTGCTGTCGATCGTCGTGCAGGTGTGGCTGCCTTCCGACGTCATCCACCGGTGGCTGCCGAAGCGCGCCTGGGCGCGCCGAGCGGTGCTGTCGCTGCTCGGCATGCTCATCCCGGTGTGCGAGTGCGGCAACGTGCCCTTCGCCCGCGGGCTCATGATGCGCGGACTTGCGCCGGCCGAGGCCATGACGTTCCTCATCGCCGCACCGATCGTGAATCCCATCGTGATCCTCACGACCCACGCCGCGTTCGGGTGGGACGGCGGCATCCTCGTCGCGCGTCTGGTCGGCGGATACCTGATCGCCAACCTCATCGGCTGGATCTACAGCCGCCACCCCTCGCCCGACGCCATGCTCACCCAGCGGTTCGTCGAGACCTGCGACCGGGTCACGCACGAGCACGGCACCCCGGTGAAGCGCAGCCTCACGCAGTTCCTCGTCGAGCTGCGGGCCGTCATGCCGGCACTCGTCATCGGCTCGGCGCTCGCGGGCGCGGTGCAGGTGCTCATCCCTCGCGATCTGCTGCTGGCGATCGGCGCCAACCCGGTGCTGTCGATCGTCGCCATGATGGTGCTCGCGATGGTCGTGGCGATCTGCTCGAACGTCGACGCGTTCTTCGCCCTGTCGTTCGCCTCGACGTTCTCGTCGGGCGCGATCGTCGCCTTCCTGGTCGTCGGTCCGCTGGTCGACGTGAAGATGCTCGCGCTCATGCGCACCACCTTCACCACGCGCACGCTGCTCGGCGTGGTCGGCGTGGTCATCGCCGCCGCCTTCGCCATCGGGATCGGGGTGAACGTCCTTGTCTGATCACGCCTCTCCCGCGCACGTCGAGGCCGCCGAGGCCGCGGCACCCGACCACCGCGACGCCTCCCGCGCGCGTCGTCGAGCGATCGCCACCCGGTGGCTCGGCATCGGGCTCGCGACCTTCGTCTCGATCGTGACCCTCGGACTCGGTCTGACCGGGCGGCTCACGCTCTATATCAGCCCCGAGTCGGTATGGTTCGCGTGCGCAGCCGCCGTCGTCACGCTCGTCGGAGCGATCTGGTCGTGCACCCTGCCGCTCGGCGAGGAAGACGATCACGGTCACGACCACGGCACGGCGCACGAGGCGGATGCTCCGCCCTCCCCGCGACGCTCACTCGCCGCGGCCGGCGCCGTCACCGGGGGAGTGCTCGCGACGGGTGTCGTCGTCGCCGCACTGGTGCTGCCGCCGGCGTCGCTCTCGGTCGAGCTCGCGATGTCGCGGGTCGGCGAGCAGACGACGCTCTTCGCCGGCAGCGACGACGTCACCCTCGGGGTCGCCGACACCTCCACCTTCGGGGTGGGTGATTGGGCCAGCGTCTTCGCGACGGCCACGAACACCGCCGCGTACGACGGCGCATCGGTCACCCTGCAGGGCTTCGTCACGCCGGATGCCGTGAAGGACGGCGAGGTCAACCTCACGCGCATGGTCATCACGCACTGCGTGATCGACGCGCAGCCCGCCACCCTGCCCGTCGACGTCGATGCGAGCGCCTACGACACCGGGCAGTGGATCGAGGTCACCGGCACCGTGCGGGCGGATGCCGACGGCTCGCTGACCATCGAGCCGACCGACGTCGTCGAGATCGACGAGCCGGGAGACCCGTATGAGTACTGACGACGAGCGCGCAGAGCGGCCAGCCGTCCCTCCGCGCACCCGTGCAGAACTGCGTGCGGCCCGCGAGGCGGAGGCGGCGCGCGAGGCGGAGGTGGCGCGCGAGGCGGAGGCGGCGCGCGAGGCGGAGGTAGCGCGCGAGGCGGATGCCGTCGCGTCGGCGGAGCCCACACCTCCTCGCCATTCGTCGGGCTCGTCGGAGACCGTCCTCCCGACGCCGACGCCGACGCCGCCGGCCGACCGCGCCGACGATTCCTCCGCGCGACCCGCGCGCCGCGCGTCGTTCGAAGCGCTGGAGGGCGCCGAACCGGCAGACGAGCGGCCGCGCGGGAAACGAGAGCGCCCCGAGCGCCCCGAGAAGGAGCGAGCCGCTCGTCCCGCACGCGCACCGAAGCCGCCGCGTGAGCCGAAGCCGCCGCGACCGGCCAAGACACCACGGGTGCCGAGACGCACGTCATCCGGCGCTGCCCCGGACGCTGCCGCATCCGCGGTGTCGCCCGCCCTCACCGACGCGACGACATCCGCCGACCCGGCATCCGCCACCCCCCGCCCCGCCTCTCCGTCACGCCGGTTCGGCCTCGCTCTCGCGGCGGTGCTCGGCATCCTGGTGCTGGTCGGCGCGGCCTTCGGCGTCGTGAGCCTCACGCAGGGTCCGCGCATCTCGGCGGTGCAGGTCGACCCCTCGCATGCGATCGACGCGTCGGGCAGCCGCGTGATCCTCACCGCCAATCAGGCGCTCGCCGCCGTCGACCCCGCGCAGGTGACCGTCGAGCCGGCCGTGCCGTTCACCATCGACGCCGCGGGGCGGGGCATCGGCATCCGCTTCACGGTCCCGCTCGACGACGAGACGACCTACACGGTCACCGTCGCCGATGCGGTCGGTGCGGGCGGTGGCCCGTCGAGCACGCTGACGACGAGCTTCACCACACCGGCATCGACCATGTTCCTGCTCAATCGCAGCGACAAGGACGACAAGATCTTCGCCACCGACCTCACGGGCGAGAAGGCGGTGCCGGTGTTCGCTGCCGACAAGATCAACGACTTCCGCGCCACTTCGTCGCAGCTGGTCGTGACGACCGAAGAGGACGACGGCTCGCACCTCCTCGTCATGGATCACGACGGCTCGAACCAGCGCGAGCTGCCTCTGCCGGGCGAGGGGTTCGTCAGCTCGGTGCAGGTGTCGGAGCGCGGCGGACTCGTCGGGTACAGCTATTCCGACCGCGAGCTCAGCGACACCGAGGGCCGCGCGAGCGTGCTGGTGACGCAGTCGCTCAACGACAAGGACTCCGAACCGCAGGTCGTCGAGGTGGGCGACGCCGAGGTCAGCGTGTTCTCGTGGCAGTTCGTGCCCGACAGCGCTGCACTGCTGTTCATCGACTTCGACGGCGCGCTCTCGCTCGTCGACCGCTCCACCGACGCAGGCGTGCAGTCGCTCGGACTCGCCGCCAACATCCAGGGCATCAGCCGCGGCACGTATACCGCGATCGTCGAGCGCCTCGACGGCTCCGTGGTCGAGTTGAACCTCGCCGACGGGTCCGAGCAGCCGCTCGCCGCATCCACCCCCGACTACGGCGTCGCGACGACCATCACGCCGTACCCCGGTGGCACGCTACGGCACATCGTGGCCCGCGACGAGATCGGCATCCCCACGGGACAGGCCATCATCCGCGTCGACGACGAGGGCGTCGCCACCCCGCTCGTCGAGGTGCCCGAGACCGATTCGATCCTGCAGGCGTGCGCTTCGCCGAGCGGGCAGTACGCGGCCGTCGTCATCGCGCCGGACATGACCGAGAATCCGTACGACGAGATGCTGCTGCCGCTGCCGACCAAGATGGAGACGCACCTGTACGACCTGCGCTCCGGCGACGAGATGGTCGCGCTGACCGGCTTCGACCCCTCGTGGTGCCAGACGGCGCCGCGCTTCTGACATGAGCATCCTGCATCGCGCGACACGCGACGAACTCGCCGGGCTGCCGGTGGAGGTCGCCCCGCGACTGCTGGGCGGCGAGTTGCGCACGGTGCCGGCCGACGATCCGTCCGCCGAGGTCCGGCTGCGCATCACCGAGGTCGAGGCCTACCACGGGCAGGGCACGGGGCCGCTCGCCGACCCGGGCTCGCACGCGCGCATGGGGCGCACGGCGCGCAACGCGACGATGTGGGGCGAACCCGGACACCTGTACGTGTACCTCAGCCACGGCATCCACTCGTGCGTCAACGTGGTCTGCGGACCCGAGGGCATCGCCGGTGGAGTGCTTCTGCGCGCCGGCGAAGTGGTCGGAGGGGTGGATGCCGTCGCCCGCCGCCGCGGCGTCGACTCGGCGCTCACGCCCCGGGTCGTGCGGGGCTTGGCCCGCGGCCCCGGGCGGGGCGGGCCGGCGGGGGGGCGGAGGCATCCGCTGCACGCCCGCATCGCCGCGGTGTCGGGCGCCGTGCATCACGGGGTGCGCGCCGAGCTGTGGCTCGGGACGCCGCTCAACGACATCGCGACGGGCCCGCGCGTGGGCGTCGCAGGCGTGGCGGGGACGGATGCCTTCCCCTGGCGTTTCTGGGTGGACGGTGACCCCACGGTGTCGCCGTTCCGCTGGGGGCGAGGCGCGCGCGAGGCCGTGCTAGACTAGGCGATTGTCTGTGCACACTCCTGTGCGCAGTTCGCGTGCCGTCCGGCCCTGCGGGGTCAGGTGGCGTGCAGACAAGGGATCTTGGGTGAGGCCGTCCGGCCTCACGGTAATGAAGGAGTCACCATCATGGCAGCAGTGTGCCAGGTGACCGGAGCTGTTCCCGGCTTCGGTCACAACGTCTCGCACTCGCACCGCCGGACGAAGCGCCGCTTCGACCCGAACGTGCAGAAGAAGACTTATTTCGTCCCGTCGCTGGGTCGTAAGATCACGCTCAACGTGTCCGCCAAGGGCATCAAGGTGATCGACGTCCGCGGCATCGAGAACGTCGTCAAGGACCTCCAGGCGAAGGGTGTGAAGCTCTAATGGCCAAGAAGGCTCAGGACGTCCGTCCGATCATCAAGCTGCGTTCGACGGCAGGCACGGGGTACACCTACGTGACCAAGAAGAACCGTCGTAACACCCCCGACCGTCTCGTGCTCAAGAAGTACGACCCGGTGGTTCGCAAGCACGTCGAATTCCGCGAGGAGCGTTAATCATGGCGAAGAAGAGCAAGATCGCTCGCAACGAGCAGCGCAAGGTCGTCGTCGAGCGTTACGCCGAGCGTCGCGCCGAGCTGAAGAAGACCCTGGTCGACCCGAACGCGACCGACGAGGCCCGCGAGGCCGCCCGCGTCGGCCTGCAGAAGCTGCCGCGCAACGCGTCGCCGGCTCGCGTGCGTTCGCGCGACGTCATCGACGGCCGCCCCCGTGGCGTGCTCACGAAGTTCGGCATCTCGCGTGTCCGCTTCCGTGACATGGCGCACCGTGGCGAGCTGCCCGGCGTCACCAAGTCGAGCTGGTAAGACAGCACGTCGGAAAGGGGTGAGGATCTTCGGATCCTCGCCCCTTTCCGCGTCTCCGGCCCCTGCACCTCCTCCTCCTCCTGCCCTCCTCCTCCTGCCCTCCTCCTCCTGCCCCTTCCTGCATTCCTGCTGCCCTCTCTCGCTGCACACCCCTGCTGCCCCTCCTGCTGTGAAGGAGATCTCCCGATGTGCAGGGGCCGCCGCGGCATCCGCTCCTCCGCTTCGCGAGATCTCCTTCGGAACGCGAGGGCGGAGAGGCGCGGATGCCCCCTGCACAGATCGGCGTGTGAAGCATCCGTCCCCATTCCCCGGCGGCGGGCACGGAGACGCCGGCCATCCTCGGCCACCATCGACGGATGGACCCCGTCACCGCCCTGCACGCTCGTCAAGGAATCGCCCGCGTCCGCACCCTCCGCGCTGATGGCGTGAGCGAGCACGCCCTGCGCCGCGCGAAGCAGAGCGGCCAGGTCATGACTGTAAGACGGGGCTGGGTGGCGATCCCGGATGCCGACGCGGATGCTCTCGGGGCGGTGCGGCGCGGTGTGGTGCTGAGCTGTGTCACCGCCGCCGAGCGACTGGGCCTGTGGGTCCCTGATCGCGCGCCGCTGCACGTGGCCGCGCGTCCCAATGCGTCGCGGATCGACGTCCCTGCGCAGGTCGTCGTGCACTGGTCGGTCCCCGTCATCCCCCGCCCGCCGGACGACACCGTCGACGGGGTGATCAACACGCTCGCCCTCGTCGCGCAGTGTCAGCCGTTCGAGACGGCTCTGGTCGTGTGGGAGTCGGCCATGAACAAGGGGATGATCGACGCGCAACAGCTCGGCGGCCTCGAGCTTCCCCCGCCGGCGCGCGCCGTGGCCGCCGCGGCTCGGCCCTTCGCCGACTCAGGGCTCGAGACGATCGTCGTCTTCCGCCTCCGCTGGTTGAACGTGCGGATGCTTCCCCAGGCCTGGGTGCTCGACCGGCGAGTGGATCTGCTGTTGGGCGAACGGCTCGTGATCCAGATCGATGGGGCGACGCATACCGGCGCGCAGCGCACGGCTGACATCGCGCACGACGCCCTTCTGATGCTGCGCGGCTACCACGTTCTGCGATTCGGGTACGAGCAGATCATGAGCCGTTGGCACGAAGTGCAGGAGGTCATCATGCAGGCCGTCGCCCAGGGAAAGCACCGGGCATGAGGTGGTCATCACCCCGGTGCACGCCGCTGTGGAGGAGTTCTCGCGATACGAAGGATCGGATGCGGCATCCCCGCCTTCACACCGCGAGATCTCCCTCGATTTGGGCGGTCGGAGGGCCCGAACCTGTGACTGGAGTGAAAAAAGTGGCCCGACACGCCCTGTAAATGGCCAAAACCCGCGAAATGACGCGGAAATGAGGGTGGTCGTTGGTACATTCGAGGCGGTCACTCGACCAGGGGCACCCGCCCCGATCCACACAACGATGCGACGGAATCCTCGTCGCTGGAGGATGACATGGCTGACAAGTCCATCACGAAGACCGAGCTCGTCGCGAGCATCGCAAGCGCCACGGGCCAGAGCCAGGCCACCGTCTCGGGTGTCCTCGACGCGCTCTTCTCGTCGGTCTCCGACGCTGTTGCCAAGGGCAGCAAGGTCTCGATCCCGGGCTGGATCTCGTTCGAGCAGGTCGACACGGCCGCCCGCACCGGCCGCAACCCGCAGACCGGCGCCGAGATCAAGATCCCGGCCGGCAAGCGCGTCAAGGTGACCGCCGGCTCCAAGCTGAAGGCAGCCGTCAAGTAAGACGCTCCGCCTCGAAGGCCGCCGCCCCTCCCGGGGCG
>JASCNZ010000080.1 GCA_029959905.1 Microbacteriaceae bacterium PS02344
TGCGGGGGGCGACCATGTCGACGAGCTGAGCCGCCACGGGCGACGGCAGCCGGCAACACCCCGGGATGCCGTCGTCCGTCCGTCTCCGCCGCACGACCAGCAGAGGACGCCATGACCACCCCCTCGACCAGCCGTTCGATCCCCACCGCCGCGAAGGTGGTCAGCGCCATCGCGTTGGGACTGGCCGCGGTGCACATCGCGATGACGGCCGTCTTCAACGTGCCGTCGACGGAGGTGAAGTACGGCCCGTTGCCGGGCCGGGCAGCGGATGCCTGGATCAAGCCGTACTTCCTGCAGGACTACCGCATCTTCGCCCCTGACCCGGCGAGCGCCGACCGCAACCTCTGGGTGCGGGCGTGGGTGCAGACGCCCGAGGGTGAGCGCGTCGAGACGAAGTGGGTCGACGTCACGGCGATCGAGCTGGCCGAGCCCTACCGTCGGGTGCTGCGCAAGCAGCTGACGGTGATCGGCGCCGAGCAGCTGATGACCTCGTACAACAAGCTCACTCCCGAGCAGAAGACGGTGGTGGGGGAGAACTTCCACAACAGCGCGGACCTCGCCGACCTGAACGAAGCGCTGCTCGATGCCGACGACGGCAATCCGGGCGACGTGCGCTCGTTCATCCGCGCGACGAACTACACCACCTCTTACGCGACGCAGGCCGCCGAGGCGCTGTGGGCGGACGACGGGGAAGTGCTGGCCGTGCAGACGCGCGCGGTGTACAGCCCGGTCGTCCGGTGGGACGACCGGTTCGATCCGGACGCCGAGCGCCCGGCGTCGTCATACACCGAGCTCGGCTGGCGTCCCACGCTCGAGTGGTCGCAGCAGAGCACGGATGCCTTCGCCCGCACGTTCCTGCACTGGGCCGAGGCGGCCGGGGTCAGCGGATCGCTCACCGACGACGAGGGGGAGGACGGATGACCGCCGTGACCCGGCTCTGGGATGCTCTCCTGATCTGGCTGCTCGATCGCCGGCACGCCACCTACGGGCTCGCGGTGATGCGCATCGGCTTCGGCGGCATGACGATCCTCAGCATCCTGCTGTATCTGCCCGACTACTCCTACACGTTCGGTGAGGGATCGCGGTGGGGTGAATCGCTCTACCGCCCGAGTCCGGTCAACGACTACCTCTGGCCGCTCTCCGTGCTGTTCTCGCGCTCGGACCCCGATTGGCTCACCTTCCTGAAGCTCGCGGTGCTGGTCGCGGTCGCCGCGGCGTTCATGCTCGGATGGCGGATGCGTGTGATCGCGCCGCTCTTCGCGGTTCTCTGGCTCGGTTACGCGTCGACGAACCCGCTGGTGCTCAACACCGGCCACTATCAGACGTTCCGGGTGATGCTCCTGTTCCTCCTGCTCGCCGACACGTCGCGGCGGTGGTCGCTCGACGAGCGGCGTCGGGCGCGCGCGGGGGCGGAGCATCCGCTCACGATCCGCGGGCGCAGTCTTCCCCGCTGGGTGCCGATCCTGTCGAACAACATCGCGGTCGTGCTGATCGGCGCCCAGCTGTGCATCGTGTACATCACGAGCGCGCTGTGGAAACTGCAGGGCACGATGTGGACCGACGGGATCGCGGCCTACTACCCCCTGCGGCTCGAGCAGTTCATCCTCATCCCGTGGCTGAACGACATCGTCTGGCAGATCACGCCCGGCATCTTCATCGCCTCGTGGCTCAGCGTCTACATGCAGCTTCTGTTCCCGTTCACGCTGCTGAACCGATGGACCCGCATCGCGGGGCTGGTCGCCATCACGGGCATGCACGCCGGCATCGGCATCCTCATGTCGCTCCCGTTCTTCTCCCTGGTGATGATCTTCAGCGACATGATCTTCGTGCGCGACGTCACCTGGCGACGCGTCGAAAGAGGTGTGCGGTCGCGGTGGCGGGCCCTGCGCGCGCGGGGGACTGTGAGCACTCGACAACGCCGCGACGCTCCGGCCCCGGCGTCGGTTGGAGGAGAGCCACAGCCCGCTTCGCCCGACGTTGTCGGAGTCCTACCATGAGAGCATTCCACCGTCTCTGAGAGGAACACTCATGGTCGACGCCGCCGTCCGCCCCACGAAGTCCCCGACCGTCGAGGCCACGAGCCCCGCGATCGACGTGCCGCTCGTCAACGATCTGCTGCTCGGCACCTGGGCCGACATCCGTCGGCAGGCGCGCGAGATGCTCAAGGACTCCGCGTTCTGGCGTCAGGACGGCCTCGGTATGGACGAGCACCGCGAGCGCGTGCTCAGCCAGTTGCACCTGCTCGTCGAGAACAAGGCCGTGCACCGCGCGTTCCCGAAGTCGCTCGGCGGCGAAGAGGACAACGGCGGGAACATCTCCGGCTTCGAAGAGCTCGTCGTCGCCGACCCGAGCCTGCAGATCAAGTCGGGCGTGCAGTGGGGGCTCTTCGGATCGGCCGTGCTGCAGCTCGGCACGGCAGAGCACCACGAGAAGTGGCTGCCGGGCATCATGGACCTCTCCATCCCGGGGGCGTTCGCGATGACCGAGATCGGACACGGGTCCGACGTGGCCGCCGTGGGGACGACCGCGACCTACGACCCCGAGACCGAGGAGTTCGTCATCCACACCCCGTTCCGTGGGGCGACCAAGGAGTACCTCGGCAACGCGGGTCTGCACGGGGTCGCCGCGACGGTGTTCGCGCAGCTCATCACCAACGGCGTCAACCACGGCGTGCACTGCTTCTACGTGCCGCTGCGCGGCGACGATGGGGTCGACCTCCCCGGGATCGGCCGCGAGGACGACGGCCTCAAGGGCGGACTCAACGGCATCGACAACGGCCGCCTGAGCTTCGACCACGTGCGCATTCCCCGCACCAACCTGCTCAACAAGTACGGCGACGTGGCCGCCGACGGCACGTACACGAGCGCGATCGACAGCCCTGGCCGTCGTTTCTTCACCATGCTCGGCACGCTGGTGCAGGGGCGCGTCTCACTCGACGGTGCGGCGTCCTGGGCATCCGCCCTGGGGCTGCACATCGCGATCACCTACGCGACCCAGCGCCGCCAGTTCGACGGTGTGGACGGGCACGAGGTCGTGCTCATGGACTACGGCAAGCACCAGCGGCGCCTGCTGCCGCGCCTCGCGACCACCTACGCCCAGATCTTCGCGCACGACGAGTTCCTGCAGAAGTTCGACGGCGTGTTCTCGGGCCGCACGGACACCCCGGCCGATCGCGAGGACCTCGAGACGCTGGCCGCCGCCCTCAAGCCGCTGTCGACCTGGCATGCGCTCGACACCTTGCAGGAGGCACGCGAGGCATGCGGCGGCGCCGGCTTCATGTTCGAGAACCGGCTCGTCGGCCTGCGCGCCGACCTCGACATCTACGTCACCTTCGAGGGCGACAACAACGTGCTGCTGCAGCTCGTCGGCAAGCGCCTGCTGGGTGATTACGCGAAGCAGTTCACGGGCAAGGATGCGGCGAGCCTCGCGAAGTTCGCCGTCGGGATGACCGCGGGCAAGCTCTTCCACGGTGCGGGGCTGCGGCAGTTCGGGCAGTCGGTGGCCGACTTCGGGCAGGTGTCGCGCTCGGTCGAGAACGGCCTGCGCGAAGAGCAGCAGCACGAGCTGCTCGCCGAGCGCGTGCAGCAGATGATCGCCGACGTGGCCGGGCGCCTGCGCCCCGGCGCGAAGGACAAGGAGCTGGGCGCCCGCCTGTTCAACGAGAACCAGGCCGAGCTCATCGAAGCCGCTCGCGCGCATGGCGAACTGCTGCAGTGGGAGGCGTTCACGGATGCCGTGCACCGCGTCGACGACGCGCAGACGAAGGCCGTGCTCACCTGGCTGCGCGACCTGTTCGGTCTGCAGCTCATCGAGAAGCACCTCGCCTGGCACCTCATGAACGGGCGGCTGTCGATGCAGCGTGCCCAGGCGGTCTCGAGCTACATCGACCGCCTGTGCGCGCGGCTGCGCCCGCACGCCCTCGATCTCGTCGCTGCGTTCGGTTACGAGCCCGAGCACGTGCGCGCCCCCATCGCATCGGGCGCGGAACAGGCCCGTCAGGACGAGGCGCGGGCGTACTACGCCGACCTCGCCGCGTCGGGCGACGCACCGATCCCGGAGAAGGCGCTCCGCGAGGCGAAGAAGCGCTGACCCGCCGACGGCGGGGGCTCAGCGTCTCTTCGGCTCGCTGATCTCTTTGCCGTCGCGGAGGCGAGAGACGTTCCAGTGCAGCTGTGCCTCCATGCCGGGGGACGCTTCCGCCGGGCGGGGCTCAGACGTCGACGCCGCGCTCGCGGAGTGCGGTGCGGTAGAGGTCGATCTTGTGATCGATGACCTCGCGGCAGGCGATCAACTCACGGATCTGCGCGTCGAGGGACTGCGCGTGCGCCTCCATCAGGGCGATCCGCTCGTGTTCGTTCCCCTCGCCGGCGCGCACGAGGTCTGCGTATTTCGCCATCTCGGCGACGGGCATCCCGGATTCGCGCAGCCGCGTCAGCAGCGAGAGCCAGCCGATCGTCGCGTGGTCGTAGGCGCGTCTGCCGCCCGAGGTGCGCGGCACCGGTCGGGGGAACAGCCCCTGCGTCTCGTACCACCGCAGCGTGTGCACGCTGAGGTTCGTGAGTTCGGCGAGTTCGCCGATGCTGTAGGTGCGTCGGGTCTCCGTCGCGCTGAGCGTCATGGGTCCTCCTTGACTTCGAGTCAACTCTAGATCGTAGGGTGACGATCATGATCACGCAGTCCGAGATGCTCGCCCGTCAGCAGTCCCTCACGTCGGCCTTCGGCTACCGTTCCACCGCGGCCGAGGTCATCGCCGGCCACGACCTGGCGGGGAAGCGGGCGATCGTCACCGGCGGCTACTCCGGTCTCGGACTCGAGACGGTACGTGCGCTGACGGACGCCGGCGTCGAGGTCGTCGTACCCGCCCGTCGCCCCGACGCCGCCGCCGCGGCGCTGGGCGACCTCACCGCCGTGCATGTGCATCCGCTCGACCTCGGCGACCTCGATTCCGTCGGGGCGTTCACCGAGAGGATGCGCGCAGAGGGCACGCCGATCGACCTCGTCATGAACGTCGCGGGTGTCATGGCCTCGCCGTTCGCCCTCACTCCGCAGGGGTGGGAGTCGCAGTTCGGCACGAACCACCTCGGGCACTTCGCGCTCGTCGCCGGGGTGGCTGACCTCCTCGCTCCCGGCGCGCGCGTCGTCGCCTACTCCTCCGGCGCGCACTTCCGCTCGCCGGTGCGGTTCGATGACATCAACTTCACCGAGACCCCCTACGATCCGTGGGTCGCCTACGGCCAGTCGAAGACGGCCGACGCCTTGTTCGCCGTCGGTCTCGACGCCCGTGCGGCGGGGCGCGGCATTCACGCCTACTCCGTGCATCCCGGCGGCATCCTCACCGACCTGCAGCGCCACCTGCCCCGGGAGGAGATGGTTCGCCGGCAGTGGATCGACGCCGACGGCACCCCGAATCCGCGCTTCAAGACACCCGCGCAGGGTGCCTCGACCGGGCTCTGGGCGGCAACAGCACCCGAGCTTCTCGACCGCGGCGGGGTCTACTGCGAGGACTGCGCGGTCGCGCGCGTCGTGCCCTCCGATGCCGCCGACCTCACCGCCGGGGGAGTGAAGGAGTGGGCGGTCGACGTCGACGCGGCCGACCGGCTGTGGACGCTGTCGGTGCAGGCGACCGGCCTCGACCCCTTCGCTCACTGACCTCTGTTCCCCGCGAGCGGCCTGCCGACCCGACCGGCGCCATCTCGACCCGATCTGCCTGTGAACCCCTCCCCGAGCGGTGACGTAATGTCGCTCGCACCCCCACCCCAGAAGGAGCATCCATGACCAGCGTGACCGCTTACGCCGCACCCAGCGAAGCCGCACCCCTCGAGAAGACCACGATCGAGCGCCGAGACCTCGGTCCGCACGACGTGCTGATCGATGTCGCGTTCGCCGGCATCTGCCACTCCGACATCCACACCGTGCGCGGTGACTGGGGTCCTCAGCAGTACCCCCTCGCGCCGGGGCACGAGATCACGGGCACCGTCGCCGCCGTCGGCTCCGAGGTGACGCGGCACGCGGTCGGCGACCGCGTGGGCGTCGGATGCATGGTCAACTCGTGCGGCGAGTGCCGTCAGTGCCGTCGCGGCGAGGAGCAGTTCTGCGAGAACGGCGCGACGATGACCTACGGCGCGGTCGACCGCGACGGCACGATCACCCAGGGCGGATACTCCCAGCAGGTCGTCGTGACCGAGTCGTTCGTGCTGCGCATCCCCGACGCGCTCGCGCTCGACGTCGCCGCTCCGTTGCTGTGCGCCGGCATCACCACCTATTCTCCGCTCCGCCACTGGAAGGTCGGCGAGGGCTCGCGCGTCGCCGTGGTCGGCCTGGGCGGACTCGGCCACATGGGTGTGCAGATCGCGCACGCGCTCGGCGCCGAGGTGACGGTGCTGTCGCAGACGCTCGGCAAGAAGGACGACGGTCTGCGCCTCGGAGCCGACCACTACTACGCCACCCGCGACGAGGAGACGTTCCGCACGCTGCGCAAGTCGTTCGACGTCATCCTCAACACCGTCAGCGCGCCGATCGACCTGCGCGCCTACCTGGGTCTGGTCGACATCGACGGCGCGATCGTGTGCGTCGGCGCCCCGCCCGAGCCCCTCGCTTTGACCGTGGGATCGCTCATCGGCGGACGCCGCTCGGTGGCCGGGTCGAACATCGGCGGCATCCGCGAGACGCAGGAGATGCTCGACTTCTGCGCCGAGCACGGCATCGCCGCCGAGATCGAGGTGATCCCGGCATCCGACATCAACGAGGCCTACGAGCGCGTGCTCGCGTCGGACGTGCGCTACCGCTTCGTGATCGACGCGTCCACCCTCGACGCCTGAGGTCGTTGAGGCGTTCCTCTCCCGGCGGTAGTCAGCGGGGGAGGAACGCTTCGGGGTAGTACTCGTTGTCGCGGTAGGCGGCGTCGTCGATGTCGAGGAGCTTGGTCAGGGCAGCCCCGGTGAAGCACCAGTAGCCGGGGTACTGGAGGGGCTCGCCCGCCCTCTGCTGGCGCAGGTGCTCACCCCAGCCCCGAACCTTGCGAGTGCCGTTGTACCAGTGCTGCACGAACTGTCCGACGAGCTTCGGTTGCGCGTCCGGGGGCGCCTGCACCGCGGTGACGAGGCGGCCGTAAGGGCGGGGGTGGGAAAGAGTCACGTCGACGCCGTCGAGGGTGCTCATGGTCGTTCCGTTCCGGTCGAGCCCATCCGCGGACGAGCATAGGCCGGTGTCGGAGGGCGGCGCTAGCGTGGAGCGCATGACCTCCCTCCTCACCGGCCCCGACGGCCGCGCCCGCTGCGCGTGGGTCGGCGACGACGACGAGTACCGCCGGTACCACGACGAGGAGTGGGGAACCCCGCTGCACGGCGACCGCGAGCTGTTCGAGAAGATGTCGCTCGAAGGGTTCCAAGCGGGGCTGTCGTGGATCACGATCCTGCGCAAGCGTCCGCGCTTCCGCGAGGTGTTCGACGGATTCGAGCCCGAGCGCGTGGCGCAGTTCGGCGACGACGACGTGGAGCGTCTCATGGCCGACGCGGGGATCATCCGCAACCGGGCGAAGATCCTCGCGACGATCGGCAACGCCCGCCTCGTGTGCGAGATGTCCGACGGTGAACTCGACGCACTCATGTGGTCGTTCGCCCCGCCCCCGCGTGAGAAGCGGCCCGCGGCCTTCGGCGACGTCCCGGCGGTGACCCCGGAGTCGACGGCGATGAGCAAGGAGCTGCGTCGTCGCGGCTTCCGCTTCGTGGGGGCGACCACCATGTACGCCCTGATGCAGTCGACGGGGATGGTCGACGACCACGTCGAGGGATGCTGGCGCGCCTGAGCATCCGTCGCCCCGCGGTTATACTCGTGCGCGGGGGGACCGGCGCCGCATTGCCGTCGCGCGATGCGCGCGACCCCCGTCGATGACGCATCCGGAGCCGGAGGAGGACGAGTGGCGAAGCGTATTGCCTCGACGCCCCCCGTGCTCGCCGGTTACAGCTACGTACGCCCGCTGGGCTCCGGCGGCTTCGCCGACGTCTTCCTCTACGAGCAGGACATGCCGCGTCGCGTCGCCGCGGTGAAGGTGCTGCTGGCCGATGCGGTGAACCCCGAAGTGCTGCGTTCGTTCAACGTCGAGGCCGACATCTCCGCGCGCCTCAGCGCCCACCCCTCGATCGTCACGATCTACCAGGCCTCGATCTCATCGGACGGACGCCCGTACTTCGCCATGGAGTACTGCCCCGACACCATGAGCGCTCGCTACAAGAAGGCCCCGCTGCCGCTGCCGGAGGTGCTCGACATCGGCGTGCGGATCGCCGGCGCGCTCGAGACGGTGCACAGGGCGGGCCTGCTGCACCGCGACATCAAGCCCTCGAACGTGCTGGTGAACTCGCTCGGAGCGCCGGTGCTGGCCGACTTCGGCATCGCCGCCGCCGTGCTCGACGAGGGCGACCCCGAGACCATCGCCATGTCGGTGCCGTGGAGCGCGCCCGAGGTGCTGCAGGAGCGCGTCTCCGGCTCGGTGCCGAGCGAGATCTGGAGCCTCGGCGCCACGCTGTACACGCTGCTGGCCGGACGCAGCCCGTTCGAGAAGCCCGACCGTGCCGACAACACCCGCGAGCATCTCACCCAGCGCATCATCCGCGCGAAGTATCCGCCGCTGCCCTTCTCGGGCATGCCGCCGGTCGTCGACGAGATCCTCGCCACCGCGATGCAGCGCGACCCCGCCCGCCGATTCCCCAGCATGGCGGCCTTCGGCGAGCGCCTGCGCCACGCCCAGTACGAGCTCGGGCTCGTGCCGACGGCCTTCGAGGCCGCGTCGGCCGAGTGGGCGGCGGCCGCTCCCGTGAGCTTCTCGGATGCCGCGCCCCGCGGCCCCGTCATCACCACGGGCGCGCCCGATTCACGGCGCGCGACTCGCGCCGCGAAGCAGCAGGGAGCAGCTCGCGAC
>JASCNZ010000081.1 GCA_029959905.1 Microbacteriaceae bacterium PS02344
CCGGGGCGCGCGGGCGCGGGGGCGGGGGGCGGGGGGGGGCCCAGCGGGGGGGGGGCGCGCGCCCCCCCGACGATCGCGGGCAGCCGCCACGTCGCCCCGGCGGCGGCGATGATGCCGAGGCCGGGCTCCGGATTGCCGATGCGCAACGATCCGGTCGCGATGCGGATGTCGGCCGCGTACGCCAGCTCGGCCCCACCGCCGAGGGTGTACCCGTCGAGGGCGGCGATGACCGGCAGGGGCAGCTCGGCGATGCGCGTGAACGCGGCCTGATTGATCGAGCGGCGCGCGTCGTCGGCGCGCCGCTCGGCGAGCTGCGCGATGTCGGCACCGGCCGCGAAGTGACCGCCCGCGCCGGTGAGGATGAGCGTGCGGGGCTCGGCTTCGAGCTCGGCGCACAGCGCGTGCAGCGCCTCGACGGTGTCGAGGTCGATCGCATTGCGCTTCTCAGGGCGATTCAGCGTCGCGACCACTCGATCCGGTCGGACGTCGACGAGGAGCGGCCCGCTCACGCCACCCGCTCCAGGATCATCGCGTTGCCCTGCCCGACGCCCACGCACATCGTGGCGAGTCCCAGTCCCGCGCCCTCGCGCTCCATGCGTCCGAGCAGGGTGACGACGATGCGGCACCCGCTGGAGCCGAGCGGATGCCCGAGCGCGATCGCTCCGCCGTCACGGTTCACCGTCTCGGGGTCGAGGCCGAGCCGTCGCATGCTCGCGAGCGACTGCGTGGCGAAGGCCTCGTTCAGCTCGACGGCCCCGAGTGCCGCGACGTCAAGACCGGTGCGCTGCAACGCGCGCTGCGTCGCGGGTACAGGGCCCAACCCCATGATCTCGGGTGCGAGGGCTGCCGACGTCGCGGTGACGATGCGGGCCCTCGGGGTGAGACCGTAGCGGCGCACCGCTTCGCCGCTCGCGACGATCACCGCGGATGCCCCGTCGTTGAGCGCACTGGAGTTCCCGGCCGTCACGACCGCGCCACCCGCCACGACCGGGCGCAGGGCGGCGAGGGCCGCGGCGTTCGTGTCACGCCGCGGTCCCTCGTCGACCCCCACCTCTCCCGACGCCGTGGGCACGGCCACGATCTCGTCGCCGAAACGCCCCGCGTCGATGG
This sequence comes from Microbacteriaceae bacterium PS02344, assembly GCA_029959905.1. Taxonomy (GTDB): domain Bacteria; phylum Actinomycetota; class Actinomycetes; order Actinomycetales; family Microbacteriaceae; genus Microbacterium. The sequence continues at coordinate 1,111 of JASCNZ010000081.1, forward strand.
CGTCGATGGCGCGCTGCTGGCTGCCGAGGGCGAACGCATCCGCCTCCTCCCGCGTGATCCCGTCTCGGCGGGCGACCTCCTCCGCGGTCTCGGGCATCGTCAGGGTCGCGTTCTCCCGCGCGGCGAGGCGGGGGTTCGTGAAACGCCACCCGATCGACGTGTCGAACGCCGCCCCGGGTCTGCCCCAGGGGCGATCCGGCTTGGCCTGCACCCAGGGCGCGCGGGTCATCGACTCGACCCCGCCCGCCACCATCAGTTCCGCGTCTCCCGCGCGGATGGCCTGCGCGGCCATCGCGATCGCCGACATTCCCGACGCGCACAGACGGTTCACGGTGATGCCGGGCACCTCGTCGGGTAGACCCGCGAGCAGCACCGCCATGCGCGCGACGTTGCGGTTGTCCTCCCCGGCGTGGTGCGGGGCGCCGCGGAGCACCCCCGCGCCGCCCGGGAGGGGACGGGGGGGGGGGGCGCGGGCGGCGCCCACGACCAGGGCGGCGAGGTCGTCGGGTCGCACGCTCGCGAGCGCGCCGCCGTAACGACCGATGGGGGTGCGGACGCCGCCGATGAGGAAGGCCTCGGTCATCTCACACCCGCCCGTAGGCCCGCAGGGGCTGTTCGATCAGCCCGACGAGTCGGCGCAGGAAGCTGGCCGCGTAGCCGCCGTCGCACACGCGGTGGTCGAACACGAGCGACAGCTGTGCGATGCGGCGCGCGACGAGCTGCCCGTCGACGACCCAGGGGCGCTCGAGGAGTCGACCGACGCCCAGGATCGCGACATCGGGATGGTTGATGATCGCCGCGGACCCGTCGACCCCGAGCGCACCGTAGTTGTTGAAGGTGAAGGTCGAGCCCGAGAGGCGCTCCGGGGGGACCCGCCCTGAGCGGGCCGTGTCGGCGACCTCGCGCAGCGCCTCGTCGAGCTCGGCGACGGAGAGGGCGTGCGCCCGCGGGACCACCGGCACCATCAGGCCGCGGTCGGTGTCGACGGCGACCCCGAGGTTCACCCCCTCGAACGACACGAGTTCGGCGCCGTCGGCGGTCAGTCGCGAGGCCAGCACGGGATGCTCCTCCAGCGCGAGCAGCACGAACCGGGCCAGCAGGGCGGTGAGCGACGGGGCGCGCTCGCCGCTCGCCGCGATCTCGTCGCGCAGGTTCCACAACCGGGTGGCATCGACGTCGACCCAGACGGTCGCCTCGGGGATCTCGGCGCGGCTGCGGCCCAGGCGGGCGCTCGCCGCCTTGCGCAGCGGGGACAGAGGTTCGCGTCGTGCGACGACGAGACCGTCGATCAGGTCACTCGCCGATCCGCCGTCGTCCGACGAGGGGCGAGCGGGCGCCGAAACGGAGGCGGGCGCATCGACCGCCTGATCGACGGTGGCGCGGAGCACATCGGCGCGCGTCACGGCGCCGTCGGGTCCGGTCGGAACGATGAGGCGCACATCGACGCCCAGATCGCGGGCGAGCCGACGCACGAGCGGGGAGCGCACGGCGACGGGGCCGGTGCGGACGACGGAAGGCGAGGAGCGCGGGGGCGCCGGCGTGGAGACGCCGACCGTGCCCCGCGGCGCCCGGCGGCGCCCGGCGTGCGCGCGCTCGGTCGTGCCGTAGCCGATGAGCACGTTGCCCGATCCCGCGCGTTCCTCGGCGCGGTGCTCCTCGAACGCCCCTCCTTCTTCCGCCACCTCCAGCACGGGGGCGCCGACGGCGATGGTGTCGCCCGCCTCACCGTGCAGAGCGGTGACGACACCGGCGAACGGCGACGGGAGCTCCACGACGCTCTTCGCGGTCTCGACCTCGGCGATGGCCTGGTCGACCGCCACCCGGTCGCCGACCGCGACGAGCCACTGCACGAGACCGGCCTCGGTCAGGCCCTCGCCGAGATCGGGCAGCGCGAAGACGCGCGCGGTGAGGGTGCTCATGACTCGTCCTCCCAGTGCAGCGTGTCGATCGCGTCGAGCACGCGGTCGACGTCGGGCAGGTACCAGTGCTCGAGCTTGGGTGGGGCGTAGGGGGTGTCGAACCCGGTCACCGTGCGCACCGGCGCCTCGAGGTACTCGAAGCAGCGCTCGAACACGCGGGACTGGATCTCGGACGCGACGCTCGCGTACCCGGGTGCCTCCGCGATCACCACGGCCCGCCCGGTCGCACGGACCGCGGCCATGACGGTCTCGTCGTCGAAGGGCGATAGCGATCGCACGTCGACCACCCCCACGCTGCGCCCCTCGGCCGCGGCCGCCTCGGCCGCCTCCAGGGCGAGGCTCACGGCGGCGCCGTAGGCGATGAGCGTGACGTCGTCGCCAGGGCGCACGACCCGCGCCGACGACAGATCGCGGGACGCGGAGGTGTCGACCTCGCCCTTCGCCCAGTACAGCTTCTTGGGCTCGAGGAACACGACAGGGTCGGGCGAGGCGATCGCGGCTCGCAGCAGGGAGTACGCGTCCTGCGGCGTCGACGGGCTGACGACCGTGAGGCCCGGTGTGTGGGCGTAGTACGCCTCCGACGAGTCGCAGTGGTGCTCCACCCCGCCGATGCCGCCGCCGAAGGGGATGCGGATGACCATCGGCAGTCGCACCGCCCCCCGCGTGCGGTTGCCCATCTTCGCGACGTGGCTGACGATCTGCTCGAACGCGGGCAGCGCGAAGGCGTCGAACTGCATCTCGACCACGGGGCGCATGCCGTTCATCGCCATCCCCACCGCCGTGCCGACGATCCCCGACTCGGCGAGGGGGGTGTCGAAGCAGCGGTCCTCGCCGAATCGTGCGGTGAGTCCGTCGGTGATGCGGAACACTCCACCGAGCGCGCCCACGTCCTCGCCGAACACGACGACGTCGGGGTCGTCGGCGATCGCATCGGCGAGGGCCCGGTTCAGCGCCGCGGCCATGGTGAGGATCTCGGTGGGTGCGGCCCAGTCGTCGAGGCGCACGTCGTCGGGGGCGATGGTCATCGGGAGGCTCCGTCCGGGGCGGGCGTCGCGGTCGCCGTGGTCGCCGACGCGGCGCGTGCGAGTTCATCGCGCAGCAGCGCACGCTGCTCCTCGCGCTGGGGGGAGGGGTGCGCGGTCACGTGGCGGAACAGGTCGTCGGGGTCGACCGCGGCATCCTCGTTCATCGCGTCGCGCAGCGCGGCGGCCATCGCCTCGGCCTCGTCGGCCATGCGCGTCTCGGTCTCAGCGTCGAGCCCGCCGGTCGCGACGAGATACGAGCGCAGGCGCCGCAGCGGATCGCGGTCGGCCCAGGCCTGCACCTCGTCGCGCTCGCGGTACCGGGTGTCGTCGTCGGCGTTCGTGTGGGCCTGCATGCGATACGTGTGGGCCTCGACGAGCGACGGGCCCCCACCCGAGCGGGCGCGGGCGACCGCGGCGCCGAGCACCGAGAGCACGGCCGCGGTGTCGTTGCCGTCGACGCGCTGCCCCGGCATCCCGTATCCGACGGCTTTGTGCGCGAGGGAGGGGGCGGCGGTCTGGCGCGTGAGCGGCACGCTGATCGCGAAGCCGTTGTTCTGCACGAAGAACACCACGGGCAGATGGAACACGGCCGCGAAGTTCATCGCCTCGTGGAAGTCGCCCTCGCTGGTCGCCCCGTCGCCGCAGAGGGCGAGCACCACGGTGTCGTCGCCGCGGCGGCGGGCGGCGTAGGCGAGACCGACGGCATGAAGCAGCTGGGTGGCGAGCGGTGTCGCCTGGGGAGCGACCCGGTGTGCGCGCACGTCGTATCCGGCGTGCCAGTCGCCGCGCAGCAGCACGAGGGTCTCGGCCGGCGGCACCCCGCGGCCCACGATCGCGACCGCGTCACGGTAGGTCGGGAACAGCCAGTCGGCGCCGCCGTCGAGCACCATCGCGGCGGCGACCTGGCAGGCCTCCTGCCCGTGCGACGAGGGGTACACCGCCAGGCGGCCCTGCCGCACGAGCGCACTGGCCTGGTCGTTGAACCGCCGAGCGGCCACGAGGCGCCGGTACGCCTCCCGTAGTGCAGCAGAGTCGGGCAGGGGATACTCGCCGTCCGGCGTGTGCGCGCCGTCCTGGTCGATGAGCCGCACCGCCTCGTCGCGGGGGAGCATGTCGTGCATCTGGTCGCCTTCCTCGCCGAACCTGATGCACACAGTGTGCGCGCGCGGCCCGCACTCGTCCAAGCATCCGACCCCGAACATGGACGTTTGACGGGATCTTGCCCGTTGCGCATCCGAAGTGTCAGGATCGGGGGCGGGACGAAGGAGTGCCATGACGATGCTCGACGACATCGACCACGCCATCCTCGACGAGCTGCGTCGTGACGCACGGGTGTCGATGACCGCGATCGCGGATGCCGTGCACATCTCGCGTGCGGGCGCGCACGCGCGCATCCGTCGCCTCACCGATGCGGGGGTGATCACCGGGTTCACGGTGCGCACCGACCCCGCCGCCCTCGGGCACCACGCGAGCGCGTACGTGATGCTCGCCATCGAGCAGGCGAGCTGGCAGGCCGTGCAGGAGCGGTTGCGGGCGATCCGCGAGGTCGAGCACATGGCGCTGGTCGGCGGTGACTTCGACGTCATCCTGCTCGTGCGCGCGCGGGACGCCCGCGACCTGCGGCGCATCGTGCTCGAAGACATCCAGGCCATCCCGTCGATCCGCTCGACCCGCACGACGCTGATCTTCGAAGACGTCGAGCGGTAGCGCGCGACGGCCGCGTGCCAGACTGGGGCGATGGGTGCAGCATCCGATCCGGCCGGGTCCGCCGAGGTCGCCCGGCGCGGACGGCCGGGGTACGACCGCCGCTCGCTGCTCGACGCCGCGGTGGCGGTGTTCAACGACGCGGGGTACGACGCCACCTCGGTCGCGGCGCTCGCCGCCCGTCTCGGGCTCTCGAAAGCCGCGATCTACCACCACTTCTCGTCGAAGGAGCAGATCCTCGAGACGGCGTTGGGTGATGCGCTCGACGGTCTCGAGGGCGTGCTGGTGAGCGCGCGGAACGCGCCGCCCGCCGAGCGACTGGCGACGGTGCTGCGCGGTGCCGTGTCGGTGCTCGTGGCCCAGTTGCCTGCGGTGACGCTGCTGCTGCGCGTGCGCGGCAACAGCGAGGTCGAGCGGCGTGCGCTCGACCGTCGGCGCGCCTTCGATCAGGCGGTGACGGCCCTCGTGCGGGAAGGGCAGGAGCAGGGCTCGGTGCGTGCCGACGTGGATGCGTCGGTCGCCACACGTCTGCTGTTCGGCATGGTCAACTCGGTGGTCGAGTGGTATCGGCCGGGAGGCGCGGAGGACGCCGAGGCGCTCGCGCGTGACGTGCTCGCGGTCGCGCTCGACGGCCTGCGGCTGCGCTGACGCATCGTTCCGACCCGGACGACCGCCGGGGCTCCTCGCCGGCTCAGCCGAACGTCAGGGTGAAACCGTCGTCGGTGGCGGCGACCGATACCGCGGCGAGGTCGTCGACGTGCACATCGGGCTGGTGCGCGGGGGCGTGCGGGCCGACGCCGACCACGCGCATGCCGGCGGCCTTCGCCGCCTGGATGCCGGCCGCGGAGTCCTCGAAGACCACGCAGTCGCCGGGCACGACTCCGAGTTCCGAGGCCGCGCGCAGGAACCCCTCGGGGTCGGGCTTCGACGCCGACACGCTCTCGGCCGTGATGGCGAGCGCGGGCACCGCGAGGCCGGCGGCTCGCATGCGTGCCGTCATGAGCGTGACATCGGCCGAGGTGACGATCGCGTGCGGATGCGGCGCGAGAGCGGCCAGCAGTCCGGCGGCGCCCGCGATCTCGACCACCCCGTCGACGTCGGCACTCTCGTTCGCCAGCATCTGGGCGTTCTCGCGGAGGTTGACGTCGTGGTCGCGCTCGGGCAGCAGGATCGACATGCTCTGGTGCCCCTGGCGTCCGTGGATCGTCTGCAGCACCGTGTCGCGATCGAGGTCGTGCGGGGCCGCCCACGCGAGCCACAGCCGCTCGACCACGGCGGTGGAGTCGACCAGGGTGCCGTCCATGTCGAGCAGGACGGCGCGGGCGTTCAGGGTCTGGGTCACTGGTCCAGGCTAGCCGCGGCGGCGACCCGGCGTCATTCGCCGCGCAGCGCCCGCGTCGCGGCGGCGCTGCGCTCGAGGGCGTCGACCGCGACCTCGCGGCGCAGTTGGGCGGCGCCGATGAAGAGGCAGTCGACGAGCGCGAGCTGCGCGATGCGGCTGACCATCGCTCCGGCGCGGAACCGCGACTCGCGCGCGTGGGTGAGAAGGGCGTGGTCGGCGGCGCGGGCGAGCGGCGAGGTGGACGCTCCGGTGACGCCGATCGTGGTGGCGCCGCTCTCGCGCGCCGCGCGCAGGAAGTGCACGGCCTCGGGGGTGGTGCCGGAGTGCGAGAAGCCGATCGCGACGGTGGGGGAGACATGGAGCGATGCGGCCGCAGCCGCCTCGTGGGCGTCGTCGAGGGCGATCGCGTTATGCCCGATGCGGAGCAGCTTGTGCCCGAGATCGGAGGCGGCGAGGCGGCTCGCCCCGATGCCGAAGAGCAGGATGCGCCCGGCAGTGTCGATCGCCTCGGCCGAGGCCGCGAGGGCATCGAAGTCGAGGCGCTCCACCGTCTCCTCGATGGCGAGCCGTTCGAGGGCGGCGAGCTTGCCGGCCGCGTCGCGCAGGGAGTCGTCCGCGGCGATCTCCGCGCCGAACCCGCTGTGGGCGCCGAAGTTCACCGACTCGCGTCCGAGCTCGGCGGCCAGGGCCCGCCGCAGTTCGGCGTACCCGGCCACCCCGATCGCCCGGCAGAACCGCACCACCGAGGCCACGGAGGTCTCGCACGACGCGGCCAGCTCGGTGATCGTGCTGTCGATGACCTGAGTCGGGGTGTCGGCGACCGCGCGAGCGATGCGCGCGAGCGACGGCGGCAGGGTGTCGACCGACGCGGCGATCGTCGTCTGGATGCTCATGCGGAGGCCTCTCTCAAGATGAACAATTCTTTCATGTAGCCAGGCATCGTCGTAGACTATTTTTATGACCGATTCCCCGCGCCGCTTCGCCGTCGACCTCGGCAAGACGCGATGCCGGCTCGTCGTCGCGGATCCCGCGCGGCAGCCTGCACATGAGGGTACAGGCGCACCGGGGCTCGCCGCCGCAGGCGGGGTCGACGCCGCGCTGACCGCCATCGAGGCCGTGCTCGCCGAGGTGCCTTCCGCCGAGGCTGCGGGAATCACGGGCATCGGCGTCGGAGCGGCGGGGGCGTGGGCCGCCCCCGCC
>JASCNZ010000082.1 GCA_029959905.1 Microbacteriaceae bacterium PS02344
CCCGCCGGCGGGGGCTGCCCAGGGCGCCCCCCCCGCCCGCCGACGGCCGCCGCCCCCCCGGGGGCGGGGGGCGTGGGTCGTCGATCGAGGTCAGTGACCGCGGACGCGACGGGTGGCGTCCTGCACCTCGCCCACGAGCTCCTCCAGGATGTCCTCCAGGAAGAGCACCGCGGTGGTCTCGCCCCGGGAGTCGCGCACCTTCGCGAGGTGCCGTCCGGCGCGGCGCATGACGGCGAGCGCGTCCTCGAGGTCGGTGTCCTCCTGCACCGGCACCATGTGATGGATGCGTTTCGCGGGAAGCGGCTCGGCCATCCGGGCATCCGCGTCGGGCCCGTCGGAGGCCCGGAGGATGTCCTTCAGGTGCACGTAGCCGATCGGCGCCTGCTCCTCGTCCACGATCACGTACCGCGAGAAGCCGTAGCGTGCGACGGCCTTCTCGATGTCGTCCGGCGTCGTCGACTCCGGCAGGGTGACGAGGTCGCTCAGCGGAACGGCCACATCGCGGGCCTTCTTGTCGGTGAACTCGACCGCAGCAGCGACCGCTCCGGCGGTGTCCATGAGCACGCCCTCGCGGCGGGACTGGTCGACGATCGTCGCGACCTCCTCGAGCGTGAACGTGGAGGCGGCCTCGTTCTTGGGTTCGACCCGGAAGAGCCGCAGCACCGCATTCGCGGCGGCGTTCAGCACCCAGATCACCGGCATGAACACCTTCGACACCCATACGAGCGGCGGGGCGAGCAACAGCACCGCACGGTCGGGCACCGAGAACGCGAGGTTCTTCGGCACCATCTCGCCGAACACGACGTGCAGGAACGACACGATGATCAGAGCGATCGCGAACGAGACCGCGTCGACCGCGGCATCCGGCCACCCGATCGCATGCAGCGGCACGGCGAGGAGGTGGTGGATCGCGGGCTCCGAGACGTTCAGGATCAGCAGCGAGCAGATGGTGATACCCAACTGCGAGGTCGCCAGCATGAGCGTCGCGTGCTCCATGGCGTAGAGCGCGGTCTTCGCCGCGCGAGAGCCCTCTTCGGCACGCGGCTCGATCTGCGAGCGTCGCGCCGAGATCACCGCGAACTCCGCGCCGACGAAGAAGGCGTTGCCGAGCAGCAGCACGACGAGCCAGGCCAGTCCCGCCCAATCGTTCATCGGGTCGCCTCCTCTTCCGTCTCGTCCGGTCTCGGGACGAAGCGGATGCGGTCGACCCGGCGCCCGTCCATCCGCACCACGTGCAGGGTGCCGCTGTCGAGCGGAACCTCGTCGCCCACCGCCGGCACCCGCTCCAGCACGCTCATGACGTAGCCGCCCACCGTGTCGTAGACATCACCCTCCGGCACCTCGATACCGGCGCGGCTGCGCAGCTCGTCGGGTCGCAACTCGCCGGGGAACGTGAGGCCGTCGCGCCCGCGGATCACTCCCGCGCGGGTGCGGTCGTGCTCGTCGGACACCTCGCCGACGAGCTCTTCCACCAGGTCCTCCAGTGTCACGAGTCCTGCGGTACCGCCGTACTCGTCGACGACGACGGCGAGCTGATACCCGCGCGCACGCAGCTCGGAGATGAGACCGTCCACATGCACCGTCTCGGGCACGCGGAGCGGCTCGGTCGAGAGCGCGCCGACGGGAACCTCGCTCCGCCGCTCGCGCGGCACCGATACCGCCGCCTTGAGGTGCACGACGCCGGTGATGTCGTCGAGATCGTCGTCGTACACCGGGAACCGGCTGTGGCCGGTGCGGCGGGCGAGCTGGATGACATCGTCTGCCGAGTCGCCCGCGGCGATGGCGTGCATGCTCGGTCGAGCGGTCATGACGTCGGCGGCCGTGAGGCGCGAGAAGGTGAGAGTACGGTCGAGCAGCGTCGCCGTGTCGGCCTCGAGCACGCCGGCGCTGGCCGAGCGGCGCACGAGAGACGAGAGCTCCTCGGCGCTACGGGCTCCCGAGAGCTCCTCCTTCGGCTCGACACCCATGCTGCGCAGCACGCCGTTGGCGCTGCCGTTCAGCACGACGACGGCCGGCTTGAAGACGGTCGTGAACAGGACCTGGAACGGCACGACGAGCTTGGCCGTCGCCCGCGGAAGCGCGAGGGCGAAGTTCTTCGGCACGAGCTCGCCGAGGATCATCGAGACGACCGTCGCGAGGAACATCGCCACCACCGTGGCGATCGGGGCGACGACCGGTTCGGGCAGGCGCCACGCCACGAACGTCGGCCGCAGCAGGTTCGAGAGCGCGGGCTCCATCGTGTATCCGGTGAGAAGCGTCGTGAGCGTGATGCCGAGCTGAGCGGACGAGAGATGCGTCGAGGTGTGCCGCAGCGCGCTGATCGTGAGCGAGAGCCGCGACTCGCCGCGTTCCTGTCGCGCCTCGAGGTCGGCGCGGTCGAGGTTGACCAGCGCGAACTCGCTCGCGACGAACAGGCCGGTGCCGACCGTGAGCAGGAGCCCCACGCCCAACATGATGTAGTCCATCAGAGGTTCCCCTCCGGCAGGAGAGGCGGACGGTGGGGCGATGTACTGCAACTGGGAGGGTCGTCCATAGTGAGGACGATTCTACAGAGTCGCGCCTGGTACGGGCGGTGCCCGCTCACCAGCTGACGGGCAGGGCCTTCCCCTCTTCGTAGCCCGCGGCGGACTGCAGACCGACGAGCGCCCGCTCGTGGAACTCGGGCACGGTCGCCGCTCCGGCGTACGTGAACGAGGAGCGCACGCCGGACGTGATCATGTCGAGGAGGTCCTCGACGCCCGGGCGCAGCGGGTCGAGATAGATCTTCGACGACGAGATGCCCTCGGCGAACAGCTCCTTGCGGGCACGCTCGTACGGGTCGAGCCGTTCGAATCGCGCCTGCACCGCCTTCGTGGATGCCATGCCCCACGATTCCTTGAAGACGCGCCCGTCGGCATCGCGCTGCAGCTCACCCGGCGCCTCGATCGTGCCCGCGAACCAGGATCCGATCATGACGCTGGCCGCACCGGCGGCGAGGGCGAGGGCGACGTCGCGCGGGTAGCGCACGCCCCCGTCGGCCCACACGTGCGCTCCCGCGGCCCGCGCCGCCTCCGCGGTCTCGAGGACGGCGGAGAACTGCGGACGGCCGACTGCCGTCATCATCCGCGTGGTGCACATCGCCCCGGGGCCGACGCCGACCTTGAGGATCGACGCCCCCGCCTCGACGAGGTCGCGTACGCCGTCGGCGGTGACGATGTTGCCGGCGACGATCGGCAGTCCGAGCCCGAGGTCCGACACGCTGCGCAGGGCGCGGAGCATCCCCTCCTGGTGCCCATGGGCCGTGTCGAGCACGAGCACGTCGACGCCTGCGGCCGCCAGCGCCTCCGCCTTCGCGGACACGTCACCGTTGATCCCGATCGCAGCCGCCACGATCAGGCGTCCGTCCGCGTCGACGGCGGGGCGGTAGAGCGTCGAGCGCAGCGCGCTGCGCGCTGTCAGCGTGCCGACGAGGTGGCCGTGCCTGATGACCGGCACGGTCTCGACCCCCGCATCCGTGATCACGTCGAACGCATGGCGCTCCGACCCGATGTCGTCCGCGTCGATCGACGGCGTGCCGCCGTGCACGAGATCGCCGAGCTGCGCGTCCGGCAGCGCCGTGGCGAGACGGCTCGCGGGCAGGATGCCGCGGATGTCGCCGACATCGTGGGGAGCGACCCCGTCGGCGACGACGATGCCGTGCCCGGCGACCGCGGGGAGCAGTCGCAGGGCGTCGGCCACCGTGGCGTGGGGCGGGAGCACGAGCGGGGTGTCCCAGAGCACGGGCTGCGACTTGACGTCGCGGATGGCCGCGTCGAGGTCCTGCAGAGGCATGTCCTGCGGCAGCACACCGAGTCCCCCGCGTCGGGCGAGCACCGCGGCGAGTCGTGGCCCGGTCACCGAGTTCATATTCGAGGCGACGAGGGGCAGCGTCGCCCGCGTCCCGTCCTGCGGCGCGAGATCGACCCGCAGGCGACTGGTGACGGCGGAGCGCCGTGGCACGAGGAACACGTCGGAATAGGTGAGATCGACGGCCGGCTGGGCACCTGAGAACTCCATGACCCCACGGTATCGAGGTCCGAGGGATCGCGGGCGGTCCTCGACGATCCGGACGGCGAAACAGGTTAGGCTGGGTGGTCGAGAGTGTGCGGACCCAGACGCATCCCGCGGCCGGCGAGCACTGTGTGATCTTCAGCGATGAAAGAGGGCGATCGAGCGTGTCGAACCAGGTGACCGGCGTCGGTGGCGACGGGGGGTTCGGAGCCAATTCCTGGCTCGTCGAAGAGCTCTACGAGCAGTTCAAGGAGAACCGCGACTCCGTCGACAAGGAGTGGTGGCCGATCCTCGAGAAGTACCACGCCGACAACGGGTCCGCTCCCGCCGCTGCTCCGGCGGCCGCCGAGCCGGCGCACCCGATCACCGCGCCGATCCCCGTGATCGGCTCGCAGCCCGTCGCTCGCACCACCGCGAAGCCGGCCACCGCTGCGCCCATCCCCGCGCAGGCGCCGAAGCCCGCCGCGCCGGTCGAGAGCGAGACCGTCGAAGAGGACAAGGTCACCGTCCTCCGCGGCATGCCGAAGACGCTCGCCGCCAACATGGACGAGTCGCTGACCGTACCGACGGCCACCAGCGTGCGCACGATCCCGGCGAAGCTGATGATCGACAACCGCATCGTCATCAACAACCACATGTCGCGCACGCGCGGCGGCAAGGTCAGCTTCACCCACCTCATCGGCTGGGCGCTCATCCGCACCCTCGACGAGTTCCGCAGCCAGAACGTGTTCTACGCCGAGATCGACGGCAAGCCCTCGGTCGTCGCTCCCGCGCACGTGAACCTCGGCATCGCGATCGACCTCCCGAAGCCCGACGGTACGCGCGCGCTCATGGTGCCCAGCATCAAGAAGGCCGACACCATGACCTTCACCGAGTACCTCGCCGCCTACGAGGACCTGGTCACCCGCGCGCGCACCAACAAGCTGACCGCCGCCGATTTCCAGGGCACGACCGTGTCGCTCACGAACCCGGGCGGCATCGGCACGGTGCACTCGGTCCCGCGACTCATGAAGGGCCAGGGCTGCATCATCGGTGCGGGCGCCCTCGACTACCCGGCCGAGTTCCAGGGCGCGAGCCAGAAGACGCTCAACGAGCTCGCGATCGGCAAGACGATCACGCTCACGAGCACTTACGACCACCGCGTCATCCAGGGTGCGGGCTCCGGCGAGTTCCTCAAGAAGGTGCACGAGCTGCTCATCGGGCAGCGCGGCTTCTACGACGACATCTTCGCGGCGCTGCGCATCCCGTACGCGCCCATCCACTGGAACCCCGACATCGCCGTCGACCTCGCCGAGCGCGTCGACAAGCAGTCGCGGGTGCAGGAGCTCATCAACTCGTTCCGGGTGCGCGGGCACCTCATGGCCGACATCGACCCGCTCGAGTACCGCCAGCGTTCGCATCCCGACCTCGAGATCGAGAGCCACGGGCTCACCTTCTGGGACCTCGACCGCGAGTTCGTCACGGGTGGCTTCGGCGGTCGTCGTGTCGCGAAGCTGCGCGACATCCTCGGGGTGCTGCGCGACTCGTACTGCCGCACGCTCGGCATCGAGTACATGCACATCCAGGACCCCGAGCAGCGCCAGTGGTTCCAGGAGAAGGTCGAGGTCAAGTACCAGAAGCCGGGCCACGACGAGCAGCTGCGCGTGCTGCGCAAGCTCAACGAGGCCGAGGCCTTCGAGACCTTCCTGCAGACGAAGTTCGTGGGGCAGAAGCGATTCTCGCTCGAGGGCGGCGAATCGCTGATCCCCCTGCTCGACGAGATCCTCCAGGGTGCGGCGAACGCCGGTCTCGAGGGTGCCGCGATCGGCATGGCGCACCGTGGTCGCCTGAACGTGCTCACCAACATCGCGGGAAAGACCTACGGACAGGTCTTCCGCGAGTTCGAGGGCATCCAGACCCCGGGCAACCAGCGCGGATCCGGTGACGTGAAGTACCACCTCGGCACCGAGGGCACCTTCGTCGCCGAGGACGGCGCCTCGCTGCCCGTGTACCTCGCGGCGAACCCGTCGCACCTCGAGACCGTCGACGGCGTGCTCGAGGGCATCGTCCGCGCGAAGCAGGACCGCAAGCCGATCGGCACATTCGCGTGGCTGCCGATCCTCGTGCACGGCGACGCAGCCTTCGCGGGCCAGGGCGTCGTCGTCGAGACGCTGCAGATGTCGCAGCTGCGCGGGTACCGCACGGGCGGCACGATCCATGTGGTCGTGAACAACCAGGTCGGCTTCACGACCACCCCGAGCGACGCTCGCACCTCGGTCTACTCGACCGACGTCGCGAAGACGATCCAGGCGCCGGTCTTCCACGTGAACGGCGACGACCCCGAGGCCGTCATCCACGTGGCGCAGCTCGCGTTCGAGTACCGCGAACGCTTCCACCGCGATGTCGTGATCGACCTCGTCTGCTACCGTCGGCGCGGTCACAACGAGGGCGACGACCCGTCGATGACGCAGCCGCTGATGACCGACCTCATCCAGGCGAAGCGCTCCGTGCGCCGCCTGTACACCGAGTCGCTCGTCGGTCGAGGCGACATCACCGAGGAGGAGTACGACGAGGCCAAGGCCGACTTCCAGAACCGCCTCGAGATCGCCTTCGCCGAGACGCACGCCGCCGAGACCGGTGCGAACCCGGTCGCCCCGGAGGCCGCTCCCGCCGACGACCAGATCGGCGCCCCCGACGTCACGGGCGTGCCGGGCGAGGTCATCCGTCTGATCGGCGACGCGTTCGTCAACAAGCCCGAGGGCTTCTCGGTGCACCCGAAGATCCAGCAGCTTCTCGACAAGCGCCTCGACATGAGCCGCAACGGCGGGATCGACTGGGGCTTCGGCGAACTGCTCGCCTTCGGATCGCTGCTCGTGGAGGGCACGACCGTGCGTCTCGCCGGCCAGGACTCGCGCCGAGGCACGTTCGTGCAGCGGCACGCCACCCTGCACGACCGGGCGAACGGCCAGGAGTGGCTGCCGCTGTCGAACCTCTCCGATGCCCAGGGGCGCTTCTTCGTCTACGACTCGCTGCTCAGCGAGTACGCCGCGCTCGGCTTCGAGTACGGCTACTCGGTCGAGGCGCCCGAGGCCCTGGTGCTCTGGGAGGCGCAGTTCGGCGACTTCGTCAACGGCGCACAGTCGGTCATCGACGAGTACATCTCGGCCGCCGAGCAGAAGTGGGGTCAGCAGTCCAGCGTCACGCTGCTCCTCCCCCACGGCTACGAGGGCCAGGGCCCCGATCACTCCTCGGCTCGCATCGAGCGCTTCCTGCAGCTCTGCGCACAGGAGAACATGATCATCGCCCGGCCGTCGACGCCGGCGTCGCACTTCCATCTGCTGCGTCGCCAGGCGTACGCGCGTCCGCGCAAGCCGCTGGTGGTCTTCACCCCCAAGGCGATGCTGCGTCTGCGCGGGGCGACCAGCCCGGTGGAGGCCTTCACGCAGGGCCGCTTCGAGCCGGTGATCGACGACGACCGCGGTCTCGACCGCTCGGCGGTCAAGCGTGTGCTCGTGCACTCGGGCAAGGTGCACTGGGACCTCCGCAGCGAGCTCGAGAAGAACCCGAACCCCGAGATCGCCCTGGTGCGCCTCGAGCAGCTGTACCCGACGCCGATCGAGGGTCTCAAGGCGATCACCGACTCCTACCCGAACGCCGAGCTGGTGTGGGTGCAGGAGGAGCCGGAGAACCAGGGCGCCTGGCCGTTCCTGGCGCTCGCCTTCGCCGACGTGCCCGGCGACCGCTCGTTCCGACCGGTCGCGCGTTCCGCCTCGGCGTCGCCCGCGACGGGATCGTCGAAGGTGCACGCCGCCGAGCAGTCCGCGCTGCTCCGCGAGGCACTCACCCTCGGCTGACGACCGACCGCACGCAGAAGAGGCGCCCCCGGGTCCGCCGGCGGCGCCGCGTGTGCGTGCGCCGGGCGCGGGCGCGCTGGCCCCCCCCCCCGCGGCGCGGC
>JASCNZ010000083.1 GCA_029959905.1 Microbacteriaceae bacterium PS02344
GGGCCCGGGGGTCGCCCCCGCGCACCCCCCCCGCCCGGGGGGGGCCGCCCGGGGGGCCGGGGGGCGTCGGGGCGCTCTCGCCCCGCAGGTTCGGGTCAGAGGGCGCGGACGATGCCGAGCGGCGTCGACTCGAGGCCCTGTCCGAGTGGGTTGTCGCCGAGGATCCGCACGAGCCGCTGCTCGCCGGCCTTGTCGAGCGTCGAACCGAGGATGTTCCCGCCGAGGTCGTTGATGTCGACGACGGCCACCTCGACACCGCCGCCGAGCAGCGACTTGAGGTGCGCGGCGACGCCGCGCGGGTCCTTCGGTCCGAGCACGACCGCTTCGTTGTACGGCGGGATGGTGTGCTTGGTCGGGCCGTCGATCGCACGAGCCTTGTCGCCTGCGATGCGATAGAAGTCGCCCCGACGCCCGAACGCCTTGGTCACGGCGGACACGGCGGCCGCGAACAGGATGCGCGGGGTGCCGCACTCGCGCAGCGCCATCTCCATGGTCTCGGGCATGCCGAGGCCGATGCCGTACGGCGTGCGGGTGACGTACTTCGACAGGAAGAGCGCCAGCTTGCGCGGGTGGATCTCATCGAGGCGGTACGAGCGCCCCTGAGTGATGGCGACGATCTTCTCGGTCACGAACAGCAGGTCGCCCGGGCGCACGGCATCCGCCGCGTACTCGCGGATGACCGCGTCGAGGTCGTCGTCCGGCATGACCACGCGGGTACGCAGCGGGATACGTGCGAACGTCTTTCCGTCGACGCTCGTCTCGAGCGCCTTGCCCTCGTTCGCCTGCATCATTCGAGGTAGTCCCGGAGCGACTGCGAACGACTCGGGTGACGCAGCTTCGCCATCGTCTTCGACTCGATCTGACGGATACGCTCGCGCGTCACGCCGAAGGTGTCACCGATCTGGTCGAGCGTCTTCGGCTGACCGTCGCCCAGGCCGAAGCGCATGCGGATCACGCCGGCCTCACGCTCGGACAGCGAGTCGAGCAGCTGCTCGAGCTGGCGCTGCAGCATCGTGAACCCGACTGCGTCTGCCGGGACGACGGCTTCGGTGTCCTCGATGAGGTCACCGAATTCGCTGTCGCCGTCCTCGCCGAGCGGGGTGTGCAGAGAGATGGGTTCGCGACCGTACTTCTGCACCTCCACGACCTTCTCGGGGGTCATGTCGAGCTCGCGGCTCAGCTCTTCCGGGGTGGGTTCGCGACCGAGGTCCTGCAGCATCTGGCGCTGCACCCGTGCGAGCTTGTTGATGACCTCGACCATGTGCACCGGGATGCGGATCGTGCGCGCCTGGTCGGCCATGGCGCGCGTGATCGCCTGACGGATCCACCACGTCGCGTACGTCGAGAACTTGAAGCCCTTGGTGTAGTCGAACTTCTCGACCGCACGGATCAGGCCGAGGTTGCCCTCCTGGATCAGGTCGAGGAACTGCATCCCGCGCCCCGTGTAGCGCTTGGCGAGCGAGACGACGAGGCGGAGGTTGGCGCCGAGCAGGTGGCTCTTCGCGCGCTGTCCGTCGCGAGCGACCCACTGCAGGTCGAGTCCGAGCTGACTCGTCTTCTCGGCCGGGGACATCGCCGAGAGCTTCTCCTCGGCGAACAGGCCGGCCTCGATGCGCATCGCGAGCTCGACCTCTTCGGCCGCGTTCAGGAGCGCGACCTTTCCGATCTGCTTCAGGTAGTCCTTGACCGGGTCGGCGGTCGCGCCGGTGATCTGGGTGGAGTAGACCGGAACGTCTTCGTCGTCGTTCGACGAGATGACGATCGCACCGGTCGGCAGCGGCTCGGTGAATGCCGGCTTGCTCTCCTCGTCTTCTTCGTCGGTCGCCGCTTCATCAGCCGCGGCGGTCGGCGCCTCGTCCTCTTCGACGACGTCGTCGGCCTTCTTCTTCTTCACCGGCGCACGCTTGGCTGCGGCGCGCTTGGCGGCCGTCTTGGGGGCAGCGGGCTCCGTCGCCTCCGCGGTGACCTCGGGGTCGGCGTCGGCGGCGGTCTTCTTCGTCCGGGATTTGTTGGTCGTGGCAGGAGTCACGTTTCGCCTTTCACGGAGCGGCTGGGCCTCTCCGGGACATTTCGGACACTAGTAAGACCCTTGTCAAGTCCGATCTTCGAGAAGACGGATTGACAACGGGTCAGACACCCAGTATCGCACACGTGGAGGGATACGGCTGCATTCCGCCCGATCCGGCGTGCTCAGCTTCCCGAGCGACCGGACTTGTCGTCGTCTCCGGACCGGCGCGAGGCCAGGTACCGCTCGAGTTCGGCGGCCAGTTCGTCGGCGCTCGGAAGGTCGCGTTCGTTGAACCCGCCCTCGTCGTACGACCCGTCCTCCGGATCCCGACCGGCCATGTAGGCGTCGTACCGTCTCTCGAGGGTGTGCAGCATCTGCTGCAGCTCGTCATTGCCGAGCACCTGCTCGTCGACCTTCGCGAGGTAGTCGGTACGTCGATCCTGCACCGCGTCGAGCATCAGCACGAGGCCGGTGGCCGCCATGATCTTGTCGGCGGCGGTGATCACGGCTTCAGGATTCTCGGTCTCGGCGAGGTAGTGCGGCACGAGGAGCACGAATCCGGCAGCGCGCTCGCCCTGCTCCACGAAGCGGTACTCGAGAAGATGCCCTGCCGTGGCCGGGACCTGGGTCCGCGGACGCCAGACCGAATGCACGACGCTGAGGTCGCGGCGGTTGCCGCTGACGGTGGTGCCGATCGGACGCGTGTGCGGCACCGGCATCGCGATGGAGTGCACCCACGTCATCCCCGAGATCTCGAACTCGGCGGCCAGGTCGAGCACCGTGCGGGCGAACGCGTTCCACGCGAAGTCGGGTTCGTAGCCCGCCAACAGCAGGAACGGCTGTCCGAGCGCATCGGTGGCGACCAACAGCTCGAGCCGGGGCGGACGGAAGTCGGTCAAGTGATCCTGGTCGAACGACACGATCGGACGACGCGCCCGGTAGTCGAGCAGAACGTCGTTGTCGAAGACCGCGACGGGCTGCGGATCCGCCGTCTCCCGCAGGTGGTCGATGAGACCGGACACGGCGTTGCCGGCGTCGGTGAATCCGGTCAGCAGCATCACCAGAGGCAGACCGGGGGGCACCGCCGGACCGTTCGCGACTCGTTCGTGGATGTCACCGGAGAAGGGCATTCCTCCATGCTACGAGTCCGGTCGCGGGGCAGGGCGGCGTCGGTGTTGCTGAGAGCGAACACGCCCCCCTCGAGCCGCGCCGGCTCGCACACGGCATCCCTAGGATGGAGGGCATGACGCTTCCCGTGCTGTCGCACACCACCGACTCATTCCCCGGGAGCGCTGCAGACGCCGCAGTGCTCGTCGTCCCCTCGCTCGATGGCTCTTCCGCCGCCCTCGACGACTACCCCGGTCTCGCCGCCGCCCTCGACGCCGTGGGCTTCACCGGATCGCCGTCCGCCTTCGCCCGGGTGCATGCGCCCGAGGTGAGCTCGGCTCCGCTCGCGGTCGTCGGGGTCGGCACAGACGCCTCGTCCGATGCGGTGCGCAACGCCGTCGGGACCGCGCTGCGCAGCCTGACCGGTTTCGACACCGTCGCCGTCGGGTTCGCCCCGGGCCTGGAGCCTTTCGCAGCCGCGGCGGCCGAGGGCGCCGTGCTCGGCGGCCACCGCTTCGAGGGGTACCGCACGAAGAAGGCTCCCGCGCGCGCCGCATCGGTGGTGCTGCACGCCGACATCGATGACGACACCCTGCACCGCGCCCAGACTCTCGGCGACGCCGTCGGTCTGGTGAAGGACCTCGTGAATGTGCCCGCGGAGTGGCAGAGCCCCGACGACCTCGCCCGGAGCGCTGCCGAGAGCGTCGCCGACCTCGACGTCGCGGTGGAGATCCTCGACGAGGACGAACTGGCAGCTCAGGGCTTCGGCGGCATCCTCGGTGTCGGCCAGGGATCAGACCGGCCGCCGCGTCTCGTGCGCCTCGACTACGCGCCCGCCGATGCCTCGACGCACATCGCGCTCGTCGGCAAGGGGATCACGTTCGACACGGGCGGACTGTCGCTGAAGCCGGCCGCCTCGATGGTCGGCATGAAGTTCGACATGGCCGGCGCCGCAACCAGCCTCGCCGCGCTGCGCGCCATCGCGACTCTCCGGATCCCGGTGCGCGTCACCGCGTGGCTCTGCATCGCCGACAACATGCCCTCGGGCCGCGCCACCCGCCCGGGCGACGTGCTGCGGATGCTCGACGGCACGACCGTCGAGGTCGTGAATACCGATGCCGAAGGTCGTCTCGTGATGGCCGACGGTCTGGTCGCGGCGAGCCGCGAGAACCCGGACGTCATCCTCGACGTCGCGACCCTGACGGGTGCGATCGTCATGGCCCTCGGCCACCGGCACACCGGGGTCATGGGCGACGACGAGACCGTGCAGCGGTACCTCGAGGCCGCCGCGTCGGTCGACGAGGCGGCCTGGCGGATGCCCCTGCCCGACTACATGGAGGACACGCTCGAGTCCCCCATCGCCGACCTCATCAACGCCAACATGGGCGACCGTGCGGGCGGCGCATCGTTCGCCGGGCTGTTCCTGCGCCGCTTCGTCGGTCGGGTGTCGGACGCGGGCGACGCTCCGCGCATCCCGTGGGTGCACCTCGACATCGCCGGTTCCGGCGAGAACGGCGGTGGTGCGCACGGCTTCACCGACAAGGGTCCGACGGGCGCGACCGTGCGCTCGATCGTGGCTTTCGCCGAGTCCGCGGTCACGGGGGCCTGACATGACGACGCACACCTTCGACATCGTCGTCCTGGGCGGCGGCAGCGGAGGCTACGCGGCCGCGCTGCGTGCCAGCGAACTCGGCAAGTCGGTCGCGCTCATCGAGAAGGACAAGGTCGGCGGAACCTGCCTGCACCGCGGATGCATCCCGACGAAGGCGCTGCTGCATGCAGCCGAGGTCGCCGACCATGTGCGCGATGCGGCATCGGTCGGCGTCGGAGCGACGTTCGACGGCATCGACCCCGTCGCCGTGCGCGCGTACCGCGAGGGCATCGTCGCCAAGAAGTACAAGGGCCTCGAAGGCCTGGTGAAGGCGCGCGGCATCACGACCGTGCACGGCGCGGGGCAGCTGCGGCAGGATCGCAGCGTGGCCGTCGGAGACGACGTCTACGTCGGTACCGACGTGATCCTCGCCACCGGGTCGTACAGCCGCACCCTCCCCGGCCTCGAGATCGGCGGCCGCATCCTCACCAGCGAGCAGGCTCTCGCGCTCGACGAGGTCCCGGAGCGGGTGATCATCCTCGGGGGCGGGGTCATCGGCGTCGAATTCGCGAGCGTCTGGCGCTCGTTCGGCGTCGAGGTGACCGTCATCGAAGCGCTGCCGCACCTGGTGCCCAACGAAGACATCGCGATGAGCAAGGGCCTCGAACGCGCCTTCCGTCGGCGCGGCATCTCGTCGTCGCTCGGCACACGCGTCCAGTCCGCGACGCAGGACGAGTCGTCTGTCACGGTGACCCTCGAGAACGGCACCACGTTCACCGCCGACTATCTTCTCGTCGCCGTGGGCCGGGGGCCCGTCACCGTCGACCTCGGATTCGAGGCGGCGGGCGTGACCCTCGACCGCGGGTTCGTCGTCGTCGATGACGACCTCCGCACGCGCGCGCCCGGAGTCTGGGCGGTCGGCGACATCGTGCCGGGTCTGCAGCTCGCGCACCGCAGCTTCCAGCAGGGCATCGCGGTGGCGGAGCGGATCGCGGGCCTGTCGCCGGTGGCGGTCCCCGAGACGCAGATTCCGAAGGTCACGTACTCGAGCCCCGAGGTCGCATCTGTCGGCATCACCGAGGCCGCGGCCGTCGAGCAGCACGGCGCGGATGCGGTGATCGCCTATGAGTACAACCTCGCGGGCAACGGCAAGAGCGAGATCATCGGCACCGCCGGACTCGTCAAGGTCGTGCGCCTGAAGGACGGACCGGTCGTCGGCGTGCATCTGCTCGGCGACCGCGTCGGCGAGCTCATCACCGAGGGCCAGCTCGCGGTCGCATGGGAGGCGCACCCCGAGGACATCGCACCCCTGATCCACGCCCACCCTACGCAGAGCGAAGCGCTCGGCGAAGCATTCCTCGCCCTCGCGGGCAAGCCCCTCCACGCCCTCTGAACACCAACCCCCCACGCAGGTCACTAAGCTAGACACGCGTCGAACAACTTCCTGAAGGAGACTCCGTCATGAGCACATCCGTCATCCTCCCCCCGCTCGGAGAGAGCGTTACCGAGGGTACGGTCACCCGCTGGCTGAAGCAGGTGGGTGACACTGTGCAGGCGGACGAGGGCCTGCTCGAGATCTCGACCGACAAGGTCGACACCGAGATCCCCTCCCCCGTCACCGGGGTGATCGAGGAGATCCTCGTCGCCGAGGACGAGACCGTCGAGGTCGGCGCCATGCTCGCTCGGATCGGTGACGGCAGCGCGGCAGCACCGGCGGCAGATGCCCCCGAGGCCGCCGCCCCCGCCGCCGAGGAGGCTCCGGCCGAATCCGCTCCGGCCGCGCAGGCCGAGGCCCCCGCTCAGCCCGAGGCCCCCGTTCAGGCACCCACCACGTCGGCTCCCGAGGCCGACGCGAAGGACGTCGTCCTGCCCGAGCTCGGTGAAAGCGTGACCGAGGGCACCGTCACCCGCTGGCTCAAGCAGGTCGGCGACGAGGTCGCCGTCGATGAGGCTCTCCTCGAGATCTCCACCGACAAGGTCGACACCGAGATCCCCTCCCCGATCGCCGGTGTGCTGCAGGAGATCCTCGCCGCCGAAGACGAGACGATCGCCGTCGGTTCCGTGCTCGCGCGCATCGGTTCCGGCGCCGCGACCGCTCCCGCCCCGGCAGCCGAGGAGGCCGCTCCGGCACAGCAGTCCGCTCCTGCACAGCAGGCAGCTCCCGCACAGCAGGCCGCTCCCGCACAGCAGGCAGCTCCCGCACAGCAGGAGGCTGCACCTGCCCCGCAGGCTGCCCCCGCACAGCAGTCTGCTCCGGCGGAGGACTCCGCCTCCGACGGTATCTACGTGACGCCGCTCGTCCGCCGTCTCGCCGCGCAGCAGGGCGTCGACCTCGCGTCGGTCAAGGGCACCGGCGTCGGAGGCCGCATCCGCAAGGAGGACGTGCTCAAGGCCGCCGAATCCGCCACCTCCGCTCCCGCTGCTGCCACGCAGGCGGCGCCGGCCGCACCGAAGCTCGAGGTGTCGCCGCTGCGCGGTACGACCCAGCCGATGTCGCGTCTGCGCAAGGTGCTGGCATCGCGGGCCGTCGAGTCCATGCAGCAGACGGCGCAGCTCACCACGGTCGTCGAGGTCGACGTCACTGCTCTCGCCGATTACCGCGACAGCGTGAAGGCGTCGTTCCTCGAGAAGACGGGCGACAAGCTGTCGTTCCTGCCCTTCTTCGCGCTCGCGGCCGCCGAGGCGCTGCAGGCGTTCCCGATCGTCAACGCGACCGTCGAGGGTGACCAGATCACCTACCCGGCGACCGAGAACGTGTCCATCGCCGTGGACACCGAGCGCGGCCTGCTCACGCCGGTGCTGCGCGATGCTGCATCGAAGAACATCGCACAGATCGCGCACGAGATCGCCGACCTCGCCGCACGCACGCGTGACAACAAGCTGAAGCCCGACGAGCTCGCCGGCGGCACGTTCACGCTGACCAACACCGGTTCGCGCGGCGCTCTGTTCGACACGCCCGTCGTGTTCCTCCCGCAGTCCGCGATCCTCGGCACCGGAACGGTCGTCAAGCGCCCCGGTCTGGTCAAGGTCGGCGGCAGCGACGCCATCGCGATCCGTTCGTACGTCTACCTCGCGCTGTCGTACGACCACCGCATCATCGATGGAGCAGACGCCGCCCGCTTCCTCGGCGCCGTCAAGGCACGCCTCGAGTCCGCCGAGTTCGCGGCGCAGCTCGGAGCCTGATACGCAGCACCTCATGGCTGGTCCGCGACGTCGTACATGTAG
>JASCNZ010000084.1 GCA_029959905.1 Microbacteriaceae bacterium PS02344
ATCCAGCCGAAGCTGAATCGAGGTTATTTGGCATTTGACAAGTGCACGCTGTTGAGTTCTCAAGGATCGGATGCTCCCCCGACCCAGTCATCACAACCAGGCCCGAAGGGCAACTTCTCTATCTTACTGATCTCGTTCCCGTTGTCAAATCGCTGTTTCGCGACCTGCTCGTGAGAACAAGGCAGTTCCCGCAACCGGATGACTCTGACGAGTCTTCGTGGTCTTGGGAGGTGTTCGTTACTTGACGGGAGCCGGTCCGAGGACCTCCGCTCAACCGTTTGGGGCGAACAGGTAATAACTTACGCGAGATCCGGAGGTCCGGCAAATCACGCCCGCAACCCGGGCGTGTCGCGTGCCCCCGCACCCCTCGCTGGCACACTGGTGGCCGGAAGAGGAGACCGCATGACCGCCCCCGCACCCCGCCCCCACCACCGCGTGCTCGGACGCATCGCGAGCTGGCCGGCCGCCATGATCATCCGCACCGTCTTCACCCGCGATGCCCGCGCGACGGTCAACGAGATGGCGGGGCACGTTCCCTCTGTCCGACTCCGTGAGCGACGCGGCGTCCCCTATGGGAAGAGCGGGCGCTCCACCACTCTCGACGTGTTCGCCCCGGCATCCGCCACCGCACCCCTCCCCACCGTCGTCTGGATCCACGGCGGCGCCTGGATCTCGGGCTCGAAGGAGGACGTCGCTCCCTACCTGCGCATCCTCGCCGCCGAGGGCTTCGCCGCGATCGGCGTGAACTACACGCGCGGACCGGAGGGCGCATACCCGCTGGCGGTGCACCAGCTCGTCGAGGCACTGCGCGTCATCGACTCCCGCGCCGAGGAGTTGGGGGTGGACCGCCGGAGGATCGTCCTCGCCGGCGACTCCGCGGGGGCGCAGCTCGCGAGCCAGCTCGCCGCACTGATCACGAACCCCGCGTATGCGCAGGAGATGGGCATCACCCCGCCGCTGCGCCCCGACCAGCTCGTCGGGGTTGTTCTGAACTGCGGCGTCTACGACCTCGGCGCCCTGTCGCACGTTCGGGGGATCATCGGCTGGGGGTTCCGCTCGGCCATGTGGGCGTACTCCGGCACGAAGGACTGGGCCGACGACGTCAGCGGCGCGACGATGTCGACCATCGACCGGGTGACGCCCGACTTCCCCCCGACCTACCTCTCGGGCGGCAACGGCGACGGGCTCACCCGCGTGCAGTCCCGCCCCCTCGCCGCGCGCCTGCACGCGCTCGGAGTCGAGACGACCACGCTGTTCTGGCCCGACGAGCACCAGCCGGCACTCCCCCACGAGTACCAATTCCACCTCGACCTGCCCGACGCGCGGGAAGCCCTGGGTCGCACCCTCGACTTCCTGCGCGCGCACACCCGCTGAAGGAGCGCAGATCGCGGCTCAATCCCAGGCGTGCACGGGGCTGCCGTCTTCGGCACGCACCAGGTAGTCCCGCAGCATCCCGTGCAGCGCCTGCGATCGCGACTCGCCCGCTCGCTCGCGGGCGAACACGTTCTCGCGCTGCCACACCGCGCCGTTGCGACCGGTCGCGCAGCGCTGCTCGATGATGCCGAGGTAGCGATCGCGGGCCGCCGGGTCGACACCGTAGGCGTCGAGTCCTTCGGCGGCCATCGGCAGCAGTCGACGCAGCACCAGCTCGCGCGGGCTCACCCAGCCGACCTCGGGCCAGTACAAGCGTCCGTCGATGCCGTCGCGGGCACCGGCGTGCAGGTTCTCGGCTGCGGCATCGAAGCTCATCTGCGTCCACAACGGCCGATCGGCCTCGGCGAGCGTGTGCACGAGGCCGTAGTAGAAGGCCGTGTCGGCGAGCACGTCGACGACGCTGGGTCCCGCCGGCAGCACCCGGTTCTCGACCCGCAGATGCGCCGTGCCGTCGACCGTGTCGTAGATCGGCCGGTTCCAGCGGTACACGGTGCCGTTGTGCATGCGCAGCTCGGCCAGCGACGGCGCCCGCCCCTCGGCGAGCTCGGCGAAGGGGTCTTCGTCGGTCACCGCGGGGAGCAGCGCCGGGAAGTAGCGGGAGTTCTCCTCGAAGAGGTCGAAGATCGAGGTCACCCACCGCTCCCCGAACCACACGCGCGGCCGCACGCCCTGATTCTTCAGCTCCTGCGAACGCGTGTCGGTCGCCTGCTCGAACATCGGGATGCGCGTCTCGTGCCAGAGGGCCCGACCGGCGAAGAACGGCGAGTTGGCGGCGAGCGCGACCTGCACGCCGGCAATGGCCTGGGCGGCGTTCCAATACGAGGCGAAGGCGTCGGGCTCCACCTGCAGGTGCAGCTGCACCGATGTGCAGGCCGCCTCGGGGAGGATCGTGTCGGTGACGATGTCGAGGTGCTCTCGACCGCCGTCCGGCAGCAGGGAACCCTCGAGCGTCAACTCGATGTCCTCCCCGCGGGCGGCGAGCACCTGCTGTCCGAGCAGGCCGTACCGCGGGTCAGCCGAGATCCAGCGCTCGGTGAAATGGTGCTCGTCGAGCGTCGGCAGCATCCCGATCATCGCGATCGAGTTGCCGGTCGCGGCCCGCACCCGCTCGTCCGCCGCGTTCATGGCCGCACGCAACGAGGCCTCCAGCTCGGGCATCCGCGCGCCGCCGATCGGACGCGGCGCGACGTTCACCTCGATGTTGAAGCGGCCGAGCTCGGTCTGGAAGGCGGGGCTGGCGATCGCCTCGAGCGCCGACTCGTTCGCCATCGCCGGGTCGCCCGACGGGTCGACGAGGTTGAGCTCGATCTCGAGGCCGAGCTGCGGGTCGGTGCCCTCGAACCGGCCATCGGCGAGCATCTCGCCCAGCGCGTCGAGACACACCTCGGTCTTCGCCCGGAAACGGGTGCGGTCCTGGCGCGTGAAGGTGCGCTGTTCGATGCTGTCGCCCATGCTTCGACGCTAGCGGCCCTCGGCGGACCGCGGACCGCGCCCGGCAGACGTTTCACCATTGTGACGACCGGCACGTTCGTTATATGTTCGGGGCATGACCAGCGAGAGCATCCCGACGCCCGCGACCCCGATGGCGGATGCCGCGACGGCGACCCGTAACGAGCGCGCCCTCGAGGGCGGCATCGTCACCGACCTCGAGGGCCGCATGACCTACGGGTCGTACCTCGCGCTCGACCAGCTGCTCACCGCGCAACGACCGGTCAGCTCGCCCGAGCACCACGACGAGATGCTGTTCATCATCCAGCACCAGACCACCGAGCTGTGGCTCAAGCAGCTGCTGCACGAGCTCTCGTCGGCCCGCGAGCTGCTCGCGGGCGACGACCTGCGCGAGGCTCTCAAACGCATCGCGCGCGTCAAGCGCATCCAGGACGTCATGACGCAGCAGTGGGCGGTGCTCGCCACCCTCACTCCCACCGAATACGCGCAGTTCCGCGGCGCGCTGGGCAACTCGTCCGGATTCCAGTCGGTGCAGTACCGCGCGGTCGAGTTCGCCCTCGGCAACAAGAACGAGAAGATGCTCGGCGTCTTCCGCGACCACCCCGCGAACCACGCACTGCTGACCGCCGAATGGGAGAAGCCCACCCTCTACGACGAGTTCCTGCGCTTCGCCGCCCGTCGCGGTCTGCCCGTGCCCGCCTCGATCCTCAACCGCGACGTTCGGCTGCCCTACCGCGAGACGCCGGAGCTCGTGCCCGCGATCCGCGAGATCTACCAGGACCCGAGCCGGTACTGGGACCTGTACGAGGCGTGCGAAGACCTCGTCGACCTGGAGGACAACTTCCAGTTCTGGCGGTTCCGGCACCTCAAGACCGTCTCGCGCACGATCGGCATGAAGGTCGGCACGGGCGGATCGAGCGGCGTCGGCTTCCTGCAGCGCGCACTCGACCTGACGTTCTTCCCCGAGCTCTACACGGTGCGAACCGAGATCGGCGCCTGATGCGGGCGGCGACCTTCTTCGACGGCGAGGAATGGCGCGAGGGCGTCGTCGAGGTCGTCGACGGCCGGGTGCGTGTGCGCGACGAAATGCCCGACGACGCACTGCCGCGCCTGGAAGGCCTGGTCACGGGGGCGTTCACCGACCACCACGTGCACCTGCAGCTCGTCGACGTCTCACCCCTCGCCCAGTCGGTGCTCGGTCGGGTGGTCGACCTCGGCGCGAACCCGGCGGTCGTGGCGCGACTCGCCGCTCACCACAACTCAGGGCACGCGGTCGATGCGGGCGCGGCGACCCCGCCCTCGGGCGCCCCCGCACCCGGCTCGACCACCATCGGTCCCGAGTTGGTGCCGGACCCTGCCGTCGGCGGGCCGGCGATCGAGTACGCCGGGGCCTTCCTCACCGCACCCGGCGGCTACCCCTCCGACCGGGAGTGGGCTCCCGACGGGTCGGTCCGCGAGCTGAACGACGCCGCGCAGGCCGCCGAAGCCGTCGCCGAGATGGCGGATGCCGGCGCGCACTGCATCAAGGTCGCCAGCAACACCGTCGCCGGGCCGGTGTTCGGTGACGAGCTGATCCGCACGGTCGTCGACCTCGCCGCGGCACGCGGACTGCCCGTCGTCGCCCACGCCGAGGGGCCGGGAGAAGCGCAGCGCCTCGCCGGTCTCGGCGTCGCGAGCCTCGCGCACGCGCCGTTCACCGAGCGCCTCGACGACGACGAGGTCGCGCGGCAGGCGGCATCCGTCGCCTGGATCTCGACCATCGCGATCCACGACCGGCCGACCCGCGACGCCGTGATCGACAACGTGCGCCGCTTCCACGCGGCCGGCGGCACCGTGCTCTACGGCACCGACATGGGCAACGGCCCGACGCCCGTGGGGCTGAACCCCGCCGAGATCGCTGCGCTGCAGGAGGCGGGTGTCACGGGCACGGCACTGCTGCGCACCCTGGCCCCCGGCGACGCGCGAGCAGCCGACGCGCGACTGCTCCTGCTGCCGGGCGCCGCGCCCGCCGACGCCGACCCGCGGGCCGCCCGGCTCCTCTCCCCCGACGATCTGAAGGTGTGACATGACCGACCTCGCCGCCGTCCCGACCGACGACTCCGCCACCGCGCTCCTCGACGAGGCTCGCGCGCTCGACGCCGCCGACCCGCTGCGCGCCCACCTCGACGCCTTCGTCGAGGCGCCGGGCGTACGCGCCTACCTCGACGGCAACTCGCTCGGCCGCCCGCTGCGGGAGATGCCCGAGAAGCTCGCGGACTTCGTGCGTCACGACTGGGGCACCCGCCTCATCCGCTCGTGGGACGAGCAGTGGATGGCGCTGCCGATGGAGCTCGGCGACCGGATCGGCCGCGTGGCCCTCGGCGCGGCGGCGGGACAGACCGTCGTCGCCGATTCGACGAGCGTACTCATCTACAAGCTGATGCGCGCCGCCGCCGCGGCCGATCCGACGCGTACCGAGCTCGTGATGGAGCAGGGCAACTTCCCCACCGACCGCTTCCTCACCGAGGGCATCGCGACCGAGGCGGGCTTGACGGTGCGCTGGATCGAGCCCGACCCCGTTCTCGGCGTGCAGGTCGCCGACGTCGCCGCCGTCCTCTCGGAGCGCACCGCACTCGTCTCGCTCAGTCACATCGACTATCGGTCCGGCGCTCTGGCCGACATGCGCGCCATCACCGAGGCCGGGCACGCCGTGGGTGCCCTCGTGATGTGGGATCTCTGCCACTCGGCCGGCGTGGTGCCGATGCAGCTCGACGACTGGGGTGTCGACATGGCGGTCGGCTGCACGTACAAGTACCTCAACGGCGGGCCGGGTTCTCCGGCCTTCGCGTACCTCAACCGTCGCCACCACGGCGCGCTGCGCCAGCCGATCCAAGGGTGGTGGAGCGCCGCCGACATCTTCGCCATGGGTCCGGAGTACGTGCCGGCGGGCGACATCCGCCAGCTGCTCAGCGGCACCCCTCCGGTCACCTCGATGCTCGCGATGCAGGGGATGCTCGACCTCATCGAGCAGTCGACGATCGACGCCGTGCGCCAGAAGTCGGTCTCGCTCACCGATCTCGCCGTGCGGGCGTACGACACCGAGCTCGCGCCGCTCGGCGTGCGCCTGCTCAGCCCCCGCGACGCGGGGCTGCGGGGCGGGCACGTCACCATCGGCCACCCCGACTTCCGCGACGTCACCCGGCGACTCTGGGCCGACGGCGTCATCCCCGACTTCCGCTTCCCCGACGGCATCCGCCTCGGGTTGTCGCCGTTGAGCACCTCGCACATCGAGACGGTCGTGGGCGTGCTCGCGGTGCGCGACGCGCTGCGCGCATGACGGCCCCGGTCGCCCTCGCGCAGGACCCGGCATCCGTCGTCGACGACATCGACGCCCGGCCCGGCAGCACCGCCTCGCTGCTGCGCACGGTCGTCGGGCTGTTCCTGCGCCCGCTGGGCGGGTGGATCTCGGCCGCCGACCTGGTGACCCTCGCGGGTGACCTCGACATCGCGCCGGCCCTCGCCCGCACCGGCATCGCCCGCCTCAAGCAGAAAGACCTGCTGCTGCCCGAGCGCCGCGATGCCGTGGGCTACCGCCTGAACCCGGCTGCGTTGGCGATGCTGCAGCGCGGCGATCGGCGCATCTTCGCCATGCGGCAGATGACGGATGCCGACACATGGTGCCTCGTGTCGTTCTCGATCCCCGAGAGCGAGCGGGCCGTACGACACCAGCTGCGCCGCCGCCTGCAGTGGATCGGGGCCGGGGCCGTGTCGTCGGCGCTGTGGATCTGCCCCGGTCACCTGCAGGACGAGGTGCGGCAGATCATCGACCAGGTCGGCGCACGGGCGTGGGTCACGCTGTTCCCTGCGGGGATGCCGCTCACCGATCGCACGCCCGCCGAGTCCGCGGCCGCCTGGTGGGACCTCGACGGCCTGGCCGACGAGCACCGCCGGTTCCAGGAGTCGCTGACCTCGCTGCCCGCCGAGCCGTTCGCCGCCTACGTGCAGCTGATCGACCGCTGGCGGACGCTGCCGTACCGCGACCCCGGCCTGCCGCCGTCGATGCTGCCCGCCGACTGGCCGGGCACCCGCAGTTTCGCCGAGTTCGAATGGCTCTCGGGCACGCTCGAAGCCCCCGCCATGGCGCACGTGCGCCGCGTGACCTCGCGCTGACCCCGCCCCCAGCCCCTCCTTCCCCCTTCTCCCCGGCCGTGAAGTGCGCCGCGCCGGGAAGCGGGCCGAGGCGGGCGTGGGACGCGGAACGCGAAGGGGGCGGGAGCGGGAGGCAGGCCCGCTGTCAGGCGTCGAGGCCGGCGATGAAGCCGCGCACGTGCTCGCGAAGACGTTCGATGCGCAGGTCGCGGGCGAGTTCGCGGTCGAAGCCCTCGTACGCCAGCGGCGGCAGCCGTCGCACGTTGGCCGAGCATCCGAAGTTCGCGCACACGAGGGTGCCGACGGTGTCGCCCTTGCGGCCGGCGGGGCCGGTCTTGCGGGCGACGAAAAGCTGCACGTCGTTGCGGAGCGTGACGTCTTCGCACCACGAGCACTGGGCGCGGGCGACAACGCGCTGGTCGGCCTGCTGCAGCAGCACGCCGACCGGCGCACCGTCGACCTCGGTCACCACGTACGCCCGGCGCGGGGCTTTCGGGTCGACCCAGCCGAGATAGTCGAGGCGGTCGAAGTCGATCTCGGCGAAGCCGACGGGCAGGGTCAGGTCGGAGACCTCTTTGCGGGAGGCGTTGCGGAAGGAGGCGCGGATGGCGCGCTCGTCGAGGGGACGCATGATGTCGGATGCTTTCGTTCGAGGGCTCCTGATCCCGACGGGAGCGAAGGAGCGAGGTGGGGTGGAGGATGCGGGTCGCACGGACCCGGGTTCGACGGAACTCCGGAGACGGCATCCGCCTCCGGCCGATCGTCAGCCTCTGCCTGCGGCGCGATGTGCGCCTGCAGCTCCGCCCTGCGCCACCCGGGCGCTCCTCGAGAACATCACCCCGAGAGCCTATACCCGCCTCACCCCCTCCCCCTCCCCCCCCCCCCCCCCCCGGCCCGCCCCCCCCCCCCCCCCC
>JASCNZ010000085.1 GCA_029959905.1 Microbacteriaceae bacterium PS02344
CAACCTCGCTCCGGCTCTGGGCCTGGCGCCCTGACACCGGATGCACGAGGCCCCGTGCGAGCGGGGTGCTCGCACGGGGCCTCGTGAGCGGCGTCAGGCCTCGTCGTCGGGGGTGAAGTCCACCCCGGCCTCGGCCCGCTGCTCCGGGGTGATCGGGGCGGGCGCGGCGGTCAGCGGGTCGTACCCGTTGCCCGACTTCGGGAAGGCGATGACCTCACGGATCGATTCGGTCTTCGTGAGGTGCTGCAGCACGCGGTCCATGCCCAGCGCGATGCCGCCGTGCGGCGGGGCGCCGAACTTGAACGCGTCGAGCAGGAAGCCGAACTGCTCCTGTGCGAACTCGTCGCTGATGCCCATGACCTCGAACACGCGCTTCTGCACGTCTTCGCGGTGGATGCGGATCGAGCCGCCGCCGAGCTCCGAGCCGTTGCAGACGATGTCGTACGCGTAGGCGAGCGCCGAGCCGGGGTCGGTGTCGAAGGTGTCCTCGAACTCCGGCTTCGGGCCGGTGAAGGCGTGGTGCACCGCGGTCCAGGCGCCGGCGCCGACGGCCACGTCGCCCGAGGCCACGGCATCCGCCGCCGGCTCGAACATCGGGGCATCGACGACCCACGTGAACGCGAACTCGTCCGGGTTCAGGTAGCCCAGGCGGCGCCCGATCTCGACACGGGCTGCGCCGAGGAGCGCGCGGCTCTCCTTGGTCGAACCGGCGGCGAAGAACACGCAGTCGCCGGGCTCGGCACCGGTGAGACCGGCGAGGCCCGCCTGCTCGGCCTCCGACAGGTTCTTCGCGGCGGGGCCGCCGAGCGTCCCGTCCTCGTTGAAGAGCACGTAGGCCAGACCGCGGGCACCGCGCTGCTTCGCCCAGTCCTGCCAGGCGTCGAGCTGCTTGCGCGGCTGGCTCGCGCCGCCGGGCATGCGCACGGCGCCGACGTATTCGGCCTGGAACACCCGGAAGGGCGTCTCGGCGAAGTACTCCGTCGCCTCGACCAGCTCGAGCCCGAAGCGCAGGTCGGGCTTGTCGGAGCCGTACTTCGCCATGGCGTCGGCGTAGGTGATGCGGGGCAGCGGGGTCTGCACCTCGACGCCGATGGTCTTCCACATGGCGACGACGAGCGTCTCCATCAGCGCGAGCACGTCCTCCTGATCGACGAAGCTCATCTCGATGTCGAGCTGCGTGAACTCCGGCTGACGATCGGCCCGGAAGTCCTCATCGCGGTAGCAGCGGGCGATCTGGTAGTACTTCTCGACGCCGCCGACCATCAGCAGCTGCTTGAACAGCTGCGGCGACTGGGGGAGCGCATACCAGCTGCCGGGGTGCAGACGGGCGGGCACGACGAAGTCGCGGGCGCCCTCGGGCGTCGAGCGGGTGAGGGTCGGGGTCTCGACCTCGGTGAAGCCGTCGCCGTGCAGCACATCGCGGATGGCCTTGTAGACGTCGGAACGCAGACGCAGGGCGGAAGCCGCCGTCGGGCGACGCAGATCGAGGTAGCGGTACTTGAGACGCGCCTCCTCGCCGATGTTCTCGGTCTCGGCCAGCGCGGTCGACACCTGGAACGGCAGTGCCGCCGACTCGTTGAGCACCTCGACGTCGGTCGCGATGAGCTCGATCTCGCCCGTCGGCAGGTTCGGGTTCTCGTTGCCGTCGGGGCGGCGCGAGACCTCGCCCGTCACCTTCAACACGAACTCGTTGCGCAGCGGATGCGCGATCTCCTCGTCGCGGATGACCACCTGGGCGATGCCCGAGGCATCCCGAAGATCGATGAACGCGACCCCTCCGTGATCACGACGGCGATCCACCCACCCGGCGAGGGTGACGGTCTGACCGATGTGCTCGGCTCGCAGGGAGCCGGCCGAATGGGTGCGAAGCACGGAGTTTTCCTCCTGATCTGGGGGATGGTGAACCCGCCCAGTCTACGCGGGCGCAGCCCGGTGCCTCGCGGACGGGGGCGCGGCGCTCGAGGTCAGTAGGGTGGCAGGGAACGGAAGGCGCATCCATGAACCTCGCTCTCGTCCCGGCGGCCGACGTGCCGGTCGTCCCCGACTTCGGCGACGCCCGCTACCGCAGGGCCTGACGTGACGGCATCGCGACTGCACCTCGTGCGCCACGGCGAGGTCGACAACCCCACCCGCGTGCTGTACGGACGCCTTCCGCACTTCCACCTCAGCGACGACGGGCAGCGCATGGCGCGTGCCGCGGCCGAGCACGTCGCCTCGCTCGGGCGCGATGTCGAGGCGCTGCGGTGCTCGCCGCTCGAGCGCACGCAGGAA
The DNA here is from genome assembly GCA_029959905.1 of Microbacteriaceae bacterium PS02344. Lineage (GTDB taxonomy): Bacteria > Actinomycetota > Actinomycetes > Actinomycetales > Microbacteriaceae > Microbacterium. Next base: position 2,272 of record JASCNZ010000085.1, read on the forward strand.
TCGGCGGCGCCCTTCGCCGAGCGTTTCCGCCTCGAACCGGTGCTCGACGAGCGCGTGATCGAGCCGGCGAACGTCTTCGAGGGCACGCGCATGAGCCGGTCGCTGCGCAACCCGTTCAACTGGTGGCACCTGCGTCAGCCGTCGCTGCCGAGCTGGGGCGAGCCGTACACGTCGATCGCCGATCGGATGCTCGGTGCGATGAACGACCTGTGGCACGGCACCGAGGCCGGCGACGCCGTGATCGTCTCGCACCAGGCGCCCATCTGGATCACGCACCTGTCGATCGCGGGGCTGCCGCTGCGTCACGACCCGCGCACCCGGCGCTGCGCCCTGTCGAGCGTGACGTCGTTCGAGCGCGTCGGCGACGTGTGGCGCGAGGTCGAGTACGCCGAGCCCGCGGCCACCGGTGGCGCGATCGACGTCGGCGCGGTCTGATCGCCGCACCGTCGCCTGCGCCGGCGCCCCGGCATCCGGCCGACCCATAGGAAGCTCGGCGTAAACTCATCACCGTGCCACTCGCCTCGAGGACGTTCCCGATCCGCGGCAGCCGGCCCTCCCGCATCCGCCGTTCTCGGCGTGCGATCGGAGCCGCGCTCGCTGCGGTGCTCGCCGTCGGTCTGACCGCCTGCGCTCCGGATGCCGTGAGCGAGTCGTTCCTCAGCGGGGAGAACACCGGCTACGTCGCCGCCGACGGTGCGATCACCGAGATCCCGGTCGCCGAGCGCGGGGAGCCGGTCGAGTTCGCGGGCGTGAACGAAGACGGCGAAGCCTTCGACAGTGCCGATATCGCCGGCCAGGTCACGGTCGTGAACTTCTGGTACGCCGGGTGCGCGCCGTGCCGCGTCGAGGCAGCCGACCTCGAAGCCGTCTGGCAGGAGTACAGCGACCAGGGGGTGTCGTTCGTCGGCATCAACACCCGCGACCAGGCCGACACCGCCAAGGCGTTCTCGAACGAGTTCGACATCACCTACCCGAGCCTGATCGACGTCGACACCGCCCAGGCGAAGCTCGCATTCGCCGAAGCCACGCCCATCCAGGCCACGCCGACCACCCTCGTGCTCGACAAGCAGGGTCGCGTCGCCGCCCGCATCATCGGGCCCATCGACGGCACCTCGATCCTGTCCACGCTCGTCAAGGACGCGCTCGCGGAGACCCCGTGAACCCCGAAGCGATCATCGGATCGGGGGCGCTGTGGCTGGCGATCCCGGTGGCCATGCTCGCCGGGCTCATCTCCTTCCTCTCGCCGTGCGTGCTCCCGCTCGTACCCGGCTATCTCGGCTTCCTCGGCGGATCGGTCACGCCGCGCTCCACGACCGGCGGGAGTGCCGGCTCGACGGTCGCTCCGACCCGGGCGCGCACGGTGCTCGGCGTGCTCCTGTTCATCCTCGGCTTCAGCGCCGTGTTCGTCGCGATCACCGCGTTCGGGGGAGTGGCGAGCGTCTTCCTCATCCAATGGGGCGAGCTCGTCACGCGCATCCTCGGCGCGGTCATCGTGCTGATGGGTCTGGTGTTCCTCGGGCTGTTCGGCTTCGCGCAGCGCGAGCTGCGCTTCCACGTCGACGCGAAGTACGGCATGATCGGGGCGCCTCTGCTCGGCGTCGCCCTCGGCATCGGGTGGGCGCCGTGCCTCGGGCCGACACTCAGCGCCATCTTCGCCCTGTCGTTCAACGCCGGCGACCCGGTGCGTGCCGGCTTCCTCGGTCTCGCCTATTCGCTGGGCCTCGGCATCCCGTTCCTGCTCGTCGCGCTCGGCTTCGGCTGGGCGGCAACGGCGATCGGGTTCCTGCGCCGCCACATCCGCGTGGTGAACATCATCGGCGGAGTGCTGCTGATCCTGCTCGGCGTCCTCATGCTCACGGGTCTGTGGACCGACCTCATGTCGCGCCTGACGGCGGTGATGAGCAGTGTCATCCTCCCGCTCTGACCGCCTCGCCGAGCAGGGCTCCCCGGACCCCGCGCGGCAGGCCCCCGACCAGATCCCCGACCGGAAGAACCAGGACGACGTGAGCGACACCCAGACCAGGTCGACCGATCCGCTGCGGCCGTCCGACCACGTCGACGGCGACGAGTCGGTCACGCAGCCGCGCCTGGGCTTCATCGGGTGGCTGCGGTGGGGCTGGCGTCAGCTGACCTCGATGCGCACCGCGCTGATCCTGCTGCTCGTGCTCGCCGTCGCCGCGATCCCCGGCTCGATCTTCCCGCAGCGCATGGCCGATCCGAACGGCGTCACGCAGTGGCAGCGCGACAACCCCGATCTGTTCCCGATCCTCGACAGCCTCAAGCTGTTCGACGTCTACCTCTCGCCGTGGTTCTCGGCGATCTACCTCCTGCTGTTCACGTCGCTCGTGGGCTGCGTCATCCCGCGCATCCGCCACCACGCCAGGGCGCTGCGGGCCCGGCCCCCGCGCACCCCCGCGCGCCTGCAGCGGCTCGACGACTTCCGGTCGTCGACGCGCGACGTGTCGCAGGACGAGGATGCCGAGGCGGCGGCCTCCTCCTCGATCGACGTCGCCCAGAAGCAGCTCAAGGCCCTCGGGTACCGCGTCGAGCGCTACGACCGCGGCCGCACCTTCTCGGTGTCGGCGGAGCGGGGGTACTGGCGCGAGACCGGCAACCTGCTCTTCCACCTCGCCCTCGTCGGCGTGCTCGTCACGGTCGGTGTCGGCGGCGGCTTCGCGTACACCGGGCAGCGGGTACTGGTCGAGGGCGAGACCTTCGCGAACACGCTCGTCGACTACGACTCGATGAACCGCGGGCGCTTCGTCGGCGACGACGCCCTCGCGCCCTACTCGATGCGCCTCGACTCGTTCGACGTGACCTACCAGCCGTTCAACGAACCCGGTTCCGGCCAGGCGGGGGACTTCTCGGCGAACGTCACCGTGAGCGAGGACGGCGAGGAGCGCACCGGGGCGGTCAAGGTCAACGAGCCGCTGGCGGTGGCCGACGACGACGTGTTCCTGCTCGGCAACGGCTACGCGCCGACCATCACGGTACGCAATGCCGACGGCGACGTCGTCTTCACGAACAGCGTGCCCTTCCTGCCGCAGGACAACGCGATGACCTCGCTGGGCGTGGTGAAGATCACCGACGGACTGCCCGAGCAGCTCGGCCTGCGCGGCTTCTTCTACCCCACGACCGGCGTGCTCGAGAGCGGCGCCTTCTTCTCGGCCTACCCCGACCTCACCAACCCCACGCTCACGCTCGACGTGTTCGCGGGCGACCTGGGCATCAACGACGGTGTGCCCCGGTCGGTGTACGTGCTCGACACCACCGACCTCACCCAGCTCACCGGCCGCGCCATCGGCAAGGAGTCGATCGAGCTGGCGCCCGGCGAGACCGCCGACCTGCCGAACGGCATGGGCACGGTCACCTTCGAGGACGAATCGCCCGAGGGGGCGACGGATGCCTCGCAGTCGGTGAAGCGCTTCGCCTCGCTGCAGATCCATCGCGACGAGTCGGGGGTGTGGGTGCTGGCGTTCGCGCTCCTCGCCCTCGGCGGCCTCATGCTCGCCCTGTTCGTGCCCCGCCGCCGCATGTGGGTGAAGGCGACGGCCGACGGCTCCGCCGTGTCGCTGGAGTACGCCGGGCTGGCCCGCGGCGAGGACCCGACCATCGCGATCGCCCTCGACGACCTCGTCTCCGGTCATGAACGCCTGCTCGACGCCGACGGCCGCACCGTCGCGCGTGCGACCGACGAGACCGACACCGCCCTGGACGACAACGCCGCGGATGCCGACCCGGCCGCATCCGGAACCCCGAAAGTAGACTGACATCATGCTCGATCTCGAAGTGATTTCGCCCGTCCTCCTGTGGACGGCGATCGCGATCTACGCCGGCGCGTTCATCGCCTTCGCTTTCGATCTCGCCCGCCGTTCGCAGCTGACCGCCGACGCGAAGGTCGCGGCCGAGAAGGAACTCGTCGGGGCGGGTGTGCGCGGGTCGTCCGTGCCGGTCGTCTCCGGAGAGTCCGCCGCGACGCCCGCTCCGCGGTTCGTGATGGGGCGCATCGGCACGTCACTGACCGTGCTCGGCTTCATCTTCCATCTGGGAGCCACGCTCACGCGCGGGTTCGCGGCCGGACGCGTGCCGTGGGCGAACCTGTACGAGTTCGCCATGATCGGCACGCTGCTCATCGTGGCCGTCTACCTCGTCGTGCTCGTCAAGGTCGATCTGCGCTTCCTCGGCACCTTCATCACCGGCCTGGTGGTCGTGCTGCTCGGACTCGCCGCCACGAACTTCTACGTCGATGTGTCGCCGCTCATGGACCCGCTCAAGAGCGTGTGGCTCGTCATCCACGTCTTCGTCGCCTCGCTCGGCACCGCGTTCTTCGCCCTGGCCTTCGCGCTGTCGGTCATCCAGCTCATGCAGTCCCGCCGCGAGCGTCTCGTGCGCGAGGGCGCCGAGAAGGCCGGCCCCGGGTTCCTCCGCACCTTCCCCGGCTCGGAGCGCCTCGAGAGCATGGCGTACCGCTTCACGATCATCGGGTTCATCCTGTGGACCTTCACCCTCATCGCCGGGTCGATCTGGGCGTACTACGCATGGAGCCGCTTCTGGGGCTTCGACGTCAAGGAGACCTGGACGTTCGTGATCTGGGTGCTGTACGCGGGCTACATCCACGCGCGGGCGACGCGCGGTTGGCGCGGCAACCCGTCGGCGTGGCTGGCGATCGTCGGCTTCTCGGCGGTGCTGTTCAACTTCACCATCGTCAACGTGTTCTTCAAGGGCCTGCACGCCTACAGCGGCCTGTCCTGAGCATCCGCCCTCCAGCGCCCCGCCCCTCTCTCGAGGGGCGGGG
>JASCNZ010000086.1 GCA_029959905.1 Microbacteriaceae bacterium PS02344
GGGGCGCCGCGGGGGGGCGGGGGTGGGGGGGGCAGCGGGAGGCCCCGTGGTGGACGCACGCGACCGGTGACCGGCTGACCCCGGCGCAGGTCGAGCGCGTGCGACAGCCGCTGCCGACGGACGGGTGGCTCGACGCGCATCTCGCACGGGCCCGGCGCACGCTGCGGCATCGCGGCATGCCCGCCGACGCCCCGCTCGACGCCTACCCGACGACCCGGCGCCGCGACCTCGTGGCCGACCTCGGCGCCCACGTGCCGCTCGACGCCGACCTCGAGCGCATGCTGCACGGCACCAGCTCCGGGTCGACCGGCGCCGCGCTCCTCATCCCCGACGACGTCGAGGAGGTCGCGCGCGGTTTCCATCTGCTCGTCGCGCTCGCCGCGGACGCCGGCGCGGTGGTGCGTCCCGAGGGGGAGCGGATGGCGGTCGCGAACCTCGTCTTCCAACAGCAGGCGTTCACCTACGTCTCGGTGATCAGCAGCTTCGGCCACCGGGCCATGGCGCGTCTCAACCTGCATCCGTCGTCGTGGACGGACGCCGCCGCGCGCCGCCGCTTCCTCGCGGAGGCCGACCCGCACATGCTCAGCGGGCACCCCACCAGCCTCGCCGAACTGGTCGACGCCGGCCTCGACGGGGTGCTGCACCCCGCGGCGATCTTCTCGGGCGCCATGGCGTTCGCCGCACCCCTGCGCGCCCGGTTGGAAGACGCGTTCGGCTGCCCCGTCATCGACGTGTACGGCCTGCACGAGACGCGTCCCATCGCGGCGCGCCACGCCGACGGGCCGTTCCGCGTGCTCGACCGACGCGTGCACGTCGAGGTGCTGCACGCCGATCGCGACGAGCCGGCCGAGCCGGGGGCGATCGGCGAGATCACGGTCACCGCGGGTGAGAACCCGCTGCTGCCGCTCGTGCGGTACCGCACGGGCGACTTCGGGCGTCTCGTCGCTCTCGACGACGGTGCCGTCGGCATCGCCGACCTGGAGGGGCGGGAGAACACCCGGTTCCGCGCGGGCGACGGCTCGCTCGTCGCATCCGTCGACCTCACGCAGCATCTGCAGGCGCACGGGGCCGAGGGATGGGCGGTCGAACAGCGGGCGGACGGATCGGTGCACGCGCGGATCGCGGGCGGCGACCCGGATGCGATCGAACGGGCGCTGCGGGCGCTGCTGCAGGTGCCGGTCTCGGTCGCACAGGTGCCCCGGGTGGTCGACCTCGGCGACGGCAAACCCCGGCGCTACCGCAGCGTGGTCGATGCCTCTGCCAGTGGTGCGGGCGCGGTCGCCGCGCCCGCTGCGGGGCCGGGGCGCGGCGGTACACTCGCCGGATGACGGCTCCCACCCCGTACCTGCTCTTCCCCGGCACCGCCGCCGACGCCCTCGCGCACTACCGCGACGTGTTCGGGGGCGAGCTGCAGACGTTCGACTACCGCACCATGGGTCGGCACGACGGGCCGGGCGACGCCATCGCGCACGGCGAGCTCACGGGCGCTGTGTCGCTCTCCGGGGCGGATGCCGGCGCTGACGACGACGCCGTGCACATGACCGGGATGTTCCTGTCGCTGCTCGGGGCGGCGGACGCCGGAACCCTCACCCGATGGTTCGACGCGCTCGCCGCGGAAGGGCGGGTGATCTCGCCGCTCGAGACCCGACCGTGGGGCGACGTCGACGGCACGCTCGTCGATCGCTACGGCATCCGCTGGCTGATCGGGTACCACCCCGAGTAGTGGGATGCGCGACGAAGCCCCCGGCCGCCGATCAGGCGGGCGAGGGCTTCGATGCGGACGACTCGGGTCCGATGCTCAGGAGGCGAAGAGGCGCTGCAGGCGCTGCACGCCCTCGAGCAGCGCGTCGTCGCCGAGCGCGTACGACAGGCGCAGGTAGCCGCTCGGGCCGAAGGCCTCGCCCGGCACCACGGCCACCTCGGCCTGGTCGAGGATGAGGTCGGCGAGCTCGAGCGACGTCGTCGGGGTGACGCCGCCCCAGGTGCGACCGAGCAGGCCCTGCACGTCGGGGTACACGTAGAACGCGCCGAGCGGGTTCGGCACGACCATGCCGTCGATCTTCGACAGCTCCGACACGATGAGGCGGCGGCGGCGGTCGAACGCCTCGCGCATCTGCTCGGCCTCGGTCTGGGGGCCGTTGAGCGCAGCGATCGCGGCCTTCTGGGCGACGTTGTTCACGTTGCTCGTGAGGTGCGACTGCAGGTTCGCGGCGATCTTGATGGCGTCGGCGGGGCCGACCATCCAGCCCACCCGCCAGCCGGTCATCGCGTAGGTCTTGGCGACGCCGTTGACGAGGATGGTCTGGTTCGCGACCTCGGGCACGGCCCGCACGATCGAAGTGGCCTCCGCGCCCTCGTAGGTGAGGTTCTGGTAGATCTCGTCGCTGATGATCCAGATGCCGTGCTCGAGGGCCCACTCGGCGATCGCCGTGGTCTCGGCGGCGGTGTAGACCGAGCCGGTGGGGTTCGACGGCGACACGAACACGAGCGCGGTGGTGCGCGGTGTGCGCGCGGCCTCCAGCTGTGCGACGGTGACCTTGTAGTCCTGGTCGGCGCCGGCGAAGACCTCGACCGGGGTGCCGTCGGCGAGGCGGATCGCCTCGGGATACGTGGTCCAGTACGGCGCGGGCAGCAGCACCTCGTCGCCGGGGTTCACCACGGCCTGGAACGCCTGGTACACCGACTGCTTGCCGCCGTTCGTGACGAGCACCTGGCTCGGCGCGACCTCGAGGCCCGAGTCGCGCAGGGTCTTCGCGGCGATCGCCTCGCGCAGGGCGGGGAGTCCGGCGGCGGGCGTGTAGCGGTAGCTCGCCGGGTCGGCGAGGGCCTCGGCAGCGGCGTCGACGATGAACTGCGGCGTCGCGAAGTCGGGCTCGCCGGCGGCATACGAGATGACGGGCTTGCCCTCGGCCTTCAGCGCCTTGGCCTTCGCATCGACCTTCAGGGTCGCGGACTCGGCGATCGCGGACAGTTTGCGGGAGAGAGGTGCGCGTTCGGTCACGATTACGAGCGTACTCGGGCGTGCGCACTCGTGCCCGGTCCGCGCCCCGACAAGAAGCCCGGTTCTTTCCGCCGCGCACGGGCGGGAGGGGGCGCGGGTCAGAGGTCGTGGGCGCGGGCGACGGCGTCGAGTGCGATGCGTCCGGCCTGCACGTTCAGGCCCTTCGCGAGGGCGGGGTCGGCGGATGCCGCGGCCTCCCAGCCCTTTCCGGCGATCGCCGAGACATAGGGGAGGGTCGCGTTCGTGAGCGCCCGCGTGGCGGTCTCGGGCACGGCGCCCGGCATGTTCGCGACGCAGTAGTAGATCGAATCGTGCACCGCGAACGTGGGGTCGTCGTGAGTGGTGGGACGTGATCCTTCGAAGCATCCGCCCTGGTCGATCGCGATGTCGACGAGTACCGACCCGGCCTTCATGCCGGCGACCATGTCGTCGGTGACGAGCTTCGGCGCAGCGGCGCCGGGGATGAGCACCGAGCCGATGACGAGGTCTGCGGTCGCCAGCTCCTCGGCGATGTCGTACCGGCTGGAAGCGCGGGTCTCGAGCGCACCACCGTAGCGGTGCTCCAACTCCCGAAGCCGCGGCAGGGAGATGTCGAAGACGGTGACCTTCGATCCGAGCCCGAGGGCGTTCGCTGCGGCATGCTCGCCCGCCACACCACCGCCGATCACGACGGTCTTCGCCCGGGGCGTGCCCGCGATGCCGCCGAGCAGCAGCCCGCGGCCTCCGTTCGAGCGGAGCAGGTGGTACGACCCGACGGTCACCGAGAGGCGACCCGCGATCTCGCTCATGGGCACGAGCAAGGGGAGGCTGCGGTCGGGCAGTTGCACGGTCTCGTATGCCACGGCGGTGGTGCCGGCGGCGAGGAGCGCCTCGGTCAGGGCCCGGTCGGCCGCGAGGTGCAGATAGGTGAAGAGGGTGAGGTCGTCGCGCAGGAACCCGTACTCCGGGGCGATGGGTTCTTTGACCTTGATCACCAGGTCGGCGTCGCCCCAGGTCTCCTCCGCGGTGTCGACGATCTCGGCGCCCACCGCGCGGTATGCGTCGTCGTCGATGCGGGAGCCGAGCCCGGCCCCCGACTGCACCAATACGCGATGGCCCTCGTGCACGAGACGGTCGGCGCCCGCCGGCGTCAGCGCCACGCGGTTCTCGTTGTTCTTGACCTCGGTGGGTACCCCGATCTTCATCGATCCTCCTGGGCTCTGACGGGTAAGTGCACACCAGGATCGCAGAAGCGTCGGTTCATCGACAGATTCGGCGAAGAAGATTCGTAGAATCGCCGCATCCTGAATAATCATTCGCATGGAGACCTCTGCGACCCCGGAAGAGCCGAACACCCTTCGGGCCCCCGCGCTCGATCCGATCGATCAACGCATCGTCGCGGCGCTCGGCCGAGATGGGCGCATGACCAACGCCGAGCTGGCGACGACCCTCGGCGTCGCGCCGTCGACCGCGCACGCCCGTCTCAAGTCGCTGATCGAGCGCGGCGTCATCACCGGCTTCCACGCGAGTGTCGACGAGCGGATGCTGGGGGCCGGACTGCAGGCGATCATCGGTGTGACCCTGCGACCGAGCGGACGGCGCGAGAGCATCGTCGAGTTCGCCGAGCGCGTGCGTGCGCTGCCGCAGGTGATCCAGGTGTTCTTCCTCGGCGGTGACGACGACTTCCTGCTGCACATCGCCGTGGCCGACTCGTCGGAGATGCGCGAGTTCGTGCTCGAGCACCTGTCGGCGCAGAGCAGCGTCGCCTCGACCCGCACGAGCATCGTCTTCGACTACCACCGCAACTCCGTCGCGGCGTCGTTCGCCTGACGGTCGTGAGGCGTTCCCCCGAGGTATATCGGCATTAGTTCGGAGCTGCTCTGGACACACTCCGACGGCACGGTCAAGATGGTCCGGGTCGCGGCCGGTCCGCGCTCGTCCGCGGAGAAAAGGAGTGTTGCGATGGCCCAGGCCGACGTCGTTGCCGGGGCTCGCATCTACACCGGATTCGTACTGGGTTGCTATGACGCGTTCGTGATCCGCTTCTCGAACTCGGTGGTGTGGCGTTGTCACCGCTCGAGGATGCTGGACCTTTACCGAACTCTGGTCGCCGAGAAGCATCTCGAGGTCGGCCCAGGGACCGGGTGGTTCCTCGCTCGAACGGCTCTCACCTCCGCGCATCGGGTGACCCTTCTCGATCTCAACCCCGAGAGCCTCGTTCATTCGGCACGGCGACTCGCGCACGTCCGCCCCTCTCTCGTGAACGCCGACATCCTGCAGCCGCTGGACGGCGTGGAGCGGGGTTTCCGCTCGATCGGCATCAACTACGTCCTGCATTGCCTGCCCGGGAACTGGGAGCGCAAAGAAGCAGCGCTCGCGCACGCGGCGGCACAACTCGATCCCCACGGCGTACTCTTCGGAAGCACGATCCTCGGCGACGGTGTGCGTCACAACGTCCTCGGCCGGATGCTCATGCGGCTCTATAACCGCAAGGGGATCTTCCACAATCGTCGAGATGACCGCGACGGTCTCGCGGCTGCCCTGGAGCGCGTATTCGAAGATGTCCAGGTCGATGTCGTCGGCGCGGTGGCGATCTTCGTCGCGCGTCGCCCGCGAGCGCAGCGGAACTAGGCGCCGAAGGAGCCGGGGAGGGCGCAGAAGTCGGCGAACCGGCGGTACGGGGTGGCTGGGTCATCGAGCTGCACCAGAGCGGATGCCGCGGTGTGCGGCTTCTCGTCGCCGGCGAGTTGCCAGACCGAGTAGTTCCAGAGGCCGCGCGCGCCGGCGTCGAGCAACGACGCGGGCCCCGAGACGACGAGCACGCGATCGCCGGAGCCGGCACGGAACGGAGCGATCACGTCGGCGCGGAGCGCCTGCTCGTCGCCGTCCGCCGTGTGCGCTCGCTCCACCGTCTGGCCGGCGGCGTCGAGCGCTGCGGCGAGGTCGTCGGCCGCGCGACGGGAGCGTTCGGCATCCGCCCCCGCGACTCCGATCAGGCGCCCGCCCGACGGGTACAGGTGCAGGATCTCGCTCGCGATGTCGCTCCACGTCTCAGCCATGCCCCCAAGGCTACGCCCGCTCCCACCCGCCCGGGCCGCCCCTCCCTCCCGCTCCCATCGCACTTTCTGTCGCTCGGTTCGCGGGGAACCGACAGAAAGTGCG
>JASCNZ010000087.1 GCA_029959905.1 Microbacteriaceae bacterium PS02344
GTCGCACTTTCTGTCGCCTCCAGCCGCTCCAGGCGACAGAAAGTGCGACGGGAGCGGAAGGGGACGGTGGCGTCAGAAGGAGGGCGGGGGCGGAGACGACGGGGGCTGCGGGGCCGGAGGCTGTGGGGCGAGGGACTGCGGGGAGAGGGGCTGCGGGGCGACAGGCTGAGCGGCGAGGGGCTCGATGACGACCGCGGTGCCGTAGGCGCAGATCTCGGTGAAGTTCTGAATCGACCCGGCGTCGAAACGCATCGCGACGATGGCGTTCGCGCCGCGTTGCTGCGCCTCGGCCCACATCCGCCCCATCACGACCTGCCTGGCCTCGTACATCACCTGCGTGTACTCGGGGATCTCGCCGCCGCCGAGCGAACGGAACCCCGCCGCGAACCCCTGGCCGAAGTCGGTCGATCGCACGGTGAGACCCATCACCTCGCCGAGCACCTGCGTGATGCGATACCCCGGAACGTCGTTCGTCGTCACCATGAACATGAGGCCATCGTGCCAGAACCGCCCCCTTTTACCAGATGGCGGCGCATGGGCACACCTCCCCATGCCAATATTCCTATCAATGGGCTGGGAGCCGATACCGTGGCTTGCATGATGAACTTCGACCGGAAACTGCGCACCCGCTCCCGCCTGCTGCTGGCCATCCCGGCAGCCGCCCTCGCCTTCTCGCTCACCGCCTGCGGTGCGAGCCGCCCCTCCGAAGACGACGTCGCCGCCGGGCTGACCAAGTACTTCGAGGAGGCCGGCCAGGGCGACATCCTCGACGAGAAGGCTGCGGAGTGCTTCGCGGGCCACCTCGTCGACTCCGACCTCAGCAACGAGACGCTCAACTACCTCGCCAACGGCGAGGACAAGCAGGCCAACCAGGAGGACAAGGATCTCACCACCAAGATCCTCCAGGACAACATGAACGAGTGCCTCGGCCTCGAGAGCGAGTGACCCTCGCGCGCTGACCTCCGGTCGCGCTTCACGAAGGATGACGGATGCTTCGGCATCCGTCATCCTTCGTCATTTCGGCCCAGGGAATTCTCAGCCACCCCTAGCGTTAGACGTTCTGGCGTGCATACCGGCCCGCCGCCCCATCGTTCTGGAGTTCCCCCCGCATGAGTAGCACCACGCGCGCCCAGAAGGCGCCCGATACCCGCGGACCGGTCCGGAAGCTGCTGACCTCGTTCGGCTTCCAGATCGTCGCCGCCCTCGTCCTCGGCATCGCCGCCGGCCTCATCGCCCGCCAGCTCGGCGCGACCGCCGACAACCCGAGCGGCCTCTCCGCCACGCTCGACACGATCGGCAGCTCGTACGTCACGCTGCTGCGCGCCGCCGTCGTGCCGCTCATCTTCACCGCGATCGTCGCCAGCATCTCGAACCTGCGCCGTGTGCAGAACGCCGCACGCCTGGCCGGTCAGACGCTGCTGTGGTTCGCGATCACCGCGTTCATCGCCGTGACCATCGGCATCGTGCTCGGCGTCACCATCCAGCCCGGTAACCGCGCCGGCGAGGGCCTCGAGACCGGCGACCCGTACACGGTCGGCACCTGGTGGAACTTCCTGCTCGGCCTCATCCCGCAGAACTTCCTCGGCATCGGGGTGAACAGCTCGTTCGACGCCGAAGCCGGTTCCGTCACGTCGAGCGTGAGCTTCAACATCCTGCAGGTGATCGTCGTCGCCGCCGTGGTCGGCATCGCCGCACTGAAGGCCGGCAAGAAGGCCGAGCCGTTCCTCGTCTTCACCGAGTCGCTGCTCAAGGTGATCCAGCGCGTGCTGTGGTGGATCATCCGCATCGCCCCGCTCGGCACCTTCGGCCTCATCGGCGCCGCCGTCGTCAAGTACGGCTGGGAGAAGCTCGCCTCGCTCGGCTGGTTCGCGATCGCCGTCTACGTCGGCCTCGCGCTGGTGCTGTTCGTCGTCTACCCGATCCTCGTGAAGACGCACGGACTGTCGATCAAGCAGTTCTTCTCGGGCGTGTGGCCCGCCGTGCAGCTGGCGTTCGTCAGCCGCTCGTCGATCGGCACCCTGCCCCTCACCGAGCGCGTGACCGAGCGCAACCTCGGCGTGCCCCGCTCGTACGCCTCGTTCGCCGTGCCGTTCGGCGCGACCACGAAGATGGACGGCTGCGCCGCGATCTACCCGGCCATCGCCGCGATCTTCGTCGCGCAGTTCTTCGGCATCGAGCTGAACTTCGTGCAGTACCTGCTGATCGTGCTCGTCTCGGTCGTCGGTTCGGCCGCCACCGCCGGCACCACCGGCGCGGTCGTGATGCTCACGCTCACCCTGTCGACGCTCGGCCTGCCGCTCGAGGGCGTCGGCCTGCTGCTCGCCATCGACCCGATCCTCGACATGGGCCGCACCGCGGTCAACGTCGCGGGCCAGGCGCTCGTGCCGGCGATCGTCGCCAAGCGCGAGGGCATCCTCGACGAAGGCCGGTACAACGCCCCCCGTGCGGGCCTGCCCTTCGCCGAGGACGACGAGGATGACACGACCGAGGCGGATGCCTCGACCAGCGAGCCGGCCGCCACGCGCTGAGCCGCACTCCGCAGCATCCGTTCGCAGAACGCCCCGCCCACCTGGGCGGGGCGTTCTGCGTTCCTGAGGCGCGGGCGTGTGGGGCCGACGCTAGGCGCGGTCGGCGGGGCGCGTGGCGCTGCGGGTGTCCATCGCGAGTTCCTCGGCATCCATCGCCGCGATCAGCTCGCGCATGACCTCCTCGTCGAGGTTGCCGCGGTCGCGCTCCTCGAGGAGGATCGCACGGCGCACCTGCAGCCAGCCCTTCGAGAGCGCGAGCAGGTCGTCGTACGACGGCTTCGCGACGGCATCCTCGACCTCCTGCACCTCGTCGGTGTCGCGCTCCACCCGCGTCATGCGTGTCGCGAACGCGTCGAACAAGCGCAGGTCGACGTCGCCGTACTTCTGCTCCCACTCGACCCTCTTCTCGGCGAGGTAGGCCTTGCCCGCCTGGCGGCTGCGCTCCTTGACGGCCGCGAGCGCACGCCTGTCCTCCTCGTGATCGACGTCGCTCGCGATGCCGAGGCCGCGGATCAGCGCCGGCAGCGTCAGCCCCTGCAGCAGCAGCGTGCCCACGGTCACGATGAATGCGACGACCACGATGGCGTGCGAGGCCTCGGTGTCGAGCTCTGCGAGGTCGGCCGCGGCGAGCGCGGTCGCCAGCGTCACCACCCCGCGCATGCCCGCCCACGAGATGACGGCGTTGTCGCGCCACGTCAGCTGCAGCCCGGCCATGCGCTCGCGCACCATCTGCTGCCGCAGCTCGTCGGGCGTGAAGCGGCTCCACCGGCGCGACTGGGCGAGCCGCTTGCGGAAGCCCTCCGACTCGACTCCGCGGTCCCACCGTGCAAGGCGACGGCGGTCCTGCAAGTTCGCGAAGGCGCTGATCGGATAGATGTAGAGCGGCCGCACGACCAGCACCACCAGCAGCACCGCGCCGGCGAGCAACAGGATCTCGCCGATCGACTCGGCGCTGAGGTCGCTGATCACCCGCGGCAACTGCAACCCGATGTAGGCGAACACGAAGCTCTCGAGCAGGAAGTCGGCCGAGAGCCAGATCGGCTTCTCCTGCTGACGCGTCGTGTAGTCGGTGCGCGGCGCGTTGAATCCGACGTAGAGACCCATGGCGACGACCGCGAGCACACCCGAGCCACCCAGGTGCTCGGCGATCGCGTAGGCGCCGAACGGGGCGAGCAGTCCGAAGGTGCCGATCACGACGGCGTCGCTGATGCGCATGCGCAGCTGGTGCAGCGCGATGCCGAACACCAGACCGATCGCCACGCCGACCGCGACGGCGACGACGAACTGCCAGACGCCGCCGGCCACGCTGACGGTCGTGCCTGCGACGAGCAGGGCGAACACGCGGTAGAGCGTCAGCGACGTGGCGTCGTTGATGAGGCTCTCACCCGACAGCACGGTCATGATGCGCCGGGGCAGACCGAGCTTGCGGCCGATCGCGGCGGCCGACACGGCGTCGGGCGGTGCGACGATCGCGCCCAGCAGGAGGGCCCCCGGCAGGGTGAGCGACGGGAAGATCCACCACGCGATGAACCCGACCGCGAGCGCGGTGATCAGGACGAGCCAGATGCCCAGGCGGCGGATCTGCGGAAGGCTGCGGCGGAATCCCACGAACGACACGTCGAGGGCCGCCGAATACAGCAGCGGGGGCAGGACGAGGTTGAGCAGCAGATGGCCGTCGGCGCGCAGTTCGGGCACGAACGGGAGGAAGGATGCCGCGAGCGCGACGACCGTGACGAGAAGCGGAGCCGGCCACCCCCTCCATCGCGCGATGGCCGCCACGACGACGGCGCCGACGAGCACGTAGAAGATCTCGGCATCCATGCAGGAAGCGTAGCGCCGGGCATCCGCTCAGTCGGCGTCGAGCGCCTCGCGGAGGCCGGCATTCTCGTCGCGCAGGCCGCTGTTCTCGCTGCGCAGACCCGCGTTGGCCGACCGAAGACCGGCGTTGGTGCTCTGCAGGCCGGCATTCTCGTCTTGCAGGTCGAGCACCCGAGCTATGCCGGCGATGTTGAGGCCGTCGCTGCGGAGCGCGGCGGCCCGGCGCAGACGATCGACGTCATCGTCGCTGTACCGGCGGGTGCCGCCGTCGCTGCGCGCGGGGGCGAGCAGCCCTTTGCTCTCGAACAGCCGCAGGGTCGCCTCGGGAAGGTCTGACAGCTGTGCGGCCACGGCGATGCCGTAGACCGGGGTGCGCGAATCACGGAGGGGCATGCGGTCCTTTCGAGCACTTGCAAGATGCCTGACTTTGATCTATAACAAATCTACAGCACAGATGCAGATTACCTGCATCTCCCATTCAGCCCCTCGGGGCCGCACGAAAGGAGACACCATGGCACTCACCTTCGATCCGTTCAGTCAGCTCGACCGCTTCGCTGCGAGCGTGCTCGACTCCGTTCGAGCACCCCGGCTCATGCCGGTGGACCTCTACCGCGACGGCGACCGCTACATCCTGCACGCCGATCTGCCGGGCGTCGACCCGGGGTCGATCGACGTCGACCTCGACGGCACCCAGCTCACCCTGCGCGCGCAGCGCACCGCCGACACCCGCGAGGGCGTGCGGTGGCTCGCCCGTGAACGCGGCGCCGGAGCGTTCCTCCGCCAGTTCACGCTCGGCGAGGGCGTCGACCTCGACGGCATCAGCGCCTCGTACGAGAGCGGCGTGCTCTCGGTGATCATCCCGGTGAGCGAGCGCGCGAAGCCACGCAAGATCAGCGTCGAATCCCGCGAGCAGCGGCAGGCGATCGACGCCTGATCCGCGGGGCGGGGCGGGGCGCCCGGCCGCGCCCCGCCTTCCCCCTCCCTTCATCTCCCCACTCCCTCATCCCCCACTCCTCGATGCCGAAAGGAGAAGCCCATGTCCCCCTCCCCCGCCCTCGACCGCTTCCTCCGCTCCATGGAGTACCCGGCCACCCGTGACGACCTGCTGCGCGAGGCCGCCCGCGACGGTCTCGGCTCCGACGACCGCGCGCTCCTCGCCGCACTGCCCGAGCAGAGCTACAGCGCCGCCTGGAGCATCCGCTACCGGCTGGCCCGCCGGACGCTGACGGATGCCCTCACGCCGAGCGCCGGCATGCCCGTGGCCGCCTGACACCGAGCCGGTTCGGCCGCCGCCGTGAACGCGGGCGTCCTGCGGCGTCGGCCGCACCGGCGTCCCCTGCGGCGGCGGCGCATCGGCCTCCGCGCACGAGCGCCGACGCG
>JASCNZ010000088.1 GCA_029959905.1 Microbacteriaceae bacterium PS02344
ATGACGCCCTGCAGCTCCTTCAGCGTGTCGGTCACGGTGCTGCGACCGTCACGAAGACGCGCCGCCGCGCTCTCCATCTCGCTGTACGTTGCTCCGAAATCATGTCCGGCCATGAGAAACCGCCTCCCCGTTCGTCTTCAGGCCCGATGGCCTCTTGCTACGAGAGTAGAGGGCATCCGCCGGAGCGCCAACGGGGAGTCCTACCCATGCTCTACTCATCGCCCGAACGTGCCCGTCTCGAACCTGGTGAGCTTGCGCTGCGTGTAGGCGATTGGCTCGAGCGCTCCGGCTTACCGAAGTGGGCCTGGATGTCGTCGCGAGACGAGGGCAAAGTGAGCCCGGAAATCAACAGGTCGAGCGAGGGGTATGCGGATGCGCCGTCCCGCCGTCTGTCAGCAAGAATTCCACGCCTCCGTCCTCAAGCGACAGGTAGGTGCTCTTGACCCCGCCGTCGACGAAGCTCTCCACCTCTGGCGTCCCTCCGACCAGTGCAAGCGCCCGCTCCAACTGCGGATCGTTCTCCTTCGCTCCCAGAGCATTGAGGAACGTGGACACATCACCTCGGATCATCCGATCCTCCGACTTTTGTTCAGAGATCGAGTGGTTGCCCCGAGTCGTTGTCGATGATCGTGGTGCGGTCATCTTCTCCGCGCTCGATGGTCACGTCCGTCCCCTCGGGCATATTCAGCAACGGGAGAACAGCCGGCTCGATCCCGACGACAGTATCGAAGCTCACCACAACCAAGTTCGCCGAGTCGCTGAGGAACTCGTCGTCATCGATCGCCGACAAGAAACCCCATCCGTTGTCAACCGGATTTTCCTGCTCCTCACGAAACGCCCACCGGATCGGCGCTCTACCATCCAGTGCATTACGAGAGACAAGCGATCCCCCCTGACTGGCGGACGAACTCAGGAGTGCTCTGCGACATATCGTTCCATTCGTTCGAGGATGGTTGCTCGGTACGGCACAGCACGCGCGTACGCCAACGGAGTCGCCCCGCGCGTCGACGGCGTCTTGAAAATCGAGGGTCACGGGCTGTTCGAACCACATCAGCATAGGCCTGCCACTTCTCCGTCACTCCGTCTAGGAAGAAGCGCTGGCAAGCGCTCGTCACCCGTGACCAGGAGCGTCTCCCGCCGAGGCGCTCTCCCGCAGCTTGGCGACGCGGTACTTGGTGTGATCGATCATGCTGACGAAGAACTGTCCGAAGGTCTCGAACGTGTCGATCAACTCGCCTTCGGCTAGCCAGTGCACGCGCGGATCGACCTGGCCGCGATCGCCGACGGGCATCACGAACACATCGGCCTGTTCGAGGCTCGCGGCGATCGGCAGCAGGAGTCCCGGAGACCATCCGTAGTCCTCCAGGAGCTCCGGCGCGTACTCGAAAGATTGGAGAGCCGCGGCGCGAAGTGGGCCTTCGACGAGCTCCCGCGTACCGAAGAGCGAGACGTTCTGGTGAAAGCACTTCCACCCATCAGCAAAGCTAAGGAACCTTCTGTGCTCACCATCAAGGACGACGCCCAGGGCGTCTTCCGCAGACTCGATCGCCTCAGGCTCCGCTGCGAGTTCGGGGAGATGATTCGGGAAGATCCCATCCGGATCCCATTCAGCAAGCTCCTTCTTCGCCATGACCATCTCGATGATGGGTGGACGCCAATCGGCGACTTCGATCAATTGCCGCTGTTCGAGCGCCGGTCGCGATCAGGGTGGAAGAAATCATCCCAATCTCCGAACTCGGGAATCTCAAACCAGTTCGCGCTCACATCCACGTCACGGAACTCACGCGTTTCGACATCCGCGGGTTCTCCGAACCCACGCTTGGTGACTTGCTCTTCCTTTCCGTACCCGTCGACGCCGAACACCATCGACACGTTTCCCAGCGAAGCATTTCGCATATAGAAACGCTCCTCCTGCGGATATACGTACCACGTGATCGTGCCGAGGAAGACACGAGCCTCATCACCGTCGTACGGCTTGGAATCGGGCGGATCGTAATACGCGCGCCACGTATACCCCGCCTCAATGCTGCCCTGCTCATTCAGCTTGTGAAGTTGAACGCCGTTCGCGCGCGGACAGACCTGTAGGTACGCACTCGGGCGTTCGTGGCCCTCTTGGAGAAGAAGCACCCCGAACCACCGACCTTCTCCGCGTAGATGTATCCCTCCATCATGATCCCACCAGGTATACACGGTGCCGAGAATGTCCAGTCACTCTATTTTCGGGCGTAGCTTCTCGCGATTCGTGATCTTAGAGCTCGACACCAGGCTGAACCACCGTCACAGCGGTGCTCAGACCTGACTCGAAATCGAACCTCAGATAGCGGTCACTGACGAGATACAGATCCATGTACTGGCTTGAGCGTTCCGGCTTACCGAAGTGGGCCTGAATATCGTCGCGAGAGGAGGGCAAAGAGAGCCCGGAAATCAACAGGTCGAGCGAGGGGTATACGGATGCGCCGTCCTTCACGACGAGCTCGATCAACGCCCCGACGAGCACCTCGTCCTTGAATTGGAGAGTCACACCGCTACTCGGGAAGACGTCGTAGGTCCAGTTCGCCCCGCCGCGCGCGTCCTCGTGCGTCTCCATCGAGGGACCGGCGAGCGTCATCACCTCAACGTGCTCGCGCGAGAACATTGGTAGGCCGACAGCACGCACAAACGCGGCGATCTCCCCGTCGACGGCCACTTCCGTGGCCACCTCATCCCCCTGGGGCTGCGGGTCACGCCCACCGATCAGCTCGCGCATCACAACGACGGTCTTGATCACGTCGCCGTCGAAGTCGAATTGCACGAAGCCCGTGTCGACCTCGTACGTCACGAAGGCGTCCCGCGAACGCAGAGGCTCGCCCAAGGCCCGCACGATCTGTTCACGCGTCGAGCCGGTCCCCACACCTTCGATCAGCGTCGGCCAACCCGCGTACACGCCATCTCCTGATGACGCAGAAAAGAACACGGTGCTCAACTCGCCGTCTGTCAGCAAGAATTCCACGCCTCTGTCCTCAAGCGACAGGTAGGTGCTCTTGACCCCGCCGTCGACGAAGCTCTCCACCTCTGGCGTCCCTCCGACCAGTGCAAGCGCCCGCTCCAACTGCGGATCGTTCTCCTTCGCTCCCAGAGCATTGAGGAACGTGGACACATCACCTCGGATCATCCGATACCCCGACTTCTGTTCAGAGATCGAGTGGTTGACCCGAGTCGTTGTCGATGATCGTGGTGCGGCCATCTTCTCCTCGCTCGATGGTCACGTCCGTCCCCTCGGGCAGATTCAGCAACGGGAGAACAGCCGGCTCGATACCGACGACAGTATCGAAGCTCACCACAACCAAGTTCGCCGAGTCGCTGAGGAACTCGTCGTCATCGATCGCCGACAAGAACCGCCATCCGTTGTCAACCGGATTCGCCTGCTCCTCACGAAACGCCCACCGGATCGGCGCTTTGCCATCCAGTGCATTGCGAGAGACAAGCGATCCACCCGACTGCCGGACGAACTCAGGAGTGCTCTGCGACATATCGTTCCATTCGCTCGAGGATGGTTGCTCGGTACGGCACAGCACGCGCGTACGCCAACGGAGTCGCCCCGCGCGTCGACGGCGTCTCGAAATCGAGGGTCACGGGCTGTTCGAACCACAGATCGTAAATCGGCGCCAAGTCCTCATCCGTGTACTTCATCTGAAGCACCTCGCAAAAGACCAAGCCACCGCGCGGGCTCACAGCGTTGACGTCCGCGCCGATCTCAATCAGACGCTTAGCAATCGCAAGATCTGATGGGATGTCATGCTTCACCTGCCCGAACAAGACGTGAAGTTCCGTGTAACCCTCGGAATTCGCTGCGCCCAGCGGGCAGCCTTGATCGAGAAGCCATCGTGTAGAGGCGTAACGCGACTCAAGGGCTGTGTTGGAAAGCGCCGACATCAGAAGGGTCGTGCCGTCCGCGAGAGGGACTGTGACATCCACGCCTGCGGCAGCCTCGATGAACTCGGGGGTCGGCTTCATCGAAGCGATCAGATCCAGGCTATTCATTCGTGTCGATGTCCTCGGTTCGGTCCGGGAAGTTCAGGCCGGTAGTGTGCCGCGTCGTTGTACCAGTCGCGGAACTCCGCAGGCGTCATCTCCCCATCAACATACGCCTGCCACTTCTCATGGTACTTCTGTCCTGGGACATGCCCCATATCCCAGACCCCGCGACGAGAGGTTCCCGGCGTCCAGTCGATGACACTGTACGGCGGGTAGGGTTCGCGAACTTTGCCGTCCGGCCCCTTGGCGTTCTCCCAGGCATCACGAACGGTGCCCTTGCGAAGCGAAGGCCGCGATCCAGGCTTCAGGTACGGACGGTTGTCCCCGTCCGCAGGACGGTGCGCATCCGGCTTGTTCGGGGTGCTGGGCTTATCGATGGGCTTGTCGATATCGGTCACGCCGTCGCGGTTGCGGATCTGCTTCGCCTTCATCCCGTCGACAGCGCCGCGCAGCTGCCGCAGGTGCACCGGGGCGTCGTCGAGGGCCCGCATGATCGGGCGGAAGATCTCGTCTCCGATTCTTGCCATGATGCTCAGTCCCCCGTGATGTTCAGGCTCGAGAGATCACCGGCGAGGCGATCCACCAACGACTCGATGTCCGACGCGTGCATGTCGAGGTCGCCCTCCGCCGCCTCCAGTGCCTGCAGGTCGGCGTAGAACTCGTCTGGGTCTCCCGCGACGGCCTCGACCACAGGGGCATCCAGTACCGCCATGATCACGCCGGGTAGTTCCGAGGCCAGAGGCTCGACCACCATCGGCAGCACCTGGTTCAGTGCCTGCTCGATCGCGATGTCGACCGCCGCGTTGAGCAGCTTCTTCTTGATCAGCAGCATGGGTCCGGCGCCCACCGCCGTGACCGGGTTGGTCAGCATGGCGACGAGCGCGATCATCGTGGTGGTCACGTCGGCGATCACCTTGATCTTCAGCCCCGTCACTACCCCGGCGGCGATGTCCATCCCCGCCGGCACCGGTCCAAGGATGTCGAGGAGCTTCTGCAGGTTCTGCGATCGATTCGTGTTCCACGCCGACACGAACGCCGGACCGGCCTGCCCCCGCATCGCCGACGCGAGATCGCCGTTGACCTTGCGATCGATCGCCATCAGCCGGCCCTCGAGCTCGTCGCGGAACGTGCCGACGATCTGCGCCCCTCGGCGCACCTCGTCCTCATCGATATCCGGCCACTCGAAACCGAGCTTCTCCATCACCCAGATCAGCTCGTTCGGCAACATCATCCCCATGACCACACCTCCTGCACCGACTGTACGGTGCAGCATCTTATACACACCATGGGTAGCGCTCCCCGTCCGGGCACCCGCGCCGAAGACGGCCCTCCGATCCGCCCACGGGAGAAGCAACCGCCGGTCGCACGCAAAAAAGCTGCGACCCGGTCGGAAGACCGGGCCGCAGCCCTGACGTGCGAAGCGGGGTTCAGCCGCCGGCGAGCTCGGCGTCCTTGTCGCGGATCGAGTCCGCCATGCGGTCCAGCGCCTGCGCCATGTCATTGACCGCCTCGGCCGCGTCGTCGAGCGACGTCGTCAGCTCCGAGTACGCCGT
>JASCNZ010000089.1 GCA_029959905.1 Microbacteriaceae bacterium PS02344
GTAAGATAGAGAAGTTGCCCTTCGGGCCTGGTTGTGATGACTGGGTCGGGGGAGCATCCGATCCTTGAGAACTCAACAGCGTGCACTTGTCAAATGCCAAATAACCTCGATTCAGCTTCGGCTGGATGAGATTCCTTTGGATCAAAGACCAACCTCCTTGTGGGGTTGGCAACGGATAGTCAGCAATGATTTATCTCTTTGGTCAGCATCAAACTCGCTGCGTTCCGGTTTTTCCCCGGTTCGTATGCATTTCTTTTTTACGGAGAGTTTGATCCTGGCTCAGGATGAACGCTGGCGGCGTGCTTAACACATGCAAGTCGAACGGTGAAGCAGAGCTTGCTCTGTGGATCAGTGGCGAACGGGTGAGTAACACGTGAGCAACCTGCCCCTGACTCTGGGATAAGCGCTGGAAACGGCGTCTAATACTGGATATGTGACGTGACCGCATGGTCTGCGTCTGGAAAGAATTTCGGTTGGGGATGGGCTCGCGGCCTATCAGCTTGTTGGTGAGGTAATGGCTCACCAAGGCGTCGACGGGTAGCCGGCCTGAGAGGGTGACCGGCCACACTGGGACTGAGACACGGCCCAGACTCCTACGGGAGGCAGCAGTGGGGAATATTGCACAATGGGCGAAAGCCTGATGCAGCAACGCCGCGTGAGGGATGACGGCCTTCGGGTTGTAAACCTCTTTTAGCAGGGAAGAAGCGAAAGTGACGGTACCTGCAGAAAAAGCGCCGGCTAACTACGTGCCAGCAGCCGCGGTAATACGTAGGGCGCAAGCGTTATCCGGAATTATTGGGCGTAAAGAGCTCGTAGGCGGTTTGTCGCGTCTGCTGTGAAATCCGGAGGCTCAACCTCCGGCCTGCAGTGGGTACGGGCAGACTAGAGTGCGGTAGGGGAGATTGGAATTCCTGGTGTAGCGGTGGAATGCGCAGATATCAGGAGGAACACCGATGGCGAAGGCAGATCTCTGGGCCGTAACTGACGCTGAGGAGCGAAAGGGTGGGGAGCAAACAGGCTTAGATACCCTGGTAGTCCACCCCGTAAACGTTGGGAACTAGTTGTGGGGTCCATTCCACGGATTCCGTGACGCAGCTAACGCATTAAGTTCCCCGCCTGGGGAGTACGGCCGCAAGGCTAAAACTCAAAGGAATTGACGGGGACCCGCACAAGCGGCGGAGCATGCGGATTAATTCGATGCAACGCGAAGAACCTTACCAAGGCTTGACATATACGAGAACGGGCCAGAAATGGTCAACTCTTTGGACACTCGTAAACAGGTGGTGCATGGTTGTCGTCAGCTCGTGTCGTGAGATGTTGGGTTAAGTCCCGCAACGAGCGCAACCCTCGTTCTATGTTGCCAGCACGTAATGGTGGGAACTCATGGGATACTGCCGGGGTCAACTCGGAGGAAGGTGGGGATGACGTCAAATCATCATGCCCCTTATGTCTTGGGCTTCACGCATGCTACAATGGCCGGTACAAAGGGCTGCAATACCGCGAGGTGGAGCGAATCCCAAAAAGCCGGTCCCAGTTCGGATTGAGGTCTGCAACTCGACCTCATGAAGTCGGAGTCGCTAGTAATCGCAGATCAGCAACGCTGCGGTGAATACGTTCCCGGGTCTTGTACACACCGCCCGTCAAGTCATGAAAGTCGGTAACACCTGAAGCCGGTGGCCTAACCCTTGTGGAGGGAGCCGTCGAAGGTGGGATCGGTAATTAGGACTAAGTCGTAACAAGGTAGCCGTACCGGAAGGTGCGGCTGGATCACCTCCTTTCTAAGGAGCATCTGACATCTTCGGATGTCCAGAACCCAGATCGAAGGCACACGTTCTTCGCTGGGAGCTCATGGGTGGAACATTTGACATGGCATCGAGATCTGATCTCTGGTCGAGTACGCAACTTCGGTTGTAGGAAAGAGTGGGGTGAGGGGGTCGGTTCCTGCACGCTGTTGGGTCCTGAGGGACCGGATGCGCTTTGACCTTCGGGTTGGAAGCATTTGGTTACTCTGGGCCTCTTGTTGTTTGTCCGGTTGGGCAAGCGGTGAGGGGTACCGCCCGTACTTTGAGAACTACACAGTGGACGCGAGCATCTTGCAACCGGCTTTCGAGCTGGTTGCGCAAGATGATCTTAAAGATCATTAGTCAATTTCTGATCCGGTCTTCGGGCCGGGTCGAGTTTTTGATTCGAACTCATGTGATTTCAAGTCTTTAAGAGCAAACGGTGGATGCCTTGGCATCTGGAGCCGAAGAAGGACGTAGCAATCTGCGATAAGCCTCGGGGAACTGATAAGCAAGTTTTGATCCGAGGGTGTCCGAATGGGGAAACCCCGCTGGGCGGCGTGCCGACCTAGTGACTCCCGCCTGAATATATAGGGCGGGTAGAGGGAACGTGGGGAAGTGAAACATCTCAGTACCCACAGGAAGAGAAAGCAACCGCGATTCCGTTAGTAGTGGCGAGCGAAACCGGATCAGGCTAAACCTAGCGTGTGTGATAGCCGGCAGGCGTTGCACGTTGGGGGTTGTGGGACTTTTCAGTCATTTCTGCCGAGATGGCGGCGTTACAAGAAGGTATAGACGAACGGTCTTGAAAGGCCGGTCATAGAGGGTGCCAACCCCGTAGTCGAAATGCCTCTCTTGGCGCGAAGAGTATCCCAAGTAGCACGGGGCCCGTGAAATCCCGTGTGAATCTGTCAGGACCACCTGATAAGCCTAAATACTCCCAGATGACCGATAGCGGACAAGTACCGTGAGGGAAAGGTGAAAAGTACCCCGGGAGGGGAGTGAAATAGTACCTGAAACCGTTTGCTTACAAACCGTTGGAGCACCCCTGGTAGGTGTGACAGCGTGCCTTTTGAAGAATGAGCCTGCGAGTTAGCGATATGTGGCGAGGTTAACCCGTGTGGGGTAGCCGTAGCGAAAGCGAGTCTGAATAGGGCGATTCAGTCGCATGTCCTAGACCCGAAGCGAAGTGATCTATCCATGGCCAGGTTGAAGCGACGGTAAGACGTCGTGGAGGACCGAACCCACTTAGGTTGAAAACTGAGGGGATGAGCTGTGGATAGGGGTGAAAGGCCAATCAAACTTCGTGATAGCTGGTTCTCTCCGAAATGCATTTAGGTGCAGCGTTGCGTGTTTCTTGCCGGAGGTAGAGCTACTGGATGGCCGATGGGCCCTACAAGGTTACTGACGTCAGCCAAACTCCGAATGCCGGTAAGTGAGAGCGCAGCAGTGAGACTGTGGGGGATAAGCTTCATAGTCGAGAGGGAAACAACCCAGACCACCAACTAAGGTCCCAAAGCGCGTGCTAAGTGGGAAAGGATGTGGAGTTGCTTTGACAACCAGGAGGTTGGCTTAGAAGCAGCCACCCTTGAAAGAGTGCGTAATAGCTCACTGGTCAAGTGATTCCGCGCCGACAATGTAACGGGGCTCAAGCACGCCACCGAAGTTGTGGCATTGACATTTTTGGTAGGCCTTCGTGGTCCAGCCGTGTTGATGGGTAGGAGAGCGTCGTGTGGCCAGCGAAGCGGCGGTGGAAACCAGCCGTGGAGGCTACACGAGTGAGAATGCAGGCATGAGTAGCGAAAGACGTGTGAGAAACACGTCCTCCGAAAGACCAAGGGTTCCAGGGTCAAGCTAATCTTCCCTGGGTAAGTCGGGACCTAAGGCGAGGCCGACAGGCGTAGTCGATGGACAACGGGTTGATATTCCCGTACCGGCGAAGAACCGCCCAAACTAATCCAGTAGTGCTAAACGTCCGAAGTCACTCATCGGATCCTTCGGGATCCACCGGGTGATGGAGCACGTGACCCCGTTCTGGTGCGGTTAGCGTATTAACAGGTGTGACGCAGGAAGGTAGTCCAAGCCAGGCGATGGTTGTCCTGGTGCAAGTGCGTAGGCCGAACGGTAGGCAAATCCGCCGTTCACATAGGCTGAGACACGATGCGGATAAAAAGTGGATGATCCTATGCTGCCAAGAAAAGCATCGACGCGAGGTTCTAGCCGCCCGTACCCCAAACCGACTCAGGTGGTCAGGTAGAGAATACCAAGGAGATCGAGAGAATCGTGGTTAAGGAACTCGGCAAAATGCCCCCGTAACTTCGGGAGAAGGGGGGCCTTCGACGTATTAGGACTTGCTCCGAAAGCGTTTGGAGGCCGCAGAGACTAGTGGGTAGCGACTGTTTACTAAAAACACAGGTCCGTGCCAAGTCGCAAGACGATGTATACGGACTGACGCCTGCCCGGTGCTGGAAGGTTAAGAGGACCGGTTAGCCGCAAGGCGAAGCTGAGAATTTAAGCCCCAGTAAACGGCGGTGGTAACTATAACCATCCTAAGGTAGCGAAATTCCTTGTCGGGTAAGTTCCGACCTGCACGAATGGCGTAACGACTTCCCAACTGTCTCAACCGCGAACTCGGCGAAATTGCATTACGAGTAAAGATGCTCGTTACGCGCAGCAGGACGGAAAGACCCCGTGACCTTTACTACAGCTTGGTATTGGTGTTCGGTGTGGCTTGTGTAGGATAGGTGGGAGACTTTGAAGCATGGACGCCAGTTCATGTGGAGTCATTGTTGAAATACCACTCTGGTCACTCTGGATATCTAACTTCGAACCGTAATCCGGTTCAGGGACAGTGCCTGGTGGGTAGTTTAACTGGGGCGGTTGCCTCCCAAAAAGTAACGGAGGCGCCCAAAGGTTCCCTCAACCTGGTTGGCAATCAGGTGTCGAGTGTAAGTGCACAAGGGAGCTTGACTGTGAGACTGACAGGTCGAGCAGGGACGAAAGTCGGGACTAGTGATCCGGCAGTGGCTTGTGGAAGCGCTGTCGCTCAACGGATAAAAGGTACCTCGGGGATAACAGGCTGATCTTGCCCAAGAGTCCATATCGACGGCATGGTTTGGCACCTCGATGTCGGCTCGTCGCATCCTGGGGCTGGAGTAGGTCCCAAGGGTTGGGCTGTTCGCCCATTAAAGCGGTACGCGAGCTGGGTTTAGAACGTCGTGAGACAGTTCGGTCCCTATCCGCTGCGCGCGTAGGAAGTTTGAGAGGATCTGACCCTAGTACGAGAGGACCGGGTTGGACGAACCTCTGGTGTGTCAGTTGTTCCGCCAGGAGCACCGCTGATTAGCTACGTTCGGGATGGATAACCGCTGAAAGCATCTAAGCGGGAAGCCGGCCTCAAGATGAGACTTCCATACCTTCGGGTGAGAGGCTCCCAGCCAGACTACTGGGTTGATAGGCCAGATGTGGAAGTGCAGTAATGCATGCAGCTGACTGGTACTAATAAGCCGATGACTTGATAACACCACCGTTCGTTGGTGCTTGCGTCCACTGAGTGGTTCTCGATGTACGGTCGAGAACCGCATGACAACAATGACTTTGTTATGCGTTTGATTGAAACATCAATAGTGTTTCGGCGGCCATAGCGTGAGGGAAACGCCCGGTTACATTCCGAACCCGGAAGCTAAGCCTCACAGCGCCGATGGTACTGCAGGGGGGACCCTGTGGGAGAGTAGGACACCGCCGGACTTCTTTTA
>JASCNZ010000008.1 GCA_029959905.1 Microbacteriaceae bacterium PS02344
CCTGAGTGAGTGCGGGGCAGGGCGGGGTAAGGGCGGGGTGGGGGCGGGGCAGCGCGGGGTGGGGGCGGGGCAGGGCAGGGCGGGGTGGGGGCGGGGCGGGGCAGGGTCAGGCGACGGAGCGAGCGAGAGCGGCGCCGGCGGCGCGGAGCCACCGGGCGGGGTGGGCCATCGCCGCGAGAGGAGACCCGGCGAGGTCGGTCAGCGAGACCGCGGCGCCGAACGACGAGGTGTCCGCATCGAGCGCGATCCGCCCGGCGACGAGCAGCGCGGGCACGCCGGACGAGGCCGCCACCTCGGCGACGTACGACGGCACCTTGCCCCCGGCGGACTGCCCGTCGAACGCGCCCTCGCCGGTGATCACGACGGATGCCTCGGCCACCGCCCCCGGCAGGCCGACCAGCTCACCGACCTCACCCGAGCCCGCCACGAGCCGCGCACCCCAGGCCAGGAGCCCATAGCCCGTGCCCCCGGCCGCACCCGCCCCGGGGGTCGCAGGGTCGGCGGGCAGCAGCGCGGCCAGCCGTGCGAGGCCCGCGTCGGCGCGCATGATCGCGTCGCCGTCGAGCCCCTTCTGCGGGCCGAACACCGCCGCGGTGCCGCTCGGCCCGAGCAGCGGGTTCGTCACGTCACTCAACACGAGCACCCCGCCCGGCGGCAGGGGGCGCAGTGCGGACAGGTCCGCCGCGGCGACCTCGGCGACCCCGCGCGCACCGAGAGCGAGCGGCTCCCCCGAGGCATTCGCGAACCGTGCGCCGAGCGCCGTGAGCATCCCGACGCCGCCGTCGGTCGAGGCACTCGACCCGATCCCGAGCACGAGTTGCGAGGCCCCCGCGTCGAGGGCGGCGGCGATCGCCTGTCCGAACCCGAGCGTGTGCGCCTCCTCCCCGATGCGCCGGTCGCCGAGCAACTCGATCCCGCTCGTCGAGGCGAGCTCCACCACCGCGGTCCCGATGGTGGCGTCCGCCGAGCCGGGGAGCCGCAGCCAGGCGGCATCCGTCGGCGATCCATCCGGCCCCGTCACGCTCACCGGCACGCGCTCCGCACCCTCGACCGCCGCGGCGAACGCGTCGACCGTACCCTCGCCCCCGTCGGCCATGGGCCGCAGCACGACGCGATCGTCGGGTCGCACGGACACCCAGCCCGCGGCGAGCGCAGCGGCCGCCTCGGCTGATCCGATCGTGCCCTTGAAACTGTCGGGGGCGAAGACGACGGTGTGCACGCTCTCGACCCTATGCGGGATGAGCGAGAGCGGGCGCGAGGTGCGGCGCGATGCTCGCACCGAAGGTCTCGGCCGTGCGCCGCACGACGGCGGCGGGGTCGTCGGCCCAGATGTCGGCGTGGAAGATCTCGACCTCGATGTCGCGGTCGTACCCGGTCGCCACGACGGCCTCGGTGAGCGTGCGCAGGTCGATGACCCCCTCGCCCGGGTAGTGGCGGCTGAGCAGCACGTCGGCCGGCAGCGGGGTCTTCCAGTCGCACACCTGATAGGTCGCGATGCGCCCCTCGCGTCCCGCCCGCGCGATCTGGGCGAGCACGTCGGGGTCCCAGAAGATGTGGAACGTGTCGACCGCTGCCCCCACGACGTGCGGGGAGAAGTCGGCGGCGAGATCGAGCGCGAGCCCGAGCGTCGACACCACGCAGCGGTCGGTGGCGTACATCGGATGCAGGGGCTCGATCGCGAGCGTGACCCCGGCGGCCTCGGCATGCGGGGCGAGCTCGCCGAGCGCGTCGCGCACCCGCGCCCGCGCGCCGGCGATGTCGCGCGACCCCTCCGGCAGTCCGCCGGCGACGAGCACGAGCACGGCGGTGGACCCCTCCGCGCCGGCGGCGGCGAGCGCGGCGGTCTCGTCGATGGCCCTCCGGTTCTCGTCGATCGACGCGCGCCGCGCCGCCCCCTCCGGCACCGTGAAGAAGCCGCCGCGGCAGTGGGTCGTGAAGCGCAGACCCGAGTCGGCGAGCATCGCGGCGGCGGTATCGAGACCGACCGCGTTCACGGGCTCACGCCAGAGGCCTACGGCCTCGACCCCCGCGGCCCGGGTGACGTCGAGAGCGGTACGCAGATCGGCGTGCTTGATGGTCGCCTGGTTGATCGACAGGCGGGGGTGCGGGGCGGTCATGCGTCGACTCCGTTCAGGCGCAGCATCGCGTGCCAGCGTTCGGCCGCGAGCGCGGGCTTCTCGAGGGCCCGCGCGTCGTTCGCCAGCTCGACGATGCGCGAGAGGTGCGGCAGGCTGCGCGCCGAGTGCAGACCGCCCACCATCTGGAAGGCGGGCTGATGGCCGTTGAGCCACGACATGAACGCGACGCCGGTCTTGTAATAGAAGGTCGGGGCGGCGAAGATCTGCCGGCTGAGCTCTTCCGTCGGCCCCAGGATGGCGAGGTAGCGGTCGGGGTCGCCCGCGTCGAGCGCCTGGATGGCGGCGGATGCCGAGGTGGTGAGCGCCGCGAACGCCCCGAGCAGTGCATCCGAGTGCCGCCGCGGCGTCGCCGCCTCGCTCACCGGTTGGACCGCGTCCGGCACGTCGGCCCCGCCGATCAGCCCGACGTAGTTGAAGTCGTCGCCGGTGAACATGCGCACGCCGTCGGGCAGGCGGTCGCGCACGGCGACCTCGGATGCCGCGTCGAGCAGGCTCATCTTCACCCCCGACACCTTGTCGGGGTTCTCGCCGATGATCTCGATCAGCACGTCGGCGGCCGACCGCCAGTCCGACGAGCCGAAGTACCCCTCGAGCACCGGGTCGAACGCAGTGCCGAGCCAGTGCAGCACCACGGGGGTCGTCGCCGCCGACAGCACCTCGCGGTACACACGCCGGTAGTCGTCGGCCGATCCCGCCGCCCGGGCGAGGTGACGCGAGGCCATCAGCACCGGCCCCGCGCCCTGGTCCTCGGTGAAGTGCAGTTGCGTCTTGTAGGCGTCGATGACGGCGTCCACCGAGATGGCCTCGTCGTCGACGTGGTCGGTGTTCACCCCCACGACGAGCGCACCGCCCTCTTCGCGCGCCACCTCGGCCGAGCGCGAGATCAGCTCGCGGGTGGCCGCGGCGTCGAGCCCCATGTTGCGCTGCGCGGTGTCCATGGCATCGGCGACCCCGAGGCCCCACGTGTACGCGTGCCGGCGGAACGCGAGCGTCGCGTCCCAGTCGACGTCGGCCGGGCGCCCCGGGGTGTTGTCTCCCGCGGTGCGGGGCACGACGTGGGCGGCGGCGTAGGCCACCCGGCTCCGCAACGGGCCCGAGGGCGGGGTGTAGCCGGGGGCGTCGGCGAGGTCGACGGTCGCCGTCGATCCGTCGGCGGAGAGGAGGGTCAGCGCACTCACGGGTCACTCCGCGGTGAGGGGGCTGAGCACGATCTTGCGCCCTTCGCGTGACGACTCGAGGCCCGCTTCGGCGAGCTGCACACCGCGCGCGCCCGCCATCAGGTCGAACTCGTAGTCGGTGCCGAGCACGTACGACTCGAGGAACTCCTGCCACTGCTGGCGGAAGCCGTTCTGGAACACCTCGTTCGTGGGCACGCCGGCCCAGTCGGCCGCGTAGTCGTGGTCGTCGGCGAGGTCGGGGTTCCACACCGGCTTGGGCGTGGCGTTGCGGTGCTGGATCTTGGCGCCGAACAGCCCGACCACCGCCGACCCGAGGGTGCCGTCGACGTGGAACTCGACCAGCTCGTCACGGTGCACGCGCACCGCCCACGACGAGTTGATCTGCGCGATCGCCCCGCCCTCCAGTTCGAAGATGCCGTACGCCGCGTCTTCAGCGGTGGCCGTGTAGCGCTCGCCGTTCTCGTCCCAGCGGTCGGGGATGTGCACGGCGGCCTGCGTGTAGACGCTCTCGACACGGCCGAAGAGGTTCTCGAGCACGTAGTTCCAGTGCGGGAACATGTCGACGATGATGCCGCCGCCGTCCTCGGCGCGGTAGTTCCAGCTCGGGCGTTGCGCGGGCTGCCAGTCGCCCTCGAACACCCAGTACCCGAACTCGCCGCGCACCGACAGGATGCGCCCGAAGAAGCCCGAGTCGATGAGCCGCTTGAGCTTCTGCAGACCCGGCAGGTAGAGCTTGTCGTGCACGACACCGGTCTTCACCCCGGCCTCGCGGGCGAGGTTCGCCAGCTCGACCGATTCGGCGAGCGATTCGGCGGTGGGCTTCTCGGTGTAGATGGTCTTGCCCGCGGCGATCGCCTTGCGCAGCGCCGAGGCTCGGGCCTTGGTCACCAGGAAGTCGGCGTAGATCTCCCAGCGGGGGTCGGCGAGCGCCGCGTCGAGGTCGGTGGTCCAATCCTCGATGCCGTGGCGATCGGCCAGCTCGGCGAGCTTGGTCTCGCTGCGCCCCACGAGCAGGGGACGCACGGTGACCTTCGTGCCGTCGCTCAGTTCGATGCCGCCCTCGTCGCGGATCGCGAGGATCGAGCGCACGAGGTGCTGCCGGTAGCCCATGCGTCCGGAGACGCCGTTCATGATGATGCCGATCTCGCGGGTGCCGCGAGCCGGAGCCTCGGTCGTCGAGGCGGTGGTGCTCAGGGACATCTTCGTTCCGTTCTTCGTCGTGGGTGCATTCTTCGTAGCGGCACCCCCGCGGGGTGCCGTTGAGAGGCGCGGGAGCGCCGGTGTCAGGCGGCGGCGGGCTTTCCACCCAGGTAGAGGGCGGCGAGCGTCGGGTCGGCGAGCAGTTCCGACGCCGGACCCGAGATGTGCACCCGGCCGAGGTCGAGCACGCAGCCGATGTCGGCGGTCTCCAGGGCGCGGCGGGCGTTCTGCTCGACGAGCAGCACCGCCGTGCCGGCATCGCGCATGCGCACGATCTGCTCGAAGACCTTCTCGGTGGTCTTGGGGTCGAGCCCCATCGACGGCTCGTCGAGCAGCACCACCTTGGGGCTGACCATGAGCGAGCGGGCGAACTCGACCTGCTTCTGCTGGCCGCCCGAGAGCAGCCCTGCGAGCTGCTTCCACCGCTCCCCCACGATGGGGAAGAGGTTCTGCACGAACTCGACGCGTTCCTGGATGACCTTCTGGTCCTTGAGGGTGAAGGCGCCGAGCATCACGTTCTCGCCGACGGTCATCTCGCGGAAGACACTGTGCCCCTGCAGCACGTGCGCGAGGCCGTGCCGCAGCATGGACTGCGGTCCCTCGCCGGTGATGTCGCGGCCGTCGACCTCGATCTTCCCCGACCGGGGCTTGAGCATGCCGCTCGCGACCTTCAGCACGGTCGATTTGCCGGCACCGTTCGGACCCACGAGGCAGACCACCGATCCCGGCGGCACCTCGACCGTGAGGCCGCGCAGCACCAGCGCCGCCCGCCCGTACCCGGCCTCGATGTCGCGCAGTTCGAGCAGGTTCTTCGCTTCAGACTCCAAGGTAGGCCTCCAGGACTCGCGGGTCTTGCTGGATGATTTCGGGGGTGCCCGCGGCGATCGGACGCCCGCGGTCGAAGACCACGACGTGGTCGCACAGGCTCATGACCATCTCCATGTTGTGCTCGACGATGATGAAGGTCTTGCCCTCCTCGTTGAGCTCGCGCACGAGGGTCGCGATGCGGCCGATGAGCGCGGGGTTCACGCCGCCGGCGGGCTCGTCGAGCATGATCGTGTCGGGTTCGCCCATCAGCACCCCGGCGAGCTCGAGCAGCTTCTGCTGGCCGTAGCTGAGGTTGCGCGCCTCGGCGTGCTCGAGGTGGTCGATGCCCACCCGTCGCAGCCACCCGCGGGCCCGCTCCAGCTCCTCCGGGTCGTGCGCGGAGCGCAGCTGCTGGCGGATGCTCGTGCTGCGCACCGCGACGAGCATGTTCTCCATCACGGTCATCCGCGGGAACACCCGGCACAGCTGGAAGCTGCGTCCGATGCCGGTGCGGGCGATCCGGTCGGGCGACTTGCGGGTGATCGTCTCGCCGCGGTAGCGGACCTCGCCGGAGTCGGGCTTGATCATGCCCGTCACGCAGTTGAAGAAGGTCGTCTTGCCCGATCCGTTCGGACCGATCAGACCGTTCACCTTTCCTTCGAGGAAGGTCACCGATGCGGCGTTCACCGCGGTGACCCCACCGAAGGCCTTCGTCATCTCGACCGTGCTGAGGCTCTCGGTCGTGGCGGTCGCGGCATTCATGCGCGGGGCTCCTTCACGGTCTCGGCAGTACGGGCCTTGTTCTGCTCGAGCAGTTCCTCTGCGGTCACCTCGCGGATCGACGCCTGGTCGGACTTGCGCGTGACCAGGTTCTTCACAGCGGGGATGACTCCGTCGGGCATGAAGAGCACGACGATGCCGAGCAGGATGCCCGTGGCGATGAGGTGGAACTGCGTGTCACCGAACTCGAGCTTGAAGTACTCCAGCGCCACACCGACCACCACGGCGCCGAGCAACGGGCCGAAGAGGTTGCGCACCCCGCCGAGCAGCGCCATGAGCACCATGTACGAGCCGATGAGGATCGAGAACTGGAAGATCGGGTCGAGGTCGCCGAACCACAGGGCGTACAGTCCGCCGCCGAGCGACACGAACAGCGCCGAGAGGATGTAGGCGATGAGCTTGTAGCGGGTGGTCGGCACTCCCAGCGACTGCGCCTTGTCCTCGTCCTCGCGGATGGACTTGAGCGCGGTGCCGAACTTGGAGCGGTCGATGATCCACCACACCAGCAGCGCCACGGCGAGCAGGGCGACGAACAGGTAGAAGAACACGCGATGGTGCTCGGGGCGCAGCATGCCGGGGAACGGGCGCGGCACGTTCAGCCCCTCGGAGCCGCCGGTCACGTCGCGCCAGCTCTGGAAGACCAGGAGCATGATGAGCACGAAGGCGATCGAGACGATCACGAACGAGGCGCCGCGCACCCGAAGGGCGGCGATGCCGATCGGGATGGAGACGATCGCCACCAGCAGGGCGGCGAGGATCCAGGCGACGAATCCCGGGAGCTCGAGGTACTTGATGAGCAGCCCGGTGCCGTAGGCGCCGAGTCCGAAGTAGGCGGCGTGGCCGAGGGAGATGTACCCCGTGAACCCGCCCATGAAGTTCCACCCCGTCGACAGCACGGCGTAGTTGAGGATGACGACGCCCGCCGACAGGATGTACGGGTTCGGGGCGATCGTCGGGAACGAGAGGATGAGCGCCGCGCCGACGACGAGGGCGGCGATCTTGACCCACGTCGTGGATCGGCGGCGGACAGGAGCGGGCGGAGCGATGACGACCGTCTCGGTCGCGATCGGTTCGCGGCTAGAAACGCTGGGCAAGACGACCTCCGAAGAATCCTTGCGGGCGGAACATCAGCGTGGCGAACAGGGCGACGTAGAAGATCGTCTGCGCCCACGTGGGTCCCAGGGGGAGCTGCAGCAGGCTCTGCGCGACTCCGAGGACGAGAGCCGCGATCGCGGCGCCCGGGATGCTGCCGAGGCCGCCGACGACGATGATCGCCATGAGCGGTCCGATCCAGTGCCAGTGCAGCGACGGGTA
The DNA here is from genome assembly GCA_029959905.1 of Microbacteriaceae bacterium PS02344. Taxonomy (GTDB): domain Bacteria; phylum Actinomycetota; class Actinomycetes; order Actinomycetales; family Microbacteriaceae; genus Microbacterium. The sequence goes on from JASCNZ010000008.1 coordinate 7,418, forward strand.
GATCGTGGCGTCGAGCGAGAGCGCCGTGCCGCCGATCGCGGCGGTGGCGAGGCCCAGGCCGAAGCCGTAGCCGGCCACACGGTCGGTGTTGATGCCGACCAGGCGCGCCGCCTCCGGGTGCTGGATCGTGGCGCGCAGCGCCTGCCCGAACCGCGTGTACTTGAGCAGCACGAACAGTCCGGCGAGCGCGACGGCCGCGAGGCCGAAGGCGATCAGCTTGACCACCGGCACCGAGGCGCCGAAGATCTCGAGGCTGGCACTCGCGTACGGCAGCGGGATGCGGCGCTGGGTGCCCGAGAAGAAGAACCCGAGCGCCCCCTCGATGATGAGCGCCACCGCGAAGGTGAGCAGCACCGACATCATGGTGAGCGTGAGGGGCTTGAGCCGCGACACGAGGAGCCGCTGCATCACGACGCCGGTGAGGAAGAACAGCGGCACCGTGACGACGAGCGACAGGAGCGGGTCGAGCCCGGTCTCCTTGTTGAACCACCAGGCCAGGTACGCGGCGAGGATGAGGAACGCGGAGTGCGCGATCATCACGACGCGCATGATGCCGAAGTAGAGGGTGAGGCCTGCGGCCAGGAGGGCGTAGAGCCCTCCCAGCAGCACGCCGAGGATCAGGCTTTGGAGAAGAAGAGAACCACTCACGATGCGCGGATCACCAGGTCGGCTTCGGGTAGAGGAAGTCGGCTTCCTTGACGTCCTCGGGGAGGACGATGCGGATCTCGCCGCCGACCCACTGCTGGATGAGGTGGGCGCCGGTGGGCTTGCCCGTCTCGTCCCAGCTGAGGGGGCCGACCACGGTGTCGACGGTGTTGTCGCGGAGCCAGTCGATGAGCTCCTGCTGGCACTCGCCCTGCTCGGCGCAGCCGACCGCCTCGACGGCCGCGGCGACGACCTGACCGGTCGTGTAGGCGTTCGCCTCGTCCTCGGCCGGCGGGTTGCCGTGCATCTCGGTGTACTTCTCGACGAATTCGATGTTGCTCTCGAACTGCGAGTCGGGCGAGTACCCGGTGGGGGCGAGGATGCCCTCGGTCGCCCCGCCGATCGCCGAGGCGAACTCGGGGTTGGTCGGGGCCGTCGAGAACGCGGCGAGCTCGGGCTGGTAGTTGAGCTGCTGCAGCGCGATGATCAGGTTCACCGCATCCTGGTACTGGGTGCCGCCGATCACGATGTCGGCATCCGACTGCGCGATCTTCGCCGCGATCGTCGAGAAGTCCGTCGTGTTGGGCGGGTAGACCTCGTCGACGAGGATCTCGACGCCCGCGTCCTCCAGCTTGTCGCGGAGGCCGTAGGCGGTGCCCTGCGCGAACGGGTCGTCCATGGAGGCGACCGCGGCCGTCTCGGGGCGCTGGTCGTCGGGTAGCGCGAGCAGGTAATCGGCCAGGTTGTTGTAGTGGTCGTTCGCGATCGCGGGGGCGGCGTAGAAGAGGTTGTCGAAGCCCTGCTCGAAGACCTCGGCCGCGGCACCCGCCGGCTCGACGAAGAGCATGCCGTACTCCTGGGCGACGCGGGCCGACGGCACGACGAGGCGGGTGGAGAACGGACCGAAGACGAGGTCGACCCCGTCCTGCGCGATGAGCGACTCGTAGTCGGAGACCACGCGGTCGGCGTTGGACTGGTCGTCGAGGATCTTCAGCTCGACCGGGCGGCCGAGCAGACCGCCGTTCTCGTTGACGATGTCGCGCCAGGCCTCGTAGCCGCGCTCGACGCCCTTGCCCGGCTCCGAGAAGTCGCCGGTGAGCGGCAGCGAGATGCCGATGACGATGGGGTCGTCCGATCCACCCCCTTCCCCGGAGTCTCCGCCGCCGGAGCAGGCGGAGACCGTGAGAGCGGCGATGCCGAGCGATGCGATCGCTGCGGCCGTCCGTCGACGGTGTCGGGGTGCAGTCATTGCGGGTCTCCTACGTCATCGTAGCGAAAGCGCTTTCGTAAGCGCTTCCGCCACTATAGTAGGAGGTCAGAACGAGAGCAACCCACAGCGCGATCAGCGTCGATTTTGCTCACAGGGGAGGTTTTCGTGAAGCGTACAGGCACGCCACGACTCATCGATGTCGCCGAAGCCGCGGGCGTCTCACTGGCGAGCGCCTCGCGCGCGATGTCAGGTGGCTCCGGCATCTCCCCCGAGGTCGCGGCGCACGTGCGGCAGGTCGCCCAGAAGCTCGGCTACGAGCCCAACCTGCACGCCCGCGGTCTCGCCGGAGGACTCGTCCCCACCATCGGCCTGCTCGTGCACGAGATCGGAGACCCCTACTTCTCCGAGATCGCCAGCGGGGTGATCCGCAGCGCCACCGCCGAGAACCGCTCGGTGCAGATCGCGCAGGCCGACCGCACGCCCGAGAGCGAGCTGGCGCAGGTGCAGGCGCTGCTGCGCCAACGGGTCGGCTCGATCATCATCGCCGGTTCGGGCTACCGCGACCCGCACCACGAGGAGCGCATGACGCAGGCGCTCGCCGACTTCACGCTCGCGGGCGGGCGCGCCGCGGTGATCGGGCGCCACCACCTGCCGATCGACGCCGTGCTGCCGGACAACCGCCGTGCCGGAGCATCCGTCGGCCGCCATCTCGCCGACCTCGGCCACCGCCGCATCGGCGTGGTCGCCGGTCCGCTCGAACTCAACACCGTCTCCGACCGCATCGCGGGGCTGCGCGAGGCTACCGAGGCCGACGGCGTCGAGCTGGTCGTCGTGTCGAAGGCGTTCACCCGCGAGGGCGGCATCGCCGGTGTGCGCGAGCTGCTCGACCAGGAGGTGACCGCGATCGTGGGCCTCAACGACGCCATGGCCATCGGCATCCTCAGCGAGCTGCGCCAGCACGGCATCCGCGTGCCGGACGACATGTCGGTCGTGGGCTTCGACGACATCGCCGTCGCCGCCGACGTCGCTCCGGCCCTCACGACCGCACGCATCCCCATGTTCGAGATGGGACAGCACGCCGTCTCGCTGATCCTGCGACCCGCGAGCGACGAACCCCGCACCATCACGACCGCGCACGAGCTGATCGTGCGCGGCTCCACCGCCCGCCCCCGCTGACCCTCCCCCGCCCGCTCGCGCATTCCCGGCCGCGAGCGGCCCTCGGGCGGGCATGCGAGAGGGGCGGATGCCCGGCATCCGCCCCTCTCTCCACGATCAGTTCTTGAACGCGTCCTTCACGTTCTCACCGGCCTTCTTCACGTCGGACTTGGCCTGGTCGGCCTGGCCCTCGGCCTCGAGGCGCTCGTTGCCGGTCACCTTGCCGACGGCCTCCTTCGCCTTGCCGGCGATGTCCTCGGCGGCGTTCTTGATCTTGTCATCGAGTCCCATGAGGGCTCTCCTTTCGTGAGGGATGCACCGGCGGGAGGTCTCCCGCCGCCCCTTCGCCGGACGGCGAAAAGTTCGAAGCGCGGCCCGGGTGCCCGGGCGCGGTCATGAGAGCCGCCGGGTGTCGCGGGCCAGCCGGGCGCGCAGCCCCGAGTGCACCGAGACGTAGGCGGCGGTATCGCGGCCGGTCAGCGTCGCCAGGTTCTCGAGCAGCATGTCGACGTGATCCACGAGCGCGCGGGGATCGGTGTTCTGCCGCGGGGTGACCGACACGTGCAGCACCGGCTGCCTCTTGACGTCGTCGGCGGTGACGTGGGTCGAGAGCACCTCGTCGCGACCGGCGAGCGAGTTCTTGATCGCATCCGACACGAACGCCTCGTCGACGGTGATGCGGCCGGCCTCGTTCTGCGCGCCCGACGAACGGAACACGGTCTTCGACCGGCGGTTGATCACGCTCGTCAGGGCCAGCACCAGCAGCACGATCACGACGACGATCGCGGCAACGGCGACGAGCCCCACACCCGTCACCGTGCCGCCGGCGATGGCGGTGGCCGCGTTGGCCTGGTCCAGCCATGACCGGGCGCCCGTGCCGGCGGACTCCCAGATGTCCGCTGCGGGGCGCCAGCTCATGATCGCGATCCCGGCGGCCCCCATGCCGAGCAGGATCAGCCCGATCACGAGCAGCAGAGCGCGGTTCAGCGCGCGATTCGTACGGTTCACAGGTCGTCCTCCTCCGGAGCGGGGCGCTCGACGCGCACGCGGGTGCGGGTGGCGCCGATCAGGCGGTAGCGGTCGATCGCGGCATCGGTCAGGCGGCGCACATCCGCCTCGTCGAGAGGGATGCCCGCACCGGGGCGCACCGTCACATCGACGCTGCGGTGGCCGACGCCGACGACCACGCGGTCGCGGGCGATGCCGGTCTCGTCGGACACGTGCTGCGCGAGGGCGCTGGCGATCACGCCGTTGTCGACGACGACCGCACGGTCGCCCGCGTCGAGCACGCGCTTCGAGAGCCGGCCCGGCGTGATCGCCAGCCAGACGAAGATCAGGCCCAGCACCGCGAGCACCGCGCTGCCCGCGACGATCAGCCCGACGGGCTGCGTCGGCAGACCGACCAGCCAGCCCGCGGCGGCCGACGGCGCGACGAGCAGCGCCGGTTGCGCGGCCAGGCTCAGCACGAGTTCGATGCCGACGAAGACGAGCGCCGCGATCAGCAGGATGACGGCGACGAACATCGCCGTGGTCCGCGGCGAGTGGGTCTCGCGCCGCACGACACGGCGGAGGGCGGGACTGCTCATCGGACTCTTCTCCTTTCGGGGACGCGGGCGCCGGTGACGACGAGGTCGACGCGGACGACATCCCTGCCGAACAGCCGGGCGAGGTCGTCACGCAGCCGCTCCTGCAGGCGGCGACCCTGCTCGAGCACGGGCACGGCGGCGGCGATCGCCGCGGTGTCGTCGAGCGGGGGGACGGGAAGGGGGGCGGAGACGCGGACGGCGACGCCGCCGACCCGCTCTCGAACGTCGACCTTCACGTCGCCGCGCGGCACGCCGATCAGGGTCGCCGACGCCTGCTCGGTGACCGTGCGGTAGACGCGTTCACGAACGTCGGTGCGGCCATGGACGGCCTCCGCCCCGGTGACGCCCCGCACGGGGACGCCACCGCTGGCGAGGTTCTGGTCGACGGCGGTCATCGGGAGGTGCGCCGCCCGCTGACGACGTCGGCGAGGCCGCGGACGTCGAGCTTGCCGGACATGATCCGGCCGATCAGAGCCCCGACGCCGGCGAACAGAGCTGCGAGGAGGAATCCCCAGAACCCGAACATCAGCGCCGCGAGGGCGAGGAGGGCGCCGACGACGGCGCCGGTGGCGGTGGCACTCATGCGACTCGCGACTCCTCGTTGTCGTCGTGGTCGTCGCCGGGCACGTGCACGTCGTTGACCTCGACGTTGACCTCGACGACCTCGAGGCCGACCAGGCGGCTGATCGCGCCGGCCACGGCCGCGCGCACGTTGCTCGCCACGTCCTGGATGGGTGCGGGGTACTCGACGACGATCGTGATGTCGGCCGCGGCCTGGGTCTCGCCGACCTCGACCTTGACGCCCTGCGCGAGGTCGGTGGCGTTCATGACGTCGCGGATCGCGCCGAAAGCGCGGGCTCCGCCTCCACCGAGCGCGTAGACGCCGGCGACCTCACGGGCCGCGATGCCCGCGACCTTGGCGACGACGCCGTCGGCGATCGTGGTCTTGCCCGCCGCGTCGGCGTCGGCCGGAACGCGTGCGGTCGAGAAAGCGGTGGAGCGGTCGACGCGCGACGCCGGGGTGCCGGGGGTGGGCACGACGGCCGGGGTCTTCTCGTCGACGACGGTCTTCTGGTCCTGTGCAGCCATGATGTCCTCTATCTCACTCGGTGACCGGATTCAAGGCCTCGGTGGCCCCTTCCGGGAGCGGTAGGTTCGCTCACAAGTAAGACGCGTGGGGCGTCTGATTCGTCACAGAAAAGTTCCGACGAATTCCGAGGGGGTGGGAGATGGACCGCGCAGACGGCCGTCCGCGGGTGGACTACTCCCCTCTCTCCGACGCCGCGCTCGTGAGCCGGGCGCAGGATGGGGACTCCGGTGCGTTCCGTGAGATCGTGCGTCGCCACAGCGGATCGATGCGCGCCTACGTCTCGCGCGTGGTGGGATCGCTGAGCGAGGCGGACGACGTGGTGCAGAACGCGCTGCTGAACGCCTGGCGTCAGCTCGATACCCTTCGGGACGCCGCCGCCGTGAAGTCGTGGCTCATGCAGATCGCGAGCCGCGAGGCCTTCGCCCTCCTCCGACGGCGCCCCGTCGACCAGTCGCTCACGGGGTACGATCGCCCGTACACCGGAGTCGATCAGCCCGAGCAGGCGGCCATCCGAAACGCACAGCTCACCGCGCTCTCGCGAGCGCTCGAGACGCTTCCCGAGGATCAGCGACGGTGCTGGCTGCTGCGTCAGGTCGCAGAACTCAGCTACGCCGAGATTGCAGAGGAAATGGAAACGTCACCCAGTACGGTCCGGGGCCTCCTCTCCCGCGCCCGCACGAGCATCACGGTGCAGATGGGAGGGTGGCGATGAGCGATCACGACGACCTCGCGACCGCCCTCGACTGCGGCCGTACGATCGAGGAGCTGGCCGACTACCTCGATGCCGGGCGCGTGCCCGCAGACCCGCACATCGAGACGTGCCCCGAATGCCTCAACGCGCTCGAAGCGCTGGAGCGCGTCGGGCGGCTGTCGCGCGACCTGATCGACGACGACGCTGCGCACCTCGCCCCACCGCCGGAGTCGTGGTTCGAGCGCATCTTCACGACCATCCACGAAGAGCTGCGCGCCGGTCGCAGCTTCCCGATCAGCCACCCGGACCCGCGGGTGCGCATCACCGTGACCGAGGGCGCGGTGCGCGCGCTGCTGCGCGACAGCGGAGACGCCATCGACGGCGTGTTCGTCAGCCGCACCGAGATCGTCGGCGACGCCGAGACGCCGGGCGCCCCGGTGCAGATCAACCTCACCGCCTCGGTGCGCTTCGGCACGAGCATCCAGCAGCTCACCGAAGAGCTGCGAGCCACGGCCTACGCCGTGCTCGCCGCGCACACCGAGCTCGCAGTCACGGCCGTCGACATCACCGTCGAAGACATCTTCACCGACTCCAAGGACACACCATGAGCGCACCCGCACCCCAGGACCCCGCCGCCCTGGCGGCCCGCGTGCGCACCGTGCCCGGCGTGACGAGCGTGTTCGCACCGAGACCCACCCTCGCCCAGATCCCCCAGGTGCTCGCCGCGGCCACCGCGACGGCCGACGACGGTCCGGTCGCCGACCTCCTGATCAGCACGGATGCCGAGGGCGCGGTCACGGTGTCGACGCGCATCTCCACATCGGCGGAGGACAGCTCGGTCGAGACCGCCCGTCGTGTCGCCGACGCGCTGATCGCGCAGACGCCCGACAGCGCGGAGATCGTTCTGCAGGTCGCCCGCATCCGCTGAGCGCGGCTCGGCGAGCGGATCAGCGCGTCAGCGGGGCATCGCACAGGCGGGTGTGCCGCCGGGAAGGCGATGGCGGAAGCGAGCGATCAACCGGTACCCGACGGCGGCCGCCCACGAGAACGGCGGCGTGACGAGCATCCGTCCGGCGAAGCGCAGCACCCACCGGTCCTGCATCTGCAGCAGCCCGGCGAAGGCGGCGTGCCCCCGCCACCGCCGCCCGCCGGCGAGCAGCCACGCGTAGTGCGTCACGTCGTCGCGGCTGAGACCCGTCTCGTCGAGGTCGAGCCACTGCCACGGCTCGGCGGGCGGGAACCGGCGCAGCCGTTTTTGCAGCCACTCCACCGAGGTCGTGCAGAAACCGCAGTCCCCGTCGAAGACGAGCAGCGGCCGGCCGGCCGCGAGGGATGCGGATGCCCGTGCCGTCGCGTCGCTCATCCCCCGACCCTACGTCGCGCTCGGTCCGACCCATCGGGCGTCGACAGCCCCGGTCGCCCCCACTAGGGTGGCGGGATGGATGCCGCTGTCATCGATGCCCCCGCGCCCTCCCGGACGGCGGAGCCCTGGTATCTGCGGCGGCGCCTCATCCTGCTGGCATCGGTCGTCGTCGTGCCCGTGGCGCTCGCCGCCGCCCTCAACGGCTACGGCCCGCTCACCGAGGAATCGGCCCTGCGGATGGCGTTCGCCACCGTCGCCGGCATGACCGTGGCCGTGCTGGGCGCCGTGGCGGCCCTCGTCGTCACCCTGACCCGGCGTCGCAGCATCCCGGGTGTCGTCTTCTTCGTGCTGGTGCTGGTGTTCGTGACCACGTGGGCCGTCGCCGCCGTCTCCGGTGCCGGCGACCTCCTGCTCGAACGCCTCGCCCTCATAGACGACCTCGCCGGGCTCGGCTGAGCGGCGGGTCAGCCGAAGTCTGGGCGGAGCGGCCGCTGCGGGCTCGGAAGAGGTGCCGAGAGAATGCTGCCGACGCGTTCGTAGGTCTTCGGGGAGAGGTCTTCCCCCGGGAAGAACTCGTTCAGAAGTTCTTCTGCGGCATCGGGAGTTCTGATGCCGCACACCGACAAGAGAACCGCGACGTCACCGAGGTCGCGGATACCTCGCCGCTCCGCCGCACGAAGTTTCATGGCGAGGAGCATCTCGGGCGAGGCCGTCTGTATCACGACACCGTCGCTGTCGTGGAGCGTCTCCCACTCCGCGCCGCGACCGATGCCATCGGGGAGGAACATGGCGGCACTGTCGTTGATCCACGTGGGCGGCCAGCCGCGCTCGGACGCGATGATCTCGGCGGCTGCCCTCACCTCGTCGAACGGAGCGATGGGGCCGTCGATGTCGACGGTGGCTGCGCGGTTCGCGTCGATGGAAAGCGCCATAGCCGCTCCACCCACGATCTGGATCGTCGCCGTCCCGCCTGCGCGCCTCATCCGACCGATCAGGTCTCGAAGGCCGTCGATGATGTCATCCCGGGTGAGTGCGCGCGACATGATCCTCCGTGTGCTCAGAGCGCGAAGTCAGGCGCTGGCCAGTTCGCCGCGCTCGATGGCGATGCCCCGTCGCAGGAACTCGGGGGCGACGTCTGCGAGGTCGGCGGAGACGGGGAGCGGGTACACGGAGCGCTGTGGCTCCCACACGACATCGGGGTGCCCCCGCCGCTCGGTCACCCACGCCGGGAGGGGAGCGGATGCTTCGCGCAAGCGCACCTCGAGGAGCGCCGCGATCGCATCCACCCAACGAGGGTGGGAATCGTCCGGCTCTTCGACGGCGAGGAGAACTCTCGTCACCGCGTCGGCCGTGGCCAGATCGTCGGCCAGCTGGATGAAGCGGCGGTAGGCCCGGTCGGGCAGCCCCTGCGCTTCCCATCCCGCGATCTCTTCCGCGGCACGAACGGCCGAGGAGCGCCCCTCGGTGAGAATCGGCACCCATTCGACGCCGATCGCCGAGGCGAGCTTGTCGACCGTCGAGGTCGTGGGATCCCGACGACCGTTCTCGATCGCGCTCAGGTTACCCGCGCCGACTCCGGCCCTCGACGCGATGCTGCGGAGGCTCGCACCGGATCGCCGACGGGCTCGGCGCAGGGAGTTCGCAATGCCCATGAGCCACCTCCCGTTCTCTTAAACGATAACACCCGTCCGCAGGTGTAACCTCGCCGCTCGGCAGACGGCTGCACGAAAGGCCGCGAATCTCGCCGAACCGGCACGGGGTCGACAAGCTGCCGCCGACATCGCGCTGAGCAGCCGGATCGCGGAACGGCTCAGCCGAGACCGCTTAGCCGAGACCGCTCAGCCGCGGCACTCGCGGGTGAGGTGATCGGCGAGCTGCTCGAGGAACGCCCGCACAGCCTCGGCCTCGGCCGCGGGGAGGTTCGCGGCGTACTCGAGCATCGCCAGCGCCGTGGCATCCAGACCCTCGGCCGGATCGATGCGCCGCAAGGGCACGAGGAACTTCGATCGACTGTCGGACGGGTTGCGCTGGGTCGTGATGATGCGGGCGGTCTCGAGCTTGTCGATCGCCTGCGTGATCGCCGCGGTCGTGACCTTGAGCTCTTTCGCGAGGTCGCCGGGCGTGAGTGCCTCGTGGCGGTCATCGGCTTCGGCGATGAGTCGGGTGATCTCGCGCAGCAGCGGGCTCGGCCCGCAGGCCGTCTGACGGCGACGGGCGAGCTGGTCCTCCGCGAGGCGCACGCGCTCGACGGCCTTGACGACGTCGAGCGCACGACTGTCGTCGACGGCCGTCCAGATCCCGGAGTCCGCCTCGGCAGTGCTCACGGTCAGTCGCCGTGGTTGATGACCTGGAGCCACTGCCCGAATTCGGCGCGCGGCTCGATGGTCTCGTCGGCCTCCGGGCTGATCTGGTTCTGCTGAGACATGTGCAGGCTCCTTCACGCGGTGGGCCGTCGAATCGCTCGGATCGGGGCGATCGGCGGCGAGTTGGGTTACTAGTCTAACTAGATATTCGGACAACAGGCGAAATAAGTTTCACGAGGGTTGCCGGTTCCGTCATTCCCTCCCGCTTGAAACAAAGCTACAGTCGTACCCCAAGCGGCAGATATTTTGTACAACTGGTCATCGACGATTCACCGCGCAGGCGCCGCGTGTTCACTCCCCCTGCCCACGCTGAGGACGTCCCCCGACCTCGTCTCAGGAAGACCATGCCCACTCGACATGCTCCCGCGCGCACGCGCGCCCCCCGCCTGACCGCGATCCTCGCGGCCGCCTGCTCGCTCGCCCTCGTCGGCACCCTCTCTCAGCCCGTCACCGCCCAGGCCTTCGACGACCCCACCGCGATCGACGGCATGGTGCTCGACGGCCGGGGCGCCTACGTCGTCGACGACGTCGAGCACACCCGCCTTGCTCCGGGCCTCGATCAGGTCGAGTTCGAGCGACTCGGACCCGACGGGCGGCAACTGCTGCACGTGCTGCGCGTGCAGCTCGCCGACTCGAACCTCGAGGTCGACTACATCGGCAACGACGCGCTGACCGACCCGGGAACCGTCAGCGAGTTCGTCGACGGCTCCGGCGCCATCGCCGGCGTGAACGGCGACTTCTTCGACATCAACAACTCCTCGGCTCCCCTCGGCACCGCGATCAGCCGCGACGACGGGCTGCTCAAGTCGCCCGAGGTCTCGCGCAACAACGTGGCCGGGTTCACCGACTCGGGCCTCGGCGGCATCGTCGAGGTCTTCCTCGAGGGAACAGTCACCCTGCCGTCCGGCGCGCTGCGCCTCGCGGGCATCAACCGCGTGACCGGCGAGGCCGACAGCGTCGTCGTGTACAACGCGCACTGGGGAACCGGCAACCGCGGCCGCAGCATCCCGGCCGGACAGACCGGTGTCGAGGTGCTCATCGGTGCGGATGGCACGGTCCTCCGCACCGCGCAGGCACCCGGAGCGGAACTGCTGGCTGACGGAGTGCAGGCCGTGGTGGCCGCCCCCGGCGCCGCCGCCGACGCCCTCTCGGCGTTGCAGGCCGGCGACCCGGTCGAGGTGTCGTACACCCTGAACCCCGAGGCCGTCGACCTCGCCGCCGCCGTCGGTGGCCACGCGTCGTCCGAGCCGCTCATGCTCGAGGACGGCGAGCTCGGCGAGGCCGTGTCCGACCTGTCGCGCCTGCGCCACCCGCGCACCGGCGTCGGCTTCTCGGCCGACGGCACCACGGCGTACTTCGTGGTCGCCGACGGACGCCAGAGCACCGTGCCCGGGCTCACGGTGCCCGAGCTCGGGCAGCTAATGCTCGATCTCGGCGCGTGGGACGCGCTGAACCTCGACGGCGGCGGCTCGTCGCAGATGAACGCCCGTCAGCCCGGCGACGCCGGTGCCCGCGTGCTGAACGCACCGTCCGACGGCTACGAGCGCAGCGATGCGAACGGCCTCGGCGTCTTCCTGCGCACCCCGGGTTCGAGCGTCCCGGCGAGCTTCGACCTGCGCACCGGCATCGAGGTCGACGACGCGGCGCGGGTGTTCCCGGGCCTGCACCGCCGCATCGAAGCCGTCGGGGTGACCGAGAACGGTTCGGCGGCGGATGCCGTCGCCCCCCAGTGGTCGGCGACCGGCGGTGCCACCGTCACGGCGGACGGGGCATCCGCCACCGTCACCGGCGTCACGCCGGGCGCCGCCACGATCACGGCGGCGCACGAGTCGGCCACCGGCGAGCGGGCACTGCAGGTGCTCGGCCCGCTCACACGCGTGACGGCGTCGACCGGCCTGCTCGCTCTCGCCGGCCGCGACGACGCCCGCGTGCTGACCATCACCGGTCACGACGCGAACGGCTTCCAGGCGCCCATCGATCCCGCCGATGTCGAGATCGGCGGCGCCGACGAGTCCCTGCTGTCGTTCACCCCGCACGCCGACGGCACCTTCGAGGTGCGAGCGGTCGGCGACCTCGGCAGCGCCTCGCTGACCTTCACGGTCGCGGGCCAGGCGGTCACGGTGCCGGCCACGGTCGGGCTCGACGAGATCCTGTTCGCCGACCTGGCGGATGCCGCGCAGTGGACTTCCGCCAACGACCGCGCTCCCGGGGGTTCGGTCTCGCCCGCACCGGGTCACGAGGGCGACAACGGCCTCGCGCTGCGCTACGACTTCACGCAGTCGACCGCCACCCGCGGCCAGTACGCCGTGGCGCCGAACGGCGGGGTCGTGCTGCCCGGTCAGCCGCAGAAGCTGACGATGTGGATCGAGGGCGACGGCAAGGGCGCGTGGCCGCGCCTGCAGTTCCGCCAGGCCAACGGCACCACGTCGAACCTCGACGGTCCGGAGGTCACCTGGACCGGATGGCGCCAGGCCGAGTTCACGGTGCCGGCCGGGGTGCAGTACCCGCTCACGTTCCAGCGGTTCCGCCTCATGGAGACGAAGGCCGGAGCGCAGTACACGGGCGGCATCACGATCAGCTCGCTCGCGGTCGCCGTCGCGCCGGACGTCGAGATGCCGCCGACGGCCATCGTGCCCGATCCGATCATCGCCGCCGACGGCGCGACCGACGCGTCCCCCCTGCGGGTGGCGGTCATGAGCGACGCCCAGTTCGTGGCACGCAACCCCGACAGCGATCTCGTCGCGGGGGCGCGTCGAGCCCTGCGCGAGATCGTCGCGGCCGACCCCGATGTGCTCGTCATCAACGGCGACTTCGTCGACGAGGCGTCTCCGGCCGACTTCGCGCTGGCCCGGAGCATCCTCGACGAGGAACTGGCCGGCACCGACTTCCCCTGGTATTACGTGCCGGGCAATCACGAGATCATGGGCGGCGACATCGCCAACTTCCAGCAGGCCTTCGGCGACAACTACCGCGTCGTCGACCAGCAGGGCACGCGCCTCATCATGCTCGACTCGTCGACCGGCTCGCTGTCGGCGAAGTTCGACCAGATCGAGATGTTCCGCGATGCGCTGGCGGACGCCGCGGCCGACCCCGCCGTCACCGGTGTGGTGCTGCTGCAGCACCACCCGCTCGACGACCCGCTCGCCACGAAGTCGAGCCAGCTCGCCAACCGGTCCGACGCGGCGCTCCTGCGCGACTGGCTGGAGCGCTTCCGGGAGTCGAGCGGCAAGTCGGCCGCCTTCGTCGGATCGCACGTGGGCGTCTTCCACGCGACGCGGGAGGACGGCATCCCCTACCTGATCAACGGCAACTCCGGGAAGGCGCCCGCCGGCGCCCCGTTCGGGCAGTTCACGGGCTGGACGATGCTCGGCATCGACCCGGCCGCCGGGGTGTGGGCGGGTGCCACCGCACCCTGGCTGCAGGCCGAGGTGCAGACGCGTGTCGACGCGATCCGCTTCGACGAGATCCCCGCGACGCTCGAGGCGGGCACGCGCACCTCGCTCGCCCCCTCGATCGCCCAGCCCGGGCAGGACGAGGTGCCGGTCGCGTGGCCGATGAGCTACCGCTGGACGGCGTCGTCGGGCGTGTACATCGGGGCGGCGACGGATGCTCCGGCCGGCAGCATCGCGGCGCTCGACCCCACCTCGCACGTGCTCACGTCGCTCGCGGAGGGCGCGGGCAGCGTGACCCTCTCGATCAACGGTGTCAGCGAGACGGTGTCGTTCGCCACGGATGACGCGACCCTTCCGGGTGGCGGCGACGGCGGCTCCGGTGACGGCAGTGGCTCCGATGGCAGCGGTGACGGCGCGAGCGGCGGCGGGAGCGGTGCCGGTGGCGCTGCCGACGGCGCGGGTGACGATGGCGCGGCCTCCGACGACGAGCTCGGCGTGACCGGCGGGGGCATCGCCCCGTGGGTCGTCACGGTCGGCATCCTGCTGCTGCTCGCCGGCGGCGGCCTCGCCGCGATGCGTCTGCGCCGCCGCACCGAGGGCGAGACGTCGGAGGCGGGAATCGACGAACTCGTCTGACGCGCGACGATCCACGAGGCCCCGCCTCCCGCTCCGGCGGAGGCGGGGCCTCGTCGTCGATGCGCGACGCGGCGCCGCTCAGGACAGGAGCGTGCGGATCTCGAGCATGGCCGCGAACCGGGCATCCGGGTCGTCGAGGTCGAGCCCGCTGACCTCCGCGACGCGACGCAGCCGGTAGCGGAACGTGTTCGGATGCACGAACGCCGACGCGGCCGCCGCGGCGATGTCGCCCAGGTGATCGAGCCACGCGCGCAGGGTGTCGACCAGATGCGCGCCGTGCTCGGCGTCGTACGCCACGAGCCGGGCGAGCGGATCTGGCACCTCGTCGCCGCGCGCGCGGCGCAGGTCTTCGAGGTCGAGCAGCAGCGACGCCGTCTGCACCTCGGCGATCGGGGCCACGCGGCGCCCGCCCGGACGCTCGGCGAGCACCCGCAGGGCCCGATGCGCCTGGGCTCGCGAACGGGCGATCTCGGCCGCGGTCGACGCCGGCCGGCCGATGCCGATCACGGCGGGAATGCGGTCGCCCACCCGGCGGAGGAAGTCCTCGGCCAAGCGCAGCGCGCGTTCCTCGGCGAGCGCGTCGTCGACGGGCAGGATGCCGTAGACGGTGTCGCCCACGAGCGCGACGGCGGCGCCCGGCTGCACGGCCGAGAGGTGCAGGGCGAAGGCATCGGCGAGCCGCTCGCGTTCGGCGATCGCCTCGTGCCCCGCCGCATCGTCGCCTCGCGTCGCGATCGCGGCGGCCGCGACGGCGACCCGGCGCGCCGTCAGCCCGAGGCGACCCAGCGCGTCCGGCGCCTCCGGGCCGCCGTCGACGGCACGGCTGACCAGCTCGGCCCGCAGGCGCCGTTGCGCGTCGGCGCCCGCGCGGATGCGCAGCAGGTGCAGCGCGACGAGCTTCGTCGCCTCGCGCAGCGTGACCTCGCGTTCGCGTGTGAGGGGGCCGTCCATCGCGGCCCAGATCGATCCGAGCACCTCGTCGCCCGCGCGCACCGCGATCGCGACGCGCTGCGTCGAGACGCCCTCGCCGAGTTTCACGGGGTCGACGACCACCGGCGCATCGTCGCGGTACAGGTCGCGGAACACGCCCATCTCGGTGAGCACCCTCGCGTACCGATCGGGCACCTGACGGCCGATGATCGTCTCGACGCGCGAGGGGTCGGCGCGCTCCTGCCCGCCCGAGAACGCGAGCACGCGCGACGAGCGGTCCTCGATCGTGACCGGGGCGTCGAGCATCGCGGCGATGGCGTTCGCGACGGCGAACAGATCGCCCGACGGAACGCCGCCGAGCGACTCCGCGGGTGTGCGGCCGACGTCGTCCTCGGCGAGGAGCGAGCGCAGCAGGGCCGCGAGCTGCGTCCACGTGGCACCTCGGGCGAGCGACAGCACGGCGACGCCGGCCCGGTCGGCCGCCTCACGAACGGATGCCGGCAGCCCGCCGGCGGTGCGGGCGATCACCGCGACCGCGCCCGCCGACCCCGCCGTCTCGATGAGGCCGACGAGCGCATCGGCATCGTGCACGGCGATCGCGAGCACCACGGCGTCGGCCGGATAGACGGGCGGGTCGATCGGATCGTGGATCACGACGCCGCCGATGTGCCGGTCGACGTCGATGCGTCCGTGCACGACCTCGAGCAGCGTCACCCCGAGATCGTCGAAGACCCTCCCCCAGCTCGATCGCGCCAGCCCGCTCATAGGGGCGAGCCTAATGTCCCATCGGGATCCACTCGGTCCACGTGGTGAGCTCGTCGAGGATCTCGGGCACCGGCGCCACGCCCAGCCCCGGCCCCTGCGGCACGTCGAGGTGGCCGTCGCGCATGACCCACGGCTCGGTGAGGTCGGTGCGGTAGAACCGGTCGCTCGCCGACACGTCCCCCGGCAGCACGAAGCCCGGCAGAGCGGCGAGCGCGATGTTCGCGGCGCGGCCGAGGCCCGACTCGACCATGCCCCCGCACCACACGGGCACGCCGTGGGCCGCCGCGAGGTCGTGGATCCGCCGCGCCTCGAGGTAGCCGCCCACGCGGCCCGGCTTGATGTTGATGACGCTGGTGGCCCCGAGCGTCAGCGCCTGAGCCGCGGTCTGGGCCGAGGTGATGGATTCGTCGAGGCAGATCGGCGTGCGCAGCATCCGTGCCAGCTCCGCGTGCCCGAGGATGTCCTCCTCTTCCAGCGGCTGCTCGATGAGCAGCAGGTCGAAGGCGTCGAGCTGCGCGAGATGGCGGGCGTCGCGCAACGTGTACGCGGTGTTCGCGTCGACCTGCAGCCCCACGTCATCGCCGAACCGCTCGCGCACGGCCCGCACGACATCGATGTCCCACCCCGGTTCGATCTTCAGCTTGATGCGCACGTAGCCTTCGGCGAGGTAGCCGTCGACGGCGTCGAGCAGCCGCGGGATCTCGTCCATGATGCCGACCGACACACCGCACGGCACCTGCGTGCGCACGGCTCCGAGCTCACGGGCGAACGAACGCCCTTCGGCGCGCAGCTCGGCGTCGAGCACCGCCATCTCGACCGCGGCCTTCGCCATGCGGTGCCCCTTGAACGGCGCCAGCAGCTCGCCGACCATGTGGGCGCCGGCGAGGTCGACCTCGGCGAGCGCGGGCAGGATGTTGCGACGCAGCATGTCGACTGCGCCTTCGGTGTACTCGGCCGAGTACACCGGGTCCGGCAGGGTGACGCACTCCCCCCACCCCTCGGCCTCGTCGGTGACGGCGCGCACCAGCAGGATGTCCTTCGCGGTCTGCGTGCCGAACGACGTGCGGAACGGCGACACCAGCGGCATCGCCACCCGGCGCAGTTCGATTCCCTCGAGCTTCATGCACTCTCCTCGTGCGGGCGCACGAGGTAGCCCTCGGCGCGGTCGAACCCGACGACGGTGAATCCGGCGTCGAGCAGGGCGGTGAGCTTCTCGCGTACGTCGCGGCGCCAGCGTCGCGCCTCGGCGGGGTCGTCGCGGCGGATGCGGGTGATGTCCGACGGCACGGCGACCCGTTCGTCACCGGCGCGTGCCCCCAGCGGCGCGGGCGCGACCCCGGCCGCGCGGTCGACCACGCCCCCGTCGCGCAGCGACCAGCTCACCAGCAGCCGATCGGTCTCGTCGTCGCCGTTGACCCCGTCGGTCATGGCGCCGTAGAAGTTGGCCAGGTACTCCTGCGGTCGCGCCCCGAGCTTCACGATGTTGAAGTACGCGTTGCGGGCGACGAGCGGGTCGAAGGTCCACTCGATCACGTCGATGCCGCGCCCGAGCGCCCACGCCCGCTGGTGCTGCTTCAGGGCGAAGCCGACCGAGCGCCCGATCGACTCGGGCGAGATGCCCGTGATGTGGCTGTGCAGCGCATGACGCTCGGGGTCGGCGTGGAACGCGATCGCGACGCCCACGAGCATCCCCTCCGCGAACGCGCCACCCACGTAGCTGCCGGCCTTGCTCAACGCCCGCAACAGCTCCGGCGGCACCGCCGGGTTGTCGGCGGTGCGCTGCCAGATGCGCGACAGCAACGCGATAGCGTCCGCCTGCTCGGCCACGCCCGTCAGTTCCCGCACCTCGACGCCGGCGTGCAGGGCGGCGCGCTCGGCGTCGAGCAGCGCACGCGTGGCGACGGTGTCGTCGTGCATCAGCCGAGCCATGACCCCTCCGATCCGATGAGCTCCGCGACCAAGGCGGCCAGGAGCCGGGTGCGCGGCAGCAGCTCGGCCACCACGACGTGCTCGTCGTCGGCATGCGCGCCTCCGCCGACCGCGCCGAGTCCGTCGAGCGTCGGGATGCCCAGTGCGGCGGTGAAGTTGCCGTCGCTGCCGCCGCCCACCTCGACGGCCGTCACGGAGCCGAGACCCAGGCCGTCGGCCAGGCGCGCGGCGAGCGCGAGCAGATCGCTCGACATCGCGCGCTCCAGCGGCGGGCGGTTGATGCCGCCGCCGATCGTGAGGCGCGCCCCGTCGATCGGCGAGCGGTAGGCGCGCAGGGCGCCGTCGACCCGTTCGAGCTCGGCGGCCGACCACGAGCGCGCGTCGATGTGCAGGTGGGCGCGGGCGGGCACGGTGTTGCCCGTCGTGCCGGACGCCGCGGTGGTCGGGGTGACCGAGGTGCCCGTCTCGGCGTCGGCGAGGGCGAGGGCGGTGAGCACCAGCTCCGCGAGCGCCGCGGTGGCGTTCACGCCGCTCTCGGGCTCGAGCCCCGCGTGCGCCGCGCGCCCGTCGATCGCGATGTCGTACATCGCCGCACCCTTGCGCGCGGCCTTCAGCGCCCCGCCGTCGGCCGATGCCTCGAGCACGAGCACGGCGGCGGTGCCCTGCGCGGTGCTCTCGATCAGCTCCCGCGACCGCGCCGATCCGATCTCCTCGTCGCCGGTGACCAGCAGGGTCACGCCATCCCGGTCGTCGAGCGCCGCCAGCGCGTGGAACGCCATCGCGAGCCCGGCCTTCATGTCGAACGAGCCCGGGCCGCGCAGCATCCCGTCGTCGACCCCGAACGGCAGCCGCCCGAGGGTGCCGGTCGGCCACACGGTGTCGTGATGGGCGAGCAGCAGCACGCGGGTCTCGGGCCCGAAGTGCCAGCGCAGATGCGAGCATCCGTCGACGACGATGCGTTCGGGCTCGGCCCGCAGCAGGGCGCGACCGATCTCGGCGACGAGGTCGGCCGACCTCGCCACGGCCGCA
This sequence comes from Microbacteriaceae bacterium PS02344, assembly GCA_029959905.1. Taxonomy (GTDB): domain Bacteria; phylum Actinomycetota; class Actinomycetes; order Actinomycetales; family Microbacteriaceae; genus Microbacterium. Next base: position 26,202 of record JASCNZ010000008.1, read on the forward strand.
TCGTCCGACGACGGCGACTCGCATTCCACGAGCCGTCGGATGGTGTCGACGAGCGCCGCCTCGGTGAGGCGGTCGGCGCTCGTCGCGGATGCCGTGCTCATGCGCCGCTCGACACCGTCGGGGCGGGATTCGACAGCACGGGTGCGTCGCTCGACACCTTCGGGGTGGCGCGGGCGCCGAAGTGGATGTACTCCTCGCCGGTGGGCAGCGTGTAGAACGTCGCCGTCATCCAGGTCTGCGTGCCCGGGGCGCGCAGCGCGAACACGCCGGGGCTGTAGGGCACGAGGGCGTACTCGTCGACCGGGTTCGGCTCGACTTCGGCGAGCGGCCCGAGCACGGTGGTGCGCAGCACGGGGCCGTCGTCGCCGACGTACACCTCGGATCGCACGGATGCCCGCTCGTAGGTGCCGATGAAGGGCGTGATGTCGACGTCGACCGGCGGTGACGGCGGCTGCACCGATTCCTGCATGCGCACGTCGGACAGCTCGGCGAAGATCTCGCGGTAGAGGTCTTCGTACAGGTCGCGGGTGTGCCCGCCGTTGGTGAGCAGCGTCACCGCGACACCCGATCCGGCATGCACCCGCAGGAACGCCGCCTGTCCGAACGTGTTGCCGTCGTGACCGTACAACCGCTCGCCGTTCCAGTCGAAGCGGATCCAGCCCAGGCCCCACGAGTCGCCGAGCACGTGCTTGTCCGGCACCTCGGCCTGGAAGGCCTGCATGTCGTCGACCGTGGCCTCGTCGAGCAGCCGGGTGCCGTCGGCGGTCACCCCGCCGGCGAGATGCAGCCGGGCGAAGGCGAGCACGTCGGCGGCCCGCGCCGTGATGAGACCGGCCGGGCCCATCGACCGCTGCAGCTGCCACACCGGAGTCACGACCGTCTCCTCGCCGGTGTCGACGTGCCCCACGGCCGCCGAGAACAGGATCGCCTCCTCGGGCAGCGTGACCGTGTGCGTGAGACCGAGCGGCGTGAAGAGCAGTTCGCGCATCGCGGTGTCCCACACCTGCCCGGTCACCTGCTCGATGATGCGCCCGAGCAGCACGAAGCCCGAGTTGCAGTACGACCAGGTCGCGCCGAGGGGGTGGTTCTGGCCGACCTCGGGGAACAGCGCCACGTACTTCTCGAGGCAGTCGTCGCCCCGGCCCGTGTCGGTGAACACGTCGCCGTCGATGCCGCTCGTGTGGGTGAGCAGGTGCCGCACGGTGACGCCGTCGGTGAGCTCGTCGTTCACCAGCTGCAGATCGGGGAGGATCTGCTTCACCGGGGTGTCGAGCGTGAAGCGCCCCTGCTCGACGAGCCGCAGGATGACCGTCGCCGTCCAGACCTTCGAGATCGAGCCGATCTGGAACACCGAGTCGGGCAGCGCCTCGGCCGATCGCTCGGGCAGGCTGCGGTTGAGCGTGCCCGTGGCGAGGGTGACGACGTCGTCGCGTCCGTCGGGGTCGTAGCGCAGGATGCCGAGCTGCGCGCCGGGCACACCGTGCAGCCTCGCCAGCTCGTCGAGCCGGTGCTGCCAGTGCGCCGCGTCGATCGCGGCGGGGCGCGCGCCCTTCGCGCTCCCGGCGAAGCGCTCCACCCACTCGACCACACGGCGGGCGTAGTCGACGCGGTGGCTGGGACGCCCGAGCAGCGGGAACACGTGGCTGCCGTCGGGGTAGAGCACGAGCTCGGTGGGCACCCCGCGCTCGCGCAGCGCGTAGTGCCACTGCTGCGCCTGGTGCACCGGGCAGCGCAGGTCCTTCTCTCCGTGCAGCACCAGCGTGGGCGTGGTCACGTTCTCGACCGCCGAGTACGGGGACATCGCGGCCAGGCGTTCACGGCCCGCCGACTCCCACGGCATGATCCCGATCTCGAACAGGTTGAGCAGGTGCGCGTCGTCGCTCGTGCCGCCCATGCTGACCATGTCGGCCACGATGCCGCCGGCGACCGCCGCGGCGAAGCGGTCATCGTGCCCCGTGAGATAAGCGGTCATGTAGCCGCCGTAGCTGTACCCGGTCACCGCGAGACGCGCCGGATCGGTGATCCCCTCGGCCACGAGCTGATCGACCGGCTCGAGGAAGTCCTTCGCGTCGGCCACGCCCCACGCCCCGTTGACGCCCCGCCAGAACTCCTCACCGTAGCCGTCGCTGCCGCGGGGGTTGATCATCACGATCGTCCACCCGTGCGCCGCGAGCTCCTGATGGAAGACGTGCATCTCGTCGACCGCGCCGTTCCAGGCGTTGTGCGGGCCGCCGTGCACGTCGACGAGCAGCGGGGTGGGTCCATCGACCGCGGGGTCGCGCACGATCCAGGCCTGCACGGTGGTGCCGTCGCTGATCGTGAACTCGCGGCTCTCGCGCACGTACAGCTCGGCATCGTGCGGGGCGCTGCCGTGCGCGGTGAGGACGGATGCCGAACCCGCCGCCAGGTCGATCAGCACGATCTCGCCGAACGAGGTGGGGGTCGACAGGGCGATCGCGGCGCGGTCGCCGACGACCGAGAGTCCGCTCACCACCTCGTCGGTGCCGCCGTGCACGAGGCGCGGCTCTCCGCCGGCCAGGAGCACCCCGTAGAGATGGGTCGCCCCGCGGTCGCGGATCGCGAAGAGCACCTCACCGCTCGCGGTGACCTGCGGCAGCGCGCCGGGATAGGCGGGGGCCCCGGGCATGACATTGCGGTCGAGCGCACCCGCGAGATCGACGACGTCACCCGAGGCGAGGTCGACCCGGAAGAGCCCCGCGTGGCCGTCGGGGTCGCCGGTCCACCCGATCACGATCAGCTGCGATCCGTCGGGCGCGAACGAGACCGTGCCGGCGAAACCCTCCGTGAAGGCGAGCACGCGCGGGCGGGCGGCGGGGTCGTGCGGGTCGACCGCGTGCACCGCCGAACGGAACGCGAGGTCGTCCGATCCCACCGGCCGCGCGACGTAGGCGAGGGAGTTCCCATCGGGCGACCACGCGGGGCTGTCCACGCCCGCGACGCCGTCCGTGAGCCGCCGCACCTCGCCGCCGGCGAGGTCGAGCACGTGCAGCTGCGCCTGCACGCCGCGCGTGAACCAGGCCCCGTCGACGAGGTAGTCGATCGCCTCGGTGGCGATCGGTCCGTGCTCGCGCTGACGCTCGGCATCCACGCCCCGGGCGACCGGTGGCGCGACCGACGCCGTGAACGCGATCCGCGCTCCGTCCGGGCTCCACACCGGAGTCCCCGCGCCGAGCGGCAGGTCGGTACGACGCTGGGCCTCGCCCCCGGCGACCGGCAGGGTCCAGATCTGCCCGTCCCGCAGGAACGCAACCTGGGTTCCGTCGGGCGAGAACGCCGGGCTGGAGTCGGTGGTACCCCGGGTCAGGCGCCGCGCGCCGTCGTCGTCGGCGATCCACAGCGACCGGGTGGCCTCATCGGCGTCGACGTCGACGCCGGACAGCACGTACACCGTGCGGTCGCCGGAGGGGGAGAGGGCGGGCTGGCTCGGAACGGTCAGCGCCAAGACGTCGTCGATGGTCATTCTGCGGGTCACGGCGTGCTCCTTCGATTCAGACGCGGCGCGCGTCGGGCGTGTAGTGGATGGGTCGCGGGATCGCCGCGAGCAGCTCGCGGGTGTAGTCGGCCTGCGGCTGGTCGAGCACCGCGAGGGTGTCGCCGTGCTCGACGACCTGCCCGTCGCGCATCACCACGATCTGCGAGGCGACGTACCGGACGACCGCGAGGTTGTGCGAGATGAAGAGCATCGAGAACCCCAGCTCGGTCTGCAGCTCGCGCAGCAGGTTGAGGATCGCCCCCTGGATGAGCACGTCGAGCGCCGAGGTGATCTCGTCGGCGATGAGCACCTGCGGGCGCCCGGCCAGCGCGCGTGCGATCGCGATGCGCTGCCGCTGCCCGCCCGAGAAGCGCGCGGGGCGGTGATCGGCCTGGCGGGGGTCGAGGTGCACGAGTTCGAGCAGGCGCCCGACCTCCGTCGTACGCTCCCGCCGTGTCCTCGACGCGGGCATCATCTCGGCGATGCTGGCGCCCACCGACATCCGCGGGTCGAGCGACGAATACGGGTCCTGGAAGACCATTTGCAGCGGACGCGGACCGCGGCTCGGAATCGGCGCGCCGTCGAGCAGGATGCGCCCGCCGCTGAGCGGTACGAGCCCGACCGCCGCGCGGCCGAGGGTCGACTTGCCCGACCCCGACTCGCCGACCACGCCGGTGACTCCGCCCTCGGGCACCACCAGCGACACCCGGTCGACCGCGGTCACGGCGGCACGGCGCAGCCCGTAGCGGATGGTCACGTCGTCGAAGCGGAGCTCGCTCATCGGCTGCGCACCTCCTGGGCGTCGGGGAACGTGTCTGGCACGGCATCCGTCGCCTCCTCCGGCTGCGTCGCCGGTTCGGCATCCGTTCCGGTGAGCGAGGCGAGCGTCGCGAGCGGCCGATCGAGGTCGGTGCCCATGTGGGGCACCGCGGCGAGCAGCGCGCGGGTGTACGGATGCTGCGCCGACGAGAGGTCGGTCGCATCGAGCTCTTCGACGATCTCGCCGGAGCGCATCACGAGCACCCGGTCGCAGAGTTCGGCGACGACCGAGATGTCGTGGCTGATGAAGAGGATGGCGGCGCCGTCGTCGTCGCGGATCGCGCGCAGGAGGTCGAGCACCTGCGCCTGCACGGTGACGTCGAGGGCCGTCGTCGGCTCGTCGGCGATGATGAGCCGCGGCGACACCATGAGGCCCATCCCGATCATCGCGCGCTGACGCATGCCGCCGGAGAACTCGTACGGATACTGGCGCGCGCGGCGCGCGGGCGCGGTGATGCGCACGGCGGCGAGCCGGTCGACCGCTCGGCGCAGTGCGTCGCGACGTCGCATCCCGGCGTGCTCCACCGCGACCTCGGCCAGCTGGTCGCCCATGCGCATCGTCGGGTTGAACGACGACATCGGGTCCTGGAAGACCATCGCCATCGAGGTGCCGAGCATCCGACGCATCCGCGGCCCGGTGGGCGCCTGCAGGTCCTCGCCGAGGAAGCGCAGGGTTCCCGCCTGCACTCGCGCGGGCTCCGACACGAGCTTGGCGACCGCGAGCGCCGTCATCGACTTGCCCGATCCGGACTCGCCGACGATGCCGACGATCTCGCCCGCCGCGACCGCGAAGCTCACACCGCGCACCGCGTGCACGTCGCCCGCCGCGGTGGGGATGTCGACGCGCAGATCCTCGACCTCGAGCACCGCATCGGCGCCGGCATCCGACGTCGAGGGCGCCGGGGCCGGCGCAGCCGGCAGCCGACGGCCGCGCCGCACGCGCCGGGCTCCGGTGAGCGTGACGTCGTCGATCCCGAGGCTGCGGGCCGCCGCTTCTCCCGTGAGGTTGAACGCCAAACCCGCGATGACGACCGCGAGGCCGGGGGCGAGCGCGGCGAGCGGGTTGCTGTAGATGCCCCGCAGTCCGTCCATCATCAGGCGGCCCCAGTCGTACTCGGGCGGCTGCACGCCCAGCCCGATGAACGAGAGTCCGGCGAAGGCGAGCAGCGCGCCGCCCGCGCCCACCGTCGCGTTGACGATCAGCGGTTCGGCGATGTTCGGCAGCACGTGGCGGAAGAGCACCCGCACCCGGCCGATGCCGCCGACCCGCGCCGCGGCGATGAAGTCGCGCGCCTCGATGCCGGCGATGAGGTTCTGGCACAGGCGGGCGAACGACGGCGCCCCGGCGAGACCGATCGCGAAGACCGCCGCCGTCGCGGTGCTGCCGAAGATCGCCGCGAAGAACAGGGCGAGCAGCAGCCCGGGGAAGGCGACCGCGATGCCGGTGAACCAGGTGACGACCCGCCCGAGCACGCGCCCCAGCAGCAGCGGGGCGACGCCGAGGATGATTCCCGCGCCCACCGCCACCGCCGTCGCCGACAGGGCGAGCACCACCGAGAGGCGGGTGGCGACGAGGGTGCGCAGCAGCAGGTCGCGGCCGAGGTTGTCGGTTCCGACCCAGTGCTCGGCCGACGGGCCCGCGAGCAGGTCGCCGGTGTCGGTGACGTCGGCCTGGGCTCCCCAGAGCAACGGTGCGACGACCGCGGTGACGAACACGAGGGCGAGCAACGCGAGCGCGGTCGCGCCGAGCGGGGTGCGCGCCATACGGGTGAGTGTGCGCATCATCCCTCCGCCGCCGTCGACTGCGGATCGAGCACCGCGAGCGCGGCGTCGACGAGCGTGTTCACGAGCAGCACCCCGACGCCGTAGACGAGCACCGTGCCCTGCACGAGCGGGTAGTCCTTGGCCTGGATCGAGCTGACGATCGTGCTGCCGAGGCCGGGCCAGGCGAACACCGTCTCGACGAGCACGGTGCCCGCCACCAGTCCGCTCAGCAGCAACCCGCCGAGGGTCAAGGTGGCGGTGACCGCGTTGGGCAGCACGTGGCGCAGGTCGATGCGCGAGGCCCGGAGGCGCTTGGCCTGGGCGGTGCGCACGAAGTCGGCGTCGAGCACCGTCAGCACCTCGATGCGCAGGATGCGGGCGAGGATCGCGGCCGGTCCGATCGCGAGCGCGAGCACGGGCAGCACGTACGACAGCGGGCCCTCGCGGCCCGCGACCGGCAGCCACCCGAGCTGCACGCTGAAGATCGCGACCAGCGCGACGCCGAGCAGGAAGTCGGGGATCGACCCGAGCAGCACGCTCGACGAGCTGAAGCCGACCTCGAGCCCCCGCGCCCGGCCGCGCTGCGTGGCGATCGCGACCGCCATGCCCAACGGCAGGGCGATGAGCACCGCCACCGCGAACGCCAGTACCGCGAGCAGCAGCGTCGCCGGCAGGCGCTGGGCGATCGTGTCGGCCACCGGCAGCTGCGATCCGATCGACACCCCCAGGTCGCCGGTGAACACGCCACCCAGGTAGTGCAGGTACTGCTGCCAGATCGGGTCGTCGAGACCGAGCGACTCCCGGCGCGCCTGCACCACCGCGGCGGATGCGGTCGGGCCGAGTGCCGCGCGGATCGGGTCGCCCGGCACCAGGTGGATCATGAGGAACGACGCCGTGATGAGGATCCACAGCGACACCACGAGACGGCCGAGGCGCCGCGCCGCGAAACGCAGCCACCGATGGTCGCTGAGCCCGCGGGCGTCCTCCTCCGCGAGGCGTGTGGTCACCGTTGTCATGTCATCCGTTCCGATTCCCGCGCCGGTCAGGGCGCTCAGCCCTTCAGACGGATGCTCGTGGGCTCGATCACGCCGAGCCATTCGAACTCGGCCCCGTTGCCGAACAACGACACCGTGGTGTTCGCGAACGGCACGAGGTCGGCCGCCTCGAACAGCGCGGTCTCGGCCTTCTTCCAGGTGTCGCAGCCCTCGGCGCCGTCCATCAGCGAGGCCTCGGCCACCGCGGCCGTGTACTCCTCGTTCTGGATGCCCGAGAAGTTCGACCCGCCCTCGGCCGGAGTCGGTCCGCTCACGAAGCCGACGACCTGGTCGGGGCTGTTCACGCTCAGCGTCACCCAGCCGATGTCCCACGCTCCGGTGCCGAACAGCGCCTCGAGCAGCACGCTCTCCTCCTGCTGACGGCCGTCGACCTCGACGCCGATCTCCTGCCAGGCCGAGATCGCGAGTTCTGCGGCCGCGGCGCCCGCGGCTCCGAGGTCGTTGTCGTAGAGGAACGTGAGGCTCAGCGGCACGCCGTCCTTCTCGCGCACGCCGTCGGCGCCCTCGACCCATCCGGCCTCGTCGAGGGTCTTGCGCGCGGCATCCGCGTCGAACTCGGGAACGGCTCCCGAGACCGCGTCGTACGTGCACACGGTCGGGTCGACGGTGGCGAGCGACGTCGCCGGCCCACCCTTGCCCGCGGTGACGACCCCGGCCAGCTCGTCGAGGTCGACGGCCTGCGTCAGCGCCAGCCGCACGGCGGGGTCGGCGGTGGGGTGGCCCTCGGCGTGGTTGTACCACTGCTCGCCCGCCATCGCGGTGTTCTGCCGCGAGAACAGGTTCGCCCCCTCGGCGCGCTCGGCGTCCGGCCCCGTGAGCTGGGCGGCGTTCACCTCGCCCGACAGCAGCAGGTTGGCCGCCGTAGTGCCGTCGGAGACGATACGCACGACCACCTCGGCGGGGATGCCGGCCTCGTCGACGCCCGCGCCACCCGGGCCCCAGGCGTACTCGTCGCGCAACTCGTAGGTGTAGCGGTCGCTCGCCACCGCCTCGGTGAGCACGTACGGACCGGTGCCGATCGTCTGCGTGGCGAGCGCCGACCGATCGGTGAGCCCCGCCTCGCAGACCATCGGCAGGCCGGAGAGGCCCAGCAGCAGGAACGGGGCCGGCGAGGCGAGCGTGATCGTGACCGTGTCGCCGTCGGCGACGGCGGATGCTCCGGGCGGCAGGAACGCGCCCAGGAAGGGGCTCTGGTTCTCGGGGTCGGCGACCCAGTTGATGTTGTCGGCGGCGGTCTGCGCGGTGAACTCGGAGTCGTCGCTGCAGGTGATCCCGTCGTTCATGGTGAGGGTCGCGGTCGTGCCGTCGACGTTCCAGTCCTTCGCGAGCTGACTGCGCACCTCGCCGTCGGCGTCGACGCTCACGAGGGTGTCGTACGCGAGCTTGCTGAGGTCGAACAGCGCGCTGCCCGCCGACATCTGCGGGTCGAGGTTTCCCGGGTCGGCGCTCGAGATCTGGGTGAACGTCCCGCCTTCGACGGGTTCACCGTTGCCACCCCCGCCCGCACCGCACCCGGCGAGTGCGGCGGTGAGGACGACCGCCGAGACGGCGGCGATGGAGGCACTTCGTTTGGTTGTCATGACCTTCTCCTGGCGTGTGAGGTGACTCTCTGACCGCTGACTGCAGGGGGATGGGACCGGGGCACGGATTCAGCTCGAGCGCGGCACCGCGCGTCCGACGTGGAGGAAGGAGGCGCGGCCGTCGTCGTCGGGCTCGAGGAACGCGAGCACGACGTGCATCCCGTCCTTGCGCTCGCGCAGGATGAGGGCGTCGTCCGAGAAGCGCACGAGCTCGTCGCGCGAGGGCTCGGCACCCAGGGCCCGCAGCTCCGGGCGGGGGCGCTGCTCGAGCCACAGGCGCCCCTCGTCGTCGCGCTCGACCTCCATCTCGACCGTGGAGTTCGCGTACACCCCGACGAAGGCATCCGCCCCGTCGGTGGTCGCGTCGTCGGCGGGTACCGGCTCCGCGGGCAGCGCGTGCCCGGTGAGACCGCGCAGCAGCGGGTCGACGACGTCGTGGAACAGCCCGGCGGCGTCGCCGCCGTTCGTGAGCAGCACGACCGCGACCCCGGCGTCGGGGGCGATGCGCAGGAACGACGACTGCCCCACCGTGTTGCCGTCGTGCCCGAAGAGCAGCGCGTCGTCCTCCCGGGCGATCTCCCACCCCAGCCCCCACGCCGCGCCCATTCCCGCGAGGCGGGGCAGGCGCACCTCGGTGCGGCGCATGGCCGCCACGGATGCCGGCGAGAGGATGCTGCCGCCTTCGGGAGTCGCCCCGTCGCGCAGGTGTGCTCGCGCGAAGACCGCGAGGTCGTGCGCCGACATCGCGAGCATCGATCCGGCGGGTTCGTTCGAGCGGGCGAGCGCCCAGAACGGGGCCGGCGTCGGCACCCCGTTCTCGTCGGGGCCGATGTGTCCGACGGCGGCGCGATGCAGGATCGCCTCATAGGGGCTCGGCGATACGGTGCCCAGTCCCAGCGGTGCCGCGACGCGCTCGACGAGCGCCGTCTCCCAGGTGGTGTCGCGCATCCGCTCGATCAGTCGGCCGAGCACGACATATCCGGCGTTGCTGTACGAGAACAGGGCGCCGGGGGTGAAGATCTGTGCGGCGCTCGCGAGCAGCTCGACGTATTTCGCAATCGCATCGTCACCGCGTCCGGTGTCGGTGAAGATGTCACCCTCGAAGCCCGACCGGTGGCTGAGCAGGTGCCGCACCGTGATGGCCGCGAGTGCGTCATCGTCGGCCAGACGCAGCTCTGGCAGGTACTGCGTGAGGGGCGCGTCGAGGTCGACGAGACCGTCGTCGACGAGCTGCATGACCAGTGTCGCTGTCCACACCTTGGTGATCGAGCCGATCTGGAAGACCGAGTCTGTCGTGGCCGTCACGCCCGTGGCGGTGCTGAGCAGCCCGACGGCGTGCTCGACGATCTCGTCGCCGACGACGACGGCGACCGCTGCCGCGGGCACGCCCCTCGACTCAGCGCGGTGAGCGAGGGTGGCGCGCAGTTCGTCGACGAGGGCGGAGGTGTCGGACATGCGCCCACTGTAGGGAGGTGGGCAGCCGGGTGAACGTGTGATCTTGAACTAATAGGTCGCCTGTCGTTCGTCGTATCGGACAAAGGGATGGGTCGGAAGGTGCCGCCGCGGGCAATGTCCGAGGTGCCCCATACCTTTGTTCCGTGGCCGAGCCGGTTCTGCAGTGGTGGGCGCGACGGCAGTTCTCGCGCGGCCGCACCGTGCCCTACGACGTGGGCGAGTTCCGCACCGGGTGGGCGGCGTACCCCGAGCTGATCCGCCAATACCACCCCGAGCTCAACCACGGCATCGTGCTGTCGCAGGTGCCGCTCGCCGCCGACGTGCTGCTGTGCTGGGAGTGCCCCCTGGGTCACCGGTTCGCGGCCACCCCGTCGGAGCAGCGGGAGCGACCGGGGCGGGTGCGTCGGCGATCGGCCTGGTGCCCGGAGTGCGCGGCGCTCGCGCTTCCGAAGCCCGTGATCCTCGGCGAGCCTCGTGCGATCCCTGCGAAGACGAAGCGCGCAGCGCCGCCGATCTGCACGAAGACACCCGACGTCGCGACGGGAACCCCGTTCCTCAGCGTGTGCGCGCCGAAGCCCGCATCCGCCGCCGAGGCACGCCTCCGCGCCGCCCTCGTCGAGCGGCTGATCTTCACCCCCGATCACAACGCCATCAAGGTCGCCCGCCCGTTCTTCCGCCACACCGAGGTGTGGCCGGACATCGTCCTCCCCGAGCTGCGCGTCGCGGTCGAGTACGACACCGTCGGTCGGCACGGGCTCGAGCACGTCGGCAAGCGAGAAGCCGCCGATCGCCGCAAGGACCGCGCCCTTCGCGCCGCCGGTTGGAAGGTGGTGCGCCTCCGCATGGGTCGCCTCGAACCGCTGGGCCCGCACGACCTGCAACTCTCCTCCATCGGGGCGGCGGGCCTCACCCGCCTGATCGACCGTCTGCGCGGCATCCGTGGCGCTCTCCTGGTCAACGCCTACCTCCGCTGAGTGCAGCCGAACCCCCTCGTCCGCCGGGTCTCTCACGCTCGAAAGGAGATCTCACGCTCCGAAGGAGATCCCCCAATCCGCCGAAGCTCTCACGCTCCGAAGGAGATCTCCCAATCCGCCGAAGCTCTCACGCTCCGAACGAGATCTCACGATCCGCCGAAGCTCTCACGCTCCGAACGAGATCTCACGATCCGCCGAAGCTCTCACGCTCCGAAGGAGATCTCACGATCCGAAGGACGATTCGGGAGGATCGCTCCTTCGTAGCGGGTGTTCCCCTTCGGAGCAGGCGCTCCGTTTCGGCGCCGGAGGGCGCGGCATTCGGGTCACCCCCCGGTGAATCCTTCCGTGGTGTACTCATACCCCGCGGCCTCGCAGGCCTCCCGAAGATCCTCGCCCGCGGCATGCCACGCCTCGGAGCCGATCGTCGACGTCGCACCACCGTCGATACCGACCGGAGGCGCAGCCTTCTTCATCGCGTCCAGCGCGTCTGAGATGTCTCCTTCGCTCGACGCGGGGACACGGTCGAGCACCCGCGTGGCCAAGCCGTACCAGCCTTCTCGCTCTCGCTCCCCCATTCGCTGGTCGTGTACGGCGGCGTCGGCGTTGTGCAGGATGGTCAAGACATCACCCATTCCCGCGCACGACTGCTCGTCGATGGCCACTGCGTCCGGCGCAGCCGAGGACTCCGCCGCCGACTCCGCCGTCGAGGTCGCCGCTGGGACCGGAGAGGTGTTCGTGCATCCCGAGGCGACGAGGACGAGCAGCGCGGCGGCCCCGAGCGCAGGAAGAACGAGTCGATTATTCGCAGTCATGGACGGAAAAACTACTACCACCCCGCGACCATGTCGAGAGTCGCACGCAAGGCTTGCCAGCATCCTTCGGTGGCGCCGGAGGAGCCGCCGCCGAAGGAGATCTCACGATCCGAAGGACGAGTTCGAGGGATCGCTCCTTCGTAGCGGGTGATCCCCTTCGTAGCGGGTGATCCCCTTCGTATCGGGTGATCCCCTTCGTAGCGGGTGACGCGGAAGCGCGCGAGGCGGGATCAGTCGCCGAAGGCGGCGAGCAGGGCGGAGAAGTGGTCGAGGTCGGCAGGCGACCACGGGCGCAGCCGGTCGGCCAGGCGCGCCTCGTACCGGGAGCGGGCGACGGCGATGCGCTCCTGGGCGAGCGGTGTCGCGACGAGCACCCGCGCCCGGCGGTCGTCGGCGTCGGGAACGCTCTCGACGAGCCCGAGCTGTTCGAGCTGTCGCACATGACGGCTCACGGCCGACTTGTCGGTCTGCAGGCGCTCGATGATCTCGCCCGCCGAGGTGGCCTTGCCGCTCGCGATCGACGTGAGCACCTGGTAGCCGAGAGGCTGGAGCTCGGGATGCACGGTCGCCGCGGCCTCTCGCCAGCTCACCCGGATGCGCGCGAACAGACGACCGAGTTCGTGTTCGACGCGATGCACGGCCGCCGCCAGGTCGGGATCATCGAGACCGGCGGTCTCGCCCTCTCGGGCGGGGTCGTCGGGCGCGGCACTCATGCCCGCCAGCATACGGCGAAGCCCCGCCGTCACGGAGACGGCGGGGCTTCGACGAATGGAGGTCTCAGACCTCGGCGAGCAGTCGGAACACCTTCGAGGCCGCAGCGATCTCGTCGGGCGTCAACTCCTCGACGACCTCCCGCAGACGGATGCTGTGATCACGGCGCAACGCAGCGAGCGCCGAGCACGCCTGCGCGGTCGGGGTGAGCACCCGCAACCGCCCGTCCCGCTCGTCGGGGCGGGACTCGAGAAGCCCCAGCTCCTCGAGCATCCGCACCTGCCGGCTGATGACCGACTTGTCCATCTCGAACCGGTCGGCGAGCTCGTGAGCGCTCGCCGTGCCGGCCCGATCGATGAACGTCAGCAGTTTGTAGCCGCCGACCTGCAGCTCGGGGTCGATGCGCGCCGCCGACTCCTTCCACAGCGTCCGCGTGCGGGCGAAGATGAGGTTCAGGTGCGTCTGCAGGTCGGCCAGAGCACTGTCGACCTCGGGCGACGCCGCCGTCTGCGAGGCAGTCACCTCAGCGCCCCGTCTCCCGATCCTCGCGTTCGAGAACCGTGACCGAACCTGTCGACGTCGAGACGCCGTCCGCGCCGTGGGTGCGGATCGAACCGGTGCGCAGCGACGCGCCGACCTCGGCCTCGGCCACCTCGATGGCGGAGTCCTCGGCCTGCTCGCGCATCTGCTCGGCGGCGTTCTTGGTCGACAGCGGCTTGTTCTTGATGAACGCGATGGCGATGACCGCGATCACCGCGAGCGGGATGGCGATGATGAAGGCATCCGCGATGCCGTGGCCGTACGCGCTCTCGACGATCGAGCGCACGGTCTCGGGCAGCTGGCCGACCTTGGGCACGTCACCCGAGCCCAGGTGCTGCAGCGCGTCGACCTCATCCTGCGAGGTGGGCACGAAGCCCTCCAGGCCGTCCTTGACGTACGTGGCGACGCTGCTCGACAGCAGCGATCCCATGATCGTCACGCCGATGGTGCCGGCGATCGTGCGGAAGAAGTTGACGTTCGACGATGCGGCACCGAGCTGCTGCGGGGCCGTGTCGTTCTGCACGATCAGGGTGAGGTTCTGCATCACCATGCCGAGGCCGGCGCCGAGCACGAACATGTAGGTCGCGACGAGCGGGAACGGGGTGTCGTAGCGCAGGGTCGACATGAGGCTGACGCCGACGGTGGCGAGCACCGATCCGACGAGCATCCAGCTCTTCCACTTGCCGAACCGGCTGACGAGCTGTCCGATGATGATCGATGCGCCCATCTGGCCGATGATCATGGGAATGGTCATGAGGCCCGACTCGGTCGGCGTGGCGCCGCGGGCGAGCTGGAAGTACTGGGCGAGGAACACCGAGGTCGCGAACATCGAGACGCCGATGGCGATCGACGCGATCACCGAGAGGGTGAAGGTGCGGTTGCGGAACAGCGACATCGGGACGATCGGTTCCTTGACGAAGAACTCGACCGCGATGAAGCCGGCGATCGCGACGCCGGCGAGCACGGCCAGCATGATGCTCGTCGAGGAGTCCCACTCGAACTGGTTGCCGCCCATCGAGACCCAGATGAGCAGGCTCGAAACCCCGACGGCGAGCAGCACGATGCCGAAGTAGTCGATCGACACCTTGCGGTCGCGCTGCGGCTTGGGCAGATGCAGGGTGAACTGCAGAAGCACGAGGGCGAGGATCGCGAACGGCACGCCGACGAAGAAGTTCGAGCGCCAGCCCCACACGTCGGTGAGGAGTCCGCCGAGCAGCGGGCCGCCGATGGTGCCGAGGGCCATGATGCCGCCGACGACGCCCATGTACTTGCCGCGCTCGCGGGGCGAGATGATGAGCGCGACGGCGATCATGACCAGCGACATGAGGCCGCCGACGCCGATGCCCTGTACGACGCGGACCGCGATGAGCATGTTCGTGTCGGTCGAGAAGCCCGCGATCACGGTGCCCACGGTGAAGAGGATGAGCGAGATCTGCACGAGGATCTTGCGGTCGACGAGGTCGGCGAGCTTGCCCCAGATCGGGGTCGAGACGGCGGTCGCGAGCAGGCTCGCGGTGATGACCCAGGTGTACTGGGACTGCGTGCCGCCGAGGTCGGCGATGATGACCGGCATCGAGGTCGACACGACCGTGCCCGAGAGCACGGCGACGAACATGCCGACGACGAGGCCGGAGATGGCGGTGAAGACCTCGCGGGCCGAGCGCGTGGCTTCGGCCGCGGGAGGGGAGGAATGGGTTGTCACGTGTGGATGCTCCTGAGTAGGAAGTTGATAAGTGTCAACTATAGATCGTTAGTTGCGAAAGTGCAACTGTTGACCGCGAGCAACCGAAGATGGCAATCCGGTCGAAGAAATGCGTACGTGACGTACGTGCCGTACGCTAGAGGGAGCGACATCGACCCCGAGGAGAAGCCATGAGCCAGCACGCGGTCATCGACTACCCCACCTATTCGAGCGCCCGAGCGCATTTCAAGGAGGTACTCGACGCGACCGAGCGCGGCCGATCCGTCACCGTCTCTCGCGACGGGCAGGTTTCGGTGGTCATGCCCGCAGATCGCCTCCGCCTTTTCTTCTTCCGCGCAGTGTCGCCTCGCGTCGAGATCGCTCACGAAGACGGCCGTGTGCTGGCGTTCATGTCGGGCCGGCCGTTCGTATCAGAAGGTGAATCCGTCGACGAAGCGCTCGCCGACCTGGCACTGTCCCTCCGCGAATACGCCGAGGACTGGGAGGCGCGTCTCCAACCTGCGCCAAACCATCGCGATAACTGGGCACTCGTACAGCTCGTCAAACTCTCCTCCGAGGATCAGCTCCTGGAATGGTTCGAGCACGGCGGTGAGTGAGAAGCATCCGGTCCCGACACGAGAGGACCACGACGACTTCTGCACCACGGAGAAGTGGCGACTCGTGCGGGGATCGACGGGAAAGCCCGTGGCGCACCACAAGACGTATGAACTGACGCTCTGGGATGGCCGAATCCTCCGCACCCGCATCTCCCGCCCGGTGAACCGCGCAGACTATTCGGCTCGCATGTGGTCGCACATCCTGCGCGAACAACTCGACGTCACGGCGGATGTGTTCTGGGCGTGCGCGCGCGACGGCGTGCTGCCGGATCGCGGTGCCCCCGAGACGGCTGCTCCTCGGAAGGCGGTGCCGCTGTATCTCGTGCGCGAACTGGGGCGCCTCGGGGTGGCAGAGGAGGAGATCCTCGCCCTCGATGCGGCCGGCGCGGCCCGCCTGCATGCCGACCTCCTCGCACGGGACTGAGGGCTGACCCCCGCCGCAGGGCGGGCACACAGCCGGGGCGGGCAGGATGAGCCTATGGATGCTGCTCCCCTCGACTCCCGCCCGTGGCTCAGCGCGTACGCGGAGGGCGTTCCCGCCCAGATCGATGCGCCGACGCAGACCCTGCCCGAGATGATGACGGAGAGCGTGCGGCGTTTCGCCCGGCGACCCGCGCTCGAGTTCTTCGGCGCGGTGACCAGCTACCACGACCTCGGAGAACAGATCGAGCGGGCGGCCGAGGGGCTGCGCCGCCTCGGCGTCGGGCACGGCGACCGCGTCGCCCTGGTGCTGCCGAACTGCCCGCAGCACGTCGTCGCCTTCTACGCGGCGCTGCGGCTCGGGGCGATCGTCGTGGAGCACAATCCCCTCTACACGGCCCGCGAGTTGCGGCATCAGTTCGAAGACCACGGCGCCCGCATCGCCATCGTCTGGGACAAGGCCGTCGACACGATCGCCGGCTTCCCCGACGACCTCGCCGTCGAGCACATCGTGAGCGTCGACCTGGTCGCGGCGATGCCGCTCTCGAAGCGTCTGCTGCTGCGGCTGCCCGTGCCGAAGGCGCGGGAGTCGCGCGCGAAGCTGACCGCCACGCCCCGGGCGCGCGGCATCGTGCCGTGGAAGAAGCTGGTCGACCAGCGCCGACTCCCCCGGCGCATCGCCTCGCCCGCCCTCGACGACATCGCGCTGCTGCAGTACACGAGCGGCACGACGGGCGTTCCCAAAGGCGCGATCCTCACCCATGCCAACCTGCGTGCCAACGCGATGCAGGGCCGCGCCTGGGTGCCGGGTCTCGCCGAGGGTAAGGAGACGTTCTACGGCGTGCTCCCCCTCTTCCACGCCTACGGCATGACCCTGTGCCTGACGTTCGCGATGAGCATCGGCGCGAAGCTCGTGCTCTTCCCCACCTTCGACCTGGGCCTCGTCACCGATGCCGCGCGCACGAGCCCGCCGACGTTCCTGCCCGCCGTGCCGCCGATCTACGACCAGCTCGCCCGCGCCGCCGGCCGTGGGAAGCTCGACCTCTCGACCGTCCGCTTCGCGATCTCGGGCGCCATGAGCCTGCCCGTCGCGACGGTCGAGCGATGGGAGGAGGCCACCGGCGGCCTGCTCGTCGAGGGCTACGGCATGACCGAGGCCTCCCCGGTCGCGCTCGGCAACCCGATCGGTCCCACCCGGCGCCCCGGAACGGTCGGCGTGCCTTTCCCGAGCACCGACATCCGCATCGTCGACCCCGCCGACCCCTCGACCGAGGTCGCCGCCGGGGAGCCCGGCGAACTGCTCATTCGCGGCCCGCAGGTCTTCCAGGGGTATTGGAACAAGCCGGGCGAGACCGCCGCGGCCCTGCTCCCCGGCGGGTGGCTGCGGTCGGGAGACATCGCCGAGGTCTCGGCCGACGGGTTCGTGACGATCGTCGACCGCCTGAAGGAGCTCATCATCACGGGCGGGTTCAACGTGTCGCCGAGCGAGGTCGAAGACGCCCTGCAGGCGCATCCCGACGTGGCGTCGGCGGCGGTCGTAGGACTTCCCCGCGAGAGCGGCGGCGAAGAGGTCGCGGCGGCGGTCGTGCTGCGGCCGGGCGCCGCGCGGGATCCCGAGGCGCTGCGCGACTTCTGCCGCACCCGCCTCACCCCCTACAAGGTGCCGCGCCGCATCGTGCTGGTCGACGACCTGCCCCGCTCGCTCATCGGCAAGGTGCTGCGCCGCGAGGTGCGCGACCAGCTGCTCGCACGCCGCTGATCGTCGCGGCCGTCGACGAGGCTCGCACAGGCGTGTTCCTCGGCCGGGGCTGCGATAGGCCAGACTCGTCGTCAGGGGAATCGCACCGCGCTCGGCGCGTGCGTGGACGACGAACGTCGAAGCGGAGGGTCGAAGACATGAGCGCAGCACCGGGATGGTACGACGCGGGCACGCCGGGACGCGTGCGCTGGTGGGACGGCCAGCAATGGACGCCGCACGAGGCGGATGCTCCCGCCGCAGTCGCGGTACCCACCCCGCCTGCGTCGGTCGCCTCGTCCCCATCGGTCGCACCCTCCGCGTCATCGGCGCCCGCCCAGGCATTCGCGCCCGCACCGACACAGGCATCGGCGACGGCACCGTCATCCTCGGCCGCCGCGCCCACGACGCAACCCGGCTGGTACCCGACACCCGCGGGCCCCGCCCGATGGTGGGACGGCGCGAAGTGGACCGCGATGCGCACGAAGGACGGAGTGCCCGGCACCGACTGGGCGAATGTCGAGCAGGTGGGCGTCGCCTGGGCGATGGGAGTGGTCTTCCTCGTGCTCGGCGGCACCCAGCTCTCGCTCGCGCTGCAGGCTCCCTCGGTGTCGTTCTCCGCGGTGCCGACGTTGTTCCTCGCCCTCCTCTGGTTCGCGATCGCCGCCCAGACGACGGCCGTCCTGCGCATCCCGGCACCGACCTCCGCGCCGCTGATGCTCGACACCTTCCGGCCTCTCCCGGGCGAGCAGGAGGGCGCCGGCGCGGGGTGGTACCCGATCTCCGCGAGCACGACCCGCTGGTGGACGGGCACGCGCTGGAGTCAGTACACGCACGCGCGCTTCGGCATCCGACCGACCTTCCACGCCGAGAAGACCCGCCGGACGATGCGCCGGATGACGATCGGCATCTTCGTCGTGGCTGCGGCCGTCGTGGCCGCCGGTATCGTCGGCATCGTCGTGGGCTCCGTGCAGGGCACCGATGACCTGTGGACGCCGATCGGATGGATTCTCGCCGTGTGCGGTGTCGTATTCGCCGGCGCCGGCGGGCTCATCGCGGCCATGACGAACACGCAGGTGCGGCTGCTCTTCCCGCCGAACGAACCGCCGCGGGTCGCGGGGTCCTGATGCCTCCGCGCATGCCGGAGGCCGGCCGCGAGTCGGCGAACGTGATCCTCGACGCGGTGTCGGCGTTCGACGTCGACCGTCCAGACAACAGCGCGGCGATGGACCTCGCCGTGCAGCGCCTCAACGACATCGAGGGCGCGTACCGCGTACTCGTGAACGAACGCGACGAGGTGACGCTCGACCTGTCGAACCTGGTCGGCGGCAGCACCGTCACGATCATGCGGCTGGTGCAGCTGCTCGCCGAGGCGACCGGCGTGAGCCGGGAAGAGATCATCTCCGACCTGCGGGAGTGGCTCGGCTGACGTCCGGCGAGACCGACCGGCCGCCGAGGCCGGCGCGGGCCGGGTTACGTCGCCACGCCGAGCAGAGTGAGCACGGCGGCGGCGGCGAGGCCGAGAAGCAGCGGCACGAGGCATCCGACAGCGGCGGTCTTCGCGACGGGCGGCGACGTGAAGAGGGCGTCGAGGCGCGAGCGTGCGTCGTCACCCCTCGCGAGCACCGGCGCCGCGACGGGGTCGGGCGCGCCGTCGAGAAGCCGCACCAGGCCGGCGAGTGCGGCCACCCACTGCCAGAACGCCGGGTCGGCGGTCGGCACCGCGCTCCGGGTGATCACGAAGACCTCCGTGCCGGTGACTTCGACGTCGGCGTACGCGGCGACCGCGAGCGCCTGCCGCACCTCCCGCGTCAGGATGCCCCGCACCGCGTCGTCGTCGTGCGGTGCGCACCGCACCTCGAAGAGTTCGTCGAAGGATGCCTCGACCGGAAGGCTGCGCCACCACGGGGCATCCTCCCAGGCACGACCCACGAGGCCGCGCGTCTTCGTCGCGACGACGAACGACGGCAGCCGCGATGAGAGGCCGAACCGCACCACGGTGTGCGCGTGGGGCATCCGCGTGCGACCTACGAAGGTGTCGAACGCGTACGACGAGACCGTCGGGCCCTGCGGTCCCGGCCGCGAGACGATGTCGGTGGCCACCCGGTGCTTTCCCACCCGGAAGAGTGCGGCAACGCCCTCGGGGTCGGGCTCGATCAGCTCGAAGGTCAGCCCGTTGGCCGCCGCGAATCGGGTGAGGCGGTACCACGCGGCTTCCGTCGCGCGACGCGACGCCGCCGCTCCCCGAACGCGGATGATCGCGAACGGCAGCACGACGAGCACCGCGATCACGACGGTCAGCACGTTCGCCCCGTACGCGCCGAAGACCATCTGCACCACCAGCACGGCCAACGCGACGAGGATGCCGAGACCCGCGACGAGCACGACGCTCTGCACCACGACCCACCCGAGGCCGGCGACCTCGCCGACACGGCCTCCCGCGCCTCGCCGCAGCGAGCTCGCCTGCTCGCGTGCCCGGGTCGCATCGACCGGTGCGCGCAGGGCGGTGTCGTCGAAGGTCAGCGCCGGGGCATCCATAGGTCTCTTTTCTACCAGCGGCCCCCTTCCCGGCCCGACTGCACGCCCGTCCCCGCAGCCGCCGGTTCAGGCCGGGCGCCACACCCGCACGACGGTGTCGGTGACCTCGGCGATGCTGCCGTCGGGCAGGGTCGCCTCGCGCGCCACGACCGCGCTGCGCTCGACCACCCAGTCGTTCGGCAACTCGAGGGCGGTGAGCACCTCGACGGGGTCGGGCAGGGGCGGGCCGGACGCCGCATGCTCCCAACCGTGCCCGCTCGCCAGGCCTGGAGGCGGTGCGCCGTGCCCGACGATGAGCAGCGTTCCGCCGGGCGCGACGGCGCGCGTCGCCCGCCGGAGGATCTCCTCCCGCGGGAAGTCGAAGGGCGAATGGAAGAACGCCGAGGTCACGAGGTCGTACTCCGTGTCGGGCCGCCAGCTGACGAGGTCGGCCCGCACCCAGTCGATCCGGTCGGCGACGCCGCGGGCGGCGGCCTGTGCCGCCCCGACGGCGAGCGCGGTTGCCGAGATGTCGAGAGCGGTGACGGTCCAGCCCTGTTCCGCCAACCACAACGCGTCTCCCCCCTCACCGCTGCCCAGCTCGAGCGCGGTGCCGGGGGCGAGACCGGCTACTTCCCGTTCGACCGCGGGGTTCACCCGCCCGCTCCACACCTGGCCCCGCTCGTCACGGTGCGTACGGCAGCGCTGCTCCCAGAACTCGGCGGGTTCGATCGGATGCTCGTCGGGCGCCGGGCGCCCCCGACCGTCTGTCCGGCTCATGCCGCCGCCCCGTCCTGCCCTGCCTCGACGGCCGCCGCAGCGACCTCCTCGGCGACCATCTCGCCGTTGATCGTCAGACCGGCGGTCGCTCCGGTCCCCATCGCGATCGGCACGAGCGCGCCTGGATTCGCCGAGGTGCCGGCCGCCCAGACACCGGGCACGCTCGTGCGACCGAAGGCGTCGACGGCCGTCCACGATCCCATCGGCCCCTCGGCTCGTTCCGCGCCGAGCTGCTGCAGCACGTCGTCGAGCGCGACCATCGTCGGCTCCGCGAACACGACGTCGACGGCGGCGATCGCACCATCGGCGAGCCGGAGGCCGGTGAGGCGGTCGCCGTCGGTCTCGACGCCTGTCACGGGGCGGTCGTCGATGCGGATGCCGCGCTGTGCGAGCACCCGGCGCTCCGGCTCGGGGAGCGAGTCGGCGAGCGCGGTGAACACGGTGATGTCGGCGGAGTACGACCGCAGCATGTGCGCCTTGTGCGCCCCGGCCGCAGACCCGAGCAGCACCCCGATGGCGCGACCGGATGCCTCGTAGCCGTCGCAGTACGGGCACGCCACGACGCCGCGTCCCCACTGGTCGGCGAGGCCGGGGATGTCGGGGAGCGTGTCGCGCACCCCGGTCGTGACGAGCAGGCGTCGCCCGGTCAGGCGCGTGCCGTCGTCGGTCACGATCTCGAAACCGCCGTCGATCGTGCGGGCTTCGACCGCACGGGCATCCGCGATGACCCCGTCGGCGGCCCGCACCTCGCGGCGTCCGTCGGCGACGAGGTCGAGCGGCGAGTAGCCGTCGCGACTGAGCACACCGTGCATGTGCGGGGCGAAGCGGTTGCGGGGCTGGCGGGTGTCGAGCACGACCACGCGGCGGCGGGCGCGAGCGAGGATGAGGGCGGCGCTGAGACCCGCGGCTCCCCCGCCGAGGATGATGACGTCCCAGTGCTCGCGGTCTAGGACGGGGGTGAAGGTATCGATGTCGTGAGGCATACCGACAGGATGCGCCGGTGTTACAGTTGCAGCAAATATCCATGCCGAAATGGCAATCTCGACGGGAGGACAGCCGGATGCCCGATGCCACCGTCGCCCTCGTCGGTCCTCGCCTCAAAAGCTGGCGCGAGAAGCGCAGCATGACCCTCGCCGACCTCTCCGAAGCGACCGGCATCTCGTCGAGCACGCTGTCTCGGCTCGAGGCAGGGAAGCGGGCGCCCAACCTGGAGCTGGTCGTGCCGATCGCCCGGGCCCTCCGCCTGGAACTCGACGACATCGTGCCCCGCAAGGCGCCGGACCCGCGCGTCGTGCGCACCACCCGGCGCACCGATGACGTGCTCTTCGAGACGCTCTCGCCCGAGACGAGTCCGGTGCAGACCTTCAAGGTCACGTTCCCCGCGAACCCCGCCGGTGCGACGACAGCACCGCAGCTCAAGGTGCACGACGGCCAGGAGTGGCTCTACGTGCTCTCGGGCCGCTTGCGCCTCGTGCTCGGCGAGCAGGATGTCACGCTCGGCCCCGGAGAGGCCGCGGAGTTCGACACCCGCATCCCCCACTGGCTGGGAGCGGTCGGCACGCGTCCGACCGAGATCCTGTCGATCTTCAGCAAGGAGGGCACGCGCATTCACCTGCGGGCCCGCCCCGCGTCGAAGGGCGACTGACCGGGCCCTACGCGGCGAGCGCGAGCCACGCCCGCGGTGATCGCCCGAGCCGCTGGGCGAAGGCGCGGGAGAAGGCGGAGGCGCTGGCGTAGCCGAGTTCCGCGGCGATCGTGCCGACGGCGACGCCCGCGCGCAGCTGCTCCTGCGCGATCGTGAGCCGCCACTCGGTCAGGTAGTCGACGGGCGTCGTGCCGACCACGTCTCTGAACCGTTGCGCGAAGGCGCTGCGCGACATGGTGGCCGCTGTCGCCATGGTCTGCAACGTCCACGCGCCGCCGGGCTCGTGGTGCACGGCGACGAGCGCCCGCGCGAGACGCTCGTCGGAGAGGCCGGGCATCCGGGCTACCGCGCGGCGAGCATCCGGTCGGCGGTGCGCAGCGAGAGCGCCATCTGGGTGAGCCCGGGGTTGGCGGTCAACGCGCTCGGATAGGTCGAGTTGTCGCACACCCAGAGGTTGTCGATGTCGTGCGAGCGGCCGTCGGCATCGACCACGCCCTCGGCCGGATCGTCACTCATGCGGCAGGTGCCGAGCGTGTGCGCGGTGCGCGCGAGCACCCGCGTGCGCGTGGCTCCCGCCGCCTCGAGGATGCGCGTCATCACGTCGATGGCGTGCGCGTCGATCGCCTTCTCGTTGTCGCCCGGGGTGAACGAGATCGTCGCCCGCGGCAGGCCCCACTCGTCCGCCTCGTCCGAGAGCTCCAGGCGATTGGCCTCGGAGGGCAGGCATTCGGCGTTCATGCCGATGCCCGCGCCGTAGCGCCCCGCCTGCAGCTCGTCCATCAGCTCGGCGCCCCAGAGATCACCGCCGCGCACGAGCGAGGTCGCGTAGGTGAAGGGCATGACGCCGAGGCTCTGCAACAGATAACCGCCGGCGAAATCGGCGTCGTGCGGGCGCACGAAGTCCTCGGTGATGAGCGCCGAGGGGTAGCCGCGGTACCCGCGGATCTGCTCGTCGAAGCGACCCCACACCTGCACCGCGCCGTGCGCGAGGAAGTTGCGGCCCACCTGGCCGCTCGAGTTCGCGAGACCGTTGTGCAGCAGCAGGCGCGGCGTCTCGATGCCGCCGCCGGCGAGCACCAGGGCCGCGCAGCGCTGGCGGCGATCCTGCCCGTCCTGTCTGTACACGACGCCGGTCACGCGCCCGGTCGCATCGCGCTCGATCGTGTGCACGACGGCATCCGGCCGGATCTCCGCGCCGTGCGCGACGGCCGCCGGCAGGTAGGTGATGGCCGTCGTCGCCTTCGCGCCGTGGCGCTCGCCCTGATGGATCGACCCCACGTTGGTCGTCGCGTGCCGCAGGCCGTGGTGCGGCTGGTCGCGGTCGCGGGTGAGGATCGCCGTGGGTCCGTCGGTGGCGCGGATGCCGAGGGCCGCCGCGCCCCTGGCCATGATGTCGGCCGCGGCGTTGCGCTGCGGGGGCGGTGTGAGATACGTGCGGGAGGGGTCCCACGGGTACGGGGTCGGGCCGGAGACTCCGATGTACCGCTCGACCTCGGCCACGTAGCGGGTGAGTTCGTCAGGGTCGACCGGCCAGTCGGCGCCGAGGCCCGTCTCGGTGCGCAGGCGCAGGTCGCGGGCATCCGGTCGAGGGGTGAACGCCCCCCAGTGCACCGTGCCCCCGCCGACGCCGAATCCGCTGTTGTTGGGCCCGAACGCCGTCGGCGCCTCTCCCCCGCTGAAGCGGCTCGACATCCAGTTGATCGCGGTCGCGTCGATCTCGTCGGGCGTGTACTCGGCGGGGTCGTGGTTCGGCCCCGCCTCGATCGCCACCACGCGCAGACCGCGCTCGGCGAGACGGGCGAGCAGCGGCGCCCCACCGGCTCCGGTCCCCACCACGACGACGTCGACCTCGTCGGTGTGGTCGTAGGTCTTCATGCCGTCGAGGTTCATGCGGCCTCTCCCTCGTCGATCAGGCCATCTTCGGCGACGGGTTTACCCAGCTCCGACGGCTCCCAGGCGTCACGCGCATCCGCCCGAAGGGTCTCGAACCCGGCGAACGCGACGTCCTCCGCCCCGGTCGCGAACCCGTCGTATCCGATGCGGGCCAACGATGCCGGGTGGCACAACCACTCCCGCACCACGTCGACACGCAGATCCTCGAACCAGCGGCGCAGGTCGTCCGGCGGAATGCGTCCACCGTCGACCCCCTCCCCGGCTGCGACCGCGGCGATGAGGGCATCCTGCTCCTCCTCGCTCACCGGCCAGCCGCGGGCGAGGTCGTCGAGTCCGACGCGATACGCCTCGTCGTCGGAGAGCGCGCCGGCAGGCCGCCATCCGTCGCCGCCGCCCGCTGCGAGATCGGCATCGACCCGCGCCGCGACGTCGATGCGGCTGCCCGCGGGCTGGGGCACGAGGCGGTCGGCGATCTCGCGCAGCAGGTCGAGCTGTGCGGGGCTCAGTGCGCGCGACCGATAGGCGGGATCGTCGGGAAGCGCCCGCCGCGAGAGGGTGCGTCGCACGCGGTCGGTCGTGCGCGGCGACGAGAGCAGCCGCCCCCACTCGGCGGGCACCAGCGCACTGTGCACGACGATCTCGTCCCACAGCCGCATGATCGCCTGGCCGACCTCGGCCGAGCGCTCGTACGGCAGCAGATGACCGGTGTGCTCCAGCGCCACGAAGCGCGCCCGGGGGTAGACGCCCGCCAGCAGTGCGGGCTGAGCCGCCGCCCCGAGCTGGTCGTCGTCGTCGCCCGCGAGCACCACGCACGGCAGATCGAGCACCCCGGCGGTGTTCGAGATGTCTTCGGTGCTCCCCTGCTCCAGCCACCGGCGCCAGGCGATCGGCGACACGGCCTGCACGGCGTCGAGCACGGCCCGCTCCGTCGCCGGGGGCAGCGGAGCGCCGAGATTGTCGTTCACGAAGGTGCGGGCATCCGCCTCGGCGATCGGCCCGTCGGACACCCACGACAGCATCTCGTGGCGCTTCTCGTCGGGCATCGGCTCGGGCGTCGGCGGCGACGGTGCCAGCAGCACCATGCCGAGCAGGCCGAAGACCGGCAGCTCCCCGTCGCGCACGCGTGCCGCCAGGCGCGCGGCGACCTTGCCCCCCATGCTGTGTGCGCACAGCAGCCACGGGCCGCCGTCGGCGTGCGCTTCGATCACGGCCGCCGCGGCATCGACCTGCGCCTCGACCGAACCGTCCGGAGCGTCGGGCGCATCGCCGTGGCCGGGCAGTTCGACCGCGACCACGCGGAAGCGTGCGTCGAGTCCACCCGCGATGGCGCGCGCGGCGGAACCGTCGAGACCGAGACCGGGAAGAACGAAGACCGTGCAGTCGTGGCCGGTCACGGGGTGACCATGCCGCCGTTGACGTTCAGCGTCTCGCCCGAGACGTACCCCGACTCCGCCGAGGCGAGGAAGACGTAGGCCGGGGCGAGCTCCGCGGGTTGCCCGGCACGCTGGTAGGTGTTCTCGTCGTCGAACGCCGTCATCTGCTCGTCCGACACCCCGCCCGACACCTGCAGTGCCGTCCAGACCGGCCCCGGCGCGACGACGTTCACGCGGATTCCACGCGGCGCGAGCTGCAGCGCGAGCCCCTTCGACAGGTTGTTGATCGCGGCCTTCGTCGCCGCGTAGTCGATGCGGTCGGGCGAGGGCTTGTATGCCTCGAGCGACGCGGTGTTGATGATGCTCGCCCCCTCGCCGAGGTGCGCGAGCGCCGCCTTGGTGATCCAGAAGTTCGCGAACACGTTCGTGCGGAACGTCTGCTCGAACTGCTCGTCGCTGAGGTCTTCGACCCGGTCGATCGCGATCTGCTTCCCCGCGTTGTTCACGAGCACGTCGAGACCGCCGAGGAAGTCCGCCGCCTCCGACACCAGACGACGGCACTGCTCGGGGTCGGAGATGTCGGCGACGATCGCGCGGCCCCGACGCCCGGCATCCGCGATGAGCGAGAGCACGTGCGCGGCGTCCTCCTCCTCGCCCGGGAGGTGGGCGATGACGACGTCGGCACCCTCGCGGGCGAACGCGATCGCCGCGGCGGCGCCGATCCCCGAATCCCCGCCCGTGATGAGCGCGCGACGCCCGTCGAGTCGCCCCGTGCCTCGGTAGGTCGCCTCGCCGAGATCGGGAACCGGCGTCATGCGTGCCTGCACCCCCGGCTCGGGCTGATGCTGGACCGGCGGCTCGACGCGGTCGTACTGGGTGAGGGGGTTGGTCGGCTCGTACTGATCGCGCTGCGGCATGCGTTTCACGCTAAGTCAGACGAAAACTTCGGACGAGGCCTTGCTTTCCGAGACGCGAAGTGCAAAAGCATGCTCGCGCATAGACCGCGGCGGCAGGTCCTCGATAGCGTCGGAGCATGACCTCTCGACGTGCGACCCTCGCTGCCTGGACTCTGGCTGCCGTGCTCGTGGGGGCCGGCCTCGTCATGTCGATCATCGGCGTGCTCACGCCGGTGTCATTCGGGTGGTTCGCCTACCAGCCGGACTCCGGCGCGACGTTCTCGCCGCAGGGGAACGTCGTCATCCTCACCCGCACGGCCGTCGTCGGATCCGCCGTACTCGCCCTGGGTCTCATCACCCTCGCGTTCCTCGCGGGACTGCGTCGAGGGGATCGGCGCTCAGATGCGACGGCAACGGATCCGGTCGGCGACTAGCTGTCGCCGCGGCGCACCGCGCTCTCTCGTAGCGTCGCGCCCTCATCCGTTGCTCGATCTGATCGGATACCCGTCGGGCGGATGAGGCGGATACACCGGCCGGCGGATGCCCGCTGATCCGGCGGTGTCGAGGATGGAAGGGTGACGAAGGTACGACCCCCGAAATCGAACGACCGGCACCGAGACTCTCGCGAGAGGCGGCGGCATCGCCGACGGGTCGCACTCGGGGGCGCTGCTCTCGCGGTGCTCCTCGTCGGCGGAGCCGGCGCGTGGGGGCTGCACGAGTACGGTCCGCGGTTCGGCGTGTACGTGGTGCCGCCGTCGCCGCAGCGCTACGCCGAGATCGCCGTCGAGTTTCTCGAGACCGGTTACTACGCCGAGGGAGCGGAGTGGACGGCCGCGCGGTCAGCGCTGCTGGATGCGGCGGCAACGGCATCCGGATACGAGGAGCTGTACCCGCTGATCGAGACCGCGACGCGGGCTGCGGGCGGAAAGCACTCCGCGTTCCGCACCCCGGACGCGGTCACCTCGAACGACGACCCGTCCGAGGTGACTATGCCGACGGTGTCGGTGTCGGACGGCGTGGGCACGGTGGTCCTGCCCGAACTGCTCGACCCGTCGGACCGTGTGCAGCAGGAGTACGCCGATGCGCCGGCATCCGGAATCACCGCGCACGCCGACGAAGTGTGCGGGTGGATCGTCGACGTGCGCGGCAACGGGGGCGGCAACATGTACCCGATGCTGTCGGGCGTCGCCGCGTTCCTGCCGAACGGCACCGCGCTGTCGTTCCGCGGGCGAGGCGGCGACGACCAGACGCGCGTGACGGTGCAGGACGACGGAGCCGGCCTGAACGGGCGGACCGTCGTGACCGTTGATGCCGAGAAGACGGATGCCGGGACGCCGGTGGCGCTCCTGCAGGACGCCGGGACCGGGTCGAGTGCCGAAGCGGTCGTGGCGGCGTTCCGCGGCGTCGATGGGGTGCGCAGTTTCGGCGGGGCGACCGCCGGCTACACGTCGGCGAATCTGCCGCGCGCTCTGTACGACGGCGCCAGTATCGTGCTGACGCAGAGCGTCTACGTCGACCGAGACGGAACGACGTACCCCGAGGTCGGCATCGAACCCGACGAGGCGACGGACGACGCCGAGGCGGCGGCGCTCGCTTGGATGCAGTCGCAGGGCTGCCGTTGAGCCTCGAGCTCGCGCGGAGCCGGGGCGGCTACGGTCGCGGATTCCCCGGGAAGACGGAACGCCCGGGAGGTGGCTCCTCCCGGGCGTGCGCGTGTGGCAGTAGTGCCGAGGTGGTCAGGGAACGATGACGGCGCGACCGCGGATGCTGTTCGACGCGAGATCCTCATAGGCCTGCGGACCGTCGTCGAGCGAGTACGTCTCGGTCTGCACGTGGATCTTGCCGGCGCGGGCGAGGTCGAGCACCTCGATCAGCTCGGCGCGCGATCCCCAATACGGGATGCGCACGGCGGCGTCGTAGGCGATCGAGCCGAAGCCGAGCGTCATGCTGCCGCCGCCGATGCCGACGATCGTGATGTCGGCTTCGAGCGCGGCGACGCTCTGCGCGAGGGCGATGGTCGGGTTCGCACCGACGAAGTCGAACACCGCGTTCGCGCCGAGTCCGCCCGTGATCTCGCGGATCTTGTCGGCGGCACCGGCGTCGCTGATGAGGGCGTGATCGGCACCCACCTCGGTGGCGAGCTTCAGCTTCTCGTCGTTCACGTCGAGGGCGATGACCGTGGCACCCGAGATCGCCTTGAGGATCTGGATGCCGACGTGCCCGAGTCCGCCGGTGCCGATGACGACGGCGAACGTGCCGGCGCCGAGCTTCGGGAGCGAGTTCTTGATCGCGTGGTACGGGGTGAGACCGGCATCCGTGAGCGACACGTTCTGCACCGGGTCGAGGTCGCCGAGCGGCACGAGGTGGCGGGCGTCGTCGACGATCATGTACTCGGCCATCGACCCCTGGCTGCCCAGCCCGGGAGGGCGGATGCCTTCGGCCGCAGCGTTCGTGCAGTAGTTCTCCTTGCCCATCGAGCAGTTGTGGCAGCGGCCACATCCCCACGGACCGTAGACGGCGACGGCATCCCCCACCTTCAGCGACGCGTCGACGCCCTCGCCGATCTCGTGCACGATGCCCGCGCCCTCATGACCGAGGGTCAGCGGCAGCGGGTACCCCTGCTCGAGGTAGTCCTTCTCGGGCAGCCCCATGACGTAGTCGTCGGAGTGGCAGACACCGCCCGCCGTGATCTTGAGCAGCACCTGTCCGGGGCCGGGCTGCGGAATCGGGATGTCGACGACCACCGGGGGCTTGCCGATCTCGACGTAACGGAGAGCTTTCATGTGCTTCTTCTTCCTGGCGCCGAGAGGTCTGCCGCGCGGTGCGGAGGCGGGGGCTCTCGAAACCGTCCCTTCTAGTATCCGCCTGGCAACGGAAGGAGCGAATCGGGCGGGGGGCCTTGACGAGCGGCGGTCGACACGCCCTGTCCGTCGTGATTACCGCGGGTGTCTGAGGTACAGCGCGGCGGCGTTGTCCCACAGCACGCCCGGCAGCATCTCGGGGTCGACGACGCGTGCGATGAGCTCGAGGTCCTCGGGGGAGAACGGTCTGCGGGCCCTGGTCGACGGCAGGTCGGTACCGAACATCAAGGCGGAGGGGTCGGCGTCCAGGATCGCAACGATCGCTTCGGCGGGATCGAGATCGACGCGGCCGAGCCCCGTGGCTTTCACCTTCGCGCCCCGTTCCACCAGCCGTAACAGGTGCGGCAGCCCGTCGGCGTGCAGGCCGAGATGATCGATGCTGACCGCCGGCAACGTCTGAAGTTGCTCGGCGATCTCGTCCAGTGAGCGAGCATCGATGTAGAGCTCGGTATGCCAGCCGGCGACGTCGTAGACGCGGCGTGCGTGCCTGTCCAGACTCGCGAGAGACGCCGAGCCCCCACGCCGCACGTTGAAACGCACGGCGCGCACGCCCGCGGCATTCAGGTTCTCGATCGTGGCATCGCTCACGGTCTCCGGCAGCTGCGTGACTCCGACGTAGGTCGGCCCCAGCGCGTCGAGCGCGTGCACGAGATAGTCCTGATCGAAGGCTTGGAACGATCCCGACACGACCGCTCCGCCGGCGATGCCGAGTCCCTCGATGCGGGAGGTGTATTCGCTGGTCGTGAAGGCCGCAGGCAGGTAGCCATCGTTCTCGACCAGGGGGAAGGCGGGATCGATGATGTGCAGGTGGGCGTCGAAAATCCTCTGTGGCATGAGCGTCGGATTCCGTTCTCGTGACGACCAGACGAGACTACGCAGCCGGCGTCCATCCGGCCAGCCGACACCACCCGTGCTCGTGACCGTCGCTCCGACTCTGCTGACCCGCCTGAACGGAGTCTGCGGGAGGCGGCCCGGGTGAGTCTCTCCCCTCCGCCGAAGTCCGCGAGGATAGGTTCGTCAGATGACCACGACCCACGTCCCGCTCAGCGCGCCGCTCTACGGCGCGTCATTTCCGCAGGCCGTCGCTCGCTTCTTCCGCAAGTACGCGACGTTCAGCGGACGGGCCAGCCGGAGCGAGTACTGGTGGTGGGTGCTGGCGAACGCGCTCGTCGCCCTGGCATTCAACCTGATCGGCTCCGTGACTGACCCGCAATTCACATCTCGCATGATCGATGTCCTCTCCCCCTTCGCATCCGGGGGATCCATTCCGCTCACGAGCCCGATCGGGGTGGCATTCCTCCTCTACGCAACGGCGATCTTGATCCCGGCACTGGCGCTCACCTGGCGGCGACTCCACGACGTCGACCGCAGCGGCGCCTGGTTCTTCATCGCCCTCGTCCCGATCATCGGCGCCATCGTGCTGCTGGTCTTCACCGTGCAGAGTGCACGCCCTGCCGGCGCTCGCTTCGATGCGTGACGGCGCCCGATGTGAGACTCGAGATCACCGCGACGGACCTACCGAGAGCGGCGCCACGACCCGGCCGCCACTCACCAGAGACCGCACAACTCGACTGGAACTGAACACGCCTTCAGTTGTTCGGAATTCCGGGGATGGCGGGATCGCGCGCACAGCCTGACGTCGGTGTGCCGACATGCGGGCCCCGCGGGAGCCCGAGGTTGCTGTTGTCGGGAACGTCGATGACGTGGTCTACGCGCCGATGGCAGTGCGCGTCTGGATGAGCGGGCAGGTGAAGACGTCGCGTTCTCCGAGTCCGACGCGGTTGATGTAGCGCACCACGATGATGTAGGACGTGAGCAGTCCGACCTGCGTGTACGGCACGCCGTTGTCGCGACAGAACGCGGCGACGATGGGGGCTGCGCGACGCAGGTGCGGGCGGGGCATCGAGGGGAAGAGGTGGTGCTCGATCTGGTAGTTGAGCCCGCCCATGAGCACGTCGAGGGCACGGCTCCCGTGGACGTTGCGGCTCATCATGACTTGACGGCGCAGGAAGTCCAGCTTCATGTCTCGCGGCACGATGGGCATGCCCTTGTGGTTCGGCGCGAACGAGATGCCCATGTAGAACCCGAACAACCCCAGCTGCACGGCGAGGAACACGAACGCTACCCCCGGGGACAGCACCACGAACACCAGCAGCAGGTATCCTCCGATCCGGACGGTCAGAAAGAGGATCTCCGCCCACCGCCGCGGGAGCTTGCCGGGCGAGAGAACGCGCCGCACGCCCGACGCATGTAGCGACAGTCCTTCGAGGAGCAGGATCGGGAAGAAGAGCAGGCCTTGATGTCCGCGCAGCCATCGCAACGCGGGGTTTCGGTGCTTCGCCTCGGTTTCCGGCGTGACGGCGATCACGGGCAGTTCGATGTCGGGGTCGGCATCGAGCTTGTTCGGGTTGGCGTGGTGGCGGGTGTGTTTGTGCTGCCACCACCCGTAGCTCATTCCCACGAGCAGGTCTCCGAGGACGATGCTCACCCAATCGTTCCACTTCCCCGACGAGAAGATCTGGCGATGCGCGGCGTCATGCCCCAAGAACGCGATCTGGGTGAACACGACCGCCAGCGCCGCGGCGGTGAACAGTTGCCACCACGACTCACCGATCCATACGAAAACTGCAAGGCACGCCGCGACGACCACCGGCGCTGCGATCAACTTCGTCCAGTAATACCCGTACCGGCGCCGAAGGAGACCTCGGTCCCGGATCTGCTGCGCAAGATCGGTGAACGGGCTTGTTCCCCGTTGTCCCGCCGACGAACGGTCGCGGGGAGTAGTGCTGCGGACGGTAGTCATGATGACCTCCAGGCGGATGTGTCCGCTAGCCGCGGGCGGCGCCGCCCTCGCTGATCCATTCATCTGCGCGCGCCGAGGAATCTTCGTCGGCGTTCGGGGTGCGGGAGGCGAACGTGACCGACTCCGCCAACGCCGCAACGGCAGCAGCGCGTGTCTGCTCTCGCTGGGATGCATCGTTGAACCTCGCAGAGGCAACTTCACGCGCAGCGCGAATTGCAGCAGTCATCTCCGACAGGTGCTCGGCGATGACCTGCGCGAGGCCATCGCGCAGCTCTTCCAGGTTCGTGTTGTGGATCTCGAGGCGTCGATCCGAGACGTGCAACTCGACGGTGGGGTACCCCTTCGCCGACAGATAATCGCGGGTGGCGCCGTCATGGATCGCGGCGACTTCGTCGCGATCCGCCTGGCGGGTGAACACGGCTTCCACGGTGTAACGGTCGGGAGCCTCGTCCGTCATCAGCTTCGCCGGCAGGGAACCTACCAGCACCGCCCCCAAACCGAGGGCGGAATCGTTCTTCAGTTGTGTACTCATTTCCTGACGGTACGCCCCCAAGCTGTGCACGCTCACAGGCGCGGCTCGCTAGCCAGCCGACTTCCGACCTCGCAGGTTCTCGCACCGCGGGCACAGGCGATCATGCGAGCACGACCGTGCATCCACTGCTTCACGGCTCGTCAGAAGGCGCCGATCACCCGGGGGTTATGGCGGGGCGCTCGTGGGTGTAGCGTTCGGACTAGAGCGCGGCACGAACTTCTGGGGAGTTCGGAGGCGTCGTTCTCGTCGGCGGGGCTCTTACTCATCGGTGCGATGGAGCTCCCTTCGTGAGGGCCCTTCCGCTGCTCGTACTCCGTCCTCCGCAAGGTGCGTCCGCCGCTCATGGGACCCCAGACCCCCCGCGACGGGCGCACCGTTTATGCCTGCCGTGAACGTCTTCAGCTGCGCTTCACGGGCTGCTGCAACTCGGTCACCCCATCGGATTGGTTCTCCGAGACTGCCCGGACGTACAGTTCCCGACACGGCCCTGCGTGGACAAGCCCGCGGGCGTGCCGGCCATCGAGAAGATCGACGACGACGAGCGGCGCGTATCCCTCCCCACGAGCATCCCGAATGCCCAGGGCTCCTGCACCGCCGACAGCGCGCCGCGCACTTTCGAGCTGGATGCCGGTCGCGACCTCACGGGCGTCACCGTGCAGGCCATGGCCGAGTGAGCGTCGGCGGGGTCACGTCGATGCGTAGCCCGCGCTGTCGCATCGACCGCTGAGGTCTGCACCGCGGTTTCTTCGTCCGCCCCGGGCACGGATGGGATGATCTCCTCATGAGCAGCTTCGCGAAGAAAACGATCACCCTGAAGCAGGAGTATGCACTTCTGCTCGTCGCCGTCCTGCTCTCCTTCTTCGGCAGCGCCCTGGCGATCTGGGGCGCACCGTGGAACGGCATCCCCTTCTCGATCGGCAATGCGCTCGGGTTCGCGTTGGTCCTCATCGCTCTGGCGGTCGCCGTACTACTGAAGCCTCAGGACGGTAGTCGCTGGGGGTGGCTCATCGTGCCCGTCATCGCAGCGGGTGGGGCCTGGACCGCTACTCGGGGCCTCGGTTCGGTCATCGGCATCGGGGCGGCCATCCTCATCGTGCTCCCGATCGCCCTCGTGAAGCAGTACCGCAAGAACGCGGCGGGGCCGGAGCAGGAGAGCGGGGAGCGTCCGATCGACGGGTGAGGGCGAGCGCCGGCAGGCCGCGTTACCGCACGCTACGTCATCGACGTGACGAAGGCCCCGCATCCCAGTCGTTTCAACAGCAGCGGAACGCATGCTTGTCGAGCGCGGCCACCCGGCAACCTTGGAACAGATCGCCGCAGCCGCCGACGTCTCCATAGGTGGACTCCTGCATCACTTCGGCACCAGGGAGAATCTGCGCGCAGCAGTCTGCCGTGAGCTGGTCGACCGGCTCTGGATCGTGGTCCACGGGCGGCGGATCCGCGGGCCAAGAAGGTGCCCTGCTTTCGGCGTACGTCCGCGCACCCACCGGGGACAGCGCGGAAGCCGTCAGGGCATCCGCACCGAGCACGCTCGCCCCACTCTTCAACGAGACCCCCGCAGCCATCGAGGTTCTGCGAGAGAACGCCGACCGATGGCGGAGAGCTTTCCATGACACGCGAGGCTGGCGATGGAGCACGCCACAGCTGCCGAAAGGAACGTGTCGTAGTGGGTCAATCTCGATTTCCTACCCCGCGAGCGTCCGGATTCTGCTGTTGAAGAAGACCAGCGGGGTGAGCGACTCGTCGCGTTCGAGTTCGAGAACGTCGAGGATCACGAGGGTGTGGTCACCGGCCTCCATCTCGGAGCGGGGTGCCGCGCTGATGCGTGTCAGGGCGCCCCGAAGGAAAGCGGCGCCCTTCGCGACGTATACGGGCAGACCCGAGAATCGCTCGTCGGCAGCTCGCCGTAGATCGTGCGCCGTCGACATCATGTCTTCACTGAGGACGCTGATACCCCAGCGGGGAGCTCGGCGGAGCACCGGCCATGTCGTGGAGGTGTGCGCGAACGACAGGGACACGAGCGGCGGGTCGAGCGAGACCGACTGGAGAGAATTCACCGGCATCCCGATGATGTCGCCATCGATCTCCGCGGCAACGGCCGCGAGCCCGGTTGCGAAGCCGCCGAGCGCATGACGCATATCTGCGGGCGAGACCATCAGACTCGAGATCCCTGTTGCCGGGTCTGGGCATTCACGCCCGGCCGGTAGCAAGGCAAGAACGTCTGCGACAGAAACATGTTGCACTCCGAACGATGTGTACGTGGATCTAGCGAATGGCAGTAAGGCGAGGGTCCACCCCGAGCTGCTCGGGGAGGCCGAGGTGGTCACGCAGCGTCGTTCCGGTGTAGTCGTCGGGGCGTAGACCGCGACGACGCAGGACGGGAACGACCTGATCCACGAAGGCATCCAATCCGTCGTGCAGGTCATCAATCGTGACGGTGAAGCCGTCGGCGGCGCCGGCCCTCACCCACTCCTCCAGGGTGTCGGCGATCTGCTCGGCGGTTCCGACCATGGCCGGAGACGGGTCGAGCACGCCATGGCCGAGGATCTCGTGCGGTGTCCGCCCCTGCTCGGCGAGCTCGATGGCGTACGCGGCCTGCGGGACTCCGGGGTGGGGCCGCAGCTGCTGAGTCTGCGTGGTCGTGAGCCGCTTGTCACGATCAGCCGGATCCACGCGCACACCGAGGACGGCGGAGAGCTGAGCCAGGCGTCCGTCGATCCCGGCCGCTTCTTCCAGCACCATCCGTCGACGCACGGCCTCGTCGAGGGTGACGCCGACCGTAAGGGTGAAGAAGTTGAGGAACTTCACCTCGTCGGCGTCTCTGCCGGCTTCCACCGTCATCGAGCGCATCATCTCCCGATACGCCTTGGCCTGCTCCATCGACGGGGCGTGGCCGACGATGCCGTTCGCGTACCGTGCAGCGGCTTGGATCCCCAGGCCGCTGGCGAACGGCATGAAGACCACCGGCTGGCCCTGCTCCGATGGGGGGATCTGCAGTGGGCCCCGCGAGGCGACGTGCCGCCCCTGCAGGTTGATGGGCCTGATCTGCGAGGTGTCGGCAAACCGCCCCGTGACCTTGTTCGGCATCCCGGCCGCTCTTCCCCAGCTTCCCCACAGCGCCTGGGTGATCTGGACGCTCTCGTTGAAGCGCTCGTACTTCTCCTCCCGCGACGGAATGGGAAGCCCGTAATTGGCAAAAGCCTCCGGCTCGTAGCTCGGGATCGCCTGCCATCCCGCGCGACCGTGGCTCATCACGTCGAGCGCCCGCACCTGTCGGGCGATCGTGTAGGGCTCGACGAACGAGGTCGAGAGCGTCGTGACCAGGCCGATCCGGCTCGTGGCGGGCGCGATCGCCGCGAGCGTCAAGGTCGGCTCCATCGACACGATGGGCGGCCCGGATTCCAGGTCCCCCCAGATGAAGACCCGATCGGGCAGGAAGATGTAGTCGAGGCCACCGCGCTCCGCGCTCTGAGCGGCGCGAATCAACGCCGTGGTGTCGGTGTAAGCACCCGGGTCTGCCGCCGGCATCCGCCAGGCTCCCGGGTGATTGCCGTGCATCGCTCCGAGCACAGCTCCGAGTATGAACGAACTACCGCTCATGTCAGTCATCCTCACGTCTTAGGAGTCGCAGGTTTCGGCGGCTCCGAGGCACTCCGCATACGGCACTCAACCTGCATCATACGGACGGTCTGTCCGTTTCCCCATCTAGTACGATATGGACATAGCGTCCGTTTGTCAAAGAGAGGTGGCTTTGGTGAGCAGTCCATCTGTGAACAGCCGCAGGACCCGATCAGACAAGGAGCGCAACCGCAGCCACATCCTCGATGTGGCGACGGAGTTCTTCGCCGAGCAGGGTGTGGATGGACCCATGCACGACATCGCCAAGCGCGCAGGGTTCGGACCCGGCACTCTCTACCGGCACTTTCCCACCCGCGAAGATCTCCTCGCAGCTCTGCTCGAAGCTCGCTGGGAAGAGCTGTTCGCTCGTCGCGATGCTATTCAGCAGAACGAAAGCGACAGCGCTGCCGCCCTGCACGCCTGGTTGCAGGCGCTGAGCGACTACGTCACGGTCTTCGATGGCCTGCCAGATCCCCTGCGGGCGGCGCTGTCGGTGGACACCTCGCCTCTGACGCACACCTGCGAGGCCCTTGTAGAAACGACCAGCCAGTTCTTGGTGTCCGCTCAACGCGACGGCCGTGCTCATCCTTGGGTCGGCGCGCGTGAACTCTTTCTGGGCGTGCTTGCCGCGGTGTGGGTCGGAGGTGCTGCGCTGGCTGACGAGGCCTCCACTCACGCCTTTCGTGCTTTGATTCGCACGGGGTGGGAGGTGCCCTCCGGCCAAACTGCCGGCTGAAACCAGCCCTCTTGATTGTTCCCTGCTCGCAGGAAGCCGTCGTCGGGACCGCGATCGCTGAATCGGCGAGCCACAGCGCGGTGCGCGAATCGCCGTGCGGCTAGAGATTCTGCTACATCTCTCGCCTCACAGCGGCTCCGTCGCGAGTTTCCTCAGGTGGGAAGCCCAGCATCGCGCTCGCGCAGATGGCTGCGGTGTAGATGATCGTCAACGGCACGGTCTACGCCAACAGTGTCCCTCATCTTGCACCGCCCGCTGGCGAAGGTGAGGCCGATGGCCGTATCCAGCGGCAGGATGATGCTCGACAGGGCGCTGAACGCCACGGCAATCACGGTGCCCCAAGGATCGAGACCGATGGCGGCAGCGGAGGCGACCGCGACGGGAGCAATGATGAACATCGCGCCGAAGTTCGAGCCGGTCAGGTTGGCGAGCAGGACCGTGGCGAAGACGAAGGTGGCGTTCCAGCCGCTGGCGGCATCTGCCAGACATGGGCCGTTCGTTACCGCAGGGTTACCGCATGCCCTATCCTCGTCGTGACGAAAGCCCGCTTCCCAGTGTTTCCAAGGGATTCGGGGCCTTCGTGGCGGCGGCGACGGTGGGATTCGAACCCAGGTCGCATTAGCCCCGTCGAACGGCCCGCGCGGCGTCGCATCGGGACTCCTCCGAATCTGCACCACGGACGTACCACGCCCAACTCTTGATACGGAAAAACCCCCGATTTCTCGGGGGTTTCCATGGCGGTGACGGTGGGATTTGAACCCACGGTAGGGGGTTACCCTACACAACTTTTCGAGAGTTGCACCTTCGGCCGCTCGGACACGTCACCGCGGACAAGCTTACGACACCGCGCGCTCCGGCGCGAATCGAGTGCGGGCTGCGGCGCGCAGGGCGGGTCACCAGGCGGCGGCGACCTCGGCGTGGGTGCGCAGGATGCCCTCGGTCGAGCCGGCCGGGGCGCGGCCGATGCCGCACTCGGTCGCGACACCGAACGCGGGGGCGAAGCGCTGGGCGGCGGCGATACGGCGCTGGGCACCCTCGACGCCGTCTTCGCGGTGTACGAGTCCGAGGTACAGCTCGTTCACCGGCGCGAGGTCGGCGAGCGGAGCGAAGTATGCCTCGTCGTCGCGCTCGATCGGCACGGGCAGGTGCAGCCAGGTGAACGGCCGCTCCGATGCCTCGGCCACCGCGTTGGCGTAGCGCACGAGGTTCGCGGCATCCGTCGGCTCGACGAAGTGACGCTCACCGGCATCGCCGTAACAGAGGTGCACCCCGACCTCGACGTCGGCGGGCACGGCGTCGACCAGCGTCGCGAGTCGCGCGACGAGGCCGGTGAACACGTCGCCGTCCCACCAGGCATCCATCAGCGCGCCGTAGCCCGACGCGCCCTCGAGGATGCCCATCTCGCTCGCCACGTCCCACTGGATCGCGAGGTCGTCGTGCGGGATTGCCTGCGTGATCTCGTCGAGCTCGCGCAGCATCGCGGCCGTGTAGTGCACCTCGAACGCCTCGCGATCGGCGCCCTGGAAGAACGACGAGATCACCGCGAGCGGAGTCGGCAGCGCCACCTCGAAGCGGATGCCCGCGGGGATCGTCCCTTCGTCGCGCAGGCGCCGGAAGACCGCGTACGACTCGATCGCCGCGGCCGCGTAGCCGAGCGGCGGAATGGCGATGTCACCGGGGTCGACCCCCTCGGCCAGCCGCAGCCCGCGCGCGTCGAGACCCGCTCCGAACGGGATGGGCTCGTCTCCCACGCGCTCGATACCCTCGGCCTCGCCGAGCACGTCGGGCTGGAACATGATCCAGTGGAACCGCTTGCCGACCTCGCCGTCGGGGATGCGGCGGAGATGGCCGCCGAGCAGATCGGATGCCGTGCGCATCGTCGTCTCGGCATCATCGAAGTTCACACTGCCCACGAGAAGGGCACCCTGCGGCTGCGTCATGTGTTCAGGCTAGCGCCGGCATCCGACACCGGTTATGCCCGGTGACGCCCCGCATCATGTCGGAGGCCCCAAGTTAGGATGACCTCAGCGAAAGGACGTGCAGCCATGGAATACATCACCTCCGAGGCGCTGGCCGAGACCGGGTACGTCGTCCTCGACGACCACGATCAGGCCGCCGACCCCGCCGAGTGGCTCGACCTGCAGTACATCCCCTGGCGGTCCTCGGGCATCACCCGCTTCGCACCCCTCGCCAGCTACGCCGGCGACCTCGAATGCAACGGCTTCTGGAACCACACTCCCCCGCGCACCGACCGCGACGGGGTGTGGGTCGCGTCGCAGGTCGCGCTCGCACCCACACTGCAGGCCCGGGCCCTCGCTCCCGGCGCCCCGGTCGGCCGCTGCCGGGTGATCGAACTGCAGCCCAACGAGTACGCCGACGCGATCTACAACCTCCACCAAGACGACAACAACCGCCTCAACGACGAGGGCACGGGTTGGGTCGTGCGCGGCTACTACAACCTCACCGACGACACCGACTCGATGCTGATCCTCCGCACCGACCGGTTCGACCCGGCGACCGAGGTGCGCCTGCCGCTGCGAGCCGGCTCGCGAATCGTCGTCGACACGCAGCGGTTCTGGCATGCGGTCTGGCACCGCGGGACTGCGCCCCGCTACTCCCTCATCACCTCGTGGACCTCCGGCCCCGAGCTCGACGCCTACATCGCCGCGAACCACGGCGACCCGCATCCGCCGACCGTCGACCTCGACCCGGCCTTCGTCGACGCCGCACAGCTCGAACTGCACCGCCGCATCGAAGAGCGCCGCCGCGCCTTCGAGGCCCAGGGCATCGTCATGGAACCCCCGACCCCGCTCTACGGCTGACCTCGCCCGTCACGACCTGCCCACCTGCACGGGCGTCGCACACCTGCACGACGATGCCCCGGTTCTTCCGTGCAGATGTGAGGTCTCCGTGCATTCGTCGCGCACCTCGTCGCGAACTGCAGGAACGACGGATGCGGGCACGAAACCCGCCCCCCGCGCCTGCACGTCGCCGCACGGCCTGCACGTCGCCGCGACACCACCCACCGGCATCCCCTCGCCCACCTGCACGGACTTCGCACACCTGCACGACCGATCACCCCATTCCTCCGTGCAAACGTGAGGACTCCGTGCATCCGCCGCGCACCTCATCGCGAAACGCAGGCAGGAACGACGGATGCAGGCACGAAACCGTCCTCCGCGCCTGCACGTCGCCGCGCCGCCTGCACGTCGCCGCGACACCCCCAACGGCATCCGCCGCGCAGACGTCAGGCGGTGCGGCCGCCGTCGAGACGGACCACCCGGTCGACCGAACCCGCAGGCGGGGCCACGTGCGAAATCAGCAGCACCGACTGCGAACCGGCGGCCCCGAGCAGGTCGCGCAGCAGGGCGTCGGAGGCATCCGGATCGACGCCGGCCGTCGGCTCGTCGAGCACCAGCACGGGGAATCCGCGCAGCAGCGCCCGGGCGAGGGCGATGCGCTGGGCCTGACCGCCCGACACCAGGGCGCCGCGGTCGCCGACCCGTGCATCGAGTCCACCCCGCTCACGCACCCAGGTGCCCAGGCCAACACGGTCGAGCACGGCGAGCAGCTCGTCGTCGGTCGCGGTGTCGCGCGCGAACAGCAGGTTCTGCCGGATGTCTTCGTCGAACAGCTGCGGACTCTGCTCGCACAGCCCCACCACGCGACGCAGGGCCGGGCCCGATAGCGCGGCCGCATCGACCCCGCCGACGCGGTACACGCCCTGCGCCTTCAGGAAACCGACGAGCACGGCGGCGAGCGAACTCTTGCCCGCCCCGCTCGGACCGGCGACGAGCACCCGCTCGCCCGGCCGTAGATCGAGCGTCACCCCGCGCAGCGCCGGCGCCCCGCCCGGCCAGGATGCGGTCACATCGCGCAGCTCGATCGTCGGCGTCGTCTTCGCGGCCACAACGGGGCCGACGATCGCCTTCCCGGCATCCGCTCCCGCGACGCCCGCATCCGCATCGTCGCCACCATCCGCGCCGTCCGCGGACTCCACCCCGTCGTCCGAGCGCAGCTCCGGCGGCATCCGATCCGGCAGCACGTCGACGATGCGCGCCGCGCTCGCGCGCACGCTGCGCCACGAGGCCGCGGCGATCGGCACCGCGCCGAACACCTCGAAGACCACCATCGGCACCAGCACGACCACGGCGAGCCACGGTCCGTCGATGGCTCCCGACGACAGACCGGGGGATGCGGCGGCCACCGCCCACACCGACGCCGCGCCCGCGACAGCCGAGACCACACCCGCGGCGACCGCCTGCGCGAGCGAGGCCCGCGTGACGACCCGACGAAGGGCCGCGTCGGCGGTCGTCACCCGCTCGCGCGCGTCGGATTCGGCACCGTACGCGAGCAGCACGTCGAGGCTGCCGAAGTAGTCGACGAGCGCGGCCGACAGGTCGGCGCGCCGCGCCGAGACGGCGGCCTCGGCGCGTGCGCCGAACAGCCATCCCATGCCGATCGCGGCGGCACCCGCCACGAGAAGGCAGACCACCAGGGTCACGGCGGCGATGGGCGACACGAACGCGACGAACACCACCGCGCCGACGGCGACCAGACCCGAGACGCCGAGCGGCTGCACGACTCGCAGCGGCAGATTCTGCAGGTTCTCGACATCGTCGACGAGGGCTGACAGCACCTTGCCGCGATCGGTGCGGCCGAGTCCCGCGGGCGACAGCGGAATGAGGCGTCGCACCATGTCGGCCCGCGTCGACGCGAGCTGGCGGAGTGCGGCGTCGTGACCGCTCAACCGCTCCAGGTATCGAGTGACCGCACGGGTGACCGCGAAGAATCGCACCCCCACCACGGCGACCGACAGCGGCACGAGCGAGTCGACGATCGAGGCGCTCACGATCAACCAGCCGCTGACCGCGAGCAGGCTCACGGCCGCGCCCGCCGACAGCACGCCCCAGATCAGCCCCGGTGCGAACCGCCGCGCCGACGGCTGCGCCAGACGCAGCACCTCACGGATGCGGTCGGCGCGGGTGCGATCCGCCCGGATGCTCTCGGCACCGCTCCCCTGCATCGCACTCATACGTTCACCCCCAGCGCCACGACCTGGTCGGCGATGTCGCGGGCCGAGCGGCGGTGCGAGACGAGGAGGACGGCGGCTCCGGCATCCGCCCGCTCACGCAGTGAACGCCACAACCGGGCCTCGGTCTCGGGGTCGAGGGCGCTCGACGGCTCGTCGAGGAGCAGCACCCGTCGGGGGTCGGCCGCGTGCCGGTGGAGTGCGCGCGCGACCGCGACCCGCTGGGCCTGTCCGCCCGAGAGACCGCAGCCCTGCACGCCGAGTGCGAGGTCGGGGTCGAGGTCGGCGCAGGCCGCGGCGAGCGCCGCACGCACCGCTGCGTCGTCGGGCGCAGGGTCGCCGAGCGCGACGTTCTGCGCGATCGTGCCCTGCAGCAGGCCTGGGCGCTGACCGGCCCACGCGGTCCAGTCGGCCGGCGACAGCGTCCGCACGTCGAGGCCTCCGAACGCGGCCGTGCCCTCGAAGGGCACCGCGCCGCGCAGCGCGGCGAGCAGGCTGGTCTTGCCCGATCCGCTCGGTCCCTCGACCAGCGTGATCGTGCCGGGCTCTGCCGTGAACGAGACGGGCGGCAGATCGCGCACGCGCAGCCCGTCGACCACGAGGGCCCCTCGCCCCCGCTCAGGACCGGCACTCCCGAACGCGACGTCTGGGGCCCGATCGGCCGTCGCCGGCCCCGCCGCCTCGTCGAGCACCGCGAAGATGTCCTCCGTCGCGGCGACTCCTTCGGCCGCGGCGTGGAACTGCACGCCCACCTGCCGGATCGGCAGGAACGCCTCGGGTGCGAGCAGCAGCACGAACAGTCCGATCTCGAGCGACAGGTCGCCCGACAGCAGCCGGAATCCCACCGCGACGGCGATCAGCGCCACCGCGAGCGAGGCGAGCAGTTCCATCGAGAACCCCGAGAGGAACGAGAACCGCAGCACCTTCATCGTCTCTCGGCGGTAGTCGTCGGAGGTCGCCTCGATCCGGTCGGCGGCGCGGCGTTCCCGCCCGAACAGCCGCAGCGTGGCGAGCCCCTGCACCGTGTCGGCGAAGCGGGCGGCGAGCTGCTGCAGCGTTTTCCACTGCCGCTGCTGCACGGTGCGGGTGGCGATGCCGATCAAGATGAGGAACAGCGGGATGAGGGGCAGCGTCACCGCGGCGATGAGGCCGCTCTCCCAGTCGAACCACCACATGACCGCCAGCAGAACCGGGGTCGCGATCGCGGTCATGACGAGCTGCGGGATGTAGCGGGCGAAATACGAGTCGAGCGCCTCGAGGCCGTGCCCGGCGGTGATGGCGAGACCGGCCTGGTTGCGCTGCGCGAGCCACCCGGGGCCGAGCCGACCGACGGCACGGATCAGCGCGGCCCGCAGTTGCATGCCGGTCTTCGCCGCCGCGCGGGTACCCGCGGCGTCGGATGCCGCGATCAGCACGCCGCGCAGCAGCGCCACCAGCAGCAGCGCCACCAGCGACCCGGAGACGTCACGGCCGGCCAGCGCGCCGGTGACGGCATCCGTCAGCAGCCAGGCGAA
Source organism: Microbacteriaceae bacterium PS02344 (assembly GCA_029959905.1). Lineage (GTDB taxonomy): Bacteria > Actinomycetota > Actinomycetes > Actinomycetales > Microbacteriaceae > Microbacterium. The sequence continues at coordinate 70,058 of JASCNZ010000008.1, forward strand.
CGCGATGACGACGGCCGTCTGCACGACGCCGATCAGCGCGGATGCCGCGAGGAACACCCTCGCGGCACCCGCGTAGCGCAGCAGTCTCGGGTCGACGGGTTTCACGCGTGCGCCGGAGCCCCCTCGATCGACCGGCGGGTGACGCGCTTGCGGAACACCCAGTAGGTCCACGCCTGGTAGGCCAGCACGAGCGGCATGGCGATCAGCGCGGTCCAGGTCATGATCTGAAGCGTATACGGCGTGCTCGAGGCGTTCGCGATCGTGAGGCTGTAGGCCGGGTCGATGGTCGACGGCATCACGTACGGGAAGAGCGCGGCGAAGAGCATCACGACCGCGAGCATCACCGTGACCATGCCCGACACGAACGCCCAGCCGTCGCGCCGCACGAGCGAGAAGCCCACGGCGGCGATGAGGGCCACCGCGGCGAGCGCGCCGGCACCGAGCACGAGCCACAGCAGAGGCGCCTCGCGGTTCATCGCGATCACCGCGGTCCAGACGACCGTGCCGGCCGCGGCGAGGATCGTCGGTCCGGCGGCGAGCTTCGCCAACCGGTGCGCGTCTTCATGCACGGGGCCGTCGGTCTTGAGAGCGACGAACAGCACGCCGTGCAGGAAGAACAGCAGCAGCGTGGTGACGCCCACCAGCAGCGCGTACGGGTTGAGCAACGAGAAGAACCCGCCCACGTAGATGTGGTCGGCGTTCAGCGCGACGCCCTGCACGATGTTCCCGAACGCGACACCCCACAGCAGCGCGGGAACGACCGAGCCGATCACGATCATGCGGTCGAAGCCCTGCTTCCATTTGCGGCCCTCGCGCTGGTGGCGGTACTCGAACGAGACGCCGCGCAGGATGAGCGCCAGCAGGATGAGCAGGAGCGGCAGGTAGAACCCGCTGAACAGCGTCGCGTACCACTCGGGGAACGACGCGAACAGCACGGCGCCGGCGACGATGACCCAGGTCTCGTTGAGGTCCCAGACCGGGCCGATGGTGTTGATGACCTGCCGACGCGAGACGCCGTCCTTGCCGAGGAAGGGCAGCGACATGCCCACGCCGAAGTCGAACCCGTCGAGCACGAAGTAGCCGACGAAGAAGAAGGCGACGATGAAGAACCAGAGCGTTGCGAGATCCATGACGTGTCTCCTTCTCAGTACACGACCGACGGCAGCTGGGCCGTCTCCTCGTGCGGTTGCTCGGTGGTGTCGGGCCCCTTCTGCGCGGCCGTGACGATGAGCCGGATCTCGACCACGGCAAGGGCGGCGTAGATCGCGGTGAAGGCGATGAGCGAGATGAGCACGTCGACCCCGTTCACGCCGGGTGAGACGCCGTCTCGGGTCGACATGAGCCCGAACACCAGCCACGGCTGACGGCCCATCTCGGTGAACACCCAGCCCATGATGTTGGCGAGCAGTGCGAGCGGGAACGACCAGATCGCGAGCTTCCACATCCACGGCGCCGGCTCGCTCTTGGCGTTCTTGCGCGTGAGCCACAGACCCGCGACGGCGACGAGGGCGGCGGCCATGCCCAGGCCGATCATCCACCGGAACGCCCAGTACGTGACCCAGAGGATCGGCGCGAAGTCGGTGATGCCGGTGTCGGCGTAGGTGGTGAGGTACTCGGCGTTCAGGTCGTTGATGCCGTGCACGCAGGCGTCGAGCGAGTGGGTGGACAGCAGCGACAGCAGGTACGGCACACGGATCGAGAACAACTCGGAGCTGCCGTCGGGAGTGCCGAGCGTGAAGATGCTGAACGAGGCATCCGCCCCGCAGACGGTGTTGAACGTGGCTTCGGCGGCGGCCATCTTCATCGGCTGCGCGGCGTACATCGCGAGGCCCAACTGGTCACCCGTGAGCACGACGCCGGCGGTCGAGACGATCATCGCCCACAGACCGAACTTCAGCGAGATGCGCATCGTGTCGACGTGCTGGCCGCGGGCGAGGTGCCAGGCCGAGACCGAGATGATGACACCGGCGGCGAACATGAGCGCGCCGAAGATCGTGTGCGGGAAGGCGGCGAGCGCGACCGGGTTCGTCAGCAGCGCCCAGAAGTCGGTGAGCTCGGCGCGGTTCGTCTCGGGGTTGTAGACGTAGCCGACCGGGTTCTGCATGAACGCGTTGGCGGCGATGATGAAGTACGCCGAGAGGGTGCTGCCGATCGCGACGCACCAGATCGTCGCGAGGTGCAGCTTCTGCGGGAGCTTGTCCCAGCCGAAGATCCACAGGCCGATGAAAGTCGCCTCGAAGAAGAAGGCGAGCAGTCCCTCGAACGCGAGCGGGGCGCCGAACACGTCGCCGACGAAGCGCGAGTAGTCCGACCAGTTCATGCCGAACTGGAACTCCTGCACGATGCCGGTCACGACGCCCATGGCGAAGTTGATGAGGAAGATCTTGCCGAAGAAGCGCGTCAGGTGCAGGTACTGCACCTTCGCGGTGCGCACCCACGCGGTCTGGAAGATCGCCGCCACCAGCGCCATGCCGATCGTCAGGGGCACGAACAGGTAGTGGTAGACGGTCGTCAGACCGAACTGCCATCGAGACAGGACCAGGGGGTCGAGCCATTCCATGGAGCACTCCTCTTTCTCAACCTGCTGCCACGCTAATGAGAGGCCTGTCGGCGCCATCGGGTCGCAGGCCGTGAATAACGCGGATGCCGTCTACGCGGCGGCCATCGCCGCCAGACGCAGCTGCACGGTGCAGTCCTCCGGGAGGGACGACGCGCGCACGGCCTCGGCGGAGAGCGGCCCGCCGGCTTCGGCGAGCACCCCCTGCATGAGGCCGAGGTGCACGTTGCAGAGCATCGGGCGGTCTTCCGCGCGGCCCGCGGCGTGCGGGCACGGGCTGAGGTCGACGGTCAGCTGCTCGTCGTCGACGACGGGCTCGAAGCCGCTCTCCTCCAGGTGTTCGATCAGGGCGTCCAGTTGGTAGGTGGCGTCGCGTCCGAGGGCGGACGCCGTGGCCGGCAGCACTCGGCGCAGCAGGTCGCCGCGGCGGGCGGCGGCCGTGACCTTGTCGCGGGCGATGGGGCTCGAGGCGTCGCCCCTGCCGGTCGCCGCGCTGTAGAGCGTGCGGGGGCGGCCGCGGGTGGTGCGGTGCTCGGTGGCGGCGATGACATAGCCACCCTCGATGAGGCGCTGCAAGTGCTCGCGCACCGTGTTGGGGTGCAGGCCGGTGGCCTCGCACAGTTCGCCGATGGTGCGCTGCGCACGCGTCTGCACGAGGTGCAGGAGCTGCACTCGTGAGTACGTGGAGATCGGCCCGCAGACGGGCCCGGCGCTGGCCATGACTCCAGTATGGCTCCGCCCCGGGGGTGCCCGACGCCGTTCGGCCGTGAAAAACCCCCGTCGGCGATAGGAGTGTCGGATGCCCGCGATAGCGGGCGTGCATGGGGGCCTCGCGGGCGGTCGGCCGGCGGTGTCGGATGCCCCGGCTAGCCTTGCTCCATGGCTACTCGTCGTCCCGCCCCGCCCGCCTACGTGTGCACCGAGTGCGGGTGGACCACGGCGAAGTGGGTCGGCCGCTGCGCGGAGTGCCAGCAATGGGGCACCGTGCAGGAGCAGGCGACGAAGACCGGCATCGTGCAGCGCGTGAGCGCGCTGCCCCCGTCGGCCGATCGCGCCGCCCGCCCGATCACGCAGATCACCACGACCGACGCACCGCGTCGTACGAGCGGCGTCGGCGAGTTCGACCGCGTGCTCGGCGGAGGCATCGTGCCGGGAGCGGCGATCCTGCTCAGCGGCGAGCCGGGGGTCGGCAAGTCGACCCTGCTCCTCGAGGTGGCCGCGAAGGCCGCCCACGCCGGGCGGCGCGTGCTGTATGCGAGCGCCGAGGAGTCCCCGGCGCAGGTGCGGCTGCGGGCCGAGCGCACCAACGCGTTGCACGACGAGCTGTATCTCGCGAGCGAGACCGACCTCGCCACGATCCTGGGTCATATCGACGAGGTGAAGCCGCAACTCGTGATCGTCGACTCGGTGCAGACTGTGTCGTCCGGCCTCATCGACGGCGCCGCAGGGCAGCCGAGCCAGGTGCGAGAGGTCGCCGCGACGCTCATCCGCATCGCGAAAGAGCGTGATCTGCCGATCATCATCGTGGGCCACGTCACGAAAGACGGTCAGGTCGCGGGGCCCCGGGTGCTCGAGCACCTCGTCGACGTCGTGTGCCACTTCGAGGGCGACCGTCAGACCGCGCTGCGCTTCGTGCGGGCGCTCAAGAACCGTTTCGGTCCGACAGACGAGGTCGGATGCTTCGAGATGACCGGAGACGGCATCGCCGAGGTGCCCGACCCCTCCGGTCTGTTCCTCTCGCAGGGCACGACCGAGCCGGGAACGTGCGTCGCGATCTCACTCGAGGGGCGCCGTGCGCTGCCGGTCGAGGTGCAGGCGCTGACCGTGCCCACCCAGGCGCCGAACCCCCGGCGCATCGTTCACGGCGTCGATGCCTCCCGCGTCGCGATGGTGCTCGCCATCCTCGAGCGCCGGGCCGGTGTGCCCACCGGGTCGCTCGACGTGTACGTCTCGACCGTGGGTGGGGTGCGGTTCACCGAGCCCGCCGCCGACCTCGCGATCGCGATCGCCATCGCCGGGTCTATCCGGCAGTTCTCGGTGCCGCGCACGTTGGCCGTGGTGGGAGAACTGAGCCTCGCCGGCGAGATCCGCCCGGTGACGCAGGCCGCGCAACGGCGATCCGAGGCCTCACGTCTGGGCTACGAGCACGTGGTCGACGACCGCTCGAAGACGCTCCGCGCCGCGCTCGGCGACGTCAAGGCACGCAGCGGTGAGCGCGAGGTCCGCGGCGTCCCGCCGTTCTGAGCCCCACCCGAGCATCCGCACTCCCGAGCATCCGCACTCCCGAGCATCCGCCGCGCGTTCTCGCAGATCTGCAGAATGTCTCAGCGGAATCCCCACTTCCCTGCGAGATCATGCAGATCTGCGAAATAGTGCGGGACGCGGGACGCGGGATGCGGGACGCGGGATGCGGGATGCGGGCCAGGGCCGACCCCGGAGTCAGGCCTCCAGCGCCTTGAGGATCTCCTGCGGCGAGGCCTGCATCGGGTGCGGGCCGGCGATGTCGAGGAACACCGTGGTGATCGGATGCGCGCCGAGGAAGCTGCGCAGCCACTCGGCGGTGTAGATCCCGACGCCGGGCGGGAGGTTAGCGGGCTTGTTCTTCGCGTCGCTGAAGAGCAGGAGGGCGAGGTCGCCCGAGTTCGGGTCGCGATAGGTCCACACCTCGCCCGTGTCGAGCGGGTTGTCGCGCGCCCCCGGCTTGACGAGCGGAACGACGGTGGTGCCGTTGCGCAGAGCGAGGGCGACGGCGGCGACGTCCTGCTTCTCGAGGGCCAGAGCGAGGGCCTCCGAGCGGAAGTCCTCGGGGGCCGGTTTCTTCTTCGCCTTCTTCGCTGCCATGTCTCCAGCCTAGAGCGGCGGGACCTGACCGCGCCCGCGCAGGGGAGAGACGAATAGGGGCCCTCTCGAGTCATCCATTGGGGACTGGGGTACTCGAGAGGGCCCTCGGGTTCTCGGGCGGCGGATGTCGAAGCGCTGGGGACGCTGTAGCTCGACGCCACTGGGGATGGCATGATCGCCGCTCTATCGGAGAACCGATATCAATGGTATCCCAAAGACCCCGCCGTGTCAGCCGATCCTGAAGACTCTGCGCTTTTCGTCGGGCCGACCCCGGGATCACGCGGAACGAGTTGCTCGACCCTCCCCGCTCTTCCGGATCAGTCCTCAGAACAGCAGGATCTGCTTCGTCGTGGCGCTGGGGAAACCGCCGATCGACACCCCCACGTGGTACGAGGCCCCACCGGCGGGGGCACGCTGGCGGTTCTCCTCGGCGCAGGTGTCGACGCTCGACCGCGTGCGATCCCACACCACCGGCTCCTTGCTCGTGACCGTCGTGCCGGCCGCGAGCGTCGCAATCATGCTGCTCGGATTCTCCTGGCAGTCGGTCGACCGCCACCACACATCGGTGCCGCTCGAGATCGTGAACGACTGCAGCGAGGAACCGACGTCGAGCGTGCAGTCCGCTCCCCCGATGTTTGTGAGCGAGATCGACAGCTTCGGCAGCTCGCCCTCGGCGTAGCTCTCGGCATCCGTCACCGCGGTCACCTCGAGATCCTTCGCCTGGCAGGCCACCACGCCCGGCTCCTCGGGCGGGGGCTCCGTCTCGGTGACGGTCGGCGACGCATCTGGAGACGCATCGGGCGAGGCATCCGGCGACGCGCTCGGCGTGTTCGAGGCGGTCGGCGACGGTGAGGGCGTGCCCTCCGACGCCTGCGAGGCCCACGGCTGAGCCACGAGCAGCCACACCCCGACCCCGATCGCGGCGAGCACCACGATGAGGGCGCTCAACACGACGAGACGCCGTCGACGGTAGACGGCTGCGGACTGGCGGGGCATGAGTAAAGGCTAGTTCAGGCTCTTGAGCATCCGCGTGTTGCCGAGCGTGTTCGGCTTGACGTGCGCGAGGTCGAGGAACTCCTCGACACCCGCGTCGCCACTGCGCAGCAGCTGCGAGTACACGTCGGGGTCGACCACCTGCTCGCCGATGGGCGTATAGCCACGGCGGCCGAAGAAGTCGACCTCGAAGGTCAGGCAGAACAGTCGCGAGAGTCCGAGCGCGAGCGCGTTCTGTTCGAGACGGTCGACGATCGCACGTCCCACCCCGCGGTGCAGCCACGACTCGTCGACGAGCAGCGTGCGCACCTCGCCGAGGTCCTCCCAGATCACGTGGAGCGCACCGCATCCGATGAGTTCGCCGTCGGCCTCGGCCACCACGAACTCCTGCACCGAGCCGTAGAGCACGGCGAGGTCCTTGCCCAGCAGAATGCGCTTCTCGACCATCGGCTGCAGCAGGGCGCGGATGCCGGTGACGTCGGCACTGCGGGCCGGTCGCACGATGTAGTCGTTCACCCGTCCAGCCTAGAACCGCCGCCTCCGCGGAACCTGACCCCCCGCCCCGCCGACGCGCGGGAGCAGGCGCGGGGACGCGAAAGGGGCGGATGCCGAAGCATCCGCCCCTTCCGGGATCAGCGTGACGTCACTCGCCGGTGATGGCGAGGTCGGGCGTGGCCGAGATCTCTCCGCCGGTGTTGACGCCGACCGAGACCTTCTCGCCGCGCGGGCCGTGCTCGAACAGGAACTCGCCGTCCTTCGCATCGACCTTGACGTGGTCGCCCGCGTCGAGCTCGCCGTGCAGGATCTTCTCCGACAGGCGGTCCTCGACCTCGTGCTGCATCGCGCGACGCAGCGGGCGGGCACCGAGGGCCGGGTCGAACCCGATCTCGATGAGGCGCTCCTTGGCGGCCTGCGACAGCTCGATCGTCATGTCGCGGTCGAGCAGCCGCTCGCCGAGGCGCTTGGTGAACAGATCGACGATCTGCACCAGCTCCTCCTTGTTGAGCTGCGGGAACACGATGATGTCGTCGACACGGTTGAGGAACTCGGGCTTGAAGTGCCGCTTGAGCTCTTCGTTCACCTTGCCCTTCATCCGCTCGTAGCTCGTCGCGTTGCTGCCCTCGATCTGGAAGCCGACCGGACCGCCCGCGATGTCACGTGCACCGAGGTTGGTGGTCATGATGATGACCGTGTTCTTGAAGTCCACGATCCGACCCTGACCGTCGGTGAGGCGACCCTCTTCGAGGATCTGCAGCAGCGAGTTGAAGATGTCGGGGTGCGCCTTCTCGATCTCGTCGAAGAGCACCACGCTGAACGGCTTGCGCCGCACCTTCTCGGTGAGCTGGCCGCCCTCTTCGAAACCGACGAACCCGGGAGGGGCACCGAACAGACGCGAGACGGTGTGCTTCTCGCCGAACTCGCTCATGTCGAGCGAGATGAGCGCGGCCTCGTCGTCGAACAGGAACTCGGCGAGCGCCTTGGCGAGCTCGGTCTTTCCGACACCCGTGGGGCCGGCGAAGATGAACGAGCCCGAGGGGCGCTTCGGGTCCTTGAGGCCGGCGCGCTGACGACGGATCGTCTTCGACAGGGCGGCGATCGCCTCTTCCTGACCGATGACGCGCTGGTGCAGGGCCTTCTCCATGAAGACGAGTCGGCTCGACTCCTCCTCGGTGAGCTTGAAGACCGGGATGCCCGTGGCCAGAGCCAGCACCTCGGCGATCAGGCCCTCGTCGACGACCGCCTGGGTCGCGACGTCGCCCGCACGCCACTGCTTCTCGAGGCGCAGGCGCTCGGCGAGGAGGCTCTTCTCCTCGTCGCGCAGCGACGCGGCCTTCTCGAAGTCCTGCTCCTCGCTGGCGGCTTCCTTCTGCTCGCGCACCTTGGCGATCTTTTCGTCGAACTCGCGCAGCTCGGGCGGGCTCGACAGGATCGACAGACGCAGGCGGGCGCCGGCCTCGTCGATCAGGTCGATGGCCTTGTCGGGCAGGAAGCGGTCGGAGACGTAGCGGTCGGCGAGGTTCGCCGCGGCCACGATCGCACCGTCGGTGATCTGCACCTTGTGGTGCGCCTCGTAGCGGTCGCGCAGTCCCTTGAGGATGTTGATGGCGTGCGGCAGGCTCGGCTCGTTCACCTGCACCGGCTGGAAGCGGCGCTCGAGCGCGGCATCCTTCTCGAAGTGCTTGCGGTACTCGTCGAGCGTGGTGGCGCCGATGGTCTGCAGCTCGCCGCGCGCGAGGAGCGGCTTGAGAATGCTCGCGGCGTCGATCGCACCCTCGGCGGCACCCGCCCCCACGAGGGTGTGGATCTCGTCGATGAAGACGATGATGTCGCCGCGTGTGCGGATCTCCTTGGTGACCTTCTTCAGGCGCTCCTCGAAGTCACCGCGGTAGCGGGAACCGGCGATGAGCGAACCGAGGTCGAGCGAGTAGAGCTGCTTGTCCTTCAGCGTCTCGGGCACATCGCCCTTGACGATCGCCTGGGCGAGACCCTCGACGACGGCGGTCTTGCCGACGCCGGGCTCGCCGATCAGAACGGGGTTGTTCTTGGAGCGACGGGAGAGGATCTGCATGACCCGCTCCGCCTCCTTCTCGCGCCCGATGACCGGGTCGAGCTTGTTGTCGCGCGCGGCCTGGGTGAGGTTGCGACCGAACTGGTCGAGCACCTGCGACCCGCCCTGCGCGGCAGGGGTGTCGTTGCTCTGCGCGCCGACGGCGGCGGGCTCGCGGCCCGGGGCGCCCGACAGCAGCTGGATGACCTGCTGGCGCACCTTGTTGAGGTCTGCGCCGAGCTTGACGAGCACCTGGGCGGCGACGCCCTCGCCCTCGCGGATGAGGCCGAGCAGGATGTGCTCGGTGCCGATGTAGTTGTGGCCGAGCTGCAGGGCCTCGCGGAGGCTGAGCTCGAGCACCTTCTTGGCGCGCGGGGTGAACGGGATGTGGCCGGTCGGCTGCTGCTGACCCTGGCCGATGATGTCCTGCACCTGCTCGCGCACGGCGTCGAGGGAGATGCCCAGGGACTCCAGCGCCTTGGCGGCGACGCCCTCGCCTTCGTGGATGAGACCGAGCAGGATGTGCTCGGTGCCGATGTAGTTGTGGTTCAGCATCTTCGCCTCTTCTTGGGCGAGGACGACCACACGACGGGCTCGGTCCGTGAATCTCTCGAACATGTTGACTCCTTGATTCGCACGGTCCCCGGGTGAGTGCCACACGGGTGCGAAGCGCTTGTACATCGAGAGTAACGACCGCGGATGCCGTGTATGCCCGTGTTCGCCGTGGGCATACCGCCGCCCTTTCGGCCAGGCGGATCGCGGCGTCGCCCACACATCCGGGGTTGACGCGCATATCGGAAGTCGATAACTTAACGGAAGTCGATAATAACGATCAACGATAAGGAGTCGACATGGACAACCGCACGGGACGACTCACCCGCGGCGACCGGTGGTCACTGGTGGCTTTCTGCGTCGCCGGCCTCGCGATCGCCGCCTGGATCGTCGTCGGAGCGACAGTCCGCATCGTGCAGCTGGCGCGGGGCATCGACGTCCCTGTCGCGGTCGACTTCTTCGACTCGACCGTCGACGTCGATCTCACCGACGGATCGGGCACCGTTCCGGTGCAGATCGGCAGCAGTGTGATCACCGCACCGCAGCTCACCCCCATCGCGACCGTACCCGGCATCCTCGGCCAGGTCGTGCTCGCGCTCACCGTGCTCATGGTCGTCGCGTGCCTGCTGCTCCTCGCGCGAGGCATCATCCGCGGCGAGGTCTTCCGCCGTCGGCACACCGTACTGGTGTCGGTCGCTGGCATCGGCGGCCTGCTCGGCTTCGCGCTCGCCCGCTTCTTCGACAACATGCTCGCGAACGCGACGGTGGCCCAGCTCACCGACAACCGACTCGACACCGCCGTGCTGACGATCGAGCCCTTCACCTGGGTGCTCGCGGCCTTCGCGGTCGCGGTGATCGCGACGGCCTTCACGGTCGGCGAACGACTGCAGCGCGAGAACGCGACGCTCGAGAAGGAGACGGAGGGCCTGGTGTGAGCCCCGCCGACTCCGACGACGAGGCCACCGGCATCCACTGCCGCCTCGACGAGCTGCTCGCCGACCGCGGCATGACCCTCACCGAGCTGAGCGCCCGTGTGGGCGTGAGCATCGTGAACCTGTCAGTACTCAAGAACGATCGAGCCCGGGCCATCCGTTATTCGACGCTGCGGGCGATCTGCGACGCCCTCGACTGCGAGGTCGGCGACCTCCTCGTCCGCACACCCCGCCCCTGACCCCACTCCTTCACCGCTCCCGTCGCACTTTCTGTCGCCTCCAGCCGCTCCAGGCGACAGAAAGTG
>JASCNZ010000090.1 GCA_029959905.1 Microbacteriaceae bacterium PS02344
GCGGGGGGGCGGGGGGGGGGGGGGGGCACCAGCGTAGGCGCACCCGACGCGCGGGGGGGGGGGCCCCCCGCCGCCTCTCGATGCGGACGCCGACCAGCGGCGCCCAGGGGGCTCAGCGAGCCGCGTAGTACTCGACGACGAGCTGCACTTCGCAGGTCACGGGGACCTCGGCGCGCTTCGGACGACGGACCAGGCGGGCCTGGAGCTTGTCGAGCTCGACCTCGAGGTAGCCCGGAACGGGAGGCAGGACCTCGGCGTGACCGCCGGCGGCTGCGACCTGGAAGGGCTCGGTGCCCTCGCTCTTGGCCTTGACGTGGATGAGCTGGCCCGGCTTCACGCGGAACGACGGGCGGTCGACGAGCTGGCCGTCGACGAGGATGTGACGGTGCACGACCAGCTGGCGCGCCTGCGCCGTGGTGCGGGCGAAACCGGCGCGCAGCACGAGGGCGTCGAGACGCATCTCGAGCAGCTCGACGAGGTTCTCACCGGTCAGGCCGTCCTGACGACGAGCCTCGTTGAACGTGTTGCGCATCTGCTTCTCGCGGATGCCGTACTGCTCGCGCAGACGCTGCTTCTCACGCAGACGGACGGCGTAGTCGCTGTCGGCCTTGCGCTTGGTGCGGCCGTGCTCGCCCGGAGCGTAGGGACGCTTCTCGAGGTAGCGGGCGGCCTTCGGGGTGAGCGGGATGCCGAGGGCACGGCTGAGGCGGACCTTGCGGCGGTCCTGGGACTTCGTGGTCACGAAGCTGTCCTTCCGATGACGTGGTCGCGTCTCTCGCGACTCACGGACGTATCTCCTCGCTCTGCCTCGGGGCGCACGCCGGGGTGCCGTCGAGGTGGGGTGTGAACGAGGTGATGCCCGAAAACTCGGTTTCGAGCCGCTTGAGTCTATCAGAGACGCGATCCGTCGCGGAGAGCTCCCGGTAGCGCGGAATCGTCGGGCGCCGACGGCGTCGCCGAGGCGCCGGGGCCGCCGTTCGTGAGCCAGACGATGGCGAGCAGGAGCATGCCGACGGCTGCGACGGTACCGGCATCCAGGTAGCCCCGCGCGAGCACCCAGCCGACCGATCCGACGAGTGCGAGGGTTGCGGTCGCCGATGCCCACAGCGGCATGGGCCGCGCGCGCTCGCGCGGCAGCCGACGTTCGATGCGGGGCACCAGCGCGCACAGCAGGGCGATCACCACCACGATCGCGATCAGCCACGGCACACGCGTCGCCCACCAGGTCGGTGTCAGCACGGGCGGGAACGGCAGGCCGAGCGCCAACTGCACGCCGACGACCACGGCCATCGCCACCGTGTGCCACAGGTAGATCGTCATGCCGTGGACACCGAGGGTGCCGACCACCGTCAGTGCGGCGCGCCGCCGCATGAGTGCGCGGATGGCCGGCTGCAGCAGAGTGAAGAGATACACCTGGGCGAGTCCGAGGAGCAGGAGCACGACCGTCGGCGGATTGAGGTTCGCGATCATGTCGGGGTCGTAGCCCAGCGCCAGCACCGCGACGGCCATCAGCGCGTAGGCGAGCGCGGCGAGCAGGGCGAGCAGCCATCTCGGTCGGCGGGAGTACCACTGGTCGCGCACCCCGAAACCCAGCTGCTGCACGAACAGCCAGACGAATAGCCAGTTGAGCGCGCCGAGGGGAGCATCCGCGAACCGCACGGCGAGGTCGACGGTGACCACGAGCGCGGCCAGCCCCAGATAGGTCGGCCACGCCGCGCGCCGGTGCAGCCAGGCCATGAGCGGGACGAACGAGGTGCAGATCGCGTAGACCGCGATGAACCACAACGGCTCGGCCAGCCGGAAGGCGAACGAGCGCAGGAACTCGCCATCGGCACCGCACAGGGCCATGACTCCCAGCACCAGCAGCACACCCGCCATGGCCAGCAGCACCGGACGCGCGAGTCGCAGCGCCCGCACCCGGATGTACTCCCCCGCCGACTCTCCGCGTTGCTGCAACCGCCGCCAGGTGGTGATACCCGCGAACCCGCCGGCGATGAAGAACGTCGGCATGATCATCCCGATCCACGTGATCGCCGCCAGCGGACGCCACTCGGCGAGAGCGTTGAAGGCGAGGGGCGGCTCACCCTCGATCCCCATCTGCAGCGCGTGGAGCACGACGACGACCGGCAGGCAGATCGCCCGCACGAAGTCGATCGAGAGGTCTCGATCCGGCGGGATGCGGAGCGGGGAGCGCGTCACCCCGCCACTGTAAGGGGTCGCCCCGGCGTTCGCACCCCGCGCGGTCGCGGTCCGTTCAGCGGCCGTCGAGGATGCGGCGGATGCGCTCCAGCCGCGCCGAGACATCCCGTTCGGCGCCGAGCGGCTTGGGGGCGTAGTAGCGGCGCCCCTGCAGCTCATCCGGCAGGTACTGCTGTGGGACGATGCCGGCATCGTTGTCGTGCGGGTAGCGATAGCCCCGGCCGTGGCCCAGTCGCTTCGCTCCCGGGTAATGCGCGTCGCGCAGGTGCAGGGGCACCCGACCGAATCCGCCCTTGCGGATGTCGGCGATCGCGGCATCGATCCCGGCGTACGCCGCGTTGGATTTGGCCGTGGTCGCGAGATACACCGTGGCCTCGGCGAGGGCAATGCGTCCCTCCGGCATTCCGATGAAGGCGACGGCGTCTGCGGCGGCGACGGCGATCACCAGTGCCTGCGGGTCGGCGAGGCCGACGTCTTCCGACGCCGAGATCACGAGCCGGCGGGCGATGAAGCGGGGGTCCTCGCCCGCCTCGATCATCCGCGCCAGGTAGTGCAGCGCCGCATCGGGATCCGACCCGCGGATCGACTTGATGAACGCGCTGATGACGTCGTAGTGCTCGTCCCCCTGCCGGTCGTAGCGAAGCAGCGCTCGATCGACGGCCTGGGCGATGTCGTCCGCCGTGACGACGGGAACGCCGGTCTCGGCGGTCTCGGGAGCGTCGCCTGCGTCGTCGTCTCCGCTCCCCTCGTCCGCGCGCTCATCGGAGTCCTCCGCCCCGTCGGAGCGGGATCCGTCGGCCGCGACGTGCGACAGTGCGACGGCCGCTCCCGCCTCGAGGCCGGTCAGCGCGCGTCGAGCATCACCCGACGCGAGGCGGACGAGAGCCGCTCGCGCATCGTCGCCGAGCGCGACCGCCCCGTGGAGCCCCCGGGGGTCGGCGACCGCGCGGTCGACGAGCAGTCCGATGTCGTCGTCGGTCAGAGGCTGCAGAGTCAGCAGCAGCGATCGGGAGAGCAGAGGGGAGATCACCGAAAACGAGGGGTTCTCGGTCGTCGCCGCGATGAGGATGACCCAACCGTTCTCTACCCCTGGCAGCAGCGCATCCTGCTGAGCCTTCGTGAACCGGTGGATCTCGTCGAGGAAGAGGATGGTGGTCTGGCCGTACAGGTCGCGTTGCGTGATCGCCTCCTGCATCACCTCCCGCACGTCCTTGACCCCGGCGGTGATCGCCGACAATTCGACGAACCGACGACCGGACGAGCGCGCGATCGCCTGGGCGAGCGTCGTCTTCCCGGTTCCGGGGGGACCCCACAGGATGATCGACACCGCGCCGGGGGCCGCCGCATCGGGGTCGGCGAGGGCGACGATCGGCGAACCCGCGCGCAGCAGATGCCGCTGTCCGGCGACCTCGTCGAGCGACACCGGGCGCATCCGCACGGCGAGCGGGGTCTGCCCGGAGAGCAGCGCGGAGGCGGAGGTCATCGTTCCAGGCTAATGCGCGCCCCGGACGTGCGCGCCGGTAGGCTCTCTGGCGACGTCGCGCAGACGTCGGAGAAGGAGGGTCGGCATGGCGGCACGCGGTTCGAGGAACGCGCAGGCGCGCACCGAGGCGGAACGCGCGCGCGTGCACGCGGCACGCAGCGAATGGCACGCCACGAAGATCCGTCGGCGTCGGCGCGACAACGTGATCGCGACCCTGGGCGGAGTCCTCGTGGTCGCCGCCGCGGTTGTGAGCCAGGTAGCGCACGCCCAGGTCACCGCTCCCGAGCCGACGCCCACCCCGACTGTCGAGCCCGCGCCTCTCGAGACCCCGGCCGACGGCACCCTGCCCGAAGAGACCACGGCTCCCGACGACGGCACTTCGCCCGGCGACGGTTCCGTCACCGACGACGGGTCGGAGCTCGAGCAGAGCCCCGCGCCGTCGGAGTGACGCCCCCGACGACCGACGCCCTCCACCGCTGACGCCTCCCATCGACCGACGCGGTGGTCGGCGACGACCGCCCCGCGGCCGAGTGCCACCTCGTACTAGGCTGAGACCCGTCCTTTCCGCCTCCCGCGGTCGACCGCGCAAGGAGAACACTGTGTCTGCCACCGAGCCCTCGAAGCCGACTCCCCCCGTCCCCGCTCCCCCGCGCGTTCCGACGCCGCCCCGGGTGCCCACCCCGCCCCGCTCCGCCGCACCGAGTGCCCCGAGCGCGCCGGTGTCGGCGG
>JASCNZ010000091.1 GCA_029959905.1 Microbacteriaceae bacterium PS02344
CCCCCACCCCCGACGCCCCCACCGCCCACTCCCCCACCCCCGACTCCCCCACCCCCCACTCCCCCACTGCGCACAACTTCGGAGTGCCGGCGCGACACGCGGCGCCCACCCCGGCGGTCGACGGCGCGTCGGCCCCTCACTCCGAAGTTGTGCAGCGCGCGGATGCCGGAACCGCTGCGACTGCGACCACACGCCGGCCGTGGCGGGAGACGGTCGACGTGGTGGCCGCCCGTGCGTATGAGGCCGGTGACGAGCTCGCGGCCGACGGCCGGCTCGACCCGCGATCCGCAGCGCGACGCATCGGCGAACTGCTTCCAGACGATCGCGTCGTCGTCTCCGACGGCGGCCACTTCATCGGCTGGGCGAACATGTATTGGCCGGTCGCCGCGCCCGATCGCATGATGATGGTCGGCACCGCGTTCCAATCGATCGGTCAGGGGTGGCCGAGCGTCGTGGGCGCGGCCCTCGCCCGGCGCGAGGCGACCATCGTGCTCACGTCGGGCGATGGTGGAGGACTCATGGCCATCGCCGACCTCGAGTCGGCGGTCCGCGCCGCTGCAGGGCGGGGTATGGCCGTGATCTGGAACGACGCCGCCTACGGTGCGGAGGTCAACCTCTACGGTCTCAAGGGACTCGCCGAGGGCCCGATGCGCATCCCCGAAGTGGACTTCGCGGCATTCGGCGCCGCCGTCGGTGCGGAGGGCGTCGTGGTGCGCACTCTCGCCGACCTCGAGCGTCTCGCCACCTGGGCGCACGAAGACGCCGAGACCCGTCGGTTCCTGCTGCTCGACCTGCGCATCTCGGGCGACGTGATCGCGCCGTATCAGCAGGAGATCATCCGCGTGAACTCGTGACGGAGCATTCGATAGGCTCCGGCTCATGACGGATTCGCCCGAGATCCTGCGCTACAGCGCGTTCGCCGCGACACCCGACGGCGGCAACCCGGCCGGCGTCGTGCTCGACGCATCCGGTCTCGATGCCGAACGGATGCTCGCGATCGCAGCCGAGGTCGGCTACTCCGAGACCGCGTTCGTCACAGCGCGCTCCTCGGCCGGCGGGGTATCCCGTGCGCGCGTGCGGTACTTCTCGCCCGGCGCCGAGGTTCCGTTCTGCGGCCACGCCACCGTCGCGACCGCGGTCGCCCTGGCGGAGCGCGACGGCGCGGGCGACGTGGTCTTCGAGACCGCCGCCGGCGAGGTCGCGCTGCGATCCACCCTCGACGCCGACGGACGGATCACCGTCGCGTTCACCAGCGTCGCGCCCGAGGTGCGCGACCTCGACCCCGGTGTAGGTGATCGCCTCCTCACGCTGCTCGGGCTCGATGCCTCCGATCTCGATCCGCGGTTCCCGGCGAAGGAGTCGTTCGCCGGCAACCGGCATCCGATCCTGGTGATCGCCGACCGCGAGCTGTTCCACCAGTTCCGCTTCGCTCCGGCCGAGCTCGCCGCGCTCATGCGCGAGCAGGGGTGGCCCGGCACGGTGACGGTGCTGTTCGCCCACGACGAGGCCCTCTTCGAGGCGCGAAACCTCTTCCCGGTCGGGCGCATCACCGAGGACCCGGCGACGGGGTCGGCGGCGGCCGCGACGGGCGCCTACCTGCGCGCGATCGGGTGGCCCGAGCGACGGGTCGTGATCCGGCAGGGCGCGCACGTGGGGCGGCCGAGTGAACTGCACGTGGAGATCCCGGAAGCGGGCGGCATCGTCGTCTCCGGTGGCGCGACGGCGATCGGCTGAGGCGGGCGCCGGCAGCGCAGCCGACGCCGGTCAGCCCCGGGCGCCGTAGTCCGGCAGCTGCTGCAGGGTCCAGGTGTTGCCGTCGGGGTCGGAGAATCGCACGAAGCGCCCCCAGTCCTGATCGTCGACCCCCTCGGCGTCGATGCCGAGCCCGCGAAGATGCGCGAGCGCCTCGTCGGCATCGGGCACCACCACCTGAATGGTGTTCTGCCGACCGGGTTCGAGGTCGACCCCCAGGCCCGTGCCGAAGGCGATCGAGCACGCCGAACCGGGCGGCGTCATCTGCACGAAGCGCAGTCCCTCGGTCACCGTCTGGTCGTGGTCGGCGTGGAATCCGACCCTCTCGTAGAATTCCTTGGCCCGGTCGACATCCGACACGGGCACGAAGATGAGTTCGATCTTCCAATCCATGACGTGCTCCTCCTGGCGAGTGCGCGACGCGCGTCGTCGCGCGTCCGCGTCCACGGTAGGACCGGCCACCGACATCCGCCAGACCCCGTCGTCGCGCTCAGGATGCCGGCAGGAATGCTCCCGACAAGAACGCCTCGAGTTCTTCCACCCCGGCCGCGTCCAGCGGCAGCACCCCGGCCACGTACTGGTCCGGCCGCACCAGCACGACCGCGCCGTCCGGCGAGATCTCCCGCGCCGCGAAGATGTCGACCTCTGTCCACTTGCTCGGCCCGGCGGCGTAGACCTTCTCCCAGTCCACGAGTCCCAGCGGTCCGCTCCGCGGCCGGAAGAGCGCCGGGGCCGAAGTCACCTCGAGCTCTTCGAACGGCTGCCGGAAGACGACCTTCGCGTCGAACACCGCGTCCTGCGCGGCACCCGTCGGCGTGAAGCGCGCGAGCACCGGCGTGACCGCATCCGCCCACGCTCGCACCCGCGAGCCGTCATCGTCGCCGAACGCGTACACCCGCCACCGGCCATCCGCCCGCGCATGGTGCCCCAGATGCACGACGTTCCCGTCGCTCACCCGCACCACCTCGGCTGACTTGAACCGCTTGCCCACCGGGAAGCCGGCGGCGAGCGCCTGATGCTCCTCCGATCCGATGATCATCGACGGCGTGTACCGGGTCATGAACCCCGACGGGAACTCGGCGGTGGCGAGGTAGTAGGTCGCGAGGTCGTTCGGGTCGGAGATCTCCTCGGGCTTGCGCGCCATGAGGCTCGACCATTCGCGGTCGAAGTCGATGAGCTGCTGCGCGACCGGCTGCCGCTCGGCGCCGTAGGTGGCGAGCAGACTCTCGGGCGCACGGCCCGTGAGCACCGACCCGAGCTTCCACCCGAGGTTGAAGCCGTCCTGCATCGACACGTTCATGCCCTGTCCGGCCTTGGCGCTGTGGGTGTGGCAGGCGTCGCCGGTGAGGAACACCCGCGGCGAGCGGGCGGCGTCGTGCGACGCATCGTCGAAGCCGTCGGTCACCCGGTGCCCGACCTCGTACACGCTGTGCCAGGCCACCTCGCGTACGTCGAGCGTGTAGGGGTGGAGGATCTCGTTCGCCCGGCGGATGATCTCGTCGATCGGCGTCTGCCGCACGCGGTGGTCATCGTCCTGCGCGACCTCGCCGAGGTCGATGTACATGCGGCTCAGATAGCCGCCCTCGCGAGGGATGTGCAGGATGTTGCCGGCGCGCGAGTTGATCGCGCACTTGGTGCGCCAGTCGGGGAAATCGGTGTCGACCAGCACGTCCATGACCCCCCAGGCATGGGCGGCGCTCGCCCCCACGTGCGTGCGGCCGATGGCCTGACGCACGCCGCTGCGCGCCCCGTCGCACCCGGCGACGTACTTCGCGTGCACGGTGCGCTCCTCCCCCGCCCGCGGCCCGGCCACGTGCCGCAACCGCACCTCGACGGGGTAGTCGCCGTCGTCGTGGACGGTGAGACCCAGGAACTCGACGCCGTAGTCCGGAACGATGCGCGCGGGACCGTCGACCGCCGCTTCGGCGAAGTAGTCGAGCACGCGCGCCTGGTTGACGATCAGGTGCGGGAACTCGCAGATGTCGTACGCGTAGTCGGCCGTACGGGTCGTGCGCACGATGCCGGCGGGGTCGGCGGGGTCCGGGCCCCAGAAGTTCATCCATCCGATGTTGTAGGCCTCGGCGGTGATGCGCTCGGCGAACCCGAACGCCTGGAAGGTCTCGACGCTGCGCGGCTGGATGCCGTCGGCCTGCCCGAGTGCCAATCGCCCCTCGCGCTTCTCGACGATGCGCGTGACGACGTCGGGGTACTGCGACATCTGAGCCGCGAGCAGCATGCCGGCGGGCCCGGACCCGACGATCAGCACATCGATCTCGTCGGGGAGGTCGGCGGGCCGGTCGAGGCCGGTGCCCGCGGCGTCCTGCACCCGCGGGTCTCCCGACACGTAACCGTGGTGGTGGAACTGCATCGTCGTCGATCCCTTCCGAGATTCTCATTCTGCGCTCCCGTGGGCCCGTGTTTGGGCGGGGCGGGGGGGGGGGGGGCGGCAGGGGGGGGGGGGCGGC
>JASCNZ010000092.1 GCA_029959905.1 Microbacteriaceae bacterium PS02344
CGGAGCTGGCGTACGCGGCCGACATCCGCAGCGCGACCGGATCGTTGCGCATCGGCAATCCGGAGCCCGGCCTCGGCATCATCGCCGCCGCCGGGGCGACGTGGCGGCTGCCCGCGATCGGCGGGGCGGCGCGCGCCGCCGACCTGCTGCTCACCGGGCGCACCCTCGGCGCCGAGGAGGCGCTCACCTGGGGGCTCATCTCTGCGATCCACCCCGTCGAGCAGTTGCTGCCCGAGGCGCACGCCCTCGCCGACCGTATCGCCGCGAACGACGCGCGCGCGACCCGCTACACGAAGACCGCGCTGCGGGCACCGCGCGACGCGCACCCCCGCATCGACGACGAGCTGCAGGCCGACCTGTTCGAGAGTCCCGAGAAGGAGCGTCGCATGGCGGCCTTCCTCGCACGACGGGGGCGAGCATGAGCGCCCCCTCACGCGTGGGGGTGCTCGGCGGCGGGCGCATGGGTGCGGGCATCGCGCACGCCTTCCTGCTCGCGGGTTCGCGCGTGACGGTCGTCGAGCGCGATGCCCGGAGCGCCGATGCCGCCGGGCGGCGCATCGACGAGAGCATCCGCCGCTCGATCGAACGCGGCGCCCTGGCGGCGGATACCGACCCGGCCGCGCGCTTGACGATCACCACCGATGCGGCGCTGTTCGCCGATGCCGACCTCGTGGTCGAGGCCGTGCCCGAGGACCGCGCCCTCAAGGAGGAGGCGCTCGCGCGGGTCGAGGCGGAGATCGCGACGGATGCCGTGCTCGCCACGAACACCTCGTCGATCTCGGTCGACCAGCTCGCCGCCGCGCTCGAGCATCCCGCCCGGGTGCTGGGGCTGCACTTCTTCAACCCCGTGCCCGCCTCATCGCTGGTCGAGATCGTGCGCGGCACGCTGACGGCCGACGCCGTGGTCGACTGCGCCGCCGAATGGGTGGCCGCCCTCGACAAGACGCCGATCGTCGTCGCCGACTCCCCCGGGTTCGCCTCGTCGCGCCTCGGCGTCGCGCTCGGCCTGGAAGCGATCCGGATGCTCGAGGAGGGCGTGGCGTCGGCCGACGCCATCGACGCCGCGATGACCCTCGGCTACCGGCATCCGGTCGGCCCCCTGCGCACCACCGACCTCGTCGGACTCGACGTGCGGCTCGGCATCGCCGAGGAGCTGGAGCGCGAGCTCGGCGACCGCTTCACCCCGCCCGACCTGCTGCGCCGCCTGGTGGCCGAGGGCCGCCTGGGCCGCAAGAGCGGCCGGGGCTTCTACGACTGGACCGAGGAGACGACATGACCGAGTACCTTCCGAGCTTCGTCGAGGGAGCCTGGTGGACGCCCGCTCCGGGCACGCGGGGCACCGAGGTGCGCGACGCATCGACGGGAGAGCTCGTCACGACGGTCGCGACGGACGGCCTCGACCTGGCGAGCGCCCTCGCGCACGCGCGCACGGTGGGGCAGGCGAGTCTCGCCGCGCTGACGTTCCACCAGCGCGCCGTGCTGCTCAAGCGCTTCGCGCTCGCCCTCGCCGAGCGCAAGGACGAGCTGTACGCCGTCTCGGCGCGCACGGGGGCCACCCGCGCCGATTCGTGGGTCGACATCGACGGCGGCATCGGCGTGCTCTTCTCCTATTCGGGCAAGGGCCGGCGCGAGTTGCCGAACAGCACCGTGCACGTCGACGGGCCGGTCGAGCCGCTGTCGAAGGACGGCTCGTTCCTCGGTCGTCACGTGTACACGACGCTGCCCGGCGTGGCGGTGCAGATCAACGCCTTCAACTTCCCCGTCTGGGGCGCGCTCGAGAAGCTCGCCCCCGCGTTCCTGGCCGGTATGCCGACGCTCATCAAGCCCGCGACCCCGACGGGGTACCTCACCGAGGCGATGGTGCGCATCCTCGTCGAGTCCGACCTCGTGCCGGCCGGCGCCCTGCAGCTGGTCAGCGGCAGCGTGCCCGGGCTGCTCGACGATCTGCGTCTCGGTGACCTGGTGGGGTTCACGGGCAGCGCGTCGACGGCCGAGTCGCTGCGCCGTCACCCGGCGGTGCAGACCGGCGGCGTGCGGTTCACGGCCGAGACCGACTCGATCAACGCCTCGGTGCTCGGCACCGACGCCGGGCCCGGCACGCCAGAGTTCGACGCGTACGTGCGGCAGCTCGTGACAGAGATGACCTCGAAGGCCGGGCAGAAGTGCACCGCGATCCGCCGGGCGATCGTGCCCGCATCCGCCGCCGATGCCGTGGTCGACGCGGTGCGCGACCGCCTCGACGCGAAGACGGTGCTCGGCGACCCCCGCGCCGAGGGCGTCACCATGGGGCCGCTCGCCTCGCTCGCCCAGCGCGACGAGGTGCTGCGGCAGGTGCGGGCCCTGCAGGACGCGGGCGGACGCGTCGTGGTCGGATCGACGGAGCAGCCCGAGGTGCTCCTCGCCGACGGCACGACCGGCCGCGCCGACGACGGCGCCTTCGTGCCGCCGCTCCTGCTGCGGTTCGACGACGCCACCACCGCGGCCGTGCACACCGTCGAGGCGTTCGGTCCCGTCGCCTCGCTGCTCACCTACGGGTCGACGGCGGAGGCCGCGGACCTCGTCTCCCGCGGCGGCGGGTCGCTCGTCACCAGCGTCGCCACACACGACCCGGTGCAGGCGGTGGAGCTCGCGCGGCGGATCGCGCCGTACAACGGCCGGATGCTGGTGCTCGATCGTGACGACGCCCGCTCCTCGACCGGGCACGGGTCGCCGCTGCCCACCCTCGTGCACGGCGGACCGGGGCGTGCCGGGGGCGGCGAGGAACTCGGCGGCATCCGCGCCGTGCTGCACCACATGCAGCGCACGGCGGTGCAGGGTTCGCCCGAGATGCTGACGGCCCTGACGGGGGTGTGGCACGCCGGTGCCGCCTCCCGCAGCGACGGCCCGCACCCGTTCCGCAAGTCGCTCGCCGAGCTGCGGATCGGCGACCAGATCGAGTCGGGGACGCGCACCGTGACCCTCGATGACATCGAGACCTTCGCCCGGTTCACCGGCGACACGTTCTATGCGCACATGAACGAGGAGGCCGCGGCGGCGAACCCGTTCTTCCCGGGTCGCGTGGCGCACGGCTACCTGCTGGTGTCGTGGGCGGCCGGCCTGTTCGTCGACCCGGCGCCCGGCCCCGTGCTCGCCAATTACGGGCTGGAGGACCTGCGTTTCGTCACCCCGGTGTCGCCGGGCGACGAGATCCGCGTGACGCTGACGGCGAAGCGCATCACGCCGCGCGAGACCGACGAGTACGGCGAGGTGCGCTGGGATACCGTGATCCGCAATCAGCGGGACGAGGTCGTCGCCACGTACGACGTGCTGACACTCGTCAGCAAGGCGCCGGCCGCCGCTCCCGTGCCGGCGTGACGGCCGCCTCCCCGGCAGCGGCTCACCCGAAGGTCAGGGGCCGCCGCACCGTCGCGTCCTCGACGGTGATGCCGATGATCGCGGCGGCCGGGTCGGCGGCGTCGCGATCGGCGCGGAAGCGCAGCAGGCGCCCGTCGCGCGTCGCGACGTCGTAGAAGTCCTCACCCGAGGCAACCACGTGGGTCGTCGTCCCGCCCGGGTAGGCGGAACGGGCCTCTTCGACGAGCGCCCCGATCCGCACCTCTCCCGCAGCGGGCAGCGCGGCACCGTCGTGCACGATGCCGTCGTGGCTGTACTCGGCGCCCGCGATCACCGCTGCGACCGTCGTGCCGTCGGGCGAGGGCTGCACGAACAACGTCGACACCCCGTCGTCGGCGACGGCCTTCCACGTACCGCCCTCGAACTCCGGCTCGACGATGTCGGCCGCCGACACGGCGGCGAGCGCCTGCTTCATGTCGTCGCCGATGCGCACCGGGCCGATGCCTCCGGTCGTGATGCGCCACTCGCTCCACGGGGCCGCTGGGTCGGCGGTCTGCTCCGGCTCCGGCGTCGCCGGAGGCTCGTCTGTGAGCTTCTCGATGAGCGCGGTGCGGGCCTCCACGGCGCGGTCCCGCAGCAGGGCGGCCGCGGCCGCCCGGGCGCACCTCGGCGCGCCCGCCCACCGCGGGCAGGCCGGGCCGCGGGGTCTTTTTAACAAAAA
>JASCNZ010000093.1 GCA_029959905.1 Microbacteriaceae bacterium PS02344
GGTGAGGGGGGTGAGTGGGGGTGAGGGGGGGGGTGAGGGGCGGGGTGGGGGTCAGTTCTTGTAGGTGTCGAGGAGGTAGGGCTGGGGCCAGGCGTGGTCCCACGTCACCCCGTGCACGGTCGGCTGCCACGCCACCACCCGCGCCCGCGAGTACAGCGGGATCGACGGCGCCAGGTCCGGCAGCAGCTCCTGCGCCTGACCGTAGAAGTCGGCGCGGGCGGCCGGGTCGGCGCTGGCGCGAGCCTGGGCCAGGATGCTGTCGAGCTCGGCATCCGCCAGGAACGACGCGTTCGAGCCGATCGTCGAGCCGTCCGAGACGTTGTCTCCGCCGTACAGCCGCCACAGCTGCATGCCCGTCGCCTCGGACTGGAACGACGGCATGATTCCGTACTCGCCGCTGTAGAGGCGCTGCGAGAAGTCTGCCGCCGGCACCGGCTGCAGCACGAGCTCGAATCCGAGCTGCTTCGCATCGATCTGCACCTGCTCCAGCGTGCGCTGTGCGAGCTGGTCGTTGTCGGCGTAGGGCACCGTCGTGGTCAGGCGCTCGCCGTCCTTGGTGCGGTAGCCCTCGGCATCCGTCCCGGTCCACCCGGCGTCGTCGAGCAGGGCACCGGCGGCATCCGCGTCGAACTCGATGGTGTTCTCGAGATCCTTCTTGAAGTCGGGCGTCGACGACGCCAGGTACTCCTGCACGGGGTAGGCGCCGAACGTCGCGCTCTCGACGATGCCCTCGCGGTCGATGCCGGTGAGCAGCGCCTGCCGCACGCGCACGTCGTCGAAGGGTGCGGTGCGCGTGTTCAGGTGCAGCGAGAACCCGACGCCGGGCAGCAGGGCCTCGTCCGACTCGAAGCGTTCGTCGGCCTTCGCCTCTTCGGCGTACTCGGGGGCGATGTAGTCGACGATGTCGGCTTCGCCGGTGAGCAGCGCGTTGTAGCGCGTCTGGTCTTCGGGCAGGAACCGGTACGTGATCTTGTCGAGGTACGCGGCGCCTTCGTGCGTGCCCTCCGGGCCCCAGTCGTAGTCGTCGTTGCGCACGTAGCTGAGGCTCTGCCCCTTGACCCATTCGTCGAACACGAACGGACCGGTGCCCACGACGGTCGAGGCGAGCGACTCGGGGTCGTCCTGCAACTGCACCGGTGACACGATGCCGAAGTACGGCGCGGCGATCAGCGTGAGGAACGTCGACTCCGGTTGTTCGAGCGTGACGCGCACGGTGTAGTCGTCGACGACCTCGGCGACCGGGCCGAGCTTCGCCACCGAACCGGTGGACTTGTTCGCCGGGTCGGCGACGTAGTCGAAGTTGGCCTTCACGGCCGCGGCGTCGAACGGGGTGCCGTCGTGGAAGGTCACGTCGTCGCGCAGCGTGAAGGTGTACACGCGGGCGTCGTCCGACACCTCCCAGTCGGTGGCGAGCCAGGTGCCGTAGGTGCCGTCGCCGTTGTCCCAGACGAGCGAGTCGACGACCGGGCTGAGCACGTGCGCGCCGCCCACCTGGTCGACGAGCGGGTTGAGCTGCGGAGGCTCCGACCGCACGGCGACGACGAGATCGCCGCCGGTCACGGGCTCGCCGCTGTCGCCGGATTCGGCGGGCGTGGCCGAAGCGCAGGCGGAGAGGGCGAGTGCGGTGACGACGGCGGCGGCGAGCGCAGCGGCGAGACGGCGGGGGTGTCCAACGGATGCCACGGGGGGTCCTCTCGGTCGGCGGGCTTCTGACGCTATCCACGGGTTTTCCGCGGCGGAAGCATCCGATACACAGGACGACACCCGGCGTCAGATTGCGTCACACGGAGGTGGCGGGGCATCCGTTCCGCTAGGGTCGCCCGGCGTGTCGCGCCCTGCGCCGACGCCTCCGCATCGCAGGAGATCTCGCGCTTCGCAGGAGCATCCATCGGAAGACCTCCTTCCGTTCGCGAGATCTCCTGCAGAGCGGGGGCGCACAGGCACGGTCGGATGCGCGGGAACCCTGCGCGACCCGCGGTGGATGCCGGGGTTAGCGCAGCAGTTCGCGCCGCAGGCGCTCCAGGCGCACGGCGGCGTGGAGGCGGAAACGGAACTCGGCGTCTGCCGGGTCGCCGTCGAGCAGCGTCCAGATGCGGTCGAGCCGTTGCTGCACCGTATTCGTGTGCACGCGCAGCGCGGTCGCGGCCGCCAAACGGCTCTCCCCGCTGTCGAAGTAGGCGCCGAGCGTGTCGATCAGGGCGGTGCCGCGGCGTTCGTCCCAGTCGCGCACCTGCCCGAGCACCTCGTCGACGAAGCGCGCCGCGGCCTCCGGTTCGCCCGAGGTGAGCACGTGGTACGGGGCGAACGCGTCGGATCGCACGGTCGCCCCGCGAACGCCGAGCGGCGCGAGGAAGCGCAGATCACGTCCCGCCCGCTCCACCGACGCCCGCAGCGACGGCGCATCCGTCACGGCGGGTCCGACCACGGCGGTGACCTCGGGGTCGTCCCACCGTTCGGCCAGCGCCCGCCGCACGCGCTCGGTCGGCCGCTCGGCGTCGGCGACCGTCCACGCCACGACGAGTCCGTGCTCCCGCATCGCGACGAGCCCGTCGTCGCCCACGGCGTCCGCCGCCGCGCCGCGCGCGCCCGCGCGGGCCCGCCCGGCGGGGGGGGCGCCCGCGCCCCCCGGGGCGGCACTCTCGACCACCAGATCGGATGCCGTGGCCGCACCGTCGAGCAGGGCCCCGAGCAGCCGTGCCCGCCGTTCGGCACGGATCGCCGAGACCGCCTCGCGTTGGAACGAGACCAGGGCGGCGACCTGGGCGGCCCGCTCGAGCGTGGGGCGGGCGACGTCGTCGAAGGGCTCCGACCCGATCGACGCCGGATCGTCGGCCACCATCCCGCCGAGCACCCGGTCGGCGCCGAGGATCGCCACGACGAGCCACCCTCGGTCGCCGTCGACGACCTCGACCGCGTGGCCGCTCGAGCGACTCTCGCGCAGGGCGTCGGTCAGCAGGCGGCGCCGCGGCAATCCCGCGCGGTCGTCGACACCCGCGCCGAGCGCTCTGCCCCGATCGTCGACCGCCTGCACCCGTCGGCCCAACCGGTCCGACACGGTGGTCACCAGGTCGAGCAGGGTGGCGCCCGAGACGACCGCGGCGGTGAGCTCTTCGTGGATGCCGCTGACGACCTGCGTCGCGGCGAGATGCCTCTCGAGGGCGCCGTAGGCCTGCTCGGCCCGCGATCGGGCGGCGGCGCTCTCGGCGAGCACCCGGGCGCTGTGCAGCACGGCCGCGGCGTGGTCGGCGAACGCCGAGAGCAGCAGCACCTGGTCGGGGGTGAAATCGTGCGCGAAGCGGTTGCACGCGAACAGCGCGCCGAGCACCTCGTCGCCGACCGCGAGGGGGACGCCGAGGAACGACACGAGCCCCTCGCGCGCGACCGCGCCGTCGATGGCGGGGTCGTGCGGAGCATCCGCCATGCGTTCGTACTGCCGCACCCAGACCGGTTCGCGCGAGTCGGCGACGAGGCTCGCGAGCCCGAACCCGGCGGGCACGACGAGGTCGCGGAACTCGGGCGTCACGGTACCCGCGGAGTACCGCACGCGCAGGTCGCCGCGCGGGTTGTCGACCTCGGACAGGTAGGTGACGTCGGTGCCCATGAGCTCGTGCGCCCGCTCGACGAGGCGGCGCAGCACATCGGTCACGTCCTGCAGCCGCACCAGTTCGCGCGCGGTCGAGAACAGCGCTTCGAGTTCGACCGTGCGCCGGCGCAGTCGAGCGGTCTGCTGCTGCGACTCGCGCACCGCGGCGAGCACATCGTCGACCTCGGCCGCGGCGACATCGGCTGCCGCGAGCAGCTCGGCGAGGGCGGGCATCCGCTCCCCCGGCTCGGCGCGCACCGCCGCGACGACCTCGCGCACCAGCACCGCCGGACTCTCCCGCTTTTGATCCATCACGTCTCCACCCTCTCCTCTCCCCCCACTCTCCCCGCCCCGGCTCCCACCCTCCCCCTCCCGGCTCCCCCCCTTCCCCCGGCTCCCACCC
>JASCNZ010000094.1 GCA_029959905.1 Microbacteriaceae bacterium PS02344
GGGTGGGGGCGGGGGCGGGGGTCAGGGGCGGGGGAAGCGGGCGTCGAGCCAGGCGAGGGTGTCGGCGCGCACCTCGGCCTGCTGCAGCTCGGCGAAGATCTCGTGGCGGGCGTCGGGGTACACCAGCGTCGTGACGTCGGTCAGGCCCGAGCGTCGACGGTACGCGTCAGCGAGTCGGTGCACGCTGCGCGGTCCGCCCACCGGGTCGTCGCGGCCGACCAGCAGCAGCACCGGGATGTCGTGGCCGAGGTTGGTGCGCGGCAGGCCGTAGAGGCGCGCGGCGTCGAGCAGCCCGAAGAGCTTCAGCAGCGGCACCCCCGTGGTCAGCGGATCGGCCTCGAAGGCGGCCCAGATCTCGGGGTCGCGGCTCAGCCACTCGTAGCCGGTCGCGTCGTCGGCGGCCCACCGCTTGTTCAGCGGCGCGGGGTTGAGCGACCGCGGGGTGCGCAGCGCCGATCCCGACAGGATCACCGCGTCGAACGCCTCGGGATGCTCGTTCACCAGCATCTGCGCGAGGAAAGACCCCCACGAGTGCCCCAGGAGCACGAGCGGCAGCGCCGGGTTCTCGCCGCGGATGATGCCGGTGAGCTGCCAGATCGCCTCCTTCGCGGCGCGCAGCCCGCCGACACCCAGGCGCCCGAGCTTCTCGGGTCCGCCGTGCTGACGGATGCCGGTGCGCCCGTGTCCGCGATGGTCGTCGGCGTAGACGTGGAACCCGGCCTCGGTCAGCGCCGCGATCAGCGCGCCGTACCGCCCGGCGTGCTCGCCGACGCCGTGCAGCAGCTGCACCACGCCCCGCGGCTCGCCCGAAGCGGGGTGCACGTCGTAGACGATGGCGATGCCGTGGGCATCCGTGAACTCGCGGGTCTCCGTCACGCCTGGAAGCCTATCGATTCGGGCGCCGATCCGGCCCCGCGCGTGCTGCTCACAGACCGAGCGCGGTCCGCACGGCGAACGCGGCATCGCGGTCGGTGACCTCGTGCCCGCCCACCCCGTCGGAGGCCGACCCGAGGCGTACGCCGCCGTCTGCGGCGACGGTGCGCTTGGCCGAGAAGTGCAGGGCATCGACACCGGTGTCGGCGAGGGCGACGGCGCTCGCGGCATCCACGCCGCTGCCGGCCATGACCTCGATCGCCCCGTCGGCGGCGTCGACGAGTGCGCGCAGGGTGTCGAGGCCGTCGATCGCGGCGGATGCCCCGCCCGAGGTGAGCACCCGGCGCAGCCCGAGGTCGCGCGCGGTGGCGAGGGTCACGAGGAGGTCGGGGGTCATGTCGATCGCGCGGTGCAGGGTGACGGATGCTGCCCCCGCCGCGTCGCGCAGTCGTGCCACGGCGTCGCCGTCGAGCCGCCCGTCCGCACCGAGGGCGCCCACCACCACGCCGTGCGCGCCGGCCTCGACCGCCCGGCGCACGTCGCGCTCGGCAACGGCGAGCTCGTCGTCGGTGTAGTGGAAGCCGCCCGGTCGCGGACGGATGAGCACGTGCACCTCGACGCCGAAGCGACGGGCCTCGTCGATCGAGAGCTCCAGCGTCGCGGGCGACGGGGTGAGGCCCCCGAGAGCGAGGGCCGCGGTCAGTTCGACGCGGGCCGCGCCGACCTCTCCGGCGATGCGCACGCCGGCGGGATCCTGCACGGCCATCTCGAGCACGGGAGTTCGGGTCATCCGTTCATTCTGCCCGTCCCGGCCCGTTCACTCGATTACTTAGATAGACTAACTAAACGATGACGGCATCCGACGACTCCCTCCAGCTCACCGCGACCGACCTGCGCCTGGCGACCTTCCGCCTCGCCCGTCGGCTGCGCTGCGCCCGCGCCGCCGACGCCATGAGCGACGCGCAGCTCGCCGTGCTCGCCGACCTGCGCATGCACGGCCGCCGCACGATCTCGACCCTCGCCGAGCGCGAGCGCGTGACCGCGCCGTCGATGACCAACATGATCAACGGCCTCGAAGAGCAGGGGTACGTCACCCGCACCCCCGACGCCGACGACCGCCGACGCGTGCAGGTCGAGATCACGGATGCCGGGGCCGAGATCGTCGTCGAGACGATCCGCCGCCGCGATGTGCTGCTGGCCGACATGCTCGCCGAGCTCGACTTCACCGACGACGAGCTCTCGACGCTGCGAGCGGCGAGCGAGCTGATGAGGCGGGTGACCGATCGATGAGCTCGATGTTCCGTTCGTTCGCGAACATCAACTACCGCATCTGGTTCGCCGGCGCCCTCGTGTCGAACGTGGGCGGGTGGATGCAGGCGACCGCGCAGGACTGGGTCGTGCTCACCGAGCTCACCGACAACGACGCCACCGCGATGGGCGTCACCATGGCCCTGCAGTTCGGCCCACCGCTCGTGCTCGTCAGCCTCACCGGCTACGTCGCCGACCGGTTCGACCGGCGCCGCATCCTGTTCGCGACGCAGGGGGCGCTGCTGCTGCTCGCCATCGCGGTGGGCTCGTTGCTGCTCTCGGGCGTCATGACCCTCCCCCTCATGCTCTGCTTCGCCGCCGCGTTCGGCGTGGTGAACGCGTTCGACGCCCCGGCGCGGCAGGCGTTCGTGTCCGACATGGTGTCGGCATCCGACACGTCCAACGCCGTCGCGCTCAACTCGGCGTCGTTCAACCTCGCGCGCATGATCGGTCCCGCCGTCGGCGGCCTGCTCATCGTCGCGATCGGGTCGGGGTGGGTGTTCATCGTGAACGCCGCAACATTCCTCGCGATGATCGTGGCGCTCTTCCTGTTGCACGCGCAGCTGCTCGCGAAGCGACCGAAGAACCGCGGCCGCGGCGGTCTCGCCGCCGGGTTCCGATACGTGTGGGGACGCAGCGACCTGCGCGTGGTGTTCGTGACGGTGTTCCTCATCGGGGCGTTCGGCATGAACTTCCCGATCTTCGCGTCGACGATGGCGATCGAGTTCGGGGCGGGGGCCGACGGTTACGGCGTGCTGTCGTCGATCCTCGCCATCGGATCGCTCGCCGGTGCACTGCTCGCCGCGCGGCGCGACCGGGCGCGTGTGCGGGTCGTGGTCTTCGCGGCGGGGGGCTTCGGCGTCGCCGCCTTCCTGTCGTCGGCGATGCCGTCGTACGCGCTCTATGGCGTCACCCTCGTGCTCATCGGATTCACGACAGTGACACTGCTCACCACTGCGAACGGCTACGTGCAGATCACCACCGACCCCGCCCTTCGCGGGCGCGTGCTCGCGCTCTACATGGCCGTGATCATGGGGTCGACCCCCGTGGGTGCTCCGATCGCCGGATGGGTGGCGGATGCCTTCGGCCCGCGCGCCGCGATCATGCTGGGCGGCGCCGCGGGGCTCATCGCCTGTGCGATCGGCGCCGTCTGGATGCTCACCTCCGGCCGCGTGCACCGCGACGAGCGGCGACGGTTCGCCTTGACCCTCGACGAGACGCGCCCGGTGAGCGTGATCAACGAACGCAGTCCCGCGGAGTTCAGCGACGAGGCCGCGATCACCACCCCGATCCGCCTCCCCCGCCGCGACACCCCCTGACCCCCATCCCCCCGTCCCCCCACCCCCCTCCCCCACCCCCCGTTATCCCCCGG
>JASCNZ010000095.1 GCA_029959905.1 Microbacteriaceae bacterium PS02344
GGGTGTTTTTTTGACCGCTTCCGGCGCAGCAGGCCCCCCAGGGGCCGGGGGGGGGGCGTGGGCCGTACGCGCCGGGACGAGCGCGCGGTGGGTCAGTACGCGAGAGTGCGCGGCGCGTCGACGGCTTTCGCACGCGCCGCGATCACGACGGCGGTCTTGGCAGCGTCGAGGTCGTCGAAGCGGCCGAGGAAGTCGGATGCCGGGCCGAAGGCCGTGAAGCCCTCAGCGGCGGTGCCCTTCACGGAGCCGAGGAACTGACGTCGGTCGTTGCCGACGTGGAACCCGGGGTCGACCTCGGCCCAGAGCGGCCGCGGTCCCGCGAACACGCGGGAGGAGGAGACGCGCGATCGTCGCGGGGCGACCGTCACGCCGGCACCGCCTGCAGGTTGCGGGCGCCCTCCAGCGACGCCGCGAAGTCCTCGCGGGTCAGGTCGAGGCCGTTGGCCGAGTTGGCGGACTCCATCATCTTCGCCAGCAGCGGGCGGTGCAGGTGCTGCTCGTCGTCGAAGGCGAAGCGCAGCGGGATGGAGGCGTGGATCCACAGCGTCTGGACCGAGCCGTCGCGCGTGGGGATGGTCAGCGCGAAGGATTCGTTCCTCCGCAGTTTCGTCACGGTGACGGCTCGCAGGTGGACGAGCAGGGCGTCGTCCACCTCGATCGGAGCGTCGGTGTTGCCGTAGGTCAGGTGTCCCATGATCTCTCCTCAAGGTCGAGATGTCGTCTGGGATTTACTTTACTAGGTTACCTAGCTAAATGCCATTCCGATATTTCAACCGGGTCCAGAACGGACGGTGAACAACACGAATATCCCTCCCCGAGGAGGGGCGGAAGAGCCGCGGCTAGGAGAGCTCGGCGATCTCTTCGGTCAGACGGCGGAGGAATCGGGCGACCGCGTCGGTCTGCTCGGGAGTGAACTCCGCGGCCAACGCCTCCACGCGACGGGTGAGTTCGTCGGTCGGCGCCTGCAGGTCGCGCAGCGACGGGCGAAGAACCTTCGACCGGGCATCCTGCGGGTGGGGTCCGACGAGAATCTGACCGCGGTCGCCCAGGCGGCGGATGATGCTCGTGACCGCGGCGGTGCTCACACCGAGGTGCGTGGCGAGGTCACCCGGGGTGACCGGCTCATCGGACGGCGCCTCCGAGATGAAGCGCAGCGCGACGCGGTCGGTGTCGTTGGGTGCCCGCTTGGCCGCCTGCCGACGCGCGAGCTGCGCGTCCACTCGGCGCAGCTCGTCGACACAGGCGACGAGCACCGATGTGGTCGCCGTCATCTCTTTCACCATTACTCGTCACCCCCTGACGCACCAATCTTACAAGATGGCCATGTAAACAGGCGGACTAGTCATCTCGCCATGACCTTGACAATCCGTCCGAAGTGAGAAGATGGAATTCCGCAGCCGAAGGGATCTCATGGCGGACCGACGCTCCCTCGACGAGGGTGGGTACATCCTGTACTCCGACCTCGTCGATCGTCTGCGCACGCGTTTCCCGCATGTGCCGCACTGGCGGCTCGAGCAGGTCATCGCCGCCGAGAACGACGCGATCACCGGAGGCCTCCTCCGCATCGTTCCCGTCGAGGTCGAAGACGGCACGATCGAGATGCTCGAACGCGAGGTGGCGGAGGCATCCGCCCCCGACGCATCCGACGCCGACGACGACGAGGTGGCCTGATGAGCGACTCCGAGGAATTCAACCGTTCGGGGTACTGGTACCCCGATTCCGAGTCGGCGAGCACGGTCGACGTGCTCAACCTCCTGCGGCGGTACCGGTCGGCCGAGACGGCCATGCGCGCCCGCACCCGCTCGTCGATGGGCATGAACGAGACCGACCTGCTGGCGCTGCGCTTCCTGCTGCGCGAGCAGAAGGCCGGGCGCATCGTGCGGTCGATCGACATCGCCCGCACACTGAACATCTCGACGGCGTCGACCACGACCCTGATCGACCGCCTCGAGAAGGGCGGGCACGTGCGTCGCGAAGCGCACCCGACCGACCGCCGCGCCGGCATCGTCGTGCCGACGGTGAGCAGCGACGACGAGGTGCGAGAGACGCTCGGCGCCATGCACCGGCGAATGCTCGCCCTCGTCGACGAGATGACCGACAAGGAACGCGCCATCGTGACCCGCTTCCTCGCCGGCATGACCTCGGCGGTCGAGGAGGCCGCCGACCTCGACCAGGAACTGCGCGAGGTCATCCGCGACCACGAGCAGGCCGTCGAAGACGCGAAGGACGCCGAGCAGGCGCGTGCGGATGCGGCCTCGGGGGGGGGGGGGGGGGGGGGGGGGGCGGGCGGGGCGGGGGCCCCCCCCCCCCCCCCCCCCCCCGGGGGGG
>JASCNZ010000096.1 GCA_029959905.1 Microbacteriaceae bacterium PS02344
CCCCACCGCCCCCGCGCTGGCCCCCCCCCGCGGGCCCCCCGGGGGGCCCGCCCGCGCCCCCCCCCCGTCCGGTGCGGCCCGGCGCCGCGGACGCCTCGTCGTTCCCTCCGTCCGGCAGAAGCAGGCCTACCAGGAGCACGGCACCGGCCGCCCCCGCGGCGAGCACGAGCACCGATCGCCGAGGGCGACGCCGACCGCGACCCCCGGGTCCCCCGGCCGCGTTCGTGTCGCCGGAAGGTTTCACGCTCCTGCCGGTTCGCAGCTGTT
This sequence comes from Microbacteriaceae bacterium PS02344, assembly GCA_029959905.1. Classification (GTDB taxonomy): domain Bacteria; phylum Actinomycetota; class Actinomycetes; order Actinomycetales; family Microbacteriaceae; genus Microbacterium. The sequence continues at coordinate 268 of JASCNZ010000096.1, forward strand.
CGATTCTTTCGAGGCGGTCGAACCATGCCTGTGCCAGCGACCGGTGAACGTGGGAGAGCCCGCCTGACCCTGTCGATGCACTGCTGCGTCGCGACGCGCGGACCCGGCGGTTCCCACTCGCCGCTGCCGGTCGCCGCGACGCCGCCGGTCGCCGTGTCGCCTCCGTGCGCGGCACTGCTCCGGCCCGCCGCGTCGTCCTCAGGCGGCGGAAGCCCTCGGGTGCTGCCCCCGAGGTCTCCCCTCCCGCATCGACCTCCCCGCCGACCCACGCCTCCCCATCGACGCCCGCAGCCCCACCCGCGCGCGTCTCCCCATCGACGCCCGCCACCTCTCGGAGCGGACGCGGTGCCGCGAGTTCGAACAGGTCCCGCTCCCACTGCTCGATGCGCCCGGCGGGCACCCCGGGGCGTCCGAGGTCCTCCCCCAGACCGAGTCCCACGGCCGCGAGCAGGCGCCCCATCGCCTTGTCCCGGCATCCCTCGGCCACCACCGCCAGCACGCGGGCCCCCGCCACGCGCGGGTCGTCCCCGTCGCCGATCACGAACACCGGACGACCGTCGCTCGTGATCCACCAGTTCCCCTGCGTCTCGGCTGCCGCCTCGCCGAGCTCGCCGATCCCCCGCAGCAGGCTGGCCGCCACCGTGACGCACTGCCCGGCGAGCAACGGCACTCCGGCGACCACGGAGCGCCCCGCCCAGGCCGTGACCGTCTCCGGGCACCAGGGCAGCAGAACGTCGTGCCCGTCCGGGCGGCGCACGAGGTCGAGCGGCGCAGCCACGTGCTCGCTTCCTGCGAAACGCCAGCCATCCCACCCCGCGAGGCGCCCCGCGTCGAGCTGCACCGCCACACCGTCCCCACGGGTGACGAGCAGCCCGACGAAGGGGCCGTCCGACGCATCGAGCGATCGGACGACCCGGTGCGCTTCCGACAGGAGCGGAAGCGCCTTCTCCCCGAGGTGGACGTCTGTCATGCCTCCATCACACCGTTTCGGGGTGGCTACCGGGCGCCGTCGACCCGGGTGTGAGCGAATTATGCGGAAGACGTCGCCGGTGCAGGACGAGTGTGGCTTGCGGGTGGCTCTCCGCCCGGCGCGAACGGCGACGTACGGCATCCGCCGAGTCGGTAGGCTGGATGTCATGGCAAAGACTCCCGAACCCGAGAAGCGTCCTGGGTTCTTCTCCCAGATCAAGTCCCTCTTCCGGTTCACCAAGGAGGCGTACCCCTGGCTGCCCTGGGCGCAGCTCGCCATCCTCGTCGGCGGCGTACTGATCGGACTCGTGGTGGGCTACCTGATCCCGCCGCTCCAGTGGTGGACGCTCCTGCTGTGGGGCCTCACGGGTCTGATGGCCGGCGTGCTGGGCGCGATGTTCCTGATGACGCGCCTGTCGACTTCGGCGATGTACACCAAGATCGACGGCATGCCGGGCGCCACCGGTCACGTGATCAGCACGAGCCTCGGCCGCAGCTGGCAGGCCTCCGACACCCCGGTCGGCATCAACCCGAAGACGCAGGAGGCGGTGTACCGCGCGGTCGGCCGCGGCGGGATCGTCGTCGTGGGCGAGGGTGCCCGCGGGCGCCTCACGCGTCTCATCAACGAGGAGCGCAGCAAGGCGCAGCGCGTCGCGCACGGCGTGCCCGTGACCGTCCTCTACGTCGGGCACGGTGACGACGACGTCGCGATCGCCGACCTCGCCAAGACGATCAAGAAGCTGCCGAAGGCGATCGACAAGGCCACGATGGCGGCGGTCATTCGGCGCATCGAGTCGGTATCGCAGTCTCTCTCGTCGCTCCCGATCCCGAAGGGCATCGACCCCACGAAGGTGCGTGCGCAGCGTCCGCGCTGATTCACGCGCGCCGAACGCCGAAGAGCGCGGCCGACCTCTCACGAGG
>JASCNZ010000097.1 GCA_029959905.1 Microbacteriaceae bacterium PS02344
CGGCGGGGGGGGGGGCGGGGGGCCCCCGGCGCCGCGGGCCCCCGCGGCGCCGGGGGCGGGGGGCGCCCCCGGCCCGCCCGCCGCGCCGACGACGGCAGCCGGCCCCGCCGCCGTCACCCCACCTCACCCGCGCACGACGACCGGGAGGCCGCGCGACGAGCGGCCATGGGTCGTCGTCGCCTGGGTCAGCGCGTTCCTCGTTCCCGCCCTGCTCGTGGCGGCGGTGGTCGTGGGCGTCGAGGTCACGGCCGCCCAGCCGGATGCCTCGGGCGACACCGTCGCAGAAGTGGACGCCATGCCGATCGCCGCGCAGGCGGATCGTGCGCTCGAGAACTACGAGCGCACGCAGCAACGGCTGTCGGAGGTGCGGAAGCTGATCGCCGAGGACGGCTGGCGGATCCGTGACGAGGACGGTGAGTGGGTCGGCTCGACGGGTTTCGGAACGAGCGCCTGGGAGTGCCGCCAGGCCGATGTCGACTGCTACACCTTCCAGGCGCGGTTCTCGCTCGATCAGGCTCCTGCCGACTTCGACCGCGCCCGGTTCGACGACACCCTGCGGGACGCGGGGTGGACGCCGCCCGAGTACGGCGACGCATGGACGGATGCCGAGGGCTACCGCCTGCGAGTGACCGTGTACCCCGCGAACAACCGCCTGTCGATCGAGCTCGAGAGCCCCGAGTGGTGGGGTGACACCTACGATCTGCGGAATGAGATGGGCGAAAGCGACGACGAGGGCCTCGGACTCGGTCGTACGTACCGTTTCGACGAGTGGCCGCCGCTGAACTGAGGTCGCACAAGCGAAACACCCCCTGCGTCACAGCGAGAAGGGGATCGCTCGCCGGCGAGGAGGTGTTTCGCGCGCCGCTGGGGACGGCGCTCGCCCGATAGCTGGGGACTACGCGGGCGGGTCTTCGGGGTCGAGGGTCTTGAGCATGTCCTCCTCGGCCGGGTTGTCGGCGTCGAGCTGCGCGGCGGTGGTCGCGTCGCCCCCGAGGTCGGCCTCGCGGTCGGGGCCGGCGTCGCCCTGGATGGCGCCGCGCGGCGAGTCGCCGTGGGAGCTGTCACCCTGGATCGCGCCACCCTGCGCTGCGCCCTGGTTGCCGTTGTCGTCGGTGTGGTCCTCGTCGGCGTCGCCCTGGATCGGTCCGCGCGGCGAGTCGCCGTGCGAGCTGTCACCCTGGATGGCGCCGCCCTGGCCGCTCGTTCCGGGCACGCCGGCGCCTTCGGCGCCCTCGGCCGGGTCCTGCGGGTGCGGAGTGCTGTTGTCGTCCATGCGCGAGAAAATACGCCCGCCCCACCCCTTCGGTCACCCCGTTGACATCCGCCCCCGCGCCCCCTACTCCCCGCCCGCGCCGCATGCGGGATCGATATGTCAGGCCCAGAGGCCCGGGAACCCGACATATTGATCCCGCATGCGGAGAAAAGGG
>JASCNZ010000098.1 GCA_029959905.1 Microbacteriaceae bacterium PS02344
CCCCCCCCCCCCGCGGTGGGCCGCCGCGCCCCCCCCCGCGGGGGGGGCCGCCCCCCCCCCCCCCCCCCCCCCCCCCCCCGCCCTCGCAGTCCATTCAGATGTCGATGTGTCCCGCGATGGCCGACAGCTTGTGTCGCGCGAGTGCCAGGTTCGCCCGCGCGCGGTCGAGGACGAGGTAGACGAACAGGCCCGCGGTGGAATCGCCGTCGAGCACGTTGATCAGATGATATTGATCGTCGAGCGTGATGAGGATGTCGTCGATCTTGCCGCTCAGCCCCAGCTCCTTCATGGTCTGCAGCTTCGCCCGCACGACGTTGGAGTTTCCCGCAGCGGCGATCCCCAGGTCGAAGCCCGGGTGTCCTCCCTGCGCCAGCGCCATGCCGGATGCGGCGTCGACCAGCGAGACGGCGGTCGCGCCGTCGATCGCCAGGAGTTCCTGCACGGACTGATCCAGATTTACCATTCTTGCTCTCTCTTCTACGGTGCCGGTCAGGCTGAGCGATGGCCCTCGCTCGGGGTCCGGAGTATCCGGGGCTGGTGGGGTCGGGATGCTCATGGGTTCGGAGTCCACGGAACCGAGGTGCGCGGAGTGTCCCCACTGGCGTCCGGGCGGCGCGTTGCGGTCACCCCACTCCGGGAGACCGGCCTGATCTGCGCCGATCGCCACATGGCGCGTGGCGTGCACGGACGCATCTCCGGGGATGGCGGGCGGCGGAGCGAAGAGGTCCTCGAAGGCTCGGAGAGAATCCTCCGACGACGTGTCTGCGAGTGCCGGCTCGCGCCGCGGGATGTCCCCCTCGGCCGAGCGCTGGCGACGGCTGAAGAATGCCACCCGTGTCCCCCTACCCCAGTGAGCTGGTCTGCCGAGGCTAACAATCCAGATCGGGGAGGTCAACGATTTCTCGCACACTCATCCGAGTGTTCTGGTATACTTCGCGCCGCTCGTCACGGTGGCGTGGCTCATCAGCGACATCGGGCCGACAAGCGCCATCGACGACGAAGGCCCCCCCCCCGCGGGGGGGCGCCGGCCGGGCGGGGTTTCGGGGCAACCCATCTCG
>JASCNZ010000099.1 GCA_029959905.1 Microbacteriaceae bacterium PS02344
TGCCGGACGGAGGGAACGACGAGGGGGCGGCGGCGCCGGGCCGCACGGGCCGGGTGACGGCCGCGGCCGTCACCGAGGGGAGCCCGGCTGAGGAGGACATCGGCGCGATCGATGGCGACGCAGCGACCGACGGTGTCGCAGCGACGGACGGCGAGGCGGCAGCGGACCGTACGACGGTGCCAGATGATCGCGCGGCGACGGAGAGCACGTCCGGCGGCAATCACCCGTCCGGGTCCGAGTCTTCGCAGGCGAACGTCGAACCATCCGCGCGGGATGCTGATCCGGCGGTGGCCGCTGTCGCGCTCCTCCGAGAGGCCGACCGATGCCGATCTCAGACCCGGCCGGCCTGCGACGACTTGCTCGCCGACGGTGTGGCAGACCCAGCTTCTCTGCGACAGGACCTCGGATCGGTGGGGGAGGCGCTTCCGTCGACGCAGCTGGTCGACGAGTATGGCGACATCGCGGTCATCCGGGCCACGGGATCGGGCGAGAACGCGGCCTCCGCCTCCGACGCGCGTCCGACCGAGTGGATTCTCGTGCTGGCTCGCACAGACGAGAAATGGCTGGTGCGCGCCGGGGTCGGCGGGGCGGGGCCCCCCAGAGGGGGGGGGGGTGAGGGGCCGCGCGG
>JASCNZ010000009.1 GCA_029959905.1 Microbacteriaceae bacterium PS02344
GCCGGCCAAGCCGCGATGGCCGCCGCGCAGGCGGGGGCGGAGGCGGCCTCGTCGCTCGAGGACTCGAGCGACGAGGAGCGCGCGGAGAGCGACAGCGCGACGAACGACTGACGCCTCGCGTCACGCGCGATCGCTCGCGGCCGCCTCGCCCCCGGCGTCGGGGGCCATCTCGTCGACCCGCTCGGGGAAGAGCTCGTCGAGATCGAGGTCGGGGTTCTCGTCCTGAGTCTCCACGAGCAGGATCGCCTCCTCCTCGGTCTGCACGCTCGGCATCGCCCCCGGCAGCGGACGGCGGGCCGACTCCTTCAGCACGATGATCGCGACGAAGCCGGCGATCGACGTGCCGATCACGTAGAACGCCGGCGCGAGAGACGAGCCCGTGAGCTGCACGAGCGCCTCCATGACGAACGGCGCGGTGCCGGCGAACAGTGCGACCGCGAGGTTGTACGAGATGCCCATGCCGCCGTACCGCGACGACGTGGGGAAGAGCGCGGGCAACGACGACGCGAGGTTCGCGACGTAGAAGGTGACGGGGAACGCGAGCAGCACGAGCCCGAGCAGGGTCGACCAGATCGCCCCGTGCATCATGAACAGGAACGCGGGCACCGACAGCACGATCGCCGAGACCGAACCGATGAAGAGCACCTTCTTGCGCCCGATGCGGTCGGAGAGACGACCGGTGAGGGGGATGCACAACGCCATCGCGACCAGCACCGGCAGGGTGAGCAGCGTGCCGTGCACCTCGTCGTACCCCAGCGTGCCGGTGAGGTAGGTGGGCATGTACGACGTGAGGGCGTAGCCGACGGTGTTCGCGGCGGCGACGAGGACGAACGCGGTGAGCAGCTCGCGCCAGTAGGCGCGGATGAGCGCGATCACGCCCTTCGGGGCATCCGCCGCATCCTGCGCCTCGTCGGCGGCGCGCGCCGCCGCGTCCTGCGCCTCCTGGAACGCGGGGGTGTCCTCGATCTTGAGGCGGAAGTAGATGGCGATCAGCCCCAGCGGCAGCGCGACGAGGAACGGGATGCGCCACGCGAAGCCCTGCATCACCTCGGCGGAGAGCGTGAGCTGGAGGATCGAGACGAATGCGGCGCCGATCGCGAAGCCCATGTACGAGCCGAGATCGAGGAGTGACGCGTAGAACCCGCGGCGCCGGTCTGGCGCGTACTCGGTGATGAAGGTGGTGGCACCGGCGTACTCGCCGCCGGTGGAGAAGCCCTGGGCCAGCTTGAGCACGATGAGCAGGATCGGAGCCCAGACGCCGATCACCGAGTAGTCGGGCAGCACGCCGATGAGGAAGGTGGCGGCCGCCATCATGATGAGCGTGAACGCCAGCACGCGCTGGCGGCCCAGACGGTCGCCGAGTTGGCCGAGCACGACGCCGCCGAGCGGACGGGCGACGAAGGTCACGGCGAACACTCCGAGCGAGAACAGCGACTGCGCCCCGGCCTCGGCGTCGGGAAGGAAGGCCCGCCCGATGATCACGGCGAGGTAGCCGTAGACGCCGATGTCGTACCACTCCATGAGGTTGCCGACCACGGTGCCGGCGACCGCGCGCCGCAGCATCGGCCTGTCGACGATCGTGACGTCGTCGACGGTGAGCCGCCGCGGCTCCGTGGATGCCGGACGGAAGCGGCGCAGCAGCCGCTGCCAGAACGACTCGATCGGGGTGGGGTCGGACATGGTGTTCTCACTTCCCGCGCCTCGCGGCGCCGTGTCTCCCGGTATACACCCGGACAGACGTCGGGGAGACGGTGTTCCCACCGTCTCCCCGAACCGTTCTGCGCCGTCAGTTCTTGAAGGCGTCCTTCACGTTCTCGCCGGCCTGCTTGACGTCGGACTTGGCCTGGTCGGCCTTGCCCTCGGCCTCGAGGCGCTCGTTGCCGGTCACCTTGCCGGTGGCCTCCTTCGCCTTGCCGGCGATGTCTTCTGCAGCGTTCTTGATCTTGTCGTCGAGTCCCATGGGGGTCTCCTTTCTTATCGGTGGTCGATGCCCGTCATGGGCGGGGTCATCCCGAGACGGTGAGGATCTCCGCGATGATCGGAGTCGCGGCGGCCGCGATGAGGGCGACGAGACCGACGATCCCGGCACTGCGCCAGAGCGGAGCCGGGGCGACCGGGCGGCTTCGCGAGAGACCGGTATACCTTCCGACGGCGGCGCGGGCCGAGACCGGGGTGAGGTCGATCGGAGAGGCGACCTGCGTGCGATCGGCGACCGTCGGGCGGATTGCAGCGCGGACGGGGGCGGTGCGGGGTGCCTCCGCGGTCCAGGTCATGTCGATCACTCTCCTTGCGGGAAAGATTACTAGGTTGACTAGTGAAAAGCCAGCCTAGTGAGATATCGACAGGTTCGGCATACCCTCGTCCCATGACCGAGCTCACCCAACCGACCGGCCGCGAAGACGAACTCCGCGCCGTCCCGCGCGCTGACGGATCCGCGCCCGTCGCCCTCGTCCTCGGTGCGACGGGCTACATCGGCGGGCGCCTCACCCCGCGCCTGCTCAACGCCGGTTACCGTGTGCGCGTGCTCGCCCGCGACGCGGCGCGCGCGGCATCCTTCCCCTGGGGGCCGGACTGCGAGATCGTCGAGGGATCGGCCGACGACGCCGATGCGGTGGCCGAGGCCGCGCGCGACGTCGACGTCGTCTACTACCTGATCCATTCGATGTCGGCCGGCAAGGGCTTCGAGGAGGCCGACGAACGCGCGGCGCAGACCGTCGCGGATGCCGCGGCCGCCGCCGGCGTGCGCCGCATCGTCTACCTCGGCGGCCTGCATCCCGACGACGTGCAGCTCTCCCCCCACCTGCGCTCGCGCGTGCGGGTCGGCGAGGTGTTCCTCGAATCCGGCGTGCCCACGATCGTGCTGCAGGCGGGCGTCGTGATCGGCTCCGGCTCGGCGTCGTTCGAGATGATCCGCCACCTCACCGAGGTGCTGCCGTACATGCCGGCACCGAAGTGGGTGCGCAACCGCATCCAGCCCATCGCGATCCGCGACGTGCTGCACTACCTGCTCGGCGCCGCCCGACTCGACCCGAGCGTCAACCGGGCCGTCGACATCGGCGGCCCCGACGTGCTCCGCTACGGGCAGATGATGAACGGCTACGCGCTCGAAGCAGGGCTTCCGCAGCGCGCCATCGCCTCGCTGCCCGTGCTCACACCGGGACTCGCGTCGCACTGGGTCAACCTCGTCACCCCGGTGCCGCGCTCGATCGCCCGACCCCTCGTCGCCTCGCTGCAGAACGAGTGCATCGTCAAGAACCGCGACATCGACGACCTCATCCCCCGGCCCGAGGGCGGCCTCATGCCGTACCGACAGGCCGTGGCCCTCGCGATCGGCCGCTCGAACGCCGACACGATCGAGACGAGCTGGCAGGACGCCGAGGTCTCCGGCGCCCCGAGCGACCCGCTCCCCAGCGACCCCGACTGGGCCGGTAAGACCGCGTTCACCGATGCGCGCAAACTCGAGACGAAGGCATCCGTCGACCGGCTATGGCGCGTCATCGAGGGTATCGGCGGCACCAACGGCTGGTACTCGTCGCCCTTCCTCTGGGCCGTGCGCGGCTGGATGGACCGCCTCGTCGGCGGCGTCGGACTGCGGCGCGGTCGACGGAGCCGCACCGAGGCGCGGGTCGGAGACGCGATCGACTTCTGGCGCGTCGAGGCCGTCGAAGAGCCGGGTCGCGAGACCGAGTCGTCGCCCGCGAGCGGCGGATTGCTGCGGCTGCGCGCCGAGATGAAGGTGCCGGGTTCGGCGTGGCTCGAGCTGCGCGCCCTGCCGCGCGGCGACGGTGCGCTCTACGAGCAGCGGGCCGTGTTCTTCCCCCGGGGACTGAGCGGACGCCTGTACTGGTTCGCGGTGCTGCCCTTCCACGGCGCGATCTTCGCGGGCATGGCCGCGCGCATCACCGGCGCGGCGGAGAGCGCCGGGGAGTAGGTTCCCCCGAGCTCGCACTCACGCTCGCCGGCGCCCTCGGTCTCCCGCACAGGGGGACCTGATGTGTGCCGCCGCCACCGGGGAGGAGATCTCGCGCTGCGAAGGAGTGGTTCCCAGATTCAGCCCTGCCGAGCGCGAGATCTCCTTCGGAGCGGGTGGTCTCCTGTCCACTAAGAGATCTCCTGCGCAGCGGGTGATCTCCTGCGCAGCGGGTGATCTCCTTCGCAGCGGGTAACCTCCTGCGTCGCGCGAGATCTCCCTCGCGGCGGGAGCGCCGATCAATCGGCGCGCGGGCGCTCCGGAGCATCCGTCGGTGCATCCGTCGGCGTGTCGGCTGCAGCGTCCACGGCGGCCTCCACCTCGGCGGGCGGGATGATGTCGATCGCCTCGGTCGCCGAGACGTAGACCTCGGCGAGGGTGTCGTCGACGGTCTCCTCGTCGATCCACGCGAGGTCGTCGCCCGAGTGGTCGTACTCGACGGGCACCAGGGCGAAGTCGTCGCCGTACTCCTCGAGACCGGCCATGACGCTGTGTCGCACGGCCGCCCGGGCGTAGCGCTCCCGCAGGATCAGCGGATCGCGGCGCAGGTCGATCATGAACGCGATCATCATGAACGCCATGATCACCGCGAACGGCAGCGCGGCGATGATCGTCACGTTCTGCAGCGACTGCAAGCCGCTGCCCTCCGCACCGCTGACCAGCAGCACCGCGGCGATGACCCCCACCAGCGCGCCCCACACGATCGCGACCCAGCGCGACGGGTCGGGGCGGCCCTGCTGCGAGAGGGTACCCATCACCAGCGACGCCGAGTCGGCGCCGGTGATGAAGAAGATCGAGATGAGCAGGATGAGCAGGATGCTCGTGACGAGGGGCAGCGGCAGGTTGGCGAGCACGCCGAACAGCACCTCCTCGGGCGGATCGACCGTGAGTCCGGCGCCGTCCATCTGCTGGCTGATCGCGGTGGTGCCGAAGATCGCGAACCACACGAGCGAGATCGCGGCGGGCACCACGATGACGACCGAGACGAACTGGCGCAGCGTGCGGCCGCGCGAGATCTTCGCGATGAACATGCCGACGAAGGGCGACCACGAGATCCACCATGCCCAGTAGAAGATCGTCCAGCCGGAGAGGAACATCTGCGCCTCGTCGCCCTGCGACGCCGAACGACCGATCATGGTGGGCAGGTCGCCGAGGAACTGCACGGCGACCGAGGGAATGACGTTGAGGATCAGCAGCGTCGGGCCGACGAAGAACACGAAGAACGCGAGCACGAGCGCGGCGACCGCGTTGATGTTCGACAGCGCCTGGATACCCTTCGAGACTCCGGACACCGCCGAGGCGATGAAGCAGGCGGTGAGCACCGCGATGACGCCGATGAGCACGCCGTTGCCGAGCGGACCCGCGCCCGTGACGATCTCGACGCCGTGCCCGATCTGCAGGGCGCCGAGACCGAGCGACGCGGCCGTTCCGAACAGGGTCACGATGATCGAGAAGATGTCGATCGTGCGCCCGAGGGGTCCGGTGGTACGCCCCTCGCCGAGCAGCGGGGCGAAGATCGACGAGATCAGCGGGGTGCGGCCACGGCGGTAGGCGCCGTAGGCGATCGCCCCGCCGACCAGGGCGTAGAAGGCCCACGCCTGCGGCCCCCAGTGGTAGAGCACCTGCGCCTGCGCGGTGTGCATCGCTTCGAGGGTGTTCGCTTCGACGGTGCCGGGCGGCGGGTTCTCGAAGAACGTGAGCGGCTCGGCGGCCCCCCAGAACACGAGGCCGATGCCCATTCCCGCTGCGAAGAGCATCGAGATCCACGAGAACATCGAGAACTCGGGTTCTTCGTCATCGCGGCCGAGCGGGATGCGTCCGTACCGGCTGAAGCCGACGAACAGCATGAAGACGAGGATCACCGTGGCGATCGTGGTGAAGAAGAAGCCGAAGTACTCGACGACCCAGGCGAGCACCGTCTCGGCTGTGCCCGCGAGGTTGTCGCCGGCGAACACTCCCCAGGCGATGAAGGCGATGGTCGCCGCGACGGCGACGCCGAACACGAGGGGGTCGGTGCGGTAGGTGCGCCCGGTCTCCTCGACGGCGACGCCGGGCACGAGGGCCGGGTGCACGCTGCGGGGCGGCACGGCGGAGATGTCGCGCACGAGTTTGCGCGCCGTCTCGCCGGCCTTCGTCGGGATGCGCCCGGTGTCGGACGTGCGGGTCGTGCCGGTGCCTGCGGTCGGAGTGGTGCCGGTGCCGCGGGTCGGGATGGTGCCGGTGCCGCGGGTCGGGATGGTGCCGGTGCCGCGGGTCGGGATGGTGCCGGTGCCGCGGGTGGGTGTGGTTCCGGTGCCGCGGGTCGGTGTGGTGCCGGTCGGGACGCGCCCGTCGACGGGTGCCACGGGGTGATCAGTGGGCCGCGGTGCGGCTCCCTCGACGCGACGGGGAGGCTTCTGCTCGGGTGTCTCCATGGGAATCGATTGTCCCACGGCGGGTTCTCCGGCATATCGGGGTTGACCCGGACTCGGCGGGCCGACCTCGGCTCGGGGGTCTCAGCACGGCCGGTGCACCTGGCACGGCGGGTCGGCGCGGCATGAACGACCCATCGGATGCAGGCACCACGGCGACGTGCAGGCATCCGTCACCCGACCCCGCCTGCATCCGGCCGCACCGCCTGCATTCTGCACGCACCCGGCGTGCGGCGGCTACCGCCGGAACAGACCCCCGAAGACCGCGTGCAGCAACGGCAGCACCGACACCCACAGCAGGGTGAACCCGAGACCGGGCACGGGCTCGACGAGCAGGGCGCCGCCCACGAGCATCGCGGCGAACAGCACGCCCGAGCCGATGCGACGCGCGAGCCCTTCGAGTCGATCGATGCGACGCTCGAGGCGCGAGGTGTCGAACGAGACGTTGCCGTCGTCGACGCGCGTGATGATGTGGTCGATGCGGGCGGGCAGACGCCACGCGACCTGCATGTTGCCCATCGCCTGCTGCGCGAAGTCCTGGGCGAGATTGCCGCCCTCTTCGCGGATCAGACGCTGCGCGTACGGTTCGGCGGCATCCCACACATTGAAGTCGGGGTCGAGGGCACTGCACATGCCCGACGTCAGCGACACCGCCCGGATCAACAGCAGCAACTGCTCGGGCAGCTGCAGCGGGAGACGCCGCACCATGTCGCCGAACTCCTTCGCGAAGTCCTCGAACTCGCGCGGGTCGACCTTGGCGAGTTCGGCGAAACCCATGCCGCCGAACCGTCCGAAGAGGGCCGACAGCGCCCGCTCGAGCTCGGTCGTGTCGGCCGACGGCAGCAGCACGCCGATCTCCTTCGCGGCAGCGACGAGACCGCGACTGTCGCGAGCGGTCACCGCGATGAGCAGCGTGCGCAGACCCGCGCGCAGGTTCGCGGGCACCTCGGTCATCATGCCGAAGTCGATGAAGGTGAGACGCCACGGCGGGTCGCCCGCATCCGCCCCTTCGGCCCGCGGCGTGACGAACATGTTGCCCGGGTGCGGGTCGGCGTGCACGAAACCGTGCGTGAACACCTGGTCGAACATCGTCTCGGCGAACAGATCGGCGACCTGGCCCGGGTCGATGCCCGCGGCGCGCAGCGCGTCGGTGTCGCTGATCTTGATCGCGGTGACGTCCGAGAGGGTGAGCACCCGCCGGGTCGAACGCTCCCACACGATCTCGGGGGCGTCGACGCGCGGATCGTCCGCGAAGGCATCGCGGAAGCGTTCGGCGGATGCCGCCTCATGCAGGTAGTCGATCTCCTCGAGGCTCGTGACCGCGAACTCCTCGACGAGGGCCGGGGCATCCACCCGATCCGCGACGATGCGCACGCGGGTCAACCACCGGCCGACCCGGCGCAGGGCGGCGAGGTCGGTCGCCACGATGCCGTCGATGCCCGGTCGCTGCACCTTGAGCACGACGGTGTCGAGACCCGTCGTCGCCGCATCCTGCGCAGACAGACGCGCGCGATGGGCCTGCCCGAGGGATGCCGCGGCGAGGGGCGTCTCGTCGACCCACAAGAACGCCTCGGTCAGCGGCACCCCGAGCTCGGCCTCGGCGAGCCGCCGGATCTCGGGGAACGCGACGGCGGGCACCTCGTCCTGCAGGCCGGCCAGCTCGTCGGTGACCTCGGGCGGCAGCACGTCGAGACGCGACGACATGAACTGGCCGACCTTGATCATGAGACCGCCGAGCTCGACCGCCAGCACGTGGAACCGCCGGGCGAACCGCTGCATGCGGGCGGTGCGGGTGCGGTCGGCGATGCCGCGCAGCCCGAAGCGCGGCAGCACCAGCTCGAACCACCAGATCTTCGCGAACTCCCGCGAGGCGAACGACAGGATGCGTCGGTACCGGGCGCGATGGGCGCTCAGCGCCGGGGCATCCGTCATCGTGTGAATCCTCCGCCGTCATCGGGAGCACTCGCCCACGGGACGGGCGTCACGGGGCGCGGCATCCTCGGCGCGTCAGTCCTGCGCGAGGATCTTGTACAGCCTACGGCGGGCGTCGTCGAGGATGTCGATGGCGGCCTGCACCTGCTCGGGCGAGCCGCTGCGACCCACCTGCGCGGCGGCCGCAGCGAGGTCGAGACCCGCCTTCGGCAGCGCGTGGAACCGCGGGTCGTTGCGCTTGCCCTCACCGTCGCTCGCGACCCACGGCGCGGGGGTGCCCGTGGTCTCGGCGACGACGGCGCGACCGGCCTCGGTGAGCGAGTAGGTCTTGCGGCCGTTCTGCTCGTCGGCCTCGATCAGTCCCTCGTCGGCGAGCAGCTGGAGGGTGGGGTACACCGACCCGGCGCTCGGCTTCCAGGTGCCGCCCGAACGCTCGGCGATCTCGTTGATGATCTGGTAGCCGTGCATCGGACGCTCGGCGAGGAGCGAGAGCACGGCCTGACGCACATCGCCGCGGGCCATACGCGAGCCGCCGGACGGACGCTGCTCGAACGACTTGCGCAGCTGGTCGAACGCGTCGAAGAGGGCACCGGCGGGGCCGTTCGCTCCGCCCAGGCCGTTGGGCCCGAAGAGGGAACCGAAGGGGGTGTCGGCGCGGTCGCTGCGACCGTCGCCGGCATTGCTGTTGCCGTTGGGTCCGAAGCCGCCGAAGCCGCCGGGGCCGAAGGGGAATGCGTTGCTCATGATGCCTCCTCGAGGGTGGTGAACGATAGTCAACGATATATCGTTCACCTGGGTGTGGGGTGTGAGTTCGACGGGGTCCGTCGCGCGGGGGATGCGGCCCGCGGAGGCGGTTGCGTAGCGTCGAGGGCATGACGGATCAGCCGGAGAAGTCCCCGAAGAAATCACAGAACGGCCTGGCCATCGGGATCGGTCTCGGCATCGCCTTCGGAGCGGTGTTCGGGATGCTCGTCTTCGACAATCTCGCGCTCGGCATGGGATTCGGCATCTCGATCGGCATCGCCTTGGGCGTCGCGTTCGACGCGAAGGGGACGGACGACGACGAGCCGGGCGATGCTCCTGCAGGGCCCGGTGACGGCGAGCCGGGCGCACCCGAAGCGGATCGTCCGACCTGATCGGATGCTCGATGGAGCGCGCGTCAGGCCACCGGCGGGAGGGTGAGGATCTCGGCCCCCGACTCGGTGATCGCGACCGTGTGCTCGGTATGGGCGGTGCGAGCGCCGGTGGCACTGCGGAGCGTCCAGCCGTCGGCATCCGTCACGAGACGATCGGTGTCGGCCATGACCCAGGGCTCGAGCGCGAGCAGCAGGCCGGGGCGCAGGATGTAGCCGCGCCCGGGGCGTCCGTCGTTCGCGACGTGCGGATCCTGATGCATGGTCGACCCGATCCCGTGGCCGCCGAACTCGAGGTTGACGGGGTACCCGTCGGCCTTCAGCACGGTGCCGATCGCGCGGGAGATGTCGCCGATCCGCCCGCCCGGTCGCGCGGCGGCGATACCGGCGGCGAGCGCGCGCTCGGTCGAGTCGATGAGCGCGAGATCGGATGCCTGCGCCTCGCCCACCACGAAGCTGATGGCGGCGTCCGCCGCGATGCCCTGCAGCGAGACGGCGAGGTCGAGGGTGAGGAGGTCGCCGTCGCGCAGCGCGTAGTCGTGCGGCAGCCCGTGCAGCACCGCGTCGTTCACGGCGGTGCAGATGTAGTGGCCGAAGGGCCCCCGTCCGAACGAGGGGGCGTAGTCGACGTAGCAGGACTCGGCCCCGGCATCGACGATCATCGCCTGCGCCCATCGGTCGATGTCGAGCAGATTCGTGCCGACCGACACCCGTTCGCGCAGGGACTGCAGGATGCTGCCGACGAGGGCGCCGGTCGCGCGGGCGCGGTCGAGCTGGGCGGGCGTGAGGATCTCGATCATGGGGGTCTCGCGTTCGTTTCCGATTGTTATCCCGGTAATACTATCCCGGGATTAGAATAGGCGCATGATGGTTCGGATGCCCCTCACGCCCGCCGAGGTCGCCCGCGGCGAGCGCCTCGGCGCCGTGCTGCGCCGGGCCCGCGGTGAGCGGTCGATGCTCGCGGTCGCACTCGACGCCGGCGTCTCGCCCGAGACCCTGCGCAAGATCGAGTCGGGCCGGGTCGCGACCCCGGCGTTCTCGACCATCGCGGCGATCTGCGGCGTGCTCCATCTCTCGCTCGACGCCCTGTGGTCCGAGGTCGACACGGCCTCTCGTTCCGCCCCTGCCTCCCGGGCCTCCTGAGTCCGGGCGCGTCAGACCCACCCCGACTACCCCCGGACTACACCCCGGCGTGGGGGTCACAACACGCCGCATCCGCACCCCCGCACGCGGCACTCGATGACCACTCACGCATGGGCCCGTCGACAGATCGAACGAAAAACGATAGATTACTGTCGTTGGTCGACGAAAGGCATCGCCGTGAACACACCCACGATCGCCGTGCTCCGCGTCGTCATCGTGATCGCCCTCGCGGGCTCGGTCGTGGTGCAGGTCGCCGGGGCGTCCGTCGTACGGAACGACTTCGACACCACCCCGCTCCCCGGCCGCCTCGCGCTGGTCGCGTTCCTGATCGCGGGCGTCGCGACCCTTCAGGTCTTCGCGGTCGGCGTGTGGATGCTGCTGACGAAGGTGCGACGCGGCTCGCTGTTCTCCACCACGTCGTTCCGCTGGGTGAACGTCATCATCGGCGCGATCGTCGCAGCATCCGTGCTGATGATCGCTCTCGGCACCGCGCTCGCCCCCGGAGGAATCGCACCGGGCGTGGTCGCACTCATCGGCGGAGTCGGCATCGTGCTCGCGGGCATGGCGCTGCTGGTCGTCGTGATGAAGGCGCTGCTGCGGCAGGCGATCGCGCGCGACGCCGAGGCGACGGCACTGCGCTCCGAACTCGACGACGAGGTGATCTGATGCCCGTCGTCGTCGATATCGATGTGATGATGGCCCGCCGCAAGATCGGCGTGGGCGAGCTCGCCGAGCGCATCGGCATCACGCCCACCAACCTCGCGGTCCTCAAGAACGGCCGGGCGAAGGCGGTGCGCTTCACGACCCTCGACGCTCTCTGCACCGCCCTCGACTGCCAGCCCGGAGACATCCTGCGTTGGGAGCCCTGAGACCCCGACCGAACGGCCGCGGTCGTCAGGCGCGGGAGTGGATGGTGACGGCATAGCCGTCGAGGTCGAGGAACGTGAACTGGAGCCCGAACGGGCCCTCGGTCGGCTCCTGCACGACGCGCGCCCCGGCCTCGACGAGACGGGCGTGCCGCTCGGCGGCGTTCTCGTCGTGGAACCAGACCCCGACTCCGGCGCCGAGCTGTGTGATCGCGTCGAGGTCGACGCCGGGGAGGGGTCCGCGCACGGCGAAGGCCGCGCCCGAACCCGCGGAGAACACCGCGGCGGCCGGGTTGCCCGGTACGCGGGTGAGGCCGACGACCTGTTCGTAGAAGGCGGCGGATGCGTCGACATCGCGCACTTGGAAAGAGACGAAGTCGGGGCCGGACGTGGTCATGGGTGCTCCTCGCTCGGCCTCACCGTGCCCCAATACGTGTGCCTGCAGACCCTCCTCGACAGCCCGGGAATCACCGGGTCGGAGCTGGCCCGCCGCACTTTCGTCTCCCGCCAGTCGATGAACGTGCTCGTGCAGGGCCTCGAGCGACGCGGGCTGGTGGAACGGTCGGGTGCGCCCGGCCCTCGACGCGAACGCGACACTGCTCTCACCCGCGATGCGACATCGCTCGTGCGGGATGCCCGCCGCGCGGTGGCCTCGGTGGTCGACGGCGTGGCCGACACCCTCGGCCCAGCCCGGGTGGATGCCCTCCTCCACGAGCTCGCCGCCGCACGCGACGCACTCGCCTCCCCCTGAGCACGACGTTCACCCGAGGACCCCCATCCGTTCATCCGCGGGTTCTACGTTGAGTGCGGACGCGCGACCGCGCTCATGAAATAGAACAATCTTTGTGCCTTCATTACAAAAGCCGGGTAGAGTCAAACCCGACACAGCTCGAAGGCGAGAAAGGGACACGGACATGGTCGACATGCGGAAGAGGCGCTGGTCTCTCATCGGGATCACGGCGGCAGCGGCGATCGCTCTCACGGGATGCACCGGCGGCGGAGAAGACACCGCGGGCGGAGGCGACGGCGGCGGCTCGGGCGACACCCTGATCGTCTACACGAACTCCAACAGCGACGGCCGCGGCGAGTGGATCACCGAGAAGGCCAAGGAAGCCGGTATCGACATCGAGATCGTGGGCCTGGGCGGCGCCGACCTCACCAACCGCATCATCGCCGAGAAGAACAACCCCGTCGGCGACGTGGTCTTCGGCCTCAACAACATGTTCTTCGAGCAGCTCAAGAGCGAAGAGGCGATCACCGCCTACGAGCCCGAGTGGGCGGGCGAGGTCCCGGCCGACGCCGGCGACCCGGCCGACGGCGCATTCTGGCCGCTCGTCGAGCAGGCCATCGTCACGGTGTACGACGAGAACCGCATCACGGATGCCCCGTCCGACGAGGAAGACCTCTGGACCGAGGAGTACGCCGGCCGCTACGAGGTCAACCCCGCACTCGGCCAGGCGACCCCGCAGCTCGTGCTCGCGAGCATCCTCACCCGCTACCTCGACGAGGACGGCGACCTGGGCGTGAGCGACGAGGGCTGGGAGAAGGTCGAGGCGTACTACGCCAACGGCTCCCCCGCCGTCGAGGGCACCGACCTGTACGCCCGCATCTCGCGTGACGAGGTCGACTACGGCGTCATCCCGTCGAGCGGCATCGAGGCGCGCGACGCCGAGTACGGCACCACCACCGGCATGATCGTGCCCGAGTACGGCGTGCCCTACGTGACCGAGCAGATCGCGCAGATCAACGGCACGGGCAACGAGGAGAAGGCGCAGGAGTTCATCGACTGGTTCGGCAGCGCCGAGGTGCAGGGCGAGTTCGCCGCCGAGTTCAACGCCATGCCGGTGAACGAGAACGCGGTCGAGAAGGCCAACCCCGAGGTCGTCGAGCTCATGGAGACCCTGCCCCGGCAGGACATCGACTTCGGCTTCGTGAGCGAGAACCTCGGCTCGTGGGTCGAGAAGGTCACTCTCGAGTACATCGGCTGATCCGCCGGCGAGACCGCACAAGAACCACGGCAGAAGGAACAACGCCATGATCCGTTTCGACGACGTCGAGGTCGCCTTCGGCGATCACCGTGCGGTCTCGCACCTGAACCTGGAGATCCGGGAGGGTGAGTTCTTCACCCTCCTGGGTCCCTCCGGGTGCGGCAAGACCACCGCCCTGCGTTCCCTCGCAGGATTCATCGAGCCCACGGGCGGGCGCATCTTCATCGACGGGCGCGACGTCACGCGCGTGCCGAGCGAGAAGCGCGGCGTGGGCATGGTCTTCCAGAACTACGCGCTGTTCCCCAGCATGGACGTGCGCGACAACATCGCGTTCGGCCTCACGGTGCAGAAGGGCGCGCAGAAGGTCTCGAAGGCCGAGCAGCGCCGCCGCGTCGACGAGGTCGCCGACCGCACGGGCCTCGCCTCGTCGCAGCTCGACAAGAACGTGTCGGAGCTGTCGGGCGGACAGCAGCAGCGCGTCGCCATCGCCCGCGCGCTCGCGCTGACGCCGAGCATCCTGCTGCTCGACGAGCCGCTGTCGAACCTCGACGCCAAGCTGCGGGTGCAGCTGCGCGAGCAGCTCAAGGAGCTGCAGCACGAGGTCGGCGTGACCACCGTCTACGTCACGCACGACCAGGAGGAGGCCCTCACCCTCAGCGACCGCATCGCCGTGCTCGACGCGGGCACGCTGCAGCAGGTGGGCACCCCGGAGGACATCTACGACCGCAGCGCGACCCCGTTCGTGTGCCGGTTCATCGGCGAGAACAACCGCCTCACCCCGGCGCAGCTCACCGGCCTCGGTGCCGGGCTCGACACGACGGCCGAGAGCTACGTGCGACCCGAGAAGCTGGCCCTCGCGTCGGCGGATGCCCCGACCACCGCCCCCGCGACGCTCGAGGGCCGCGTGGCGGAGCGCACCTACCACGGCAGCCACAGCGTCTACACGGTGACCGCGGCGGATGCCCCTCTGCGCGTGAGCGTGCCGGCAGCCGCGAGCGCTCGGGCCTGGGAGCCCGGCGACGCGGTGCAGGTCGGCGTCGACCCGCGGTGGATCCTGCAGTACCCGGCGGCGTGACATGAGCGACGACCGGAACCGCCCGAACGCCTCGGATGCCGACGGCGACACGACCGCCGCCCGCCCCGTCGACGGCCGCGATGCCGACGCGACTCGCGCCGGCCGCCCCGTCCCCCCGCCGTCCGCAGCGATGACCGACACCCCCGGTGCTCTCACCGCCACCGCGGTCGACGTCGAGGAGGCCGCCGAGCGACGCCCGTCATCGACGCGCGGCCGTCGCGGCAGCATCCGCTCGATGCTCCGCTCGCCTCTCGCCTGGGTGACCGGCGTGGTCGTCATCTGGTTCGCCGCGGCGTTCCTCGTGCTGCCCAACACGGCGCTGCTGGGCACGACGTTCTTCCCCGACGGCCAGTTCAGCCTGCGGGCGATCGAGAAGCTGCTCGGCAGCGAGCGCGCCCTGAAGACGCTGGGCAACAGCTTCCTGCTGGCGATCA
This sequence comes from Microbacteriaceae bacterium PS02344, assembly GCA_029959905.1. Lineage (GTDB taxonomy): Bacteria > Actinomycetota > Actinomycetes > Actinomycetales > Microbacteriaceae > Microbacterium. The sequence goes on from JASCNZ010000009.1 coordinate 14,953, forward strand.
CCCTGTCGATCACGGTCAACGTGGTGGGCGTGTTCATCGTGCTCGTCACGCAGTACTTCAAGGTGCGCGGGGCGAAGCTGCTCTGGCTGGGCTACGCCACGACCCTCATCTACGGCGGCATCGTGCTCGCCGCGGGCTACAACTTCATCTACGGCAAGTTCGGGTTCGTCACGAACCTGCTCGTGAACATCAACCCCGACATGAACCGCGACTGGTTCTCGGGCTACTTCGCGGTCGTGTTCGTGATGACGTTCGCGACGACCACGAACCACATGCTCTTCCTCTCCTCGTCGCTCGCGAAGGTCGACTACGCGTCGATCGAGGCGGCGAAGCTCATGGGAGCATCCACCTGGACCATCCTGCGGCGCATCGTGCTGCCGGTCATGAAGCCCATGCTGTTCGCCGTCACGGTGCTCACGTTCCTCATCGGACTCGGCGCGCTCACCGCCCCGCTCGTGCTCGGCGGCCCCGACTTCCAGACGGTGGCTCCGCTCATCATCGACCTGTCGCGCAGCCCCATCACGCGCGACATCGCGGCGCTGCTGGCGATCGTGCTGGGTGTGGCGACCATCATCCTGCTCGCGATCATGAACCGCGCCGAGAAGTCGGGCGTGTACTTCTCGGTCGCGAAGGTCGCGACGCCCATCCAGAAGCAGCAGATCCGCAACCCGTTCGCGAACCTCGCGGTGCACGTGGTCGCATACCTGCTGTGGGTGATCTACCTGATCCCCGTGGTGCTCATCGTGATCTTCTCGTTCGTCGATGCGCGCAGCATCCTGGCGGGGTCGATCACGTTCGACAGCTTCACCCTCGACAACTACGTGACCGTGTTCTCGAGCGCCGAGGCCCTGCGGCCGTTCATCGTGAGCGTCGTCTACAGCGCGCTCGCGTCGATCATCGTCGTGGGCGGGCTGCTCTTCGTGGCGCGCATGCTGCAGCAGCACCGCAACGTGCTCACCACGGCGATCGAGTACGTGCTGCACATCCCGTGGATCCTGCCGATCGTGCTCATCGCCCTCGCGCTCGTCATGGCGTTCGACCGCCCGCAGGGCATCGTTGGCGGCATCGTACTCACCGGCACCCCGGTGCTGCTGCTGATCGCGTACATCAGCGTGAAGATCCCGTTCACGCTGCGCCTGCTCAAGGCCGGGTTCGCGTCGGTGCCCGACTCGCTCGAAGACGCCTCGCGCATTCTGGGGGCGAAGTCGCTCACCACGTTCCGCCGGGTGCTCATCCCGCTGGTGCTGCCGACGGCCGCCGCGATCACGGCGCTCAACTTCAACAGCCTGCTCGACGACTACGACGCGGCGATCTTCCTGTACCACCCGCTGTACAAGCCGCTGGGTGTCGCCATTCAGGAGAGCACGCGCGGCGAGAACAATCTCGACGCGATGCCGATCACGTTCGTCTACACCGTGCTGCTCATGATCATCATGGGTGTCACCATGTATCTCGTGTACGGACGAGGATCACGCGCCGGAGGGCCGCGTAAGCGGAGGACCCGCGCATGACGGGGGCCGAAGACACCGCGCCGGAGACGGTGGCGGAGGGGGACGGGACGGATGCCGCGGCTGGGGAGCCGCGGACGACGGACGCGGCGCAGGAGGGTGCGCGCCGCGCCGACACCGGCCGCACCGGGACAGCCGCGGGGGGTGCGGGCGCGACCCGCGACGCGGCGACCCCGGCGCTGCGCGTCACGATCAGTGATGTCGCGGCTGCGGCCGGTGTCTCCCGCGCGACGGCCACGCGCGCCCTGAAGGGCGAGGGGCGGTTCGCCCCCGAGACGCAGACGAAGATCCTCGACGCGGCCGAGCGGCTGGGCTATGTGCGCAACACGGTGGCCGCCGAACTCGCCGCCGGGCGTACCGACACCGTCGGCCTGATGCTGCGCGATGCGAGCAACCCCGCGTACGGTCTGCTCTTCTCCCGTCTGCAGGACGAAGCGCACCGCCGCGGGCTCGATCTCGTGACCGTCACGATCGGTGCCGACGAGCAGGGCGCGAAGCAGGTCGGCGCGCTCGACCGCCTGCTCGGCATGCGCGTGGCCGGGCTCATCGTCGCGACCGGCGGCATCGGATCGGCGCAGCTGGAGCGCTTCGCCGACCAGGTGCCGATCCTCCGCGCCGGGCGCATCGAGGAGTCGGGGCGCATCCATTCGGCGCACTACGACGACCCGGCCCATGGGCGGATGCTCGCCGCGCACGTCGCCGCGCTCGGTCACACGCGCGTGGTGGTGCTGGCCGGCAGCGCCGACGCCTCGTACACCGAGCACCTGCGCGCTCTCGCGATGCGCGAGACGCTGGTGTCGGCGGGGGTCGCCGTGACGATGCTGTCGGTCGGCGCCGCGCCGTCCGACGGGGTCGACGAGGCGCTGAGGGCCGTGCATGCCGGGGCGACCGCCGTGCTGTGCGCCTCGGACTACCGTCAGCTCGCCGTGATGCGCGCCGCACGGTCGGCCGGGCTGAGCGTGCCCGGTGATGTGAGCGTCACGGGCTGCGACGGCATCCTGCCGGGTGCCGATCTGCTCGGCCTGACCACCGTGCGTATCCCGGTCGAGAAGGTCGCCGAGGCCGCCGTCGAGACGATGCAGCGGCTGCTGTCGGGCGACACCGAGGGCGCACCCGTGCGTCGCGGCTTCTCCGGATCGCTGGTGGAAGGGGCCACCGCCGCCGCCGTCTGACGTTCTCCGTTTTTCCGTTGTGCCCGTTCGCTGACCAGGAAGAGACATGATCCTCACCGAACACCCCCGCCCGTCGCACACCTTCGTGCACATCTCCGACACGCACCTGCCCGGCGAACCCGCTCCGCTGTACGGCAGCGGCACGGATGCCGACGCGAACCTGTCGCTCATGCTCGCCCGTCTCGTCGATTCGGGTCTACGGCCGGATGCGCTGCTGATGACGGGCGACATGGCCGACCGGGGCGACGCCTCGTCGTACCGGCGTCTGCGCGCGCTCGTCGAGCCCGCGGCAGAGGCCCTGGGTTGCGAGGTGGTGTGGGCCGCAGGCAACCACGACTCGCGGGCCGAGATGCGCACCGAGTTGGCGCTCGGCGCGGCCGCCGCGGGGTCGACCGACGACGTCGACGCCGCGGATGCCCCGATCACCGCGGTGCGCTGGTTCGGCGGACTGCGCGTGATCGTGGCCGACTCGAACGTTCCGGGGTCGCACTGGGGCGAGATGACCGCGGCGCAGCTGTCGTGGCTCGCGAACGAACTCGCGACCCCCGCGCCCGACGGCACGCTGCTGCTCATGCACCACCCGCCGCTACCGACCGTGCTCGACCTCGCCGTGACGGTCGAGCTGCGCGATCAGCCGGCGCTGGCCGCGGTGCTGCGCGGATCGGACGTGCGGGGCATCCTGTCGGGGCACGTGCACCACCCGTCCTTCGGCACGTTCGTCGGCATTCCGGTGGCCGTGGCGTCGTCGAGTGCGTACGGGCAGGATCTCGCGCAGCCGGTCGGCGCGACCCGCGGGCAGGATGCCGCGCAGGGCTACAACCTCGTGCACGTGTACGCCGACTCGATCGTGCACTCGGTCGTATCGCTCGAGCGCGGCGCGACGGTGGGCGAGCCCGTGGCCCCCGACGACGCCGCCCGCCGCATCGCGGGCGTGGGGATCGGCTGGCGCGAGCGGGCGTAGCGCTCGGGCGGGTGTGCGCGAGGCGCGCCGGGTCAGGGCAGAGCGGACTGGATCTGGCCGGCCAGCTTCTCGAGAGCCTTGCGGTTCTTCGCGCCGTCCATGAGCGCCGGCGGACGGTTGTGGTGCACGTTCAGCGACATGTGCACGTCCGACCCGGCGGCCGCGGGCGTGATCGTCGCGCGCCCGAGGAGCTCCCAGTTCAGCATGGTCTTGCGGGTCTGGAAGTCGATCACCGCCCCATCGGGACTCTGACCGAGCACCGTCGCCTTGTTGTCGGCGAGTACGCGCTGGATCACGCCCGCCGTGGTCGGGGCATCCGCCCTCGAGTGGAAAGTGGTGGTGGCTTCGGATGACATCGCGGTCCCTCCCCTGATCGTGGTCGTCCCCAGACTAGCGAAAGCGCTCTCACCGGTACCGGCGGATGCTCGACCTCGGATGCGCCCGCACCCGGCGTACGTTCCGGTCGCACGAACGGCTCTTCTCAGCGCTCACAGCGACCATTCGCGCGACCGGAACGGCCCGGGGGCGCGCAGAGCGACCACTCGCGCGACGGGAACGCGACCGGAGCGCCCGACCGCGTGAACCACCGCGTCAGCGGGCGGCGAGCAGTTCCGCGAGGCGCGCGGCCTCGGCGGCGGGCATCCCGTACGTGTGCTCCGGCGCGGGGTACGCACCAGACCGCACCTCGTCCGCATAGGCCGCGACACCCGCGACCGCCGCGGCGCGCAGGTCGGCGTAGCGCTTGACGAACCGCGCGGCGGGGGTCTCGGTGAGTCCGAGCAGGTCGTGGAAGACGAGCACCTGACCGTCGGCATCCGATCCCGCGCCGATGCCGATGACCGGCACGTCGATGCGCGCACGCAGCGCCGCGGTGACCTCGGCGGGCACCGCCTCGACCACCAGCAACGACACCCCCGCGTCCTGCAGGGCGATCGCGTCGTCGATCACCGCGATCGCCGCCTCGGCCGATCGTCCCTGAGCACGGTAGCCGCCGAGGGCCGTCGCGGTCTGGGGAGTGAGGCCGACATGCCCGACCACCGGGATGCCCGCCGCGACGAGGGCCCGCGCCCGGTCGACGGTCGTACCGCCGCGCTCGATCTTGACGAGATCGACGCCCGCCTCTTTCACGAAGCGCTGGGCGGTCGCGAGCGCGAGCGCGTCGGAGGCCTCGTACGAACCGAACGGCAGGTCGCCGACGAGCAGCGGGCCGTCGAGTCCGCGGCGCACCGCGCGCGTCAGCATCAGCATCTCGTCGACCGTCATCGGCACGGTGCTGTCGTAGCCGAGCACCGTCATCGCCGCCGAATCGCCGACGAGCACCAGGTCGACGCCGGCCTCTTCGGCGATGCGCGCGCCCGGGTGGTCGTAAGCGGTGACCATGACCAGCGGCTCGCCGACGCGCTTCTTCGCCGCCAGGTCGCCCAGGGTCATGCGCGGCCGCGGCGCGGGGTGCGCACTCATCGCGCGACCAGCTCGCCGACCGCGTCGTCGATGCGCACGATCTCGTTGGCTCGGTCGACGTGCACGACGGTCGGGCTGTAGTCGGCGAGGTCGGCCGTGGAGTACTCCGCATACGAGATCACGATGATGGTGTCGCCCGGCTGCACGAGTCGCGCCGCGGCGCCGTTGACCTGCATCACCCGCGACCCGCGCTCGCCGAGCAGCGTGTAGGTGACGAAGCGCTGACCGTTGTCGACGTCGACGACGTGCACCTGCTCGTGCGGCAGGATGTCGGCGGCCTCGAGCAGGTCGGGGTCGATCGTGATCGAGCCGACGTACGACAGGTCGCTGCCGGTGACCGTCGCCCGATGGATCTTGGACTTCAGCATGGTGCGTCGCATCAGGCGTCGCCTTTCAGGAGGAGATTGTCGATGAGCCGGGCGGCACCGACGCGAGCCGCGACGAGCAGCAGCGCATCGCGCTCGACCCGGTCGACGGCGGCGAGGGAGTCGGCGTCGCGGAGTTCGAGGTATTCGGGGTCGATGCCGGCATCCGCGAGAACGGCCAGGGCGGACGAACGGATACTCTCGGCATCGAGCACCCCGTCGCGGTGCACGGCCGCGGCCGCGTCGAGGGCGCGGTGCAGGGCGGTTGCGCGGGCACGGGCATCCGCGACGAGGTACACGTTGCGCGAGCTCATGGCGAGACCGTCGGGTTCGCGCACGATCGGGCACGGTTCGATGCGCACGTCGAGGTTCAGGTCGCGCACGACGCGCTGCACGACGAGCACCTGCTGCGCGTCTTTCCGGCCGAAGTAGGCGACGTCGGGGCGGACGATGCCGAACAGCTTCGCCACCACGGTCGCGACGCCGTCGAAGTGGCCGGGGCGGCTCGCACCGTCGAGCACCTCGGTGATGCCGGCGACGTGGATGCTCGTCGCGAAACCGTCGGGGTAGATCTCCGCGGGTTCGGGGGCGAACAGCACGTCGACGCCCTCAGCCTCGGCGAGCGCCGCGTCGCGCTGCTCATCGCGGGGGTAGGTGCTGAGGTCTTCGTTCGCCGCGAACTGCGTCGGATTGACGAACAGCGAGACGACGACGAGCCCGTTCTCGGCCCGGGCACGGCGCATGAGCGAGAGGTGACCCTCGTGGAACGCACCCATCGTGGGGACAAGGCCGACGCGGTGGCCGCGCTGCTTCGCGTCGTCGACAGCGGCACGCACCTCGGCGATCGTGCGGGCGATTCTCATGCGCGGCCTTTCGGGTTCGGTGCGGTCGCGGCGAGGTCGCGGGTCGCGTCGGGGTTCGGTGCGGTCGCGGCGAGGTCGCGGGTCGCGTCGGCGAGGGCGTCGTACAGCGGGCCGAGACCGGCGGCGGATGCGGCGGCGCGCTGCCGCTCGACGGTGGCGGTGTCGCCGCGGGCGATGGGTCCGGTCAGGGCGGAGGCCGCACCGTCGGCGACCCAGTTGTCGACCGTGCGGCGGACGAGCGGGGCGAGGTACGCGCGGTCGAGGCCCGCGTCACGCCCCAGGCGCTCGGCGGCGTCGAGCACGGTGAGCACGAAATTCGAGGCGAACGACGCGGCCGCGTGATACTCGGCGCGGTGGGCGTCGTCGATCTCGAACGGCTCGGCGCCGAGGGTGCGGGCGAGACCGATCGCCGTGGCGAGTGCATGGGGCGTGCGTCCGCTCACGGCGACGCCCAGCCCGTGGAACACGTCGGGCGCCTCGCTGCCGGTGAACGTCTGCAGCGGATGCAGCCCGAAGTCGACATCGGTCAGCGGCGTCGCCCCCGACACGTGCCCGACGAGCGGTGCGTGCGCGCGGGCCCGGCGCGCGGCATCCGCGATCTGCGCGTCGGGTACCGCGAGCAGCGCGATGTCGGCCTGCGGGAGGGCGTCGTCGCGCCCGACCGGTCCGAGGGCGACGACGGATGCCGCGGCGAGTGCCCGCGCGAGCACCGTGCCGAGCCGGCCGGGGCCCACGACGAGCACGCGCGCGGGAGGCGTTGGCGGGGAGGTCTGAGTCATGAGGAACCCGCGCCGGGGACGGCGGCACGGTGCGTCGAGTATCCGTCGGCGAGGGCATCCGTGTCCAATGCGGAGAGCAGACTGACCGGCCAGGTCGTTTTGGAAGGGCGATATCGCAGGATAGCGGGTTCGAGTGCTTGGCATTTTGATTTCAGCGCACTGCCTTGCGCCTCTCGCTCACCGCACCCCGACGGGTTACGGCGTCGCTCGCCCGCCCCGCTTCCGCTTCTCGCCGCGCGGCACCCACCGCCACTGCAGCGCGGGGCCGTCGACCTGCGTCACGCGGTAGCGGCGTGTGCACGCGACGCACTCGACCTCGTAGGTCATCGACCATCCGGGTTCGCTGGTCGAGACGATGCGCACGCGGCCGGCGCGCTCCTCGTCGTTCGGGTCGGTGCGATCACTGCCGGGGTACTTGTCGCACGGGCATCCGCTGGTCTTCGACATCGTGCCCCTCTCGCGCGCCTGTTCCCAGCATGCCGCGAACCCGGCCGAGCGTGCTCCTGCCGCCCCGAGACGCGACGAAGCCCCGACGCGATACGCGCCGGGGCTTCGTCGATGAAACGGACTACGGCTTGATGAAGACGTCGTCGGCGAGGATGCCGGGGGCGACGCGCAGCAGGTAGGTGTCGCCGTCCGGCACGAGGAACGCGATCGAGCCGGTGACGGTTCCGCCGGCGTAGAGCTCGTCGTAACCGAGGTCGTCTTCGAGCACGACGAGTGCGTCGTACGAGCTGACGACCGAGCCCGACGAGAGCACGGCGTCGACCATAACCTCGGCCGCGTAGCTCGAGTCGGCACCCTTGTAGGTGACGGTGAGGTTGACGATCTCGTAGTGCGAGCCGGCCGGGGCGGGCTCGTTGAACTGGTTCGCCGCCGAGACGACCGCGTTGCCGTCGGGGTTCACCGAGTTGACGACGACGGTCCAGTCGCTGTTGCTGATCTCGGAGCCCAGCGGGTACGGGTTCTCGCGCGAACCCTGGGCGGCACTCGGGTCTTCCTCGGTGGTGCCCTCGTCGGTCGCGCCCTGATCTTCGGGCTCGTCGGACGGCTGCGTGACCGTCGTGTCGTCGTTGCCGTTGAACGCCTGGTCGAACGAGTTGGCGAGCACCGCGAAGAACACGATGAATCCTGCGATGGTGCCGAGGATCGACAGGCCGAGTCCGACGAATCCGAGCCACTTCTTGTCGCCCTTGAGGAAGAGCGACACGATGCTGAGCACGAACGCGATCGGCAGCAGGATCCAGCCGATGAAGAGAGCGCCGGGGATGCACGCGAAAATGAAGCCGACCGCGGCGACGATGGCCGAGATCAGGGCGACGATGTTGAGCTTCTTGGGCGCGGCCGGGGCTCCGCCGTAGGCGCCGGGGTAGGCCGGGGCGCCCGAGCCGGGGTACGACGGGGCCGCGCCCGGGTACGCCTGATTCGGGGTGCCGGGAGTGCCCGGGGTGCCGTACGGGTTCGCGGTGCCGGGCGCCTGGTACGCGGGTGCGCCGGCGTAGGCGGGGGCGTCGGATGCGGATGCTCCGGGAGCCGTGAACGACGGCGCCTCGTAGGCGGGCGGCTGCGTGGCCTCGTACGCCGGTGGAGCCGGGGCGACGGGCGACTCGTACGACGGGGTCTCGGTCGCCTGCGGCTCGTACGCCGGGGTCTCGGTGCCAGGGGCCTCGTACGACGGGGTGGCGGAGGCATCCGCGGCCGGGGCGTCGTGGGTCGGGGCGGCGTCGCTCGGGGCGGCGTGCGTCGGGGCGTCGTGCGTCGGAGCCGCGCCGCTCGCGGCGTCGTGCGAGGGCGCGGCGTCGTTCGACGGAGCGGCCCAGGCCGACGCGTCGGACGCGGGCGCGTCGTTGCCGGTCGAGGTGTTGGCGGCGGAGGCATCCGCGCCGTCGGTGGAGGACGCGTCGACGGAGGCGGAATCGTCAGTCGTGGAAGCCTGCGCGTCGAACTCGTCGGCGAAGATCCCCCATTGCTGACCATCCCACCAGCGCTGGCGTCCGGAGCCGTCGTCGTACCAGCCCGCGGGAGTGCTGTTCGGTGTCGTCATGCGTCAATCCTGGCAGAACGCTGTGAAGCGTGTGGGGGAGTTTGCGAGGTTGTTATTCGGGAGCGGACCGACCCACATTGTTTGTGCACGGGCGGGCGTCTCGGGACTTGTCTTAGACGGCCTCGCCCAGGCCTCCCGCGGTCGCTGCGGTCGGCGCGTCTGTGACGCGGCTCTCCGCGTCAAATTCGTTATCTTGTGCGCTTTGAAATATCGGTATGGTTCAGCGAGATCCCTGAGATGAAGGACGGCGACGATGCCCGTTACACCCCCCGGTTGGTACCCGGACCCTGCGCAGCCGGCTCAGCAGCGCTGGTGGGACGGCACGCGATGGACGGAGCACACCGCTCCCGCCGCACAGGCAACCGGAGCGCCAACGCAGGCTGCGGCACCCGCCACATCCTCACGGCTGAAGACGTGGCTGATCGTCGGCGGCGTCCTCCTCGCCATCGCGATCCTCACTCGCAGCCTTGGCGCCCTGATGATCCTCGCCGGTCTCTTCCTGTTCTTCGTCGCGATCTACGGAATCGTGAGGGGATCGGCCAAGCTCATTCGAGTTCGTTCGCGCGGCGCCGCCTGGGCAGCGCTCGGTGTGGCGTTCCTTCTGATGTTTGTCGGCACGGGTGCGAACGCCGCTTTGAGTGGTCCGGGCTCAAATCCCCAGGCCGACTCGGCAGGGATCTCGGCGGACACACAGCAGCCGCGGGCCACCTCGACGCCGAAGCCCTCGCCGTCCCCCAAACCGACGACGTACGAAGACCTCGAAGAATCGACGGCGGTGCCTTTCGAACGGACGGCTGTGAATGATCCGAACATCGATGTCGGCCAGGCCCCGATCACAACTGTCGGAGTCGATGGCACCAAGGTGACGACGTATCGGGTCACCTATGTCGACGGCGTGGAAGTCGCGCGCGAGGTCGTCGGAGAAGTGGTGACGGTGGCGCCGGTGAACGAGGTGACGTCGACGGGCACACGCCAGCCCCCTCCTCCGCCCGCTCCGGTGCCCCTCGTACAACCGTCGGGTGGTTGCGACCCGAATTACTCTGGAGCATGCGTCCCGATCGCTTCGGACGTGGATTGCGCTGGGGGCAGCGGCAATGGCCCCGCGTACGTGCAGGGTCCCGTGCGGGTCGTCGGAAACGACATCTATGACCTCGACCGCGACGGCGACGGGATCGCCTGCGACTAGTCCCCTCTTGACACCACAAGACAAGGTCCGCCACTCGCGCCTCTCGATCCGCAGCAAAGGAAGAGATCTACCAATGTCGACGATTGATTTTGAACCCACCAAACGCACCATCGAGGATCTCCTAACCGGTCCGGATCTTTACATCATCCCGCGGTTCCAGCGACCATATAGTTGGGATGCGGCGAACCTAGACGACTTTTGGCGTGACGTTGTATTTGACAATCCGATTGGGTATTTCATCGGGCCCATGGTCGCATGGCGGGAGAGCGATGGCCCTATGAGAAGACTTGTAGACGGCCAACAGCGCTTGACCACAATCATCATATTTCTCGCCGTGGTCAGAGATGAATTCAATCGTCTCGGAGAAACTCAGCTAGCCGCGGGCATTCACCGCTATCTTGAAAAAGCCGATCGCAATAACGAACTGCACTTCACGCTTTCACCAGAGACGCCATCACCATTCCTATCCCAGGCCATCCTGCGAGACACTCCTGATCGAACGGTACATCCCCTCTCGGAGGAGGAGAGTGCTCTTGCGAAGGCGCTGGACGCGATCGAACGAAAGGTGAGCGAGGAGGTTCAGAAGAAGAGCGATCCGACACGACGCCTGCAAGAGCTCCGGGACACGCTCCTAGGCCTCCGCGTGATTTGGATAGAGCACAGTAGCGAGGACGATGCCTATGTGATTTTCGAGACGCTCAACAGCCGTGGGAAGGATCTCGAAGTGGCGGACCTCCTGAAGAATCACCTCCTCAACAGACTGCGCGGGAACGGCAACGCCGCCGCGGATGCAGCTCGAGGCAAATGGGACTCCATGCGACATGTTCTTGAGGCATCCGAGGGCCACCGTCGCATCGACGCAAACCGGTTCATCTTGCATTGGTGGCTATCTCAGAAGGAGTACGTCGCTGAGCGGAAGCTATTCTTAGCTATCAAAAACAACGTCAAATCCAAGCCCCAGGCCCGAGAAACGCTCAGCTCGCTCGCGCGAGACTCGGTTTCCTACCGGTCAGTGATGGAACCGGCCTCTCGAAAATGGCCGACGGAAGAGGCGAAGGCTGAAAGCAGCCTACGAGCTCTCGAGATCTTCGGGATAACGCAACCCGCCCCGCTTCTTCTCGCATTACAGCGCGCTCGCACTGGGTCTCCAAAACTTGGCGCCCAGCACTTCAACAGGACGCTAGAAACTATCGAACGTTTTCATTTTCAACATACTATGGTGAGCCAGCTGCGAAGTAGCGGCGGTGTTTCTGAGATGTACGCGAAAGGGGCTAGGGATCTTTTCGCCGCAGCGAACGATCAGCAAGCTCGCGCGAGCGTCCTAAGTGAATTTCGGAAAAAGCTGCAAGACCGTAAGCCCGAGCGAGATCAGTTTGTGCTGGGGTTCAAAGAACGATTCTTTTTTACAAACGAGCACACGCGAGACAGCAAGCTCGTGCGGTACGTGCTGGGCACCTTCCTCAGGGCTGCATCGCCGACGACGAGTCTGAATAATCTCTCCATCGAACATATTATGCCGCAAAGCTCGATCAAGTCCGGTATGCCATTCGAAATCGTGGCGGGCATCGGAAATTTGTTGCTCGTTAACGACGATGTAAATCATAAGCTTGGAAATAAGGACTTTGCTAGCAAGAAAAGCATTCTCGGCAAGGACGGCCGGAGTTTCGATATCGGTGGCGTTCTGGACGCCGACACTTGGTCTCGCGACGAGATCGAGGCACGAACCCTACTTCTTGCGGAACGTGCTTACGACGAGGTTTGGAAGTTGCCGTCCTGACAGGCCGCGCGCCAGGTAGTCGCGGCAACCGCGGCGACACCAAGTCAGGGAGAATCCGGATTTCAATGAGCGCCGAGGGCCCTACCCGCCGCGATGCCTATCGGGAGCATGGCGGCGCGGCATGACCCCATGTGCTGACCTGACCTTGCAAGCAGGACGAGGCAATGACCTTCGCTCCTACAGCAAGAAGCGCTGCGGCTCAGTCGAACGCGAGCCCCAGCGAGCGCTTGATCGCCTCCGCCGCGGCGAGTGCAAGCCGTGGCGGGACCGCGTTTCCAATTTGTCTGAACTTGGCAGATTGGGGGCCTTCCCATTTCATGCCTAGCGGGAACGTCTGAAGGGCGGCAGCTTCCTCGACCGTCAACCTGCGGAGATGGGACGGAACGTCTACGCGGATTTCGCCATCGGCATTCCATAGGCTTGCGTGGTGCCCCAGGAGCCACGACTCGCCAGCGACACCGTCGACTTCAGCCTGGTCAATGATCGGGGTTTTATTGCCACCCATTGATGCGGCGAGTGTCATGGAAGGCGCGTCCAAGTTGAGCGGACGGCCAGCACCGTTGAAGAGCATCCCGGCGTATGGCGAGCGTCGCAACACCGGCGACTTTGCAAGCGTTATCTTTGCGGTGCAGAAGGAGTCATTACCAGGGGTTCCGTAGGGAGGAAGCTGTCGAAGGGCGTCCCTCACCGTCGGGGGCGCCTCAACGGTTGTTGGACGCAATTCCTGGGGCACGCCGAGCCCCCGCTTGACGCCAATGAGAAACATGCGCTCGCGAGCCTGTGGGGTCCCGAAGTGAGAAGCGTTAGCAAGCGTCAGGACTGTGTCGTAGCCCAACTCGCTCGCTCGCTCGCGCAGAGCGTCACGGATGCTGGACCAGCGCCTGTTTTGATAGAGAGCCTTCACGTTTTCCAAGAGAAAGGCTTTCGGCTGGACCCTGTCGACCATGTCCATGAAATGGAAGACATGCTTCGAGCGCTCATCGTGCGGATCCATCTTCCCCGCCACGCTGAAGCCTTGGCAGGGGGGACCACCGATCACCAGGTCAGCTGATCCTCGCTTGGGCAAGTCCCGCTCTGGGACAGCGAGGATGTCTCCGGCCTTCGAGACGTATGACGCAGTCGCCAAATGAGGCCGTTCGCTCCTCAGCCTACGGAACGCGCCATCGTGGGTCCGGAGCGCATCCTCGTCGAGTTCGCTTACCCACACCGGCTTGAATCCCGCAAGAGCGAACCCCAGGTCGAGTCCGCCAGCTCCGGCGTACAGCGAGACGAACGTCCCGAGCGGTCGATCAACCTCGACGACGTCGCTATAGTCGCTGAGTCCGCCAGTCGAGCGTGCGAGATCGGCGTCGTGAGGAATCATCAGATTAGGATAACCGACCGAGCTCGCTAGTCGCTCGGCACAGAAGCGTGTCGAACATAGGAACGAGTTCGCGCAGTCACTCGTTGGTCGTGCGAATATGGCGGTACGTCGACGTCTGAACGGAGCTTCAACGAATGAGTCCTTCTCTTCCGCAGGTCGCTCGGACTCTCATGCTCCCGCTGAAGAGGACCGCCCATGATGACGTCGTCGCAGCCCTCGCCGATTTCGGCCGCATCAAGGGCCTTAGCCCGGAGGACCTCGCGCTAGTGCTTCAGGAGGGACTCGAGGCCTGGGAATTGAGCGGCAACGTCGGCGACGTGCTGCGTGATGCTCTCAATGTCGCTCTTCGCTCCACGCCCGACGTTCTGGAGAGAGTCGACGGCCCCGCCTACTTAAGGATGTACACAAGGCTTCGCACTCGTTCCGGAGACGTCGCCGGACTCACCCACTCCCTGGCTCGCGACCTTCTGTCTCGCTCTGCGCTTATTGCTCATCTACTCAAAGAAGAACGACTTTCGTGTTCGCAAATCGCGCGGCTACTCGCCTCAACGGACACCAAGCTCGATGTGTCCTACGGCTCCATTGCCGTAGTGGCACGTGAACTAGGGATGCTGCCAGAGCTGCCGAGGGGGTCCGGCTACGAGGACTTATGGAACCGCGACCGAGACCTTTCGCTGCACCTCTTCCCCGACTCATCGGTGGAGGAGACAAATCAAATTGCTGCCGAAGCCGTCGAGGCCTGGGTGCAAGAAGTCGACGTCTTGAATCTGCTCGGATGTTTGAATCCGTTTCAGAGTGAAGCGGCAGAACCATCATGGCCGTACCTGCAAATTCTGCACTGGTGCCTGACGCCTCTCGAGTACTTTGACCACCCGGCGAGTTACCTCTATGAGTTCAAGCCCCGCGGACAAGCGGGAGAAACTCTCTTCCGCAACTACCCCGCCGTGACCGGCAACCCAGTACTTAACAACGCGAAGGCTGTGGAAACGCTGAATCAGACGTGGTCCCGAAATCGCGGGGGCGAGGATGCCCACGCACTTGTGGCTCTTCTTGGAGCACTCGAGGCCATTCCAGCTGTTCCCCGCCGGGAGGCAGCTAGAGTCGTCCGCGCTTGGCTTTGGCGAGTCATCGAGCTCCGAACGATTGAACCGAACTTATTGGAGTCCACGCCCACCCAGGCCGGCATCGACCTCGTCACCAATTTCATCACCGCCCACGAGACGAACACCCAGGGCGTGATCGAGCAACGTGTGGTCGACTACCTGAGCTATCTCTCATTTGGCTGGCCCGGCTGGAGGCCTCGGGGCTTAGGGGACGGAGTGAACGCCTCAAACTTCAGCCGCCACAAGTTGGGAGATGTCGAGTTCACAAACGTCGATGAGCGATCCGCGATCGCACTTGAAGCGCACGGCGGCCACCTATCCGCCACGTATGTGCGTAGCCATCAAAAGTCTCTTGCGCGCATTGTTGATCAGCGACTCGAGGAATCCTGGGCGAATCTTGATGATCCCAGCAATTGGAATATCCGCGTAATTTTTGTCGCGCACAGCAGGTCCACAGATCTGCCCTTGTTCGACGTCTTACACGGCGTCCCAGTCACCTACGAGTATCTCAATTACGCGCAACTTATCGACATGGCGAACGCCGAGTCCGCAGAACACGATCGCATCGCTGCATTCGAGGTCCACGTGCTCGACGCAATGAATCGACGGACAGTTCGCGAATCCGCCCGACAGCGATTCAGGGAGATTCTCAGTGGAGAATACCCCTGACCTCGTCCCCGTCACTCCCCCGCCGAGTCCGCCTTCTTCCCGCCAGCCTCCAGCACATCCCCGGCGGGCAACTCCTGGTGCCCGCCGAACTGCAACCTCATCGCCGACAGCACCTGGTTCGCGAAGTGGTCTTCGCCGCGCGACGCGAAGCGCTCGAACAGCGCCGACGACAGCACCGGCACCGGAACGCCTACGTCGACCGCGGCCTTCACGGTCCAGCGGCCCTCGCCCGAGTCCGAGACGCGACCGGCGAGACCGTCGAGAGTGGGGTTGTCGGCGAGCGCAGCGGCGGTGAGGTCGAGCAGCCACGACGAGATCACCGATCCGCGGCGCCACAGCTCGGCGACCTTCGACGTGTCGATGGGGAACTGGTAGAACTCCGGCTCTTCGAGCGGGGCGACCTCGGCGGAATGCTCGGCCTCGCGCACGCCGGCATCCGCGTTCTGCAGCAGGTTCAGGCCCTCGGCGATCGACGCCATGATGCCGTACTCGATGCCGTTGTGCACCATCTTCACGAAGTGCCCGGCCCCCGACGGTCCGCAGTGCAGGTACCCCTGCTCCTCGGGCGTGAGGTCGCCGGTGCGTCCGGGGGTGCGCTCGATCTCACCGGCACCGGGAGAGATGGTCTTCAGGATCGGCTCGATGCGCTCGACGGCCTCGTCGGGCCCGCCGACCATGAGGCAGTAGCCGCGGTCGAGTCCGAACACGCCGCCGCTCGTGCCGATGTCGACGTAGTGGATGCCGCGCTCGCGCAGCGCCGCCGCGCGCCGCACATCGTCGCGGTAGTTCGAGTTGCCGCCGTCGATGAGGATGTCGCCCTCATCGAGCGCCGCGGCCGCCTCCTCGGCGACCCGACCGGTCAGGCCGGCGGGCACCATCAACCACACCGCCCGCGGAGCCTCCAGCTTCGATGCGAGATCGGCCATGCTCTCGGCCCCGACGGCGCCCTCCGCGACGAGCGCCTGCACGGCATCCGCATTCACGTCGTAGACCACGCACTCGTGCCCGTCACGCATGAGGCGGCGCACGATGTTCGCGCCCATCCGTCCGAGTCCGACCATCGCGAGCTGCATGAGGAGTCCTTCCGTCGACTGTGGGAGACGCCGCGATCTTGGCACGGGCGGCGGACGCGCTCAAGGGCGTTGCGTCGAGGGTGTCTCGCGGCCGCGTGCTGCGTCGGGCGGCGGAATGCGGGCGATCCGGCGGGATGCAGGTGGAAACGGGCATCCGTCGCCTGCATTCCGTCGCGGCGCCTGCGGATGCTCGCCAAGCGGCGCCCTCGGATGCTCGCCGGCACCCGCGTTGGGCGGCGGAATGCGGGCGATCCGGCGGAATGCAGACGGAAACGGGCATCCGTCGCCTGCATCTCGTCGCGGTGCCTGCGGGTGCTCACTGAGCGGCGCCCGCGGATGCTCGCCAAGCGGCGACCGCACGCACTGACACGACCCGCCCACTAGTCTGAGCGCGTGACCGACGCCCCACCGTCCCCGGCCTCGCCCGACCATCTCGCACCGCCGCCGGTCGGGAGCATTCCGGCCGCGTCGGTGATCGCCGAGTTCTTGCGCGTGCAGGCGGCGGTCGGACCGCGCTCGCGTGCCGCGCGCTTCTTCGGCCGTAGTCCGCTGACGCCCGACTCCCGCCCCTGGTACCTCGGCGCTCTCGGCGAGCTCGAGGTGGCGAACCGCCTCGACGTACTGGGCCCTGGGTGGACCGTGCTGCATTCCGTTCCGATTGGCACACGCGGCAGTGACATCGATCACATCGCGGTGGGGCCGGGCGGCGTCTTCACGATCAACACCAAGTTCCACGAGGGCGCGAATATCTGGGTCGGGTCGCGGCGCCTCCTGGTCAACGGGCAGAAGACCGATCACCTGCGCAACACCCGCTACGAGGCGCAACGTGTGGCCCGGCTTCTCGAACGCACGCTGCGGCGCGCCATCCCCGTCACGGGGGTCATCGCCCTGGTCGGTATCCGGCGTTTGACCTTCAAGAGCCGCCCCGACGATGCCGTCGTGCTGCGCGCCGGAGAGCTCGCCCGCTGGCTCAGCCGCCAGCCCCCGGTGTTCTCGGCCGAGCAGCTGACGGTCGTCACCGCCACCGTCACGGCCCCGAACACCTGGAGCGCGGCAGCACCCGAGCCCGACCTCGGGGCGTTCATGGACCTCCGCGCCGAGACGCAGAGCGCCCGGCGCGTGCGCATCGGTTGGGCTCTCGGCATGCTCTTCGGCGGGCCGCTCGCCCTCCTGACCGCATTGCAGGTGCTTGCGGGGTCGGTCGGCTGACCGGTTGCGCTAGTCCTTCATCCCGAACTTCTCGCCGCTGGAGACCTGCGGTGAGCACATCGGTGCCGCCCGAGACGATCGACGCCGTCGAGGCGCAGATCGACGAGCTCACCGCCGCCTGCGCCGCCGAGGGCTTGGTCGGGCCGTCGTGCCCGCCGGAGCTGCGCGAGTACGGGGTCTCGCCGGTCGATCCGTCGAGCGTCGAGTGGTTCCGCTCGCCGGATTACGGCCTCGAGGTCGCCGAGGGGCGCGTGACCTACTCGATGGGGTTCACCGTGAGGGCCGACGGCGAGGTCTTCCCCGTGACCCCCGTGTACGTCGGCGACGTGACGCAGAACGACGACGGCACGGTCGTCTACACGCGCCGGTAGTCACGCGGCCGGGCGTCAGCCCGCGGCGATCCCCCGCAGCAGCACCCGCACGGTCGCGTCGACCTGCTCCGTCGAGAGCGGGCGTCCGAGCAGCGCCGCGTAGCTCGACATCGCGACGAACTGGTCGGCGATGACGCCGGCATCGGCATCCGCCCGCACCTCCCCGGTTTCGACCGCCACCGCCAGACGCGACGTCACCCACTCGCGGATCGGCGCGGCGAGGCGTTCGTTCAGAGCGAGGCCGAGCTCGGCATCCGCCGCCGTCACCGCGATCAACGCGCGCGCTATGGCCACGCCCTCCGAGTCTCCGAGCGACTCGCTCATCGCCGCGAACCACGCCCGCAGGTCGGCGCCGAGGTCGTGGGTGAACGGCACGGCCACGTCGGCACCGGGCACGGTTCCCTCGAGCAGCGCCTCGCCGAGGATCGCCTGCTTCGACCCCCACCACCGGTAGATGGTCTGCTTCGAGACGCCCGCGGCATCCGCCAGCCCCTCGATCGTCACCGCTTCGTAGTGTCCGGCGTAGAGGGCGGCGCGCATCGCATCGAGCACCGACCGGCGGGCTTTCTCACTGCGAGGACGAGGCACCATCCGAGGCTACTCGGGCGTACGATGGTTGATAAGTAGACGCACCGTTGCGAAACTCGCGCAGCGCCCGAGCAAGGAGAATCCCATGGCCCTCACCGCCCACTCCACCATCGGCGAATGGCTCGACCACCCGACCGGCGGACCCCTCATCCGCGGACTCTTCGAGCAGACCGGCGCCGACCCGGCCCTCCTCACCCCGGTGCTCGGTCTGCCGCTGCAGCAGCTCGTCGCCATGAGTCAGGGCGCCATGCCGCAGTCGGTCGTCGACGACCTGGTGCGCGCCGCGAACGGCGGCGAGCTGCCGGTGGAGGATGCCCCCGCCGAGGTTCCGGCGAGCGCGCGCTTCGCCGGCAAGACCGTGATCGTGACCGGCGCCGCGTCGGGCATCGGTCGGGCCACCGCGGAGCGCATCGCGCGCGAGGGCGGACGAGTGATCGCAAGCGACATCGCCGCCGAGAAGCTCGACGCCCTGAAGGCCGAGAACCCAGATGCCGACATCGTCACCGTCGCCGGGGACCTCACGAAGAGCGAGGCGATCGACGCCGTCGTCGCCGCGGCGGGCGACAGGATCGACGGGTTCGCGAACGTCGCCGGCATCAACGACGACTTCTCGCCGGCCGGCGAGACGACGGATGCCGTGTGGGACCGCGTGATCGCCATCAACCTCACCGCGCCCTTCCGGCTCATGCGGGCCGTGCTGCCGATCATGGAGAAGGCCGGTCGCGGCTCGGTGCTGAACGTGTCGAGCGAGGCGGGCCTGCGCGGCAACGCCTCGGGCAACGCGTACACGGCGAGCAAGCACGGCATCATCGGCGTGACGAAGTCGGCGGCGTTCATGTACGGGCCGAAGGGCATCCGCGTGAACTCGGTCGCACCCGGCGGGGTGGCCACCGGCATCCCGATGCCCCCGCACATGTCGGAATACGGCTCGGCCCGCCTCGCGCCGTTCCAGCAGGCGATCCCGACCGTCGCGACGGCCGAGCAACTCGCCGCCTCGATCACCTTCCTGTTGTCCGACGACGGCGTGAACATCAACGGCGCCATCCTCGCCTCCGACGGCGGCTGGTCGGTGCAGTAGCCCGGGCTTCGTCCCGTCCCGCCCGCGCTCACGGGTGCGGTGCGGGTGCGGTGCGGGTGCGGGTGCGGGTGCGGGATCAAAATCGCACCTTCCCAGCCCCGTGGGCGTGCGTTTCTGATCCCTCACCGTGAGGAGCGGGCGCGCTGCCGGGTGAGGGGGTGCGCGACGCAGGGGTCCGGCGTGATCGGCCGAGCCGTTAGCCGGCGTCTTCGAGCACCCGCTCGATCCAGGGTTCGTGCTCTACGAGGGCGAGGTCGGCGAGCGTGAACCAACCGACCTCGACGATCTCATCACCGTCGGGTCGGACCTCACCCTGCAACTCGCCCGCATACGCGGTCGTCACATACGCAACGCGATCACCGTTCGGATACGTGACGACGAGCGCATCCCCGCCGTACGCCCCGACGATGCCGGTGATGCGGATGCCCGCCCCGAGCTCTTCCCGCACTTCGCGCGCGATGGCCACCGCGGGTTCCTCGCCCGGTTCGACGCCACCTCCGACAAGGCTCCACGCGCTCGAGTGAGCGCCCCTCGCGAGGAGAAACCTATCGCCGTCGCGGATCACCGCGGACACACCCGGCAACATCAGCAGCCGGTGTCCGATGCGCGTGCGCAGGTCGCGCACATAGTCCGAGATCACGTCCTCACGCTAACGTCCGCCGAACGCTATTCACAGCATCCGCCGTACACCTCTACCGAAGACCTCGCGGTATGCCGCCGAGCAGGGCTGGATGAGACCGGATGCCCGGCCTCTCCTCGAGGGATGACTGAGCACACGAACACCCCGACCCCGTCGCTCATCCAGCAGCGGATGGCGCTGCAGCGCGCGAAGCACTTCGCGACGTATCAGGTGGTCTCCACGAGCGTGCTCGGCCTGGGCTGGATCGTGGCCATCGTGGTCGATGGCGGCTCCCGAACCTGGCCGTGGATCGCCGCGGCGATCTTCGCCGCCCTGGCCAGCGCGTCGGCGTTCGCTCTCCGTGCGCCGCGACGCGCGACCCGCGCGTTCGAGGAGGAGCACGGCGTCAGCGCCGGCGTCCAGAAGCCGGTGCGCTGACCGCATCCGCTTGCTCCGCGCGTACCAGGCATCGCGACACCCGAGCGTTCTAAGAGGAGCACGGGCCGGCGCCGGCATCCGACAGCCGATGACGGTGACCGACCTCGGGCGTCAGTGGACGGGCGGCTCGTCGCCCATCGGTACGCCGACACGGTCGCGGGGGTGCCGCTCGACCGACGAGACGTCGTGGGAAGGGCCCTCCTCGTCGCGGATGACGTGCTTCACCTGGCGAGCCGACGCCGATCCGCGACCGGCGACCACGGCGTCGTCCTTCGAGTCGTAGCCAGACCCGATCACACCGCCCTCACCCTCGATGCGGTTGAACCAGATGCCATTGCGGTGGAACGTCTCGATATCTCCGGCGGCCATGCCTTCACTCCTTCGAACTTCCCCTCTTTCTACGCGTCCCCTCCGACACTCTGAACCCCCTTGCCGTATCCCGCACCGACGGGTATCCCGTCCGGCCCGTCCCACGCGCCCGCGCCCACACCCACACCCACACCCACACCCACACCCACACCCGTAGTGTGGCGGGATCGAAATCGCACGCCCGAGGGCTCTGCGGCGTGCATTTTTGATCTCGCATCCGGCGGAACGCGGGGGGGGCGGGACGGGAAGCGGGGTGGGACGGGATGCGGGGCGGCAGGGGCGCGCGCGGGACGGGGGCGGGGGCGGGGTGCGGGCGGCGCCAACGCCCCCCCCCCGGAAAACTTACGCAACATGGCGGACACAACACCGATATATTCCAGACATCGGACTTCCCTAGGGTGCGAGCATCCCGCTCGCGCCGCATCGGCCACAAGCCACCCCGCACCACGACGACGTGACAGGTCGCTCCACGACCACGCCTACCCGAAAGCACTCATGACCCGACGCACCTCACCCCTGCGCCGACGGATGCTCGCGACCACCACGGTCGCGGCGCTCCTCGCCGCCTCCCTCCTCGCGGCATCCGCCCCGGCATCCGCGGCCGAACCGATCGACGGCGCCCACACCTCGGGCGACCCGATGTTCCCGAACGTCGGCAACGGCGGCTACGACGCCCTCGACTACGAGGTCACCATCGCATGGAGCCCCACGGGCTTCGCGAACGGCGTGGCCACGGGCGTTTTCGATCAGGCATCCACCATCATGACCGCCCGCGCACTCGTGCCGCTGAAGTCGTTCTCGATGGACTTCGAGGGACTGACCATCGACAGCGTCGAGGTGAACGGCCAGCCCGCCACGTGGACGCGTGATATCGACGCCGACGCCATCAAGTACAAGCTCGTCGTCACTCCCGCGACGCCCGTCGAGGGCGAGTTCGCCGTCGAGGTGAAGTACCACGGCGTTCCGCAGTATCACACCGACGCCGACGGCAGCCAGGAAGGCTGGAGCGGCACGAACGACGGTGCGATGCTGCTGGGTCAGCCCATCGGCATGATGACCGCCTTCCCGCACAACAACACCCCGAGCGACAAGGCGACCTACCGCATCGAGGTCGACGCCCCGTCGACGAGCACCGACGTGAACGGCGTCTCCGCCCCCACCGAGGTCGCCAGCAACGGCGAGCTCGTGGCGAAGATCCCGCGCACCGACGGCTCGCGCACCACCTGGGTCTGGTACCAGCAGGAGCAGATGGCCTCGGAGCTCGTCGTCATCGGCATCGGCCGCTACGAGCTGGTCGAGGGTTCGGTGACGCTGTCGGACGGCCGGGTCATCCCGTCGCTGTCGTACATCGACTTCGGTTACACCGACGCGCAGAAGACGACCGTGCGCAACCGCATCGCCCAGCTGCAGCCGATCACGCAGAACCTCGAGAAGATGTTCGGCCCCTACCCGGGCAACAGCACCGGCGTGATCGTGAAGACCGTGCCGGGCGCCATCAACTACGCGCTCGAGACGCAGGACCGATCGTTCTTCCCGAGTGTGAACTCGGTGAACGGCAACACCCTCATCCACGAGCTGGTGCACCAGTGGTACGGCAACAACGTCGCCCCCACCACGTGGACCGACATCTGGATGGGCGAGGGCATGGCGACCTGGGCGCCGACCTACTACAACACCACCGAGGGCTTCGGAACCAACACCGCACGCTCGGAGCAGTCGTACTACACCTCGTGGGCCAACAAGGCCGCCTCGAGCGCGGACTGGAACATCGCCCCCGGCGTGCAGACCGACTCGGCCGAACTGTACAGCTACCAGACCTACACGCGCAGCGCGCAGTTCTGGGCGGCCCTGCGGGTTGCGATCGGTGACGAGCCCTTCTTCGCCCTGATCTCGAAGTGGCAGACCGACAACGCCGGCACCAGCCGCACCGGCGCGGAGCTGCTCGCCCTCGCCGAGACGCTCTCGGGTCGCGATCTCGACGCATTCTGGAGCGACTGGATCCTCGAGCCCGGCAAGCCCGCCTGGCCCGACAAGTCGACGATCACGCTGAAGACGGATGCCGCGGCGCCGCTGGAGCCCGGCGACGAGATCCTCCTCACCGTCACCGCAGCGAACACGGGCTTCGTGCCGCTGGCCGCGACGTCCGTCTCGGTCGACCTCTCGGGCGTGCTGGCGAACGCGACGCTCGGGGAGATTCCGGCCGGTGCATCCGTCGCGGGCACGACCCTCACCTGGACCGTGCCCTCGACTGCGGTGAACACCGCGGCCCAGCTGTCATTCACCGCGACGATCAACGACGACGCCCCCGGCGGCAGCGTCGTGGTCGCCGCCTCGTCGGCGAGCCTCGGCACCACCTGCGCCGACTGCACCGCCGAGTTCGCCGTCGAAGAGGTTCTGGCGCCGACGCAGGCCCCGACCATCGCCGGTGACGCCGTGGTCGGTCAGACGCTCACCGCCACGTCGACGGGCTGGCCCGAGGGCACCGCGCTCAGCTACCAGTGGAACATCGACGGCAAGCCGTACACCCCGGCCCCGGCCGACCAGGCGGATGCCGACGCGGATGCCGAGCCGGTGCTGCTGCTCGCGGCGGCGGACGTCGCGGCGAACCAGTTCGTGATCCCGGCCGAGGCACTCGGCACCCGCATCACGGTCACCGTCACGGGCACGCTCGCGGGCTTCCGCGACGGCTCGGCGACGAGCGACCCGACCGCGGTGGTGGTCGCCGCCGCGGCTCCCGGTGGGGGCGGTGGAGTCGGCGGAGGTGCCGGCACGCCCGGCGCCGGTGCGGCCGACCCGGATGACGAGTTGAGCGCCACGGGGGGAGAACTGCCGATCGCGGCCGGTCTGCTGGCCCTGGTGATGCTCGTGGGCGGAGGAATCGTCGCCGTCGCACGACGCCGCAGCCGCCTGGAGGTCTGAGGCTCGTCGCCTGACCGGAGCGCCCGTCCACTCGTGGGGCGGGCGCTCTCGCGTGTGCGGCGGGTGGCGCGTGCGGAGGGTGGCGCGTGCGAAGCGGACGTTGCGGCGCCTAGGCGCACGTGGCGGGGTGGCGCGGGCGTTGCGGCGGGTGGCGCGTGCGGAGCGGGCGTTGCGGCGCCTAGGCGCGTGCGGAGCGGACGCTGCGGCGCCTCGGCGCGTGCGGCGGGGTGGCGCGGGCGTTGCGGCGCTAGGCGCGCGCGGCGGTGCGGATGCCCGCGACGATGAGTTCCACGCCCGCGGCGAAGTCGTCGGCCGGGGAAGCATCCGCCGACGCCGGCGAGAGGTCGGCCACCGGGGCCGCCGCTCCCACGACGGCGGCGTGCAGACGCTGCTGCTCGTGGAAGGTGAACCCGATCACGAAATGCACCAGGGTGTCTGCGGCGACGCCGGCCGCGGCATCCGCCAGGCCTGCACGGCGGGCGGCGTCGACGAGGTGGGCGCGTGCGGGGAGGTCGAGCAGGCCGAGTGCGAGGGAGCTCGACACGATCTCGGCACCGTCGCGGTGGGCGAGCAGGCGATCGCGCAGAGCCGCGGCGACGGCGGCGAGGTCGTCGGAGCGCACGGCATCCGCCCCGTCGACGATCCGCGCGCTGACGGCGGCGAGCAGCGCCTGCTTGTTCGGGAAGTGCCAATAGAGGGCACTGACCTGCAGGTCGAGGGCGTCGGCGATGCGCCGCATCGAGAGCCCCGCGATGCCGTGCTCGTCGAGCACCGCCATCGCCGCGTCCACCACATCGGCCTTGCCGCGGCGGGCCGAGGCCGCGTCGTCGGGTGCCGGAGTCATACCGCGACTCTACCGAACACTGTTCATGACCCGGCGGGCGGCCCGGAGCGGGCGGCGCCGCGCGGGTGCCCGCACGAACTCAGGACCGACGGCCGGAAATCGGGCCGGGAGGTGCCCACCGAGCCGATTCCGTCGCGTCGGTCCTGAGTTGGTGCCGGACGCCCGCGGCGTCAGGCGACGTCGAGCACCCAGGTCACACCGAAACGGTCGGTGAGCATGCCGAAACCGGCCGACCAGGCCGACGCGGCGAGCGGCTCGATGACCGTCGCGCCGTCGGCGAGCGCCCGCCAGTACCCGGTGAGCTCGTCGAGCGAGGTCGCCCGCAGCGACTGGAAGAACGCGCGGTCGGTGATCGTCACGCCGTTCTCGCGGCGGGTGGTGCCGGCGGTGACGGGCGACTCGGTCGCCCCGAGAACGTCG
Source organism: Microbacteriaceae bacterium PS02344 (assembly GCA_029959905.1). Lineage (GTDB taxonomy): Bacteria > Actinomycetota > Actinomycetes > Actinomycetales > Microbacteriaceae > Microbacterium. The sequence continues at coordinate 40,132 of JASCNZ010000009.1, forward strand.
TATGCCATGAGAGTGATCGCGCCGCCGGTGACCTGCCCGAACACCACGCCGTCGGCGCCGGGGGCCTCGGCCGGCATGCCGAAGTCGGCGTAGGTCGCGGCCGTGACGGTGCCACCGAAGACGTCGGCGTAGAAGTCGAGCGCGGCGCGTGCGGTGCCGGCGAAGTTGAGGTGGGTGGTGGTCGTGACGGTCATGATGCCTCCTGGCTGTTGGTCGAGCGGATGCCCGTACGAGAAGACTCGCAACAGAAGCGGTCAGTTACGGTCCGCTACTTCGCGCAGAATGTAGGCATGACCGGAAGCTCGTCGCGCATGCTCGCGTTGCTGTCGCTGCTGCAGACGCAGCGCGACTGGCCGGGCGCGGTGCTCGCCGACCGCCTCGGCGTGAGCCCCCGCACGGTGCGGCGCGACGTCGACCGGCTGCGCGATCTCGGCTACCGCATCGGTGCGATGAAAGGACCCGACGGCGGATACCGGCTCGCCGCAGGCTCGGAACTGCCCCCGCTGCTGTTCGACGACGAGCAGGCCCTCGCCGTCGCGGTGGCCCTGCAGAGCATGCCGTCGAGCGGGATCGACATCGACGATGGCGCCGAGCGCGCACTCGCCACCATCCGCCAGGTCATGCCGTCGCGCCTGCGGCACCGGGTCGACGGCATCCGCTTCGCCGGTTCCCCGAGCGCGGATCGCGTCGACCCCGCCACGCTCGACGCGGTCACCGGCGCGGTGCGCGACCGCCACGTGTTGCGGTTCGACTACGGAGGGCGCGATCGTTCGGATGACCCGCGCCGACGCGTCGAGCCCCACGAGGTCGTGTCGCGCGGCGGCCGGTGGTACCTCGTCGCGTGGGATCTGGAGCGCGACGACTGGCGCATCTTCCGCCTCGACCGGGTGCATCCGCGCATCCCGACGGGTCCGTCGTTCGCGCCGCGCGCGCTGCCCGACGACATGGATGCGCCGACGTTCGTCGCCGCCCGCGCGAAGGGATCGGATGCCGGTGACCGTTGGCCGTGCGTCGGCACGGTGGTGCTCGCGCTGCCCGTTCGGGAGGTGACGCCTTTCCTCGACGACGCCGACGTCGAAGAGGTGGATGCCGGGTCGTGCCGGGTGACCGCGGGGTCGTGGTCGTGGACGGGCCTGCTCGCCTGGCTCGCGCGATTCGATGCGCCGTTCACGATCGAGGGCCCTCCGGCGCTGGCCGAGGCATCCGCGGTTCTCGCCGCACGCCTCGCCGCCGCCTCCACTCCCTGACGCCCGCCACGTCCCCCCGTCCCCCGTCCCCCACCCCCCGTCACCGGCCCTCCCCCCGCGTCCCCCGCAGGTTGCGGGATCGATATGTCAGCTTCAGGGGGCCTGGAAGCCGACATATTGATCCCGCACCGGAGGTGGGGTGGGGTGGGTGGGGTGGTACGGGGCGGGGGTGGCCGGGTCGGGCGGGCCGGGGCGGGGGTGAGCACCGCGCGCGGGAGTGTCGGACCTCGCCGGTAGACTGAACCTGCCCCGCCGGCCTCTTCCCTTGGAGTGTGCGTGACCACCGCCCCTGCACCCGCCCGCAAGCACGTCCCCGACTCCGTCTCGAACGCGATCGAGACGCCCGAGAAGGAGCAGCCCTACGCGGCGCTGGGCCTGAAGGACGACGAGTACGCGAAGATCCGCGAGATCCTCGGGCGCCGCCCCACCTCGGGCGAGCTGGCGATGTACTCGGTCATGTGGTCGGAGCACTGCTCGTACAAGAGCAGCAAGAACTACCTGCGCCGCTTCGGGCAGAAGGTCTCCGACGAGATGAAGGAACGCCTCATGGTGGGCATGGGCCAGAACGCGGGCGTCGTCGACGTCGGCGAGGGCTGGGCCGTCACCTTCAAGGCCGAATCGCACAACCACCCCAGCTTCATCGAGCCGTTCCAGGGCGCCGCGACCGGCGTCGGCGGCATCGTTCGCGACATCATCTCGATGGGCGCCCGCCCCGTCGCCGTGATGGATGCGCTGCGCTTCGGCGCGATCGACCACCCCGACACCGCCCGCGTGGTGCACGGCGTGACCAGCGGCATCAGCTTCTACGGCAACTGCCTCGGCCTGCCGAACATCGGCGGCGAGACCGTCTTCGACTCCGTCTACCAGGCCAACCCGCTCGTGAACGCGCTCGCGGTGGGCGTGCTGCGCCACGAAGACCTCAAGCTCGCGAACGCGACCGGCGTCGGCAACAAGGTCGTGCTGTTCGGCGCCCGCACGGGTGGAGACGGCATCGGCGGCGCGAGCATCCTCGCCTCCGACACCTTCGCCGACGGCGGCCCGACCAAGCGCCCCGCGGTGCAGGTCGGCGACCCCTTCGCCGAGAAGGTGCTCATCGAATGCTGCCTCGAGCTCTACCGCGACGAGCTGGTCGAGGCCATCCAAGACCTCGGCGCCGCGGGCATCTCGTGCGCCACCAGCGAGCTCGCCGCGAACGGCAACAGCGGCATGCACGTGTCGCTCGACAACGTGCTGCTGCGCGACCCCTCGCTGACCGCCGAAGAGATCCTCATGTCGGAGTCGCAGGAGCGCATGATGGCGATCGTCGCGCCCGAGAAGCTCGACGCCTTCCTCGCCGTCGTCGGCAAGTGGGAGGTCGAGACCTCCGTGCTCGGCGAGGTCACCGGCGACGGACGCCTCGTCATCGACTGGCAGGGTGAGCGCATCGTCGACGTCGACCCCTCGACCGTCGCGGTCGACGGCCCGGTCTACGACCGCCCGGTCGCGTACCCCACGTGGATCGACGCACTGCAGGCGGATGCCGCCGAGAACCTGCCCCGCGCGACCGACCCCGAGACGCTGCGCGAGCAGTTCCTCGCGCTCGTCGCCTCGCCGAACCTCGCCGACACCTCGTGGATCACGAACCAGTACGACTACTACGTGCTCGGCAACACCGCCCTCAGCTTCCCCGACGACGCCGGCATGATCCGCGTCGACGAGGAGTCGGGCCTCGGCTTCTCGATCGCGACCGACGCGAACGGCCGGTACTGCCAGCTCGACCCGTACGCGGGTGCGCAGCTCGCGCTGGCCGAGGCGTACCGCAATGTCGCCGTCACCGGCGCGGTGCCCACCGCCATCACCGACTGCCTCAACTTCGGCTCGCCCGAGAACCCCGAGGTCATGTGGCAGTTCGGGCAGACCGTCGACGGCCTGGCCGACGGATGCTACGAACTGGGCACCCCGGTGACCGGCGGCAACGTCTCGTTCTACAACCAGACCGGCGACGTGCCGATCCATCCCACCCCGCTCGTGGGCGTGCTCGGCATCATCGACGACGTGTCGCGCCGCATCCCTTCGGGGTGGCAGGACGAGGGTCAGAACATCTACCTGCTCGGCACCACCTCGACCGAGCTCTCGGGTTCGGCCTGGGCCGAGGTCGTGCACCAGCACCTCGGCGGGCTCCCCCCGAAGGTCGACCTGGCGGGTGAGAAGCGCCTCGCCGGCCTGCTCGCCGCCGCGCGCGACGAGTGGCTGATCTCCTCGGCGCACGACCTGTCGGAGGGCGGCCTCGCGCAGGCGCTCGCCGAGGGCGTCATGCGCTTCGGTGTCGGCGCCCGCGTGTGGCTGACCGAGATCATGGAGCGCGACGGTGTGGATGCGGCATCCGCCCTGTTCTCGGAGTCGACCGGTCGTGTCATCGTCACGGTGCCGCGGGAGGACGACGTGAAGTTCCGTGGTCTCTGCGAGGGCCGTGGCTACCCGGTCATGCGCATCGGCGTCACCGACAGCGAACCGCAGCTCGAGGTGCAGGACGTGTTCACCGTCTCGGCCGCCGAGCTGCGCGAGCGCTCGACCGCGACCCTGCCGTCGTACTTCGGTCCGACCGTCACCGAGCCGGTGGCCTGATGAGCGGCGACGACCTCAGCGAGGACTACGGCGATCTCGGCGAGCGCCGCAACCGCCGCATCCGCGTCGTGTCATGGGTCGTCATCATCGCGCTGCTGCTCGGCGGCGGCGGCGCGACGCTGTTCACCCTGCTTCCCGGCTTCTGAGCGACTCACCCACCGGGAGCCGGGTCAGCGGGAGAAGAGGAAGCGGGCGAGGCGCACGACCGACTCGGGATCGCGGGCTTCTCGGCCGAGCGACTCGACGATGATCGCGCCGAGGATGGCGCGTCCGATCTCCTGCACGGGAGCCGTCTCGGGCAACTGGCCGGCGCGGATGCCCGCGCGCAGCCGCGAGCCGAGATGCTCCTCGACGCCCAGGCTCTGACCGAGGTGCTGGCCCACTCCGGCATCCTCGGTTGCGGCGGCGACGAGCGACCGCAGCAGCACTCCGCCCTCGGGGGCGTCGAGGATCGACAGCACGCTCCGCAACCACGACTCGACATCGGAGAGCAATTCACCGGTGTCGGGCACCTCGAAGTCGACCGGGATCAGCCGGCCCTCGGCGAGGCATTCGCCGATCAGCGCGCCACGAGAGGGCCACCACCGGTAGATGGTCTGCTTGCCCACGCCGGCCTCTTTGGCAATGCCCTCGATCGTGAGGCGGTCATAGCCTTGATTGTGGAAGAGACGGGATGTGGCATCCAGGATCGCCTCACGCGCAGCGGTACTGCGGACGGGTCCACTCCGGTGCTCGTTCGTCATCCGTTCAGGATAGCCACAGAAGGCTAGACGAGACGTACCGTATGATCTGAAGGTCTGAAGGAGATCACCTTGTCTTCACTGCTCTTCCGTCTCGGTACTTTCGCTGCCCGCAAGGCGTGGACCGTGATCATCACCTGGATCGTGCTGCTCGGCCTCGGCGTCGGCGCGTTCCTGACATTCGGCGGCACGCTCAGCAACAGCTTCGACATCCCGGGGACCGCCTCGGGCAAGGTCATCGATGAGCTCGCCGACGAACTGCCCGACACCGCGGGCGGCACCGGCACCGTCGTCTATCAGACCGAAGATGGCGAGCCCTTCACCGACGAGCAGAAGGCCGCGATCTCCGACCTGGCGACCAGCGCCGAAGATCTCGACGGCGTCGCCGCGGTCATCGATCCGTTCGCAACCCAGCAGCAGCAGGCCGACCAGGCGCAGCAGCTCGCCGACGGTGAACAGCAGATCGCCGACGGCCGCGCCCAGCTCGACGCGGGCCAGGCTCAGATCGATTCGGGACGCACCCAGCTCGAGGCCGGTATCGCGCAGATCGATGCGGCCCGCGCCCAGGCCGAAGCCGCCGGCGCTCCCGCCACGCAGCTCGCCGGTATCGACGCGCAGAAGCTGCAGCTCACCGCTCAGCTCGCCGAACTCGAGACCCAGCAGCAGACCCTGAACAGCGGCCGCGACGAGCTCGAGGCCAACGCGGAGCAGGCAGAGCTCGGCCGCACGCTGCTCGACCTCGCGAACGGCATCGGCGTCGTCTCGGAAGACGGTTCGACCGCGATCGTCAACGTGTCGTTCGTCGACCCCCGACTCGAACTCTCCGAAGAGGTCAAGCAGAGCGCCATCGACCACTTCCGCGACGAGCCGATCGACGGCGTCACGGTCGACTTCGGCACCGACATCGCCCAGGGCGTGCCCGAGATCTTCGGCATCGGCGAAGCCGTCGGCCTGGCCTTCGCAGCCGTCGTGCTCATCGTCATGCTCGGCACCCTGCTCGGCGCGGCCCTCCCCATCGTCACGGCGGTGGTCGGCGTCGGTGTCGGCGTGACGGCATCCCTCGCCTTCTCGGGCGTCGTCGACATGGCATCCGTCACCCCCGTCCTGGGGGTGATGCTCGGCCTCGCCGTGGGCATCGACTACTCGCTCTTCATCGTCAACCGGCACCGCAAGCAGCTGCTCGCCGGCTCGCCGCTGCGCGAGTCGATCGGTCTGGCGACCGGCACCTCGGGCACCGCGGTCGTCTTCGCGGGCGCGACGGTCATCGTCGCGCTGCTCGCGCTCAACATCACGGGGGTGCCGTTCCTGGGACTCATGGGCACCGTCGGCGCGGTCTGCGTCGCGATCGCCGTGCTCGTCGCGGTCACGCTCGCCCCGGCCATCCTCGGCCTGCTCGGCGAGCGCCTGCTCAGCCGCAAGGCGCGGGCCGCGGTCGGACAGCCGCATGCCGTGGGCAAGCCCGTGAAGCGCATGTCGACGCTGCGTGCGGTGGTGACGGCGCTGGTCAGCGTCGTGGCGTTGCTCGTCATCGCGATCCCCGCGATGTCGATGCGGCTGGGCCTGCCCGACGGCGGCAGCGAGCCCGACGACTCGACCAGCTACCGCGCCTTCCACGCGGTCGAGGACCAGTTCGGCGCCGGGGCCAACGGCCCGCTGCTCGTCACCGCCACCCTCGACGAGGGCGTGAGCGACGACGACCTGGTCGCGACGCAGGTCGAGGTCGCGCAGAAGCTCGCCGACCAGGACGACGTCGTCGCCGTGGCCCCCGTCGCGGCCTCCGACGACAACGCGCTGCTCGCGTTCCAGGTGCTGCCCGCCGAGGGGCCGAACAGCCCGTCGACCGAGAAGCTCGTGCAGAGCATCCGCGCGCTGCCTGACCTCGACGGCGGGATCACGCTCGGCGTCGCGGGTCAGGCAGCGGTGAACATCGACATCTCCGAGGCGCTGGCGAGCGTGCTGCCGCTGTACCTGGTGGTGGTCGTGGGCCTGTCGCTGCTCATCATGATCGTCGTGTTCCGCTCGCTGCTGGTACCGATCATCGCGACGGGAGGGTTCGTGCTGTCGTTGTTCGCCACGTACGGACTCATCGTCTCGGTGTTCCAGTTCGGCTGGGGCGCCGACATCATCGGTCTGCACAGCACCGGTCCGATCCTCAGCTTCCTGCCGGTGATCCTGGTGGGCATCCTGTTCGGGCTGGCGATGGACTATCAGCTGTTCCTCGCCTCCGGCATGCGCGAGGCGTACGTGCACGGCGCGCCGGCACGGGATGCCGTGGCGCAGGGGTTCCGCGCGGGCCGCTCGGTCGTGATCGCTGCCGCACTGATCATGGTCTCGGTCTTCGGCGGATTCGTGTTCTCGGAGTCGACGATCATCCGCTCGATCGGGTTCGGACTCGCGTTCGGCGTGCTGCTCGACGCGTTCGTGGTGCGGATGCTGCTCATGCCGGCCCTCATGCACCTGCTCGGGAAGTCGGCGTGGTGGCTGCCGCGCTGGCTCGACCGCGCCCTGCCGAACGTCGACATGGAGGGCGCCGCGCTCGAGCGCGACCACCCCTCGGTGCACGTCGACGCCGCGCCCGAGATGGCCGACGCCGCTCCGGCTCGCGGGCGGGGGTCGCGCGACGGCGCGGTTCCGCGCACCCGGGCCGAGCGCAAGGCTGCGCGAGCCGAGGGTGCCGTGCCGCGCACCCGGGCCGAGCGCAAGCGTCGCGAGCGCGGCTGAGTTCCGGCGCGCTCGGCCTCGCACGAGGGGTCAGAAAGTGCCGCGAGCGCGGGCTCGGACACGGCGTGGCTCGACCCCTCGCGTGGGGTGCCGCGGGAGCGCGCAAGCAGGAAGCGCGACGCGGGTAGGGTGGCCGGCATGGAGGAGGACGAGGAACGCCTGCGGGCACTGCTCACCGCGATGCGCGCCCAGGCGGATGCTCGGGTGCGCGCGACCGGGGCGATCCTCGACGAGCTCACGCACGACCGCGAGGGCTCGAACGACGACGACGAGCACGACCCCGAGGGCGTCACGCTCTCGTCGGAATGGTCGCGCCTGACGGGGCTCGCCGAGGCCGCGGCATCCGAATTGCAGCAGGTCGACGACGCGCTCGCCCGTATGGACGCCGGCACCTACGGCGTGTGCCTGCACTGCCGGCGACCGATCCCCGCCGCGCGCCTCGAGATCCGCCCCTTCGCCGAGTACTGCGTCGCCTGCGCCACCGCGCTCGGCCGCTGACCCCGTCTCTCGGGGGCGGCTGACACGGACGACCCGCCGTCTCGCCCGCACAACTTCGGAGCCGCGACCCGACACGCCGGCCCGCGGCCGTCGACGACGGCGCGCCGGCGCGGAACTCCGAAGTTGTGCAGGCGGTGCGGGGCGGTGCGGGGGGGGTGAGGGGGTCAGGCGGCGGGGCGATGCGAGGCGAGCAGCACGCCGTTCCAGAGGCGGGTCAGGCGCTCGACCATGTCGACCGACGAGTCGAGCAGCCACTGCATCTGCAGCCCGTCGGAGACCGCGATGATGATGTCGACCGTGATGGGTACGTCGACGGTCGGTCCGACGTCTCCGGATGCCTGCGCCCGCTCGATCACATCGGTCAGCAGTCGCCGCGCACCGGCGTAGTGCTCCACGAAGTACTCATTGGCGGGGTGCCCCGGGATCGTCGCCTCGGCCGAGAACTCGACGAAGAGGCGCACGAGTCCCGGTACCGACACGTTGTGGGCGATCACCGCGAGCCACCCGTCGAACGTCAGGTCGGGGGCGAGGAACCGATCGAGGTCGCGGTTGTCCTTCGCGCGGAGCACCTCCATGTACAGCTCCTCGCGCGACGAGAAGTAGTGCATGAGCCCGGGCTGAGTGAGCCCCACCCGCTCGGCGATCTCGCGGTTCGAGGCCTTCCGGTATCCGACCTCGGCGACGACATCGAGAGCGACCTGCAGGATCTCCTCGCGCTTCGCGATCCCCTTCGCATATCTCCCCCGAGCTGTCATGGGCACATTCTAGGATCCGGCAGCGCCGAACGCGCCGATGTCGTTCGGGTTGTGTCATCGATTTCACAACCGATCCGCGCTATCCGACTCGCGGCGCGGGCTCATGCGCGCGCGAGCGCGACCGTCTTCTCGATCACCGTGACCGCGGCGAGGATCTCGGCCGTCGGCACCGCGACCGACCGCGTCGCGAGCATCCGCGCGAAGGCCCGCAACGCCGGCTGCACGTAGTCGCCGCCCACCGCGATCTCCCGGTCGATGCTCCCCTGCGCGCCCTCGGCCGTCACGCGGAAGGGGACCTCGAACTCGGGCCGGACGAAATCGAGCGCCACCTCGACCTCACCGCACCGGTAGCGCGCGACCAGTCCCCGGTCGTGCGCCACGACCCGCAGGTCGCCCGGCTCGCCGGATGCGAATCGCTGAGCGAGGTCGGCGTGATGGATGCCGTAGAAGAAGAGACCCCCGAACGGGCCGAGGGGGTCGGCGGGGCCCGACACGGTGAGGCGCCGCACGGCTCCGATCCTGGGGAGTGAGGCGGCGACGGCATCCGCATCGGGCAGCCACCGCAACGTCGACGACGAGGTGAGGAGCGCCCCGCCGCGCGCGGCCGCGGCGACCATGGCCTCGGCATCCGCGCGGGTCGTGGCGAACGGCTTGTCGACCCACACCGGCATGCCCGCCTCGAGGAACGGCACCGCGAGGTCGCGGTGCGTGGCACCCTCGCGGGTCGTGATGATGACCGCATCCACTTCGCCGACGAGAGCGCGCACGTCGTCGACCACGCGCTCGACCCGGCCGAGCTCGGCGAGGCGCGCGGTGCGTTCGGGATCGCCCGCCACGATCGCCGATGCCCGCAGCGGCGGCGCCTCATCGAGACCCAGATGACGCAGGATGTGCTCGGCATGAGTGTTCTCGATACCGACGAGGCCGACGCGCACGGGATGCATGCCTCCATCCTCGCGGAGACCCCCATCGCGCGTCGCCCCCGCCAGTAGGCTGAGCACATCATGCAACCGTTGCTGGACTTCGCGGGCGACTTCTGGTGGCTCATCTTCCCCCTGATGGCCGCCGCCGGCGGCGCTGCCAAGTCATGGGAACGCGCATCGAAGCGGCGGCATGAGCGACGTATCGAGACGCTCAAGATCAAGGCGCAGCTGAAGCAGGCGCAGATCGAGGCGCGATCGGGCGGGCGGGCCCGGTCGACCGTCATCGATTCGGCGCCGTCGGTCGCACCGAACGACCTGCTGGTGCGCCTGTTCGCCGAGCACGACGAGATCACCGCACGCTGGCTCGACTACGAGCTCGACGTGTCGAAGCTGATCGCGTTCCCCGCGATGAGCGACGGTCGTCAGCCGTTGACCGCGGCGTTCCTGCGCGCGAAGCGCACGGCGGATGCCCTGCGGCCCGCGTCGGCCGAAGCGACGGTCACCGAGCAGCAGGTGGCGGAATACCTCGATGCCGTCGGAGCCTACGCAGTGGCGTTCGAGGTGGCCGAGAAGGATGCCCGCCGCCTGCGCGACTCGACCTTCACCGAGACCGAGCGCAAACGCCTCGACCGGGCGCAGAAACTGCTCACCGTCGCGGTCGACGAGTCGGCCACGCAGGCCGAGCGCAACCTCGCCTACAAGCGGGTGCGCGAAGAGCTCGACGGGCTGATCCTGCTGTCGGACGAGGCCGTCGACGTGCTCGAGAAGAAGGTCGCGCGCGAGCTGACGCGCGGGCCGGAGGAGCCAGCATGAAGGTCGAGAACCTGACCGGCCCGGTCTGCGTGCACGCCGAGACCCCGGTGTGGTCGACCTCGTGGGGCGGCGTCCGATGGGTGGATGCCGACGCCGCCGATCTCGTGACGTTGCGCGATGACGGCATCCATCGTCTGCACCTCGACGACACCTATGCGGCGTTCTGCCGTCCGCGGGTCGGGGGCGGTTTCGTGGCGTTCGGCGAACGGTCGATGCACCTGTCCGACTCGGCCGACGGGCCCGCCCGCGTCGTGGCGACCTTCGACATCGGCGAGGCGCAGTTCAACGACGGCACGGTCGACCCGCGCGGCCGCATTCTGGCCGGGTCGATGGCGACCGGCGATGGGGCCGAGGGCCGCGTGCTGCGGATCGATGCGGACCTCACCGCCACGCAGGTGCTGTCGCGCGTGACCGTGTCGAACGGCGTGGCCTTCGCGCCGGGCGGGGCGCGGGCGTACTACGTCGACACCGAGACGCAGCGAATCGACGTGTTCGACGTGAACGAGGGCGAGCTGCGCGGACGACGCGGCTTCGTGACGATCGCCGAAGAGCAGGGGTCGCCCGACGGCCTCACCGTCGCGGCGGACGGCTCGGTGTGGGTGGCGCTGTGGGGTGGCTCGGCCGTGCACGGCTACACTCCGGACGGATCGCTGATCGAGCGCATCGAGCTGCCCGCGCCGCAGGTGAGCGCCTGCACGTTCGGCGGCGGCGACCTCGGCACGCTCTACATCACGACCTCGGCGAAGGGCCTCGACCCCGACCACGGCACGGAGGCGGGTTCGTTGTTCGCGGTGCGCCCCGGGGTGACCGGCATGCCCGCGGTGCCGTTCGCGGGCTGACGCGGGCGAGACGGGTCAGCGGCGGGACGGATCAGCGGGTGTGCGAGGTGTAGCCGGGGTTGACGACGGGCACCGGCGCGCCGGCGAGGAAGTCGACGATGTTCCGGGCGGCGTGCACGGGCAGGTCGGCGAGGGCCTCGGGCGAGTACCACGCGGCGTGCGGCGACAGCAGCACCTGGTCGAGACCGCGCAGCGGCGAGTCATCGGCCAGAGGTTCGCCGTCGAACACGTCGAGCGCCGCCGCGCCCAGCTGCCCCGACCGCAACGCCTCCGCCAGTGCGTGCTCGTCGATGAGCGGCCCGCGGCACGTGTTCACCACCACGGCCCCGGGCTTCATCGTCGCGAGCGCGGCCGCGTCGATCAGGTGGTGGGTCTCCGGGGTCAGCGGCACGTGCAGCGTGAGGATGTCGGCGCGCGCCACCGCATCAGCGATCTCGACCGGCTCGCATCCGGCGTCGTGCACGGCCTCGGCCGCGGCGAACGGATCGGCGACCAGCACGCGGAACCCCAGCGCCCGGCATCCGCGCGCCACCATCGACCCGATGCGGCCGAACCCCAGCACCGACACGGTCGTCGTCGACGGACGTACGGCGAGCGGCCGGGCATCCACGGCCTTCCACGTTCCCGCACGCACCGCGCGGTCGTACGCCGGAAGCCCGCGGGCCTGGGTCATGATCATCGCGATCGTGTGGGCAGCGACCTCTTCGATGCAGTAACCGGGGGTGTTGGCGACCGCGATGCCGCGCGCGGTCGCCGCCTCGACGTCGACCATGTCGTAGCCGATCCCCACACGGCTGATGACGCGCAGGTTCGGCAGGCGATCCATGACCTCTGCGCCGACGGATGCCCACTGCACGACGAGCCCCGTGGCGTCGGCGCCCGCGGCGACGAGCGCCTCCGGATCGGATGCGGGGGCGCGATCGGCCCGAAGGCCGGAACTCCGCAGGGTGTCTTCGATGACGGTTCCCGGCAGATCGCAGTCGGACACGAGGATGAACGGCGCTGTCATGCACCCGATGCTATAGCATCTACCATCTGAGGAAGTGGGCGTCAGGACGCCGGGTCGTAGAGACTCACCACGTGGTCGGCGGCGAACGCCGTGAGCTGCTCGGCGACCCCGCGGATGTCCTCCCGCGCGTAGTGCGTGCGTTCCCAACTGGCGTAGAGCGCGCACTGCATCGGAAGCCCCCGGTGGTGGAGGGGGCGCGACAGCAGCCCGAACCGCGGCGGCTCGACCACCACGCACGGCCCGTGTCCGGCGGCCGACCGCGCCTGGATGATCGGCGCATCCGCTCCGAAGCTCGCCATCTCGACCGACCAGGCCTCGCTCTCGGCCGCGCGCTGGATCTGCGTCCAGGCGGCGGACCCCGCGCCCGACGTGAGGAACGGCCCGGCGAGCAGATCTTCGAGCTCGAGCCGTTCCCGCCCGGCGAGCGGGTGCGAGGCCGGAAGTTGGCAGTACAGGGGCAGGGTGAGGATGCGGATGCTGCTGAGCCGGGCATCCGGCGGGGCGGTCGTGACCGCGAGGTCGGCCCCCGAACGCAGTCGATCGTAGGTCTCGGCCGGCGTCGCGACGACGACGTCGGAGATCGGTCCGCCGCCCGCGATGAACGGCGCCAGCACCAGCACGCTCGTCATCTCGGGCGCGGCGGCGACGAACGAGCGCTCCTTCTGCACGATGCCCGCCATGACCTCGCGCGCCCGCCGCCCGCGCCGCACGAGGTCGCGCGCCATGGGTTCGAGCCGCTCGCCGGCATACGTGGTGACCATGCCCTGGGGCATCCGACGGAAGAGGGATGCCCCCACCTGACGCTCCAGCGACGCGATCTGCCGCGACACCGTCGGCTGGGTGCGGATCAGCCGCTCGGCGGCCAGACTCACCGATCCGTGGTCGAGGACTGCCACGAATGCTTCGAGTTCCCGCTCTCCGTACATACACAAAGCGTATGTCTATCTTCGGATTCCTCATTGGACGGGCATGGCGTGGGACGATCAGGATGGCAGAACCCGACTCCCCCGAGACAGAGAGCCTTCCCGATGGCCCCTTCGCACAGCGAGATCAGTTCTGCCCGGCAACGACGTTCGATGGTCGGCGCCTTCGTCGGCACCGCGATCGAATGGTACGACTTCTACATCTTCGGCACGGCCGCCGCCCTCGTGTTCGGCCGCGTCTTCTACCCCGAGGTCGCGCCCGGCGCCGCCCTCCTCGCCTCCTTCGCCACGTTCTGGGTCGGCTTCCTCATGCGCCCCATCGGCGGGCTCGTGTTCGGCCACTTCGGCGACAAGTTCGGACGCAAGAACGTGCTCGTCCTCACGCTCATCCTCATGGGCCTCGCGACCACGATGATCGGCCTCCTCCCGACCTACGCGCAGATCGGCATCTTCGCGCCGATCCTGCTCGTCGTGCTGCGCGGCCTGCAGGGCTTCGCGGTCGGCGGTGAATGGGGCGGCGCGGTGCTGCTGTCGACCGAGAACGCGCGCGCCGAGAAGAAGGGCCTCGCCGGCGCCTGGGTGCAGCAGGGCTCGCCCGCCGGGTCGATCCTCGCGACCGTGATGTTCCTGCTGGTGGGCCTGCTGCCCGACGACGCGTTCATCTCGTGGGGATGGCGCATCCCGTTCCTGCTGTCGGCCGTGCTCGTGATCATCGGTCTCGTCATCCGCGTGAAGGTCGAGGAGTCGCCGGACTTCGAGGCCGCGAAGAAGTCGCAGGAGGTCGTGAGCGCCCCGGTTCTCGTCGCCATCCGCACGGCGCCGCTGCTCATCGGCCTCGGCGTGCTCGCGTCGGTCATGGGCATCTCGAACGCCTACTTCTCGAACACGTTCCTGCTCGCCTGGACCACGGGCTCGCTCGGCATCGACCGTCAGCTCATGCTGAACATCCTGCTCGGCATGGCCATCCTGCAGTTCGTGTGGCAGCCCATCGCCGCCAAGATCGCCGAGCGCTTCGGCATCGCCCGCGTGATGCTCGCGGGCCTCGTTCTCAGCGTCGTGCTGACCGTGCCGTACTTCCTCGCGATCCAGGCCGCCTCCCCGCTGTGGATCACGGTCACCCTGTATGCCACGATCATCGGCAGCACGGCCTACTACGCGCTGCTCGCGACCCTGCTCGCCTCGGCGTTCCCCGCGCGCATCCGCTACTCCGGCGTCTCGCTCGCCTACCAGCTGTGCGCCACCGTGTTCGGCGGGTCCACCCCGCTCGTCGCGCAGTGGATCCTCAACTCCACCGGCGGCAGCGTGTGGGGCGTGGCGGTGTTCTACGCCGTGATGATCCTCGTCACGATCGCCGGCGTGTGGGGCCTCCAGCGCCGCATCGCCCGCTCGGTCGAGACCGAGGTCGCGGCGACCGCTCGCACCACCGCCTGACGCCCGAGCGCGAGGGGTGCCGTGGCCTGGCCCGGCACCCCTCGCCGAGCATCCGGCCCCGAACGCACCCGACCCCCTGGAGAGACCATGCGCGTCGACACCATCTTCACCAACGCCCGCATCCGCACCCTCGACCCCGAGCGCCCCACCGCCCAGCGCATCGGCACGCTGCACGGACGCATCGTCGGCTTCGACGACGACCTGCACGGTGTCGACGCCGACCGCGTGGTCGACCTGGGCGGTCAGCCGGTGCTCCCCGGGTTCCACGACGCCCACCACCACCTCTCGCTCACGGGCTTCCGCCTCGCGTCGCTGAACCTGCGGCCCGGCGCGGTGAACTCGCTCGACGAGTTGTACGCGGCGGTTCGGCAGCACGCCGAGGGACTGGCTCCGGATGCCTGGGTGCGGGGTTCCGGCTACGACCAGAACTTCCTCGAGGGGCATCCGACCGCCGAGGGTCTCGACCGGGTCGCAGGGGGTCGCCCGGTGATCCTCGAGCACGTCTCGGGGCACATGATGGTCGCCAACACCCGGGCGTTCGAGCTCGCCGGGTACACCGCGCGCGACGGGTTCCCCGACATCGCCGGCGGCGGCATCCCCCGCGACGACTCCGGGCGTCCGGAGGGGCTGCTGCAGGAGTCTGCGATGGCCCCGATCCTCGCCCTGGTGCGACCCATGGACCTCGACGAGGTGCAGCGCAACCTCGGCCTCGCGAGCGACCAGGCGCTGAGCTACGGCCTGACGTCGGTGACCGAGCCGGGCATCGGCGAGATCCGCATGGTCGGCAACAGCCCTCTCGACTACCACGCGTATCAGACGGCGGTCGAGCGGCGCCTGCTGCGCGTGCGCACCACCCTCATGCCGTACATCACCGTGCTGCACCCGTTCACCGACCTGCCCGACAAGGAGATGCTCGGCCTCGACCTCGGCATCCGCACCGGGCTCGGCGACGACATGCTGCGCGTCGGACCGGTGAAGATCGTCGCCGACGGGTCGTTCATCGGCCGGTCGGCGGCCATGCACGCGTGCTTCCACGGCGAGGCCGACAACTTCGGCGTGCTGCTGCACGAGCCCGCGGCGCTGCGCGACTACATCGTCGGCGCGCACCGCGCGGGGTGGACCGTGGCGACGCACGCGATCGGCGACCGCGCGATCACCCACGTGCTCGACGCGATCGAGTATGCGCAGAGCATCGCGCCGCGGCCGGCGGTACGGCATCGCATCGAGCACTTCGCGCTGGCGAGCGACGACGACATCGCCCGCGCCGCGCGCCTCGGGGTGATCCCGGTGCCGCAGGGCGTGTTCGTCTCGGACTTCGGCGACGGCATGGCGGCCGCGGTCGCCGCCGACCGCCGCGACGACATCTACCGCGTGAAGTCGCTGGCGGATGCCGGAATCGTGCTGAACGGCTCGACCGATTCCCCCATCTCCGACGCGAACCCCCTCGTCTCGCTGCGCGACATGGTGCTGCGGCGCACGAGCGGCGGCGAGGTGCTCGGCGAACGCGAGCGCATCTCGGTCGACGAGGCGGTGCGCGCCTATACGCACGGGTCGGCGTACGCGGTCGGGCAGGAGCGCGACAAGGGAACGCTGAAGGTCGGGATGCTGGCCGACTTCATCGCCCTGAGCGACGACCTCTACGAGATCGACCCCGAGCGGATCGCCGAGCAGCGCGTGACGACGACCGTCGTCGGCGGCGAGGTGGTGTTCGAGCGCTGACCCCCGAGTCGGCCGCTCCGGGTGGGGCGGATGCATCCGGCGCAGGTTTGCTATAGCGTTTAAGAATGACCCACCGCCGCGCGCTCGTCACGGGAGCCAGCTCCGGAATCGGCACCGCCGCCGCCCTCGAACTCGCCCGCGAGGGACTCGACGTCTGGCTCACCTACGCCGGACGCGAGGCCGAGGCCGCCCGTGTCGCCGACGAATGCCGGCGTGCCGGGGCATCCGACGTGCGGGTCTCCCGCCTCGACCTGCGCGACCCCGCCTCGATCGACGCCCTCGTGGCCGAGATGACGGATGCCTGGGGCGAGCTGCACGTGCTCGTCAACAACGGCGGCGTGTGCCCCTACACCCCCTTCGACGAGATCGACATCGAGGAGTGGGACGGGGTGCTCGAGACCAATGTGCGCGGCACGTTCCTGCTGACCCGAGGCGCACTGCCCCTGCTGCGCGCCGCCGCGGGCGACCGCAGCATCATCAACCTCTCCTCGATCGCAGGGCAGGTCGGTGCGCTGCAGACCGGTCTGCACTACGCCGCGAGCAAGGGCGCGATCCTCGCGCTGACCCGCAGCTTCGCCCGGCACCTCGCGCCCGAAGGCATTCGAGTGAACGCCGTGACCCCCGGACCGGTCGCGAGCGCCATCACCGATCAGCTGCAGGGCGAGGGGCGCGCGAAGCTCGAAGCGTCGATCCCGCTCGGCGCCTTCGGACAGCCGGCCGACGTCGCCTGGATCATCGCCTCGCTCGCCTCGCCGCGCGCCGGTTTCATCACCGGGGCCACGTACGACGTCAACGGAGGAGTTCGCATTGACTGACAGCATCCGCACCGCCGAGCAGACCGTGCAGGAGCAGCTCGACGCGTTCAACGCCCACGACCTCGACGCCTTCGTCGCGACGTACGCCGCGGATGCCGTGATCACCGGCGTCTCGCCCGAACCTCTCGTGGGGTCGGAGGCGATCCGCGCGTTCTACGAGCCGCGGCTGCAGAACCCCGAGCTCTCGTGCGTGATCGATCGGATCGTGCTGTTCGGCGACCGCTGGGTCGTCGCGCAGGAGCAGGTGATCAACGCCGGCGCCGCGACCGAGACGATCGCGACCTTCGACGTGGTCGACGGCCTGATCGCGCGGGCCTCGATGCTCAAGGCCTAGGCCCCTCGCTCCCTCGTTTCTCGCGCTACGGGTCATGACACGCCGCTCGCGCGGGAGTGGATACGGCGTGTCTCGACTCCTCACGCGGGGGAAGGACCGAAGCGGGCGCGGAGCGCGGGGTCGAGGGCGATGTCGCCGAACGACGCGGTCCAGGCGCCGTCGACGGCGATCGACTGCCCCGACAGGTACGGCGCCTCGTCGGAGAGCAGGAATGCCGCGACCGCAGCGACCTCTTCTGCTCGGGCGATGCGCCCCATCGGCGGCCCCTCGGCGAGCGCGCGCTCGGCGGCGGCGGGATCGTCGGATGCCGCGATCTGCGCCTCGAGATGCGGCGTGCGCACCCCTCCCGGCGCGACCGTGTTGGCGCGGATGCCGAGGCCGCCGTAGCTCACGGCGATACTGCGACTCAGCGCGTCGATGCCGCCCTTGGTGAACTCGTACGCGGCATGGTCGACGAACGATGCCCGCCCGTGGATCGACCCGACGTTCACGATCGCGCCCGGCACGCCCTGATCGACGAACGCCTGCACGGCTGTCGCGCACCCCCACAGGTAGCCGAAGCCGTTGATGTCGAGCACCTCGCGCACCACCGCCTCGTCGAGGTCATGCAGCGGGGTGCGCTTCGTGATGCCGGCGTTGTTCACCCAGCCGGCCAGGGGCGCCAGGGCGCGCGCCGCCGTGGCAGCCCGCTCGTGCGCGGCGCGGTCGGCGGCGTCACCGAGCACGACCTCCGCGACGATGCCGCCCTCCACCGTGCCCGAATCCGGCGAGCGCTCGAGCCCGACGACGACCCACCCGTCGGCCGCCAGCCGCTCGGCGATCGCCCGCCCGATGCCCTTGCCGCTCCCCGTCACGACGACGCTGCGAACCGACTCACTCATGACCACTCCCCTCCGTGAACGTGGACCCGAACCGGAACACGGCCGGGTCGAGCGCGAATCCGAGGCCCGGGGCATCCGCGGGCCGCACCTCGCCCGCGAACGACGGACCGCCGACGATGAACGACGGGGCCGGGTCGTAGGGGTTCTCCCCGCGCGCGAAGGTCTCGACGCCGATGCCGAGGTGCGTCGTGACCTCGGGGTACACGTGCCCCGACACGGGCACACCCCGCTCGGCCGCCCAGGCGATCATCGCGAGCGCGGGCGTCACCCCGCCGATCGCGACGACGTCGAGCCGCAGCACGTCGACGCCCCCGACCTCGACGAGCGCCCGCAGCACCGCGGGGTCGGTCACCTCGTCGCCGACCGATACCCGCAGCCCGCTCTCGCGGCGGATGCGCGCACACCCCTCCGCGTCTTCGGGCAGCAGCGGATCCTCGAGCCACGCCAGCCGCGGCGAGCCCCACCGAGCGATCTCGGCGAGCGCCTCGTCGGCGTCGCGCCACCCGAATCCGACGTCGACCACGAGGCCGGTCGACGACGGCAACTCCGCCCCCAGGATCGTCAGCAGCTCGCGCATGTACGACGGGTCGGGCAGGCGCGAGATCTTCACCTGCGCCCACCCTGCGGCCTGCGCGAGCACCTCGTCGGCGACCTCCCGCGGCGTGCGCGCGGCCGAGGGGTACGCCGCCACCAGCATGGCTTCTCGGGGCGCGTCGCCGGTACCGAGCATCCGCCACAGCGGCACCCCGGCGCGCCGGGCCGCGACGTCCCACAGCGCGATGTCGACCAGGCCGATCGCCCGGCGCACGAGACCGACCCGTCCGACGATCGCGCTGCCGCGCAGCATCCGCTCCCACGTCGCCGACGGGTCGTCGGCGTGCGCCCCACGGGCGTGCGGGGCGACGAGGCGGTCGACGATCTCGGCCATCGGCGCCTCTCGCGACAGGCAGTACGCCACGCCCCGGATGCCGTCGGCATCGGTCACCTGCACTGCGCTGTACTCGCGCCGGGTCACCGTCATCGCCCCGAGGTGCAGCGGCGCGGGCAGCGGCAGCACCGCCGTCGCCGTCTCGACCGTCGCGATCACGCCCCCCGATGCGGCGTTCACGCGGGCCTCTTCGCGAGCGGCACGCCGTAGTCGACCATGAATCCACCGTCGACGTAGAGGGTCTGCCCGTTCATGTACCGCGACTCCTCTGACACGAGGAAGCTGACCGCCGCGGCGATCTCGCTCGCCTCGGCCAGGCGCTGTGCGGGGATGCGCGAGAGGATCGTGTCGAGGCTGAGCGTGCCCTGCTCGACGCCCTGTCGGAACACCCCGGTGTCGACGTACCCCGGTGCCACCGCATTGACCCGCACGCCGCGCGCCGCCCATTCGGCGCCCGCGGTCGACGTGAGGCCGATCACGGCCGCCTTCGTCGTGGCGTACGGTGCGCGGCCGGCCGAGCCCCGCGACGAGATCGACGAGATGTTCACGATGCGGCCCTCACCGCGCGTGAGCATCCGTCGTCCTGCCGCCTGCAGCGCCGAGAACACGCCGTGCAGGTTGACGTCGACGACCGTCGACCATTCGTCGAACGTGAGGTCTTCGAGGCCGCGATGCCGCTGGATGCCGGCGTTGTTCACGAGCACCTCGATGGGCCCGAGGTCGTCTTCGATCTCGCCGAACACACGGTCGACGGCGGCGTGATCGGTCACGTCGAGCTCGCGCCACAGGATGCCCGCCGGGTTCTCACCCGCCGTCAGGCCGGGAACACGATCGGCCGCGACGACGAGGTAGCCGTCGGCGGCCAGACGCTGCCCGATCTCCCAGCCGATGCCGGCGGATCCTCCGGTGACGATGGCGACGAGGCGGGTCATGCTTCTCCTTGCGTGGGGATCGGGGTGGGGGTGTGGGCGGATGCGGTCGGGGCGGCGAGCACGCCCGCCACCCTCTCCGCGGCATGGTCGATGAGCAGGTCGAGGGCACCGGGCGCGAGCGGCGTCTGCCACGCCTGGTACGCACCGCGCGCGTAGGCCTCGGCGGTGGGCAGGTACACGAAGCCCGGACCGTTCGTCAGGTTCATGACCACGATCGGGATGCCCGGGAAGCGGTCGCGCAGAGCGGTCTGCAACCGGGAGTAGGCCTCGCCGGGATGCGCGACGAACAAGGCATCCCCGAACCGCCATACCCATACGGGGTGCGCGACGGTGGGGCCGTCGATGTAGTCCTCGCGCAGGTTTCGGGCGCGGCCGAGGCGCTCGTCGCGGGAGCGCGGATCGATGTCGGCCCACTCCTCGGCCAGCTCGTCGAGGGTGGGCAGATCGCGCAGGGGCAGCTCGACCTCCGACAGGATCGTCGCCGCGGAGGCGGAGGCGGCAGACACCGCGACCGGCCGCCCCGCCCACACCGCGAGCGGTGCACCCGACTCGACCACGCGGTCGAGGGTGAGCTCCTCTCCCGGAGCGGGCAGCGCATCGATCGCCGCCAGCACGGCGTGCCCGAGTGAGCGGCCGTGCCGATCGGCGACCGCGACGTCGCCGGTGTACTGCTCGCGCGGCGCGAGTTCGCCCGACGCCCCCTGCACGAACAGGCACGGCGCCCCGGTGGCACTCTCGACCACGTCGCGCATCGCGCCGACGTAGTCGGGCGACACTGCGCGCTGCTGCCACGCGAGGGTCGTCGGGTGGCAGGCGTAGTTCACGAGGGTCGCGCGAACAGCACCGTCGACGCTGATGCGCCCGATCGTCACCGTGTCGTCGGCAGCGCCCGCGGGGTGGAAGCCGACGAGCGCGCGACCTCCGAGGTCGAGCTCGCGCTCGGCGGCCAGGGTGCAGCGACCGGTCGTCCACTCGATGAGGCCGGGGCGGGCCGCGGCCAGCGCCTCGCGGCCCGCGGCGACACCCGCCGTCGCGAGGGCATCGAGGTACCCGGGGATCAGCTCGCCGCCGGGCAGGTGCGCGTCGGCCGCGCACAGCACGGCGCCCGCGTGGGTGTGCGAGAGCGAGACGAGGAGCTGGTCGGGGGCGAGCCCGAGCCCGTCGAGGATGGCGGTGCGCACACCGCGCTCGTCGGCGACCCGCCGCCACCAGGTGCCGTCGACCGCGAGCAGCACGCGCGGGCGCGCGTCGTCGCCGATCAGCGCCAGGGCGGTGAGGGTGAAGGGCCGGTGCGCACCCTCGGAGCGCTCCCAGTCGGCCGGCCCCCAGTTCTTCGCGCGGATGCCGGTGGGCGGTGTGATGTCGCGGCGCGCGATGCCGATCGACACGTCGCTGCGCGGCACGCGGATGCGATCGCCGATGCGGGTGGCCGACGTCATGGGCGCTCCTCGGGGTGGATGCGGGAGTGGGCGGAGGAGTCGTCGAGGGTGACACCTTCGGAACGGGCGGACACGGCGTCTCCGGAGCGGGAGGAGGATGCCATAGCATCAGTGCGAGCGCGCATGACCGGCATCCCGATCCCCGCCGACCGTGACGCACTCGGAGAGGCCCCACTCATGCGCACCGTGTCGGACCGCAACATCGCCGAGCAGGTCGCCGACGAGCTGCGCGCGGCGATCCAGTCGGGTGAGCTCGCCCCCGGCGAGCGCCTGGTCGAACGCACGCTCGCGGATCGGCTCGGCGTGAGCCACATCCCCGTGCGGGAGGCGCTCACACGGCTCGCCGAGGAGCGGTTGATCGTGCGGGAGCCGCGCCGTGGTGCGCGCGTCGCCGCACTCACGGCGCAGGACCTCGACGAGATCTCGAGCCTGCGCATCGTGCTCGAGCAGTTCATGGCCGTTCGGGTGCAGGAGCGGTGGAACGCGGATGCCGCGGCGCACCTCGAGTCGATTGTCGCCGCGATGGCTGCCGCCGCGCCGGGCGACATCGACGAGGTGCTGCGGCAGGACCGGATGTTCCACGAGGCGCTCGCCGATCTGGCCGAGCACCGGTTCCTCGACGAGGTGAGCTCGCAGCTGCGCGGGCGCATCGCCGGATTCCTCCGCGCCGCGAACGCCGCCCTCGACCCCGCCGAGCAGGAGCAGCACGTGCAGAGCCACCAGGACATCGTCGACGCCCTCGCGAGCGGCGACCCCGAGCGGGCGCGCACCGTCGTCGCCGCGCACATCACCCGCGCGGCCGCGCGCATCACCCCGGCAGGAGCATCCGCATGACCGACCGCACCATCGTGATCACCGGAGCATCCGACGGGATCGGCGCCGCCGCGGCCCGACAGCTCGCGGGATCGGGGGCCCGCCTGATCCTCGTGGGCCGCTCGCCCGAGAAGACCCGCGCCGTCGCCGAGGCGGCGGGTGCCGAGCACTTCACGGCCGACTTCGCGCGTCTCGACGACGTGCGCACGCTCGCACAGCAGCTCTCCGATGCCGTCGGCGACGGCACTCTCGACGTGCTGGCGAACAACGCGGGCGGCATCTTCGGCGACCGCACCCCGACCGTCGACGGCTACGAGAAGACCATCCAGGTCAACCACCTCGCCCCGTTCCTGCTCACGAACCTGCTGCTGCCGAAATTGCTCGCATCGCGGGCTTCCGTCATCAACACGTCGAGCGTGGGACATCGCCTGTTCGGGCACATCGACGTCGACGACCTCGACAACGCGAAGAAGTTCAGCGCGAACAAGGCCTACGGTGACGCCAAGCTCGCGAACGTGTTGTTCACCCGCAGCCTGCACGAGAAGTTCCACGACGACGGCCTCAGCGCCGTGGCCTTCCACCCCGGCACCGTGCAGACGAACTTCGCCTCCGACTCGTCGAGCATCATGCGCCTCGTGTACCGCAGCTTCCTCGGCAAGCTGCTGCTGACGAGCACCGACGAGGGCGGTGCCATCCTGCGCTTCTTCATCGAGGGCACCCCCGGCGACACGTGGTTCTCGGGCGCCTACTACGACGAGCGCACCCTGTCGTCGAAGGTCAACCCGCAGGCCGACGACCCCGCGCTCGCCGAGGCCCTCTGGCAGCGCAGCGCCGAGCTCGTGGGCCTCTAGGCAGCCCTCGCCCCACACCCGTCGCCGCTCCTGCCCCCGCACCCACACCCGCACCCGCACCGGCACCGGCACCCGCACCGGCACCCGCACCCGCACCCGCTGCGAAGGAGAACACGCGGAACGGAGGAGCGGATGCCGCATCCGCTCCTTCATAACGTGAGATCTCCGTCGCACCGCGCGCCCGTCAGACCGCGATGTTCGCCGTGTCGACCACGCGGTCGCCCTCGGCGGGGAACGCGGTGCGGGTGACGCCCGACTCGACGTTGGCCGTGTGTACGAGAGTCGACGACGACCCGAACGCCCCGTCGGCGAGCTCGATCGCACCGCCCTCGAACCGGTTGCCGACCGCGCGGTAGTGCGTGGCGCCCGTCTTCACCGACACATGGGTCGCCGACCCCTCAGCGCGGAATGTGCTGTCCGACAGCGCCACGTGCAGCTCGCCCGACCCGGTGCGCGCGAGGCCCGTGCCGCCGACGTTCACGACCTCCGACCCCGCGATCTCGACGGCCTGGCGCTCGCCCCGAGCAGCGGCGATGCGCGCGTTGCGCAGCGTCGACCCCTCGATCCGCAGTCGGGCGGACGAGACCGGCATCGGGGCCGCGTCATCCGCGCCGACCAGCGTCGCTCCGCGGAAGGTCACGGCGCCCGGCCCGCTGATCTTGAGCCCGCCCACGCCGTTCAGCACCGTGTCGACGAAGGTCACCGGGGTGGTGACGTTCGCGGCGGTGAGCTCGCCGCCCGCGGCGACGAATGTGAAGTGCGACCCCTCGATGACGTTCGGGCGCGACGAGGCATCCGACTGCTGGGTGATGATGAGCGTGTCGGATGCCGTGCACCCGCGCAGCTGCGCACCGTCGGCGTTGATCCACAGCATGCCCGAGCCCGCGAGCGTCGGCTTGCCGATCACCTGCACGTCTTCGAGGGTGAGATCGGTGATGCGCACCCGCGCCACGAACCACGAGCACACGTGCTTGCGCACCGTGATGCGCTTGGCCGCCGAGCCCCACGCCGCGCCCGAGTTCGCGAAGGTCATGAGGCCGGAGTTGCCGGTGTAGGTGAGGTCGTGCTCGTACTGGCCGTGCGTGACGAAGGGACCCTGGTCGTCGCCGTCGCCATGGCAGTTCTCCACCAGGCAGTAGGCGCTCGCGGTGAAGTCGTTGAGGTGCCGCGCGTTCGCGGTGTGGCAGTTGGCGACGTAGCCGTACAGGCAGTAGATCTGCTGCGTGAGGTACCCCGCGCCGCCCCACGTCACCGATGTGGGGTTCTTGAGCGTGCAGTCGGTGGTCGAGAAGTAGGTGTTCCAGCGGCGCTGGATGAGCGGCCAGAAGGTGCCCGTGCCGTCGATGTGGTCCACGTCGCAGCGCACCGCGTACTCGAAGGCGAGCGGGTGCGACCCGGTGTACTCGTCGGTGCCCTTGCCGAGGAACTTCAGGTTCGAGACCGACACGTCCTGCACCGGCACCACGCGTCGCCACGTCATGGTGCGGTCCTTGCCCAACGGCCACCCGTTCTTGTAGTTGACGCGGATGTGCGTGCCGTCGACGATCTGCGTCACCTGCACGAGCCGCTGCAGTTCGCGCTCCCACCGGCCGCTGAGGGCGTTGACCTCGGCCGCGTACCAGTCGCCGACCGTGAAGAACGACGAGTCGGCGACGGGGAACACGTCGCGCAGGTCGGGCACGTCCTCGCCGAGCCGCGCCTGCTGCACGGCATCGGTCACCTCGCCGCGGAAGAACATGACCGCGGCGAACGGGTCGTCCTTGCCGGCGTTCTCGATGCCCTCGGTCGTCATGAGGTGCCCGCCGAAGTCGAACGCGATGTTCGAGCGCGAGAACGTGTGGCGACGCACGAAGTTGAGGTCGGTGTGCGCCTCGATGCGGTGGATCGCCGGGTCGTTCACCATCGCGTCGAGGGCATCGTCGGCGTTGACGTTCGCCCCGAAGATGCCGAAGGCGCGGAAGTCGACGACGCCCTGATGCACGAGCATCCAGACGCCCTCCTTGCGGGCGGCGAGCACGGTGCCGCCGTTCACCGCCGGAGCACCGTCCTTCACGAATCGGTAGAGCCCGTCTCCCCCGTCACCCGACGCCGCGTAGCCGGAGGTGCGCATCAGGTCGCCGGCCTTGCCCTTGATCGACGCGAGGTCGGTCGCGAGACCGGCGTTGCCGACGTCTTTCGAACCGGCCGCCGTCGTCGGCGCGACCGGACCGGATGCCTGCGCGGGGGTCTGCATCGCGACGGCGGCGAGACCGCCCGCCGCTGCCGCACCGAAGCCCGCGAGCAGCATGCGCCTGCTGCGGAGTCCGGCCGGGGTCGTGCTGTCGTCGTGCGTGATCGTCATCTCTACCTCCATGCGGCATCTGTGCCGTGATCGGGCGTGCGGCCGGATGGTCGTCACGCGACGTGCGTCAGTTCGTGCGGTCTCCCGCGGTGGCGTCGCTCATGCCATCGAGGCGAGTTGTGCGCGGTCGACGAGATGCGTCAGGGCGCGCCCGGCGGCGAACGCGTCGATCTCGTCGGCGACGATGCGTCCCTGTCGCAGGCGCCCCTCGGTCGTGCCGGCGGCGCGGTGCGGGGTGAGCAGTGCGCCGCGGAGTGCGCGCAGCGGATGCTCGGGGCCGAACGGCTCTTCGTCGAACACGTCGACGGCGGCGCTGAGCCGACCGGAGCGCACCTCGTCGACGAGAGCGGCCTCGTCGACGAGCCACGAGCGGGCGGTGTTGACCAGTCCCGCGCCGTCGGGCAGGAGGGCGAGCTCGCGGCGACCGATCAGATGGTGCGTCTCGGGCAGGGTCGGAGCGTGCACGGCCACGATGCGGGCCTGCGCGAGGGCCGCGTCGAGCGGCAGCAGCTCGGCGCCCAGGGCGGATGCCCCGGCCTCGTCGACCGTCGGATCGACGAGCAGCGCGCGGGCCCCGAGCGCACGGATGAGGTCGAGGTAGGCGCGCCCGGTGCGCGAGGCGCCGATCACCGCGATCGGAGCGTCGAGGATCTCGTGCTGTGCGCCGACGCCCTCGTACCAGCCGCCGTCGCGCAGCCCGTTGTGCAGCTCGGGCACCCGGTGCAGCAGCGCCAGGGTGAAGGCGAGCGACACCTCGGCGACCGAGCGCGCCATGCCGGCGCCCGCCTGGGTCACGCGGATGCCGCGGTCGAACAGCTCGTCGGTCGCGAACGCCTTGATCGAGGCGCCGGTGTGCGCCACGAGTGAGAGCTGCGGGAGCGCGTCGAGCGTCGGCGCGTCGAACGGGCCGACACCCCAGCTCGTGATGACCACGCGGGCATCGTCGAGACGGGCATCGGTCAGCCGGTCGACGCGGGCGAACGGCCCCCCGAGCTGCTCCGCCGCGGCGGCGAGGCGGTCGGCGTCGGTCGGCGAGAAGAACTCGGCGAACAGCGGCGCCGGCACCACGGCGACGATCGAGGGCCCTCCCGGCGACGCGCTCATGCCAGCCAGGCCTCGCGGTGCGCGGCGATGAACGCGTCGTCGTTGAGCGCCGGGTAGGCCCGGCGCACGCGGGCGATCTCGTCGGCCTGCCCCGGCGACAGCCCCTCGGCGGGATCGAGGCACCAGATGCCGTCGAGAAGACCCTGCTGGCGCAGCATCTCGTGCACGCCCGCGATCACACCGTGGAAGTCGTTGCCCGGGTCGAACACCGCCTGGTTCACGTCGACCATGTCCGACGCGATGAGGCCGAGCTCGCGGTACGCCGCGGCATCCCCCGCCATCGCACGCTGCGCCTTCTCGAGCAGCGCCACCGCCGCCCGCGTGCCCACCGCCCACTGCCCGAGCAGACCGCCCACGAACCGCAGCGTGCGCGGGCCGTCGGGCGACTCGACGTGGAACTCCGAGAGCAGGTCGGCGACGATCGCGTCGTCGTTGCCCGTGTACAGCGCGATCTCGTCGGCGCGACCCGACGCGGCGACGCCGCGCACGAGCTCGAGCGTGCGGTAGCGGTCGAACGGTGCCGCCTTGACCGCCACCACGGCCGGGATCGCGGCGAACTCGCGCCAGAAATCGCGGTCGAGCACGGGGCCGCCGATCGCGGTCTGCAGGTAGAACCCCACGACGGGCAGCACCTCGCCGACCGCACGGGCGCGGTCGAGCAGCGCCTGCTCGTCGGCTCCGGCGACGCGCGGGCTCACGAGCACGGCGTCGTAGCCGAGCGACCGCGCGAGCTCGGCCTCGGCCACCGCCTGCGTCAGGTCGCCCGCGACCCCGGCGATGCGCACCAGGCTCGCGTCGTCGCGGGCATCCATCTCCTCGGCCGCGAGCGCGAGCACCGGTTCGAACAGCGCGTGCTCCGGATCGCGGATCTCGAACTGCGTCGTGTGCACCCCGACGGCGAGGCCTCCGGCGCCCGCATCGAGGTAGTACCGGCTCAGCGCGCGCTGACGGCGCTCGTCGAGTCGACGGTCGGCGGTCAGGGCGAGCGGATGCGCGGGGATCACGGCTCCGCGGGCGAGCGTCGCCGCGGCCTCCGGAGGCAGGGTGGGAACGGTCGCGGTGCGGGCGGCGGATGCGGCCATCAGAACTTGCCGTCCCGCACGGCCCACTTGGTGGGCTTGGCGATCATCGGCAGTCCCGCCGCGATCCATTCGGCCTGGCGCTCGATGAGCGTCTCGGCCGACACCTCGGGGTAGCCGAACAGCGCCATGCACCGGCGGGCGTCGCTGAGCAGCGCGGTCGGCTGCGGCTCGTCGACCAGGGTGACCTCGCGGTCGAGCAGCGCACCGAAGCGGCGGGCGATCGACTCGACGCTCAGCAGCTCGGGGCCGGTGAGGTTGATCGTGAACGGGTCGGTCGAGGCGTGGCGCAGGCTGCGCAGCACGACCTCGTTCGCGTAGCCCTGCCAGATGACGTTGACGTTGGCCGTCGCCACCGACACGGGTTCGCCGGCGTGCACGGCACTGCCGATGTCGGCGAGCACGCCGTAGCGCAGGTCGATCGCGTAGTTCAGGCGGATGATGGCGACCTTCGTGCCGCGCTCCTGCGCCCCGAACTCGAACACCCGCTCGCGCCCGAGACACGACTGCGCGTACTCGCCGATCGGGGCGGGGGCGACCTCTTCGGATGCCCCGCCCGAGGCCGCCGGCACGAACGGGTAGACGTTGCCGGTCGACAGCACCGAGATGGCGCTGTCGCGGTAACGGCGCGCGACCCGGTCGGGCAGCGCCGCGTTGACCTCCCAGGCCCACGACGCGTTGGTGGCGGCGCCGAACTTCGCGCCCACCATGAACACGACGTTCGGAGCATCCGGGAGCCCTGCGAGGTCGTCGTTCTCGATGAGGTCGAACGGCACCACCTGCACCCCCGCGCTCTCGAGGCGCTCGCGGATCACCCCGTCGCCGAACCGCGAGACGGCGATGACGGCGTCGCCCTTGCGGCCGGCCGCGTCGAGACCGCGCCGGGCGAGCATTGCAAGGGTCGGGCCCATCTTGCCGCCCGCCCCGAGGATCACGAGGTCGCCCGAACCGGCGGCGAGGTCGTCGACGAGCGCCGCGCTCGGCGTTGCGAGGGCCTCCTCGAGCTCGGCCTCGGAGGTGAAGCGGTGCGATGTCATGTGGTGCATTCCCTTCTTGTCAGCCCTTGATCCCGGTGCCCGTGACTCCCTCTTGCACGTACCGCTGAGCGATCAGGTACGCGAGGAAGATGGGCAGGAGGGCGACGACCGAACCCGCGAGCATGGTGCTCAACGGCACGTCCTGCTGCTGCAGCGACGAGATGCCCACGGTGAGCGTGAACATCGAGTTGGACTTGGCGATGATGAGCGGCCAGAGGAAGTCGTTCCAGTGCCACAGGAAGACGAAGATGCCGAGCGTCGCGAGGATCGGCTTGCACAGCGGCAGCACGATGCGCAGGAAGATGCGGAACTCGCCCGCCCCGTCGATGCGCGCCGCCTCGAACAGCTCGTCGGGCAACCCCTGGATGAACTGGCGCATGAGGAACACCGCCTGCGCGTTCGCGAGCGTCGGCAGGATGAGGCCCCAGTAGGTGTCGATGCCGCCGAGGTTCGCCATGAGGATGAACGTCGGGATGAGGGTGACGTGGAACGGCACCATCACCATCGCGAGGAACGACCAGAACATCACCTCCTTGCCGCGGAACCGCTTCTTCGCGAAGGCGTACCCGGCGAGCGCCGAGAG
The DNA here is from genome assembly GCA_029959905.1 of Microbacteriaceae bacterium PS02344. Taxonomy (GTDB): domain Bacteria; phylum Actinomycetota; class Actinomycetes; order Actinomycetales; family Microbacteriaceae; genus Microbacterium. Next base: position 69,491 of record JASCNZ010000009.1, read on the forward strand.
GAAGAGCACGGCGACGACCGACACCAGCGAGTAGACGAGGGTGTTGAACAGCCAGACGAGGATGTTCTGCCCACCGAGCACCTGCGCGTACGAGTCGAACGAGATGTCGCTGAAGGGCGAGAGCGAACCCGGCAGCTCGACGACCATGCCCGGCTTCAGGCTGAGCACGACCATCGCGTAGAACGGGAAGAAGCTGAGGATGCCGGCGATGCTCAGCCACACCCAGCGCACGACCACGCCGAGGCGCGAGGGCTCGAGCGCGCGGAACGAGCGGTGGCGGCCGCGGGGGGCGGCGGGCTTCGGGGCCGTCGCGGGCGGCGTCTGGGTGGGCGGCTGGATCAGGGCGGTCATTTCTGCTTTCCGATCACGAGGCGCTGGATGAGGGCGACCACGAGGGTCATGATGAACAGGGCCACGCCGACGGCGGCGGCATAGCCGTAGTCGAAGTAGCGGAAGCCCTGGTCGTAGAGCATGTAGACGAGCGAGTAGCTGGCGTTGGCCGGCCCGCCCTGCGTCATCACGTAGATGACGTCGAACACCTGGAACGCGGCGGTCGTCTCGATGACCGCGAGGAAGAAGAACGTCGGGCGCAGGTACGGGAGGATGATGTACCGGAATCGGTTCCAGGCGTTCGCCCCGTCGACGAGGGCGGCCTCCTCCAGCTCGCGCGGCACGTCCTGCAGGGCGGCGATGAGGATCATCATCCCGTAGCCGAACCGCGACCACACGCCCACGACGACGATCGCGGGGATGACGAGGATCGTACTGCCGAGCCACGAGCCGCCGAGCCCGAGCGGACTCATGATCGCCGACCACGGGCCGTTGCTGGAGAAGATCCAGACGAAGATGCTGCCCGCGAGCACGAGCGACGTGATGACGGGGAGGAAGAAGATCGAGCGGAAGAACCGCGAGCCGCGGAACGCCCGCCGCACCCCCAGCGCCATGACGGTCGAGAGCACCAGCGAGATCGGCACGGCGAAGATCGTGAAGGTCACGGTGGTGCCGAGTGCCCGCCAGAACAGCGGGTCGGCGACGAGACGCTGGAAGTGGTCGAGCCCGCGCCACGCGATCTCACCCGAGATGTCGTAGTCGAAGAAGCTCAGCGCGACGCCGGCGATGCTCGGGCCGAAACGGAACGCGATGAAGAGCAGGAAGGCGGGGAGCACGAAGAGGAACGCGACGCGCGCCTCCCGGCGGGCGAGCACGCGCGCCACACGCCCCGTGGGCCGTTCAGCGGTGGATGCCGTCGTCATCAGGGGTCCTCACGGAAGGGAGCGGGGGCGCACGGGCGTGCGCCCC